>JAFSTC010000094.1 GCA_017450705.1 Lentisphaeria bacterium | reverse complement strand
GTTGCAATGTCGCATAATGACCATTCTGTAAAGTCAAAAGCGGTTTTTTGAGCAGAAAAGTGCACAATTCCTCCTCAAAGGAACTGGGGAAGGGGGGGTGGGCGAGCTCAAATCTGTTTTACATAATGGTCATTATGCGACGTCAAAGCGAATGCATCTGAATGCAACATGTTTATCAAAAGCATATTGCATTTTTTGCAATTTGTGCTGCGGGGGAAACAAGGATAGATGGAACAGCTCTTTTGACTCTGTTTGAGATCGGCTGTTCCCATTGGTTTTTCCTGCGATATAAAGTGTTTCGCCGGCACCGCAGGTGCGGTGACCGGATGTTCGTCTAAAAAAAGAAAAAAAGAAGGAAATGATCCAGAAATGAAAAAAATGTTTGTTCTCGGAGCGATGTTCGCGCTGACGGCTCTCCTCACCGGCTGCCAGGGCATGCTGTGGTCCAACCAGAACGGATTCTCGACGGTCTCCGGCGGCGTCCTCGTTTCCGACATGAAGGGCGGACTTTATCTCCAGGACCGTCATCCCGCCCGCAAGTTCAAGGTTCTCGGGAAAGTCAGCTCCGAAGGGCTGACGACGGGCTACCTCTTCCTGGTCTCCATCGGCGACTCGAGCTACCAGACCCTGAAGAAAGCGGCTCTGGAGAAGTATCGTGATGCCGACGACATCATCGATGTCGAGCTGGATTTCCGCAACGACAACATACTGGGGCTGATCAACAAGCTGCACGTCACGCTCAACGGCACCGCCGTCAAGTACACCGACATGCCTCCTGCCCGTCAGTAAGTCATGCTTCACCGATCCCCGGCCGGCGATTTATCCTCCCGCCGGGGATTTTTTGATTTTTCAACGAATATCCCACGGAAAAAAAGCCGGTCGGGGAAGAATCCCGGCCGCGCGGAGCGGATTCGCGATTTTCATCCGCACAGTGTTCACGACAAGAACTCGGCAAAGAGAGAAACATATCAGGCTCCCCGGCGGAAAAAACGCTCCCCGGGAAACGGCAGGGAAGGAAAAATATCATGGATCTGAAAAAACTTGGAGCAGCGGGCGTCGCATGCCTTTCACTGCTGGGGATCGGACTGAACGCGGAGGAGAACGGCGCTCAGAAGCACCTTGCGCCCCAGAAAATCCGTCTCCTCGTGTGCGACGTCGGCACCATCGATACGGTGGCCAAGACGGAGGAATTCCTCACACACCTCAAACAGCTCAACGTCGACGACGTGCCCCGGGTGGGCGAAGCGACTCAGGCCGCCGATCCCTCTTTGGCGAAGCACGCCGGCAGAGTCGCCTTTTCCGTCGAGATCAATCGTTTCAAGAGACAGGATGCGGAGATCGCCCGGCGCAACCGTAAAATGGAGCGCGTCTACGAACAGTTGCGCAATTCGATTCTGGGCAATCCCAACAACCGCGACATCGTGGTGGCCAAGGAATATCTGCAGACCTATCTCATGCCCTACTCCCAGTTCATCACCATCATCGACCGGGCCAACTCCAGCATCGCGGAGAACGAGAAGGCCATCGGCGGCAAGGACCAGGAAGACGTCGCCGACTCCAGCGTTTTCCTCACCGTCGTCATGCAGGACCTGAACGCGGAGTCCAAAACCGTCCAGATCGGCAACACGATGGTGAAAAAGACCGTCTACACCCGCAAGGCCGTGGCGAAAATCCGCAACTACAGGGGCGAACTGCTTTTTGCGTGCAGCGTCGCCGCCGACTCCTCGTTCCGTCAGACCTCCGCCTCGAGAAGCACGGGACACAATCCCGCCTCCGCCATTCAGGAGGAACTCATGAAGCAGATTGCCGAAAAAATCGGCAGCTACTTCACCGCAAAACTCACGGTCAAAGCCAAAGGTCCCAAGAAGGACGCGGAGTTCGACGAGGATGCCGTCGTTCTCTACCTGGACGGCAAAGAGTTCGAAAACGGCGGGCGGACGGTCACGGGATTTCACCTTCTCCATGCGACCTGCGAAGGTTACCAGACCATCAAACGCGAAATCACCCTCGAGCCCGCCAAGGGGCGCATCGTGAAGCTGGTCTTCCGCAAAAAAACGCCTCCCGCCGCCGCACCGCAGGCAGAATGACAATTTCCCATAAGGAATTCGGCGAATCATGAAAAGAAAACTCTTCAAAACGCTGACCGCGGCGGCGGCGGGTCTGCTGGCCGCAGGCTGTCAACTCCAGTTCAACGAGTGCGTTCCCATGACGGGCGACACCCTGACCGACAAGGACAACATGCCCTTCGTCGTCGAGGCGAAAAAAACCTATGAAGCCCGGACGGGCTTCCGCCGCAACGTGGAACTGAAACTGTCGGAAGCCGCCAACGTGTTCCTGACCAACGCCTCCTTCCGGGAGATCAGCGTCCCCGTCAAGCGGGACCTGCTGCTCTCTCTGGAGAACACCCTCAGCGACCAGCTGACCGGCATGCGGGACTTCAATCTCGTGGGCCGGGCCGCGAACGTCACGTCCGGACTTGATCCGCAGGTCTCCGCCGGTCCCTCCCAGAGCCGGAATCATGTGATAACCTACGCGATCACCTCCATCGAGTTCGTGAAAACCTACACGGTGTCCAACGCCGTGGACGACACGCTGGGCATCGTCAGCACCGCGAGCGGCGGCAAATCCGGTTCCCGGTCGCGGCAGAACCGGGAGGTCCTGTACCAGGGACGGGCCCGGGTCGAGGTCTGTCTCTTCGACCCCGCGGGCAATCAGCTGTTCGCCTTCAATGCGGCGGCCGTGTCGGACGAAAGCATGGCCCGTCGGGACAAGCTTCTGCTGAAACAGGCCGTGGACAACGCCGGGCGCGCCGCGCTCCGGCAGTACACCTTGAAAACGGCTCCGCCGCTCTACGTCATCAAGACCGTCGGCAACGGCTCCTTCGCGCTGATCTCCGGCGGCTCCGCCTACGGGATCACGCCGGGAAGCCGGATCCGCTTCTTCCGCAATTACGTGCGGCAGGGATCGGCTCTGCCCGGCGAGAGCAACAAGGTCCACGTGGACGAGATCTTCGCCGGGGACGGTATCGTGGGGTTGGGCGCCGCTCCTGTGGGCGCGGATCAGGCCTGGGTCTACGTCGGCGACTTCCGGAAGCCCGAGATGCAGCCGAAGCGCGCCGTCTTCGAGTGGACCTCCGCGAAACTGATCCAGTAAAAAACATTTAAGGAAGGATCCAAGTCATGCAGTTCCGGTTCCTGAAAAAAGCACACGTTTTCGCTCTGCTTCTGGCCGCCGCGGCCGGGATGCCGCTCCGGGCGGCCCCCGCCCAGCAGGGGGATATGCGGCCGGTCATCGAGATCGACGAAAAGGAATTCGTCAACAAGACCGAAAATCCGAGGGCCAACTTCAAGGCCCTCTCGGACCGCGTCGCTCACGAGTTCGTCCAGACCGGCCTCTACCGGGTCATGAACGCGAAAAATGTGGGAAAGGTCCTCGAGAAGAACGAGACATATTCGGTCGTCAGCGACGAGGCTCCGAAGAAGACCGCGATCAAGGCGCCCGTTTTCGGCGTCACTTTCGTCGTGGTCCGGTACGGGTTTTCCCGGGCGTCCAGCACCAACATGGCGACGTTGTCCCGCACCTCTCAGGAGCTGGCCACGGTGGAAGTCATCCTCTCGGTGGTGGACATGGCGACCGGCGAGACCGTGATCTCGAAAAATCTGCCGCCCATGTCGGCCCGCGTGCTGACCACCTCCGGTCCCGGACGGCGTCAGGGCGGCGGGAATTTCAGGGAACAGGCGCTGCAGGAAGCCTGCCGTCAGGTCGCCTCCGCCACGGTCCGCGAGGTCGTGAGCCGCACGCCTTTCAGCGTCATCGACGTCGAGAACGGTGAGATCGAAACGGACATTCCCCGTTCCGTCGCGAAGCCGGGGTATGTTTTCACGGTGTACCGTCTGGGGAAACCCCGGCTGATCCGCCGGACGGGCAAGATGGTTCGAAAGAAGACGGCCATCGGCAAGATCGTGCTGACCTCGTGCGACGAAGATACGTCGAAGGGGCGGCCCATGGGCCCATTCTCTTCGCCGGTCACTACCGACTGCATCGTCATGTGGACTCTTCCCGAGGAAATGCCTCAGGCCGCGCCCGCCCCCGTCAACCCGGCCGCGGCACCGTTTTGACACCGACAAGACGGATTCGCCTGTCGGAACTGATATCGAAAGAAAGTTCGTGCAATTTCACGAAAAGAGTTTGTTATGCCTGTCGATACGCCCCCGTCGCTGACGCAAACAAAGGTCAAAGTCACAGGTGTTCGACGCACAGTTCCAAAGCTCGGGACGGAAATAAAAAAACGTCATAACAGACTCAACGGAAAGGAACTGATGTATGTCAACCGTATTTACAGGTAACCCCTATATGCTCACCGTCGGAATCGGAAGTCAGTTTAGCTGCACAAGATTGGACGACATAATCCTCGAGTCCAGAGGATACATCAACGTCTACAGCGGCGGCGTGGTCAGCAAAGCGGTCGTCAATAACGGAGGTGTGCTCACCGTACATGACGGCGGGACTGCGTACGACTTGACGGTGAACAACTTTCTGGGGGTCGACGGAACCGTTGTCGGTATCTCGGTGAACTGCGGGGCGTATGTTGCCAACAGCTGGGATACTGCCCGATTTTACGTCCTCGCCGACGGCGGATACATCGAAAAGATGAGCGACTTTGTCGCCTCGGGAAATGTGAACGGTCTTGATTTTATCGGGACTCTTTACACTTCGAACGCGACCTTGAAGGACTGTGTCGTGAATATATCGTCGGGGCAAAACGGCTACAATTGTGCAATTGCATATTTGATGTGCGGCACGGTAATGAGCGGCGGCGTGGTCTGCGGCCTCGGTTCGGGAATATATTCTGTCGCACAAGCCATATTGTCCTCGGGATGCCGGGCGGTCGGAACTTTGATCGACGGCGGATTGATGGCTGTGTCCAGCGGTGCGGTCGTCTCAGGCGTCCTGGTCGACGGCGGCGGCACACTGCGGATCGACCAAGACGGAACGGCAATCGATACCGTGGTGACCGGGAATGGCGTATTGAGCGCCGCCGGCTCGGTCAGCGGAACCGTATTGCGCGACGGCACACAGATGGTAAAGAACGGGGTCGTCTCCGACACGGTGGTGAGCAACGGCGGCGTGGACATCATCTCCGCCGGGACCGGATACCGCACCATCGTTTCCTCCGGCGGCACGGAAAGTGTGGAATACAGCGGGTACTCCCGGGAAACCACAGTTTGCTCCGGCGGGACCCAGGTGATTTTCGCCCGGGCGGAAAATACGGAAGTTTACGGACTTCAATACCTGTCCACTCATTATTCATACCTGAGCAACACCCACATTCATTCCGGAGGTTCGCTGGTTGTCGATACCTGGGGAGGTGACGGTAATCTCCAAAACGTTCGGCTGGATGACGGGGCGTCCATGACCATGTTGGGCGGACATGCCGGAGACGTTTCGGCAGTATCGGGTGCGATGATCTCCGTCGACAGCAACTCCGGCATCTCCGGCGGCTCCATCGGCAACGGCGTGGTGCTGTATGCGGAAGGCACCCTGCGGGATATCGACGTTTATAACGACATCACCGCGTCGCGCGGCTATTTTTACGATCTCCGTCTTCATTCCGGTGCGGTTCTGACCGCCGGAAACAGCACGTACCTGTCGCACACGGTGGTCTCTTCCGGAGCGGAACTCAACATTTCGGGCGGTTCCTTTTACAATACGGTCCCGGCGGGCGGAACGGTGAATTTTTTCAGCCGCAACTACCAATCCGCAACGGTATCCGACGGCAGGGTCAACAACATCGGCGGCTCCGCCAGATACACCGACGTATTCGCGGGCGGAAAAGTTACGGCGACCCGATCCGCGGTCGAATACGGAGCCAATGTCTTCGGCGGGCGTCTGGAAATACTTGACGGCAGTTATCTCAGCAGCGCCTCCGTCTCCGGCGGCGACACGCTGATCGGCAGCGGCGCTTCGGCCGGTTCCGTGTCGGTGTACAGCGGCGGCAGGATCACGATCGAAAACGGCGGCAATGCGGATTATCTGACATTGCGGGGCGGAGTGGCTCTTTGCAATGGAAACTTGTCACATTCCTATGTTTACGACGGCGGGGCGCTGTACGCCTCTGCGGCGACGCTGTACGGAGGTACGGTATTCAGCGGCGGCACGCTGCTTGCGGATCGTCTGTCGGTGAGCGGCGGAGTCACCATGCAATCGGGAAGCATCCTTGATTTCCTGATCGCGTATCGTACCGGCGACGGAGCCGCGGTCATCGACGATTTCAGCCGATTCAGCGGGACAACGACGATGTATATCACCGTCTCGGCCGATCAGCAGTCCGGCGAATATATCCTTGCGGAAAATGCCGGCGGTTTCTCTGGCGGGGTCTTCGTCGACAGCATTGATTCCGATCAGACGCTCGGTACGCTTTTCCTCGACGAAGAGCTTAAATCCGGCAACTGCACTTACTCTCTCGCAAAAAACGCCGATAAGTTGACGTTGACGGTGACAAACGAAGCGCCTGTCCCGCTGACCGGGGCGATGACCGGGGACCTCAACGGCGACGGGCGGGCGGATGTCGTCATGACCATCACCCAGTCCGGCCACGGTGCGGAAGGGGCCACGGGAGCGTGGCTGATCCAGAACGACCAGACCGCGGCGTGGGGCGATTTGAGCCAGCGCAACGCGGGCTGGGAAATCTTCGGCATGGGCGTCACGACCGCCGGAAAAGCGACCAACGACGTCTATATCAAAAACACCGACAACATCGTCGGCGCGTGGGTCACGGACGACACGGGGCACGTCGCGGGCTGGGAGACCATCGGCCAGTTCGACAACGCCACCCGGATCCTCGGCCTCGGCGACTTCAACGCCGACGGCCAGACGGATCTTCTGCTCCGCAACGTCAATGGCGCCGTGGGATGCTACTTCACCAGCGGCGAAATACTCGGCTGGAACTACTTCCAGAGCCTCGGAGACGAATGGAAACTCACCGCGGTGGGCGAC
>JAFSTC010000010.1 GCA_017450705.1 Lentisphaeria bacterium | reverse complement strand
GACTCAGGAAAAGATCTTCAAGGAGGATCCGAAATTCCCCGGATCCATCCGCTGGGCGAGGATGCAGATCAACTTTTTCAGCGGCTGGAAGGTCGATCCCGAGTGGCAGACCGCCTACGACGATTTGAAAATTTACGACCGCGTCCTCTCCCCCGAGGAGATCCGCGCCGGATATGAAAAGGTCTTCCCCGCAAGCGGCAAGTAAAAACAGGCCGCTTTCGGGGATCTGCCCGCACAAGGTGACATCATGAAAAAAATTCTATCTCTTTTTGTGCTGACGGCGGCGGCGTTGTCGGCGGCCGAACCGGGACTGCTGCTGCACACAAGTTTCGACAAGTACACGACGATCCCCGATTTCGCCAAAAATCCGAAAACGCAGACGCAGGGCATCCGGCCCGAGCTCCAGCTGCGGATGTACAACGGCCCCAAAGGGAAACGCAATGCCGTCCTCCTCGACAACCGGGAATGCGTCGGGTACACCAATACCGGGAATTTCGATCCCCGTCAGGGGACCGTCTCCTTCTGGGTCAAGCCGGTCAACTGGAAAATGAGCACGGCGGGCCGTTTCCAGACCTTCTTCGAATTACGGTCGGGCGATACGAAATACCGGCTGATCGTCACCAAAGACATTGCAGGAGACTTGTTGCGCTTTTCCATCGCCAACGGCAAATGGAGGGGCATCGCAAGCCTCAACAAGACCGGATGGCAGACGGGCGAGTGGCACAAGATCGACTGCACGTGGAACGCACAGGGCATGAAGCTCTACGTGGACGGCAAGCCGCCCAAGCCGGGATCGGCTCAGGAAAAGATCTTCAAGGAAGATCCGAAATTCCCCGGATCCATCCGCTGGGCGCGGATGCAGATCAACTTTTTCAGCGGCTGGAAGGTCGATCCCGAGTGGCAGACCGCCTACGACGAACTGAAAATCTACGACCGCGTTCTCTCCCCCGCGGAGATACGCGACGAATACGAAAAGGTCTTCCCTCCGAAAAAAGAGGTGCGGAAACCCTTCGCCGTCACGCCCGCCCTGCTGCCCGTGAGCATCCCCGTTTCGGGTGAAAAGACGATCCGTGCGGATGTTTCGGCGGCCTTCGAAAAAGGGTCTCTCGTCCTCGACTACCGGGTCGCGGGCCCCGGGAGCAAAAAGGACATAACGACCCGCGACGGGGAGCTGTGGCTGGACGACGCCGTGGAGTTCCATCTGCTGGGCGCGGACGGCAAACAGCGCCAGTTCATCGTCAACCCCGCCGGGACGCTGTACGACTCTTTGAACGGCGATCCCAAATGGGATTCCAAGGCAAAAACTGCCGCCGGAAGCACGAAGGACGGCTGGACCGTCCGTCTGGAGATCCCGCTGAGCGACCTGGGCGGAGGAACGCGCATCGCCGCCAATTTCTGCGTTTCGAACAAATCCGGCGGCCGGGGCAGCTTCACCTGGAGCGCCCTTGAACCGAACAAGGGATTCGCCGACCGGAAATATTTCGGCGATCTCGAACTGCGGGAGGGCGGCAAGCCTGCCGGTATCGAAAGTCTGGGCGATCTGCGGGCGGGGGAGATCGACATCCGCTGTCTCCTGCCCGACGGCACGACCGCGTCCGCGGAGCTTGTCGACGCCTCCGGAAGCAAGATCGACGCCCTCAAGGCCGCGCTGCCCGCCGGGCGGTCCGAACTGGCCGTCACGCTGAAAGACGAAAAGGGGAAAACCGTTCACACCTATTTCCGCAGTTTCGTCGTGAATCCGCCGCTGGTCATGAATACGCAGATCTATCCCTCGGCACGCCGGATCGAATTCCGTCTGGATTTCTCCTCCTCCGGTCTGAAGCGGGGGGACGGCGCCGTCTCCCTCCTCCGCGACGGCAAAGTCTGCGCATCGAAAACATTTCACGCCGACAAGCCGGAGTGCACGGTCGATCTGCCCATTCCCGAAGATCTGCCCGACAACGCCCGCTACACCCTCAGGGCGCAGGCGGAGAAATTCACAGTGGAGAAGAGCCTTTTCATTCCCGACCTGACGCCTTTGCGCCTGAAGGTCGGCGCCGATCACAGCGTGCCCAAACCGTGGGTCCCGGTCAAGGTCGACGGGAAACAAGTTCTGGTTCTTGACAGAGTTTACGACTTCGGTTCAGGCCCCCTCCCCGCGCATGCCGTCTCCCGCGGGGAGAAATTGCTCGCCGCCCAGCCCCGGTTCATCCTCAACGGCAGTCCCATCGCGTGGGACGGCGTGCAGTTCGGCCGCAATCACGGCGATTACGTCGAACTGACCGCTTCCGGAAAATTCACCGGCGGCACGGCGAAGATCAGCGGCGAAGTCTGGTTCGACGGCATGTACAAATTCGATCTCGTCCTCACGCCGTCGGCGCCGCTTGAGATCAAATCTCTGCAGTTGTGCTGGTCCATGCCCGGGCGCGCGGCGCGTTACGCGCTGACGCCCGAATACACCCCGTGGAAAAACGACGCGCTGCGCCTGAAATGGGACACGCGCGAATACAATTCCCTGCTGTGGCTCACCGGCATCGAGAACGGTCTGGCCTGGTGGTGCCGCTCCGACGCCAACTGGATCATCGATCCCAACCGGGAAAACATTGTCGTGGAACGGAAAAACGGCAAAGCGGATATCCGCATCGACATGTTTGCGAAGCCCGCCGTGCTGACGAAGACCGCCGATTACACCATGGTTTTTCAGGCCACGCCGCCGAAGCATCCCGACAAATCACTGCGCGGCATCGCCGACGGCTGCAGGTGGCACAGGGATTCGGACGTGGTCGATGTCACCGGCTACTCGTGGTACGCCAAAGTGACGCCGGAACACATCCGCGGCGTGGTCAGCATGGTCCCGCTGGATACGAAAAAATTCCGGGACTCCATGCGGGATCTGCACACCAAAGGTTTCAAGACCGCGATGTACGGCATGCCCGTCCACACCTCCCGTTTCGAACCGGAGTACGATTATTTCATCGCCGAGTGCATCAACCGGCCCACCATCATCTGGGAGGCCCATATGCCGGTCACGGGAGAGGCCTACGTGCTGGAGCCCTGCTGCGGCCACACCGCCATCGCCGATTTCCACGCCTGCAATCTGGACAAAATCTACCGGGAAGTCCCCGAACTGGACGGCTGTTACTTCGACATCATGCACGCCCATCACTGCGAAAATCCCCATCACGGATGCGGCGGCATCGACGCCTTCGGGAAAAAGTACAGCGTTTCGGGGGCGCTGAACCTGCGCGGCTATGCGCTGCGGGTCCTCAAAATACACCAGAAATACAACCGCTTTTTCGGTGTTCACGCCCACAATGCCTATTATCCCTTCGTCCACGATCTGGGCGACTTCTGGATCCCCGGAGAAGAACTGTTCTCCCCCATCGCCGCCAATCCCCAGTGGGGCTACATGGAGGCCGTTTCCCCGGAAGCGTTCCAGTCCGCCTGGAACCGCGAGATCCGCGGCATGGACATCCGGAGCATGCTGCAGTTCACCCGGATCCCCCGGTGCATCTCGGTCACGCCGGAGCAGAAAAAGAAACTGGAGTCCGCCGAATACTGCGTCCACGGACTGGCGCCCTCCATGCTGTATGATTACCGTCTGCGCAGTTTCGGCGCCGACAAGCAGGATTCCCCCCTCTTCAAGCTGTGGAAGATCCGCAAACAG
>JAFSTC010000093.1 GCA_017450705.1 Lentisphaeria bacterium | reverse complement strand
GGCGCCCCGGCGAGAATGGGTCCTCCAACTCGTCGGAGGCGGGGCGCCGACTGTGAGTAACCCCGTCGAGCCGCCCCGGCAATCGGAGAGAGTAACTAAAATATCTGACTTTTTATTTTGCAGAACTTGACAAACACAATCCCCAGTACAAAATCTATCCTCTGACTGATGGCCAGACGGCACGGCGGATGTTTTGGAGTTACGAATCCTTTGCCGCGGCTCCGACCCCGCTGCCCCGCTGGGTCGCCTTCCGCTTCGGGAGACCGCGCAAGGTCGGTCAGGTGATCGTCTGGTGGGATTCCCCTGCAAAAGAACCAGCGCTTCAGATTATGGATACGCAGGGCCGCTGGACGGATGTTCCCGTGACCTTTCCCGAAAAAGGCGGCGAGGGATTGCCGGAGAACGGCAGCGAGACGGGGGCCGTCGTCCAGCAGCGGCGCAAGCCGGGGAAAAGAGACAAGAGCCGGCTGATGCTGCCGCCCGGGACGGAAACTTGCGGCGTCCGCCTGCTGGAGCGGGAAAGATCCGGCACGCTTTGGCTGCGGGAAGTCGAGATCTACTGAATCTGAAGACAGGGGGATTTTCATGAAACCGTTTTTTCTGAGTCTGATTCTTTGTTCCGCATGGGGTGTTGCCGCGCTCGAGATCCCCCGGATGGGGATCATGGACGGGGTGACCTTCCGGCGGCTTGACGCTTCCTCGCCGGAGGGCGTCGACGGCATTTCCTGGCGCTGTACCCGGGAAAAGGGGGAGAATGCGGATTTTTATACCGTCAAGGTGAGATGTGAAGTCGAACGCGACCGCAGTCTGATTTTCACGGCGGGCGTTCCGTTTGCCCGGCAGGATGCGCTGTTCCTGAAAACGCCCTACGTCACCGAGAAGGTCCGGGCGCAGCGCATTTACGCCGAGTATTTTCCCGACAATGTCACGGGCAATGCAGAGGGGTGTTTTTCCCGCTATCCCGTGGGGGCGGTCGCCCGGGGAGGGAAGGGGATCGGGTTCGGAATCGACTGCCGCATGCCCGTGAAATTCCGGATCGAGTACGATGCGGAGCTTGAGCGTTTCAACATCCATTTCGATTTTGCCGCTGTGCCTGAGCAAAAGGAAGTCACTTTCCGTTTTGTCCATTTTTCCTTCGAAAATGCCTGGGGATTCCGTTCGGCTCTCGCCCGTTATTACCGGCTCTTCCCCGACTTTGCGGTGAACCGGCTGAAAAAGCACGGCATGTTTGTGGCCTTCGCCGCAGTTTCGGGCGTGGAAAAGCCCGAGGATTTCCATATCGCTCTGCGGGATACCTTTTATGAGCCCGTCTGGGACGAAAAGACCCGCCGCATGCACTGGCCCCATCGGAAACGGATCCTCCGTGAGCTGGAGTCCGACAAGGCCCGGGGTATCCTGACGCTGCGTTATCACGAACCGGGAAACTGGTGGATGCCCATGAAAAAGAATTCTCCCCGCACCCGGGAGGCGGCCGAGGCTCAGCTTCGGGAACTGGCGGCCGAGGGACATCCCCGGGCACAGGCGATTCTCCAGGCGCCTCTTCTGACGGCTGACGGCAGGATGATGCTGTCCTTCTCCCGTCAGACTTGGAACGACGGCTGCGTGTGGAGCTGTTCCACCCTGCCGGGCGGGGGCGCTCCCGCCCGTTTCACGCATCATTATCTGATCGGTGACGAAAAGATCAACAGTTACGACGATGAAACCGGGCGGGACTTTGCCGGGGAACTCTACGACTCCATGGGCGGTTACATGCGCGATCCGCTGGATTTCAACCGCCGGAATCTCGCGGCGGCGAAGTTTCCCGCCGTGTTCGATTCCGTCACGGGGAAAGCCGCGGTTTCGCTGATCCTGATGCAGGCGGAGTACGCCGCCCGGACCACGGAGAGGATCCGCGCCAAAGGCCGTATCGCCGGAGCGAACAACGTGCGCAATCCCCTGCTTGCCGTTTACTTCGATACGTTCAACAGCGAGACCGACTGGAAGCGGGGCGGAAAGTGGAAAGTTCAGGACAAGGAGGAGCTGATCTTCCTCCGCGTTTTGGCCAAGGGCAGGCTCCACTCCCCGCATCTCAACACGGACATGAAAAAATTCACGCAGAAGGAACTGGCGTTTTTTCTCCGCAGGAACGCCGCATTCGGAAACGTCGCCAATGTATTCAACGACAGGGGCGTGAATTATTTCCGGCAGAAGGCGCTTTACG
Organism: Lentisphaeria bacterium; assembly: GCA_017450705.1. Taxonomy (GTDB): domain Bacteria; phylum Verrucomicrobiota; class Lentisphaeria; order Victivallales; family Victivallaceae; genus UBA1784. The sequence continues at coordinate 82,871 of JAFSTC010000093.1, read as the reverse complement.
ACCGTGACCGGAAACTGTTCCGGCGCTACACGCCGCTTGCCGCGAAGCTCTCCCTCGCCGGCTGGGAGCCGGAAACGGGAGCCAGGAGCAATTTCCCGGATGTCCTGGTCGAGCGTTTCGGCAGGGAATATCTCACCGTGTTCAATGACGGCGGGGCCGCTCGCGACGTGGTGCTTCGGATAGACGGGGTCAAGTCCCCGTTGCGCTTCCGCATGGAGCCGGGCGATCTGAAGGTGTTCGATCTCACCGGTCGAGAATTGCCCTACTGAACAGGCCGCCTCCGCGGCATATCAACCCGCTGCGGCGGGATCGTCGCCCCGCGGCCTTGACCGTCTCCCTCAAAACACTGCGCTTTTCTTGAAAAAAGATGGGGGGCCCGGGGGAAGAAAAAGACTTCTTTTCACGTGGAAAAGAAGTTTTTCCTTCCCCCGGTTCCCACGGCTTTATTTAAAAAGAGAAGCACAATGGCCGGGGAAGATCCAGACGGAAGCCGTTGGGAGTGAGGGATCCGGTGGAGGGGTCGAAGTCGAAGAAGAAGACGGAGTCGGAGGCTTCGTTGCCGGCGGCGACGAAGCGGTCATCCGCAAAGAAGTTGACGTCGCGGGGGCTGGAGCCGCCTGAGAGGGTATGGAAGACGGGGCGGGGGGAGCCGTTTCCGTCGATCTCGAAGACGGCGATATCGTCGAATCCGCGGTTGGAGGCGAGGAGGAATTTCCCGTCCCGCGAGAGGCGGATGGCGGAGGCTTTGCTCGGGCCGCTTGCGCCGCGGGGCAGGGTGGAGATCTCTTCGAGAAGTTCGAAACGGCCGTCGTGACAGCGCAGATGCTGGATGGTGTTGCCCAGTTCGGTGATGACGTAGGCGTTTTTGCCGGAGGCGTCGAAGACGAGGTGGCGGGGACCGGAGCCGGGGGTGACGGTATTTTTCACGGCGTGTTCGGTGTCGATCCCCTTGCCGGGGTCATAGGGATAGGCCATGACGGCGTCGATGCCCAGATCGATGACGAGGAGGTATTTCCCTTCGGGGGAAAAGGTGCAGAAGTGGACGTGGGGCCCGGCCTGGCGGTCGTGGTTGGGGCCCTTGCCCGTGTGGGCGACGATGCGGGAGGCGGGGGCGAGGGAGCCGTCGGCGAGGACGGGGAATTCGGCGAAGTTCCCCGTGCGGTAGTTGGCGGCGTAGACGCGTTTCCCGTCGGGGGAGACGCAGAGGTGACAGCAGGAGAGGCCGCCGGAGGACTGGACATTGAGGGGAAGGCACTTGCCTTCGGGCGTCACGGCAAAGGCGCCGACGCCGTCGGAATTTTCGAGGCTCCCGGTGACGTACATGAATTTTCTGTCGGGACTCCAGGCGATGTAGCCCGCGTGATAAAAGGGGGTGAAGGCGGTCTGGATGGGTTCGCCCGAGTCCTTGACGTCGAAAGTGTAGATGCCGCCCCGGGGGAGGTCGCCCCAGGCCGTGATGAAGAGACGGCTCATGCTTTTTCCTCTCAGTAAAGGGATTTGCCGTAACAGTCGATGGCGACGACGAGGGGGAGGTCCTCTATTTCCAGGCGGAAGATCGCTTCGGGACCGAGGTCGCCGAAGGCGGCGACGTCGGCTTTTTTGATGCACTTGGAGATGAGGGCTCCCGCGCCGCCGGTGGCGGCGAAGTAGACGGCTGGTCCGCGTTTCATGGCTTCGACGACGGCGGCGGAACGGTTCCCCTTGCCGATCATGCCCGCCAGATGACAGGCGTCGATGAGGCGGGGGGAGTAGGCGTCCATGCGGCCGCTGGTGGTGGGACCGGCGCTGCCGATGACTTTCCCGGGGGATGCGGGGCAGGGGCCGACGAAGTAGATCAGTTCGTTTTCGAGATTGACGGGGAGGGCCTTCCCTTCGTCCAGCAGGGCGCAGAGCCGCTTGTGGGCGGCGTCCCGTCCTGTCCAGATCTTGCCCGAGAGCAGGACGCGGTCGCCCGCGCGGAGACTTTTCACCGTTTCGGGACCGAAGGGGGCGGAGATTCTTTTGGTCATGTTCGGGGACTCCCTTCTTTTCAGAGCACGATTTGGGCGTGGCGCGCCGCGTGACAGTTGATGTTGACGGCCACGGGCAGACTGGCCAGGTGGCAGGGGTGGAACAGAATATGGACGGCCAGCGAGGTCACGTCCCCGCCGAGGCCCTGAGGTCCGACGCCCGAGGCGTTGATTTTTTCGAGGATCTCGGCTTCCAGCTCGGCGTAGCGGGGATCCTCATTGGGGGCGCCCACTTTTCGGAGCAGGGCGATCTTGGCGAGGATCGCGGCCTTTTCCATGGTGCCGCCGATGCCCACGCCGACCACGGTGGGCGGGCAGGGGTTGCCGCCTGCCGAGACGACGGTGTCGACGACGAACTTCACGACGCCCGCTCTGCCGTCGGAGGGCTTGAGCATTTTGAGGGCGCTCATGTTTTCGGAGCCGCCGCCCTTGGGGGCCAATGTGAGACCGATCTTATCGCCGGGGACGAGCTTCAGATGCACGATGCACGGGGTGTTGTCCCGGGTGTTTCTGCGGTCGAAGAGGGGGTCGGAAACGATGGATTTGCGCAGATAATTTCGGGTGTATCCCCGGCGGGTGCCTTCGTCGAGGGCGGCGTAGATGTCGCCTTTGTCGAGCCGGACATCCGTACCGTACTCGACGAACCAGACGGCGAATCCGGTGTCCTGACACAGGGGGAGTTTGTCGGCTTCGGCGATCCTGAAGTTTTCGGCGTACTGGCGGAAGAACTCCTTGCCCAGCTCCCCCGTCTCCTTTTCCGCGGCGGCGAGGAGGCTTTTTTTGACGTCCTCCGGCAGGAAACAGGCCGCCTTGCCGCAGAGGGCGGCGGCCGCTTCGACGACTTCATCGAATTTGACGATACGCTCCATGGTGTTCTCCGGTTCGGGTCATGCCGTCAGAGTTTGACGTAGTGTTTCTGGATCTCGGGCGTGCGCTCGGAGATGTTGGCGAGGCGGTCGCCGATCTTGCTCATCTCGCCGAGCATTTCGATGTAGATGATGCCCGTGTCGGCGGAACAGCTGCCCTCCCGCAGGCGGCGGATGTGGGCGTTTTCGAAGCTGTCGGCCAGCTTGTTGACCTTTTCCTCCTCCTTGAGCGCGGTCTTCACCTGCTTGAAGTTGGGATCGGCGAGACCGGAAATGACGTTCTTTGCCTGATCGTCGAGGATGGCCCACAGGGTCCTCAGGTCGTTCAGGGCGGCGTCGGAGAGTTTCTTTTCGGACTCCTTCAGCCTCTCGGTGAGGCTGATGATGACCTCCACGTGGTCGGCGATGCGTTCGGCGTCGTTGGTGCAGTGCATGAGCAGGGGCACGAGCTGGGACTGGGCCACGGTGAGCTGGCGCCGGGTCAGGCGCACGAGGTAGGCCGTGACTTCGGACTGCATGTCGTCGATGCGGGCTTCGGCCTCCTCCAGCTGCTTGCAGCTTTCGGGATCGTTCTCGCCCGCGAGGAAGTGGTTGTTGACGGCGGAGGAGACCATCTTCCACGCGTCCTCCACCATGATGCGGATGGCGGAGGAGCTCTGCTTGAGGGCCACCGAGGGGGTGTTGAGCAGTCCGGGTTCGAGGGTTTTGACCTTCACCGTGTCCCGGATGGGCAGCAGGGTGTTGCAGATCTTCGCCAGCAGTCCCACGGCGGGCAGGAGCACGATAGCCACGGTGACGTTGAAGATCGTGTGGGCCATGGCGATGTGCCGGGGCAGGTTCTGGGGGATGGCGGCCAGGGCGTTTCCCGGCGTGAGATTGTTGACCAGCGCAAGGAAGAAGGGCGTTTTTTCCGGTCCCCAGGGGATGTACAGCAGCACCAGCATGATGAGGACGCCGATCACGTTGAAGAGGGTATGGGCCAGAGCCGCCTGTTTGCCCACTCTGTTGGCGGTGAGGGCGGCCAGCTGGGCGGTGACGGTGGTGCCGATGTTGGAGCCGAGGATCAGCGGCACGGCGGTGTAGAAGTTCATGAGTCCGCCGGCGGCGAAGGCGAAGATCAGTCCCGCCACGGCGGCGCTGGAGGGCACGATCACCGTGGAGACGAGGCCGATGCCGACGGCGCCCAGCACGGCACCGAGAGGCATGAGGCCCCCGGGCGTCCTCGGGGTGCAGTCGAAGGTGCGGAAGGCCTCGCGGAAGGAGGGCATGGTGCCGAGAATTTTGAGTTCGCCGGACATGGTCTCCATGCCGTAGAAGAGGAATCCGAAGCCGAGGATGGCCACGCCCCACCAGTGGAGCGTTTTGCGGGGCCGGGCCAGGGACAGCAGGAATCCCGCGATGATGGCCGGCATGGCGATCCCCGAGAGGTCGAAGGCGATCAGCTGGGCGGTGACGGTGGTGCCGATGTTGGCGCCGAAGATGAGGCCGATGGCCTGGGTCAGGTTGAGGAGTCCGGCGTTGATGAAGCCGATGACCATGACCGTGGTGGAGCCGCTGGACTGCAGCACCGCCGTGACCACGGTCCCGGCCAGCACGGCGACGACGCTCCGGGCCGAGAAGAAGCGGATGATCTTTTTCATGTTCTCGCCCGCGATGTTTTTGATGCCGGTGCTCATCTGGTTCATGCCGAAGATGAAGAGGGCCAGTCCGCCGAGGACGCTGATGAGAACGGAGACGGGGTTGAGGGCGAAGACGTCCACGGTCATGCTGTGGTAGACGAGATTTTTCTCGGGGCTCTTGATCTCCACGCCCACGCGGTAGGTCCCGGTCTTGGCGCCGACTTTGACCTCGGTGGAGGCGACGCCCTCCCTATCCGTCACCGCCGAGGGGGTGAGGACCTGGGCGGAGGTTACGGTCCCCTCGCTGGTGGCACGGATCCCGAACTTCACCGGCACGCCCGCCACCGGACGGCCGTCTCGGACGATCTTGACGGCAAGGGGCGTGTCGGCCACTTCGCCCGAGATCGTTTCGGAACTGCCGCCCGTGATGCCGACGCCGATGACGAAGCGGACCGTCGCGGGCCGGACCTTCCGTCCCGCGGGCGTGATCTGCAGATAGTGGTCGCCGGAGCTCTTCCCTGCCTTGACGTTCACCGAGATCTCGCCGCCCGCATCGGTCACGCCCTCGTCGGGCAGGACCGAGATATCCGATCCGGGCAGTACGGAAAACTTCACCGCCGCGTGGGGACAGGGAACGAGTTTCTTCCCGCCCGTCAGGGTCTTGACTTCGCTCAACACCATGATCCGCACGGGAACGGGGAATTTCTCTCCGGCAAAGGCGCACTGCTCGGCTCCGGCGATGACCTTGACCGCGTGGGGCTCCCGGGGCGCTTCGGAACATCCGGCGATGAAGAGGGCGAGGATCAGCGCCGCAAGCGCCGCTTTCGGAAAAGACAGAAACCGCATAAAAGCTCCTTGTGGGTTGTATCCGCAGATTAATATACCACGAAATCGCGGAAAATGCCAGAACGTTCCCTTGCAAAAAACGCCGGAAGGTCTATAATAAAGACGTGCGGAAAAAAACACGGGAGTTCGGAAGCGGTGGCGACGAAGACTTCGGTCGGGGAAACGGTACGGCGTCTTGTCCGGATCGTGCTTGTCGGCGGCTGGTCCTGTTATATCGCCTGCGGCGTTTTTCTGTGCACTTTTCTGCGGCGGAAGCGCTCCGCCGTACTGTGCGCAGCCGGGTGGACAAAACGCTGGGCGGCGGGCACGGCGGCGCTGATCGGCATGAAGATCGACGTGCGCGGCGACCCCGCGGCCGCGGCGGGAAGGCTGGTGGTGAGCAACCACACGGGCTATCTCGACGTCCTGGCAGAGGGCGCGCTCTTTCCCGTTCGTTTCGCGCCTCAGGCGGAGATGCGGCGCTGGCCCCTTTTCGGTCCGTTCACCGCGCTCTCCCGCCCCGTGTGGGTGGACCGGAAAAACCGCTCCCGGTCGAAGGAGACCGCCCGGAAGATCGCGGAAACGCTGGAAATGAGGCTTTCCATGCTGGTCTACCCCGAGGGGACCAGCACCGACGGGCGGCACGGACTTCTGCCCTTCAAGTCCACGGCTTTCGAGGCCGCCCTGAAGACCGGGGTCTGCCTTCTGCCCGTTCTGGTCTTCCACGAACCGGCGGGGGGAGAGGTCTTCGACACGGCGTGGCACGGGAATGCGGCGTTTTTGCCCCATGTCCGGGGCATTCTGGGCTTGAAAGGTATACGCAGTTGCGTGTATATTATGCCGGAGCTTTCCCCGCGGGCAGGGGAGGACCGCAAGGAACTTGCCGCGAGGATGTACCGGGAAATGTCGGACCATTACGAAAAGTGTCTGTCGGATTTTCTGTCCCGCCGGGACGGAAAGCGAGGAACTCCTCCGGCGGAAGGTGTCGAAAAATGATTGCGAGGTGCGGAAAATGAGAAAACGCGCGATTGACTGTTTGTGCGGCGTCGCCGCCGCGTGGGAGATGCTTGTCGACGTTCCCTTCCCGGAAAAACTCCGCGGGCTCTGCCGCGGACGGCGGCCCTCCGGGCTCGGGATCGCCGCGGGTTTCGTCCTCGTCGGGCTTCTGGCCGGGATCATCCTCGCCCTCGCCGGCTGGATCCTCAACCTGAGCCGGGTCAACCGTTACGCCGCTTCCGGGATCTTCGCCCTGGCCGCCGTCGCCGTCTGCAACGGCAAGGACTCCTTCCGGGGACTGAAACTGCTGGTCTCCGCTCTTTCCGGCCTCTTTTCGGGACGGACCTGGCGCGACAGCCTGACCGGTGCTTCCGCCGATGACGGCTCCTTCGACAAAACCGGCGGCTGCATCGCGGCTCTGACCGTCCTCGGTGCCGAACTCTTTTCCTTCGCACTGCTCTTCGGCGGAGGCGCCTCCCTGTGGAGCGTTGCCGTCCTGACCGGAGGATGCACTGCCCAAATGTTCTTTGCCGCGCTCCCCGGCGCGAACGGCTCCCCCTATCTTGCCCTTCTTCCCGCCGACCGGCGGAAAATGTGGATCCTCCCCGCCCTCGTCACCCTGTGGATGATCCTCCGCTTCCCCGTCGCCGGGATCGCTTCTTCCGTCATCGCGGGCGGCCTCTGCGCCTTCATCCACAGAGACTTCACCCTCACCAAAACCCCGATCGCCCCCGACGCCATCACCCTCGCGGGAAAACTCGCCGAACTCGTCCTCCTGCTCTGCGGTCTCCTCTTCATCCTCTGACCCCGCCTTTGCGGCAAGGGGCAGGGGAAGTTCCCCCGGGCCCCCATCCCTTTTCAAAAAAAGCGCGGTGTTTTGAGGAGACGGGCGGACCGGAGGGGTGACGGTTTTGCCGCAGAGGTTTTACACGTCTCCGGGCAGCGGGCCGAAAACGTCTCGGCGGCACACTTTGCCCGCGGGTGGCGTTCTCTTCGACGGACGCCATCCCTTTTCAGAAAAGCGGCTTTTTTCGGGGCTTTTTTTCATTCCCGCCTTGACAAGAGAAAAATGCCGGTGTAGATTAATGGTAAAATCAAAGTAAAATCAGTTTGCATTTTAAGTAAAATATGATTTCGGGCGGCAAAATTCCGGTTTACATCCGGCTGAAAAACGAGATACTCTCGGACATACGGAGCGGGAAGTATCCGGAGAACACGCCGCTGCCCGCGGTCAACGTCATCGCGGACAACGCGGGGATCAGCGTCAGGACGGCGTACCTGGCCGTTCAGGAACTCGTCAAGGACGGCGTCTGCTTCAGGCGTCCCAAAAAGGGGACCTTTGTCGGCAGTTCCGCCGAGCTGGCCCGGCGGGCCGTCTGCGCCGTCTGGACGGAATTCAGCGAAGCGTCCCCCTTCGGTCACCCGCTGTCAAGCGTCTTCTACTGCGGGATCCTTCAGGGCTGTGCCAAATTCGGCATCACTCCCGTGCTCGTTTCGGAGTCTCCCGAAGAAGTCATCCGGCGTTACGACCGGTCGGGGGAATTCGATTTCAAAGGCGTCCTCGTCCTCGACAGCGGCAAGTTTTCTTCCGCCGTGGAGCTGGCGCGGAAATTCCCCGAAAAGAAGTTCTTTTTCGTCAACTACGTGATGAAGAAGATCGGCGATCTGCCCCCCAACATGACCGCCGTCGTCGACGACGGTTATTGCGGGGCTTACCGGATGATCGAGCATCTCATTGCCCGGGGATGCAGCGATTTCGTTCTTTTCAACGTCGATCTGGGGCCCGACGACCGCACCTACTGCGACCGGATCCGGGGCGCCATGGCGGCCTTGAGGGATTATTCCGTTCCCGTCGAAGCAAAGGATGTGATCCGGCGGGACCGGCACGAACAGGAGCAATGGGCTTTTCTCGCCATGACGCGGATGCTGCGGTCCGGCCGCCGTCCGCAGGCCGTGTTCTGCGTCAACGACCTCCTTGCCGTGGGCGTTTGCCGCGCCCTCGAGGCGGAAAAGGTCACGGGCGTCGCCGTGGCGGGGTACGACAATCTCTATCCGCACTTTTCGGAACAATGGGGCTTCGACACGATGCAGGTCCCCTATTCGCAGATGGTCATCGAATCTCTCCGGCTCCTTTCTTCCGACGGAGAAAGTCCGGAGCGCGTCATAAAACTTCGGTCCGAACTGATCGAGAGAAAAGGAAGATAAGGGTGCCGCAAATGTTCGAAATCAAAAGGTATTCGGGAAATCCCATCCTGGGCCCGCGCCCCGGCGTCCGGTGGCGGGGCACCGCCCGCAATCCCGGCGTCGTTCACGACGGGGAAAAGTTCCACATGGTCTTCACCGCCGACCCGAGACCCCGGGACGGCGTCATCCGCCTCGGCTATGCCTCAAGCACCGACGGGTTTCATTTTTCCGAGCAGGAAGGGCCCTGGCTTGCGCCGTCGGACGATCCCGACGACTTCGATCACGCCGGGTGCGAGGACGCCCGCGTCACGTATCTGGAGGGGCGGTATTACATCGCCTATGCCGGGCGCTCCTTCAACGGCCTCGACTACGCCGCGGGCATCCGCCGTCTGGGGCCCGGGGGCAATACGAACCCCGTGTGGACCGACAATTACCGCCGGGTCGGCCTGGCCGTCACCGACGATTTCAAAACGGTCGAAAAACTGGGGCCCATCACCAGCGAGCACATCTGCGACGCCAACGTGGCGCTGTTCCCCGAGAAGTTCGAAGGCCGATACGCGATGATCCACCGGCCCACGGCCTTCGTCCCGTGGATGCTCCCTCTTCACTATCACCCCGGCTGCGTCTGGCTGGCCTTTTCGGAGAAGCTGGACCACTGGAGTTCCAACCGCCGCGAAATGCCCTGGAACATGGTGGACGGCGAGGACATCATGGACGAGGTCCTGCTGCTGGCCCCGAAACAGAAATGGGAACAGCTCAAGGTCGGCGGCTCCGGCGTTCCGATCCCCACCGACGACGGCTGGCTCATGACTTATCACGGCGTGGACCGTCAGAACGTCTACCGCATCGGCCTTGCGCTGCTGGACAGGGAGGATCCCCGCAAAGTCATCGCCCGCACGCCGGAACCGGTCTTCGAACCGAAAGACAAGTGGGACATGGCCAATGATTGGGGGCTGAAATGCGTCTTCCCCTGCGCCAACGTCGTGGTCGGAGACGAGGTTTTCATGTACTACGGCTGCGGCGACAATTACGTGAGTTGCGCGACCTTCTCCCTGCGGGAGGCGCTGGCTCATGTCAAACAATACCCGGAAAGGAACTGAACATCATGGAAAAGCGCTACGTCGTCGAAAATCTGGCCGAGATCGAACCCGTGCCGTGTCCCTGCGGCATGACCCGGAGGGCCTTCGTGAACACGGTCGGCGGGGCGGCGACATATCACGTCGTCGCGATCAAGAAGGACGCCCAACTGCATTACCACAAGGAGCGTTTCGAGATCTACCACGTGCTGGAAGGCACGGGCGTGATGGAGCTCGACGGCGATCGGATCCCCGTGGGGCCCGGCAGCGTGATTTTCATTGCCGCGGGCTGCCGTCACAGGGCCGTGGGCCAGCTGACCGTGGCCAACGTCTCCGTGCCGGGCTTCGATCCCCGGGACGAGTGGTTCGATTGAGGGCGGTGCGGAGGATCCCGGCATGAAAGTAACGTTCATCGGCGGCGGCTCCCTGAGGCTTCTGCCCATCCTGCGGGGAATCTTTTCCGAAGTCCCCGACTTCTTCCGCGGCGGGGAGATCCGTCTCATGGACCGCGTGATCCAGCGGGCCGAGGCCGTGGGAAAAATGGTCCTCGCCTGTCCGGAGTACCCCGCCGTCGGCTGCGACGTGATCTGGACCGACGATCTCGATGCCTCCCTCGCGGGCACCGACGTCCTTTATCTCACCATGGGGGCGCGCCGCCAGCCGGAGATCGCTCAGGCGGCCTTCCTCAGTTCCCGGTACGGGTACTTTTCAAGCGACAATCTTTCGGTGACGGGAGCCTTCCTGTCCTTGCGTCTGGGCCGGACGATCTTCGATATCGCCCGGCGGCTCGAAAAACTTTCTCCGTCCGCTCTGATGCTGATTTTCGCCAACCCCGTCGCGGTGTATTCCCATCTGGTGAACACGCACACGAAGATCCGGGCGCTGGGGGTCTGCGGCGGATTTGCCAATCACCGCTACGATCTCACCCGGCTCTGCGGCAAGGACGCCTTCGACCCGGACTGGAATGTCGTCGCCGCGGGCGTGAATCATCTGTCCTTCATCCTCCGGGGGGAGAGGAACGGTCTGGATCTTTTCACGGAGATCCTGCCCCGGCATCTCGACGGCCGCTGGACGCCGCCCGAAATAAAGGGGGGCGCGGGCGACACCGTCCGCATGGCGCTGCTGAGCCTCGCTCAGATGTACAGACGTTACGGGACGCTGATCTTCTCGACGGAGTTCGACGGATTGGCCCACGTCTTCCCGGATACGCTGCTGGACTGGCAGAAGAGGAGTCTGGGAGAAGAGAGGCTTTTCGATTTCGCCGCGGCCGGCCGGGCGTGGAACGAAAAGATCCGGCTCGGTTTCGAAAAACTTCTGGCGGCGTCGCAGGATCCCGCCCGCGTCGGCTGGGATGCCGCCGATCCCCTTTTCGGCCGGACCGCAAGCGACATAACGATCCCGATCTTCCGCGCTCTCGGCGGATACGGCAAGATGCGCATCGCCGCCTCCGGACCGAACCGGGGGGCCGTCCGGGGCTTCGGCGACGACATGCCTCTGGAGTACACCATGGACATCGACGGCAGGGCGATCCGTCCCGTGGAGGACCAGTACATCCCCCGGCCGTTTTTCGGTCTTACGGCGTCGCTTGCGGAGTTCCAGCGGCTGGTCGCCGAATCGATCGCCGCCCGGTCGCCCCGGCTTTTCGCCGACGCCCTCGACGCCTATCCTGTCCACGGCTTCTCCCGGGACCGCGGTGCGTTTTTCCGCGGGATGTTCGATTTGTTTTCCGATCTCGATCCCGATATGCTCTCCGCCAAAAAATATTTCGATGCCTGAAAAGGGGATTCCCCATAAAAGACAACCGTCAAAGAAAGGATCTTTTCCCATGAAAAACAGAACCGGTCAATTTCTCCCGGCGGCCCCGCGGAGGGGGTTCACGCTGATCGAGCTCCTCGTCGTGATCGCCATCATCGCCATCCTGGCGGGCATGCTGCTGCCCGCGCTGAACAGCGCCAAGGAGCGCGCCAAGGCCGCGTCGTGCATGAACAACATCAAATCTTCGGGGCACTATCTGCAGCAGTACGCCGACGGCAACCGGGATTATTTCCCGATCCTGAAAAAAGGCACCTATTACTGGAGTTACCAGCTTATCCAGGCGGGGTTCGTCACCGTCTCGACCAACAAGAGTGTCAACAGCACCGTCGGCGTGACGAAGTGTCCCGCCGTCAATCCGTCGACCTTCGATCAGAGTTACACCTTCGGCATCCGCTCCCGGCAGAACGCGGACATGCTGGTGGACGAAAAGTTCGCCTACCGCGTGGGCGGCAGTTTCAAGGACGTGGATCTCGACGGGAACGAATACAATTTTGCCCCGTCGTCGTTCATCATGCTCGTCGACAGCGCCCTGTACCGCCCGGGCAACGCGAACCACGGCATCCAGGTGAACAATATCCCCCTGCTGGGCAACGGAAAATACGGCAACAAGTATCTGGTCAATCCCCGGCACGCTTCGCGGGCCAACGTCTGGTGCGCCGACGGCAGCGCCCGGTCCGCCTCTTCCGGCGACCTCAAGGATAAATTCACGGTCAAAGAGGCGATGATCTGGCCCGAAAACAAGTGACGGGAGGGATCCCCGAAATGGTGAAGAAGTTTCTCGCGTGGGCGGTCTGCGCGCCGCTGCTTCTCTGCGCCCAGGTCCGGGTCTTCAACGCGGGCGTCGGCGGGCACAGCACGGTCAACGGCGTCAAACGGGCGGAGGCCCTGCTGCGGCAGTACGAGCCTGCGGTCCTCGTCATCGGATACGGCGCCAACGACGCGGTCAACTCCCGGGCGCTGGTTTCCGAAAAGGACTTCGGGGCCAATCTCGAAAAAATGATCGGTCTCGCCCGCAAAAGCGGCGTGCGCGTCATCGTGCTCAACACGTGCAATCCCTGCGTCGACAGCTATCTTGCCGCCCGCCACAAGTACCCGGACGGACTGCCGCCCTCGCGGCGGCTGGAAAAGTACAACGCCGTCATCGCCGATGTCGCCTCGCGGACAGGCGTCGTTCTGAACGACTTTCACGCCGCCGTGATGCGCCGGGGCGGGGCCTCCGGCGACCGGAAGAGCCTGATCCGCAACACCGCCAATTCGGGCGTGAAGGACGGGCTTCACCTCACCGCCGAGGGCGCGAAACTGCTGGCCGAAACCGTGGCGCAGGCCCTCGACGGCAAAGTCAATGAAAACGACCGGATCCTCTGTCTCGGCGACAGCATCACCTACGGCGCCGCCCTTTCGGGCGCGGGCACGGCGACGGGCGAGACCTATCCCGCGTGGCTCGGGACTTTGCTTAATCTCAAACTCGGTCTGAGCGCCGAAAAGCGCCCCGCCCCCTACGTGAAGCCCCGGCCCATGATGATCGCCAACGGCTCCTTCGGAGATGACCGGCCGGGCGCGATCCCGCTGGACTGGGCCAACAGCGCCAAGGCCGGAAAGGCCGAAGTCTGCATCGAAGACGGCAACAAATTTCTGCGCATTTCCACGGCCGGGACCTCCTTCTGCCGCACGGGGAACATCGTTCCGCAGCAGGGGGACTGGGTCTTGCGTCTGCGCGCAAGAGGGCAGGGGAGTTTCTCCGCCGCCCTCTCCATGACGGGCGTCAAACCCTCCTTCGTCCCCCTGCACAACGAGTGGTTTTCTCTGGAGAATGCGTGGAAGACGTACGAGATCCCCTTCGGCGTCCCCGCGAAAGTGCGCAATCTCATGCTGGTGATCCGCACGAAGGGCGGGACCGCCGATTTCGACGACTTCGTCATTCTGCCCGCAGTCGGAAAAAAGGAGGGCGCCGCCGCAAGTCTCAAAGGCGGAACGTCGGAAATGAAGTTTCTCCATCCCCGTCAGGGCGGCGGCGTTGCAAGCATCGTCAAAGACGGAAAAACCCAGTTCATCAACTTTTCTCCCCGCAGGTCCCTCTGGGCCATGACGCTCAAAAAGATCGACACTTCCGGGATCAAACTGCCGGAAGTTGCGCCGCTTTCGATCGACCCCGAACGGGATGACAACGGGGGGGGCGGTTCCGACGATGCCGCCGCCGATCTCAAGATCGCCGCTTTGGATTTTGCCCATGCCGAAACGGCGCTGAAAGCCGATGCCAAAACGGTCGTCATGACGTGGAAAAATCTCGACGTCGGAACGGAAAAGGGCGTGCTCGACCTCCGGGCGGAAATAAAACTTGCCGACGACGGCAAGGGCTTCGTCTTTTCCGCAAGTTTCGACAACCGGTCGAAGAAATACACGGTCTTTTACTTCGATTACCCCGTCATCGGCGGCCTCGGCGGCATCGGCGGGCGGCCCGGGGCGGACTTTTTGGCCACGCCCTTCTTCAACGGGCGGCTGATCCGCGATCCCGTCGGGAAAGGGCTCTTCAGAAAGGACCGCATCTGCCAGCCCAACCGCTCCGGGCACAGCATGCACATGGACGTGCTTTACAACGGCGGAGAAGGCCTTTATTTCGGCGTCCACGATCCCGAGCAGTACGTCAAGCGCTGGGAGATCTCTGCCGACAGGAAGCGGGGCGTCTCGTGGACCGTCCGCAACGTCCCCGACAACATGCGAAAAGTGCCGCAGACGTGGCAAGTCCCGTACCCGGTCCTCATCCGGACCTTCGACGGCGACTGGTATGACGGCTGTCAGATCTACCGCGACTGGGCCGCGGCGCAGTTCTGGTGCAAAGAGGGCAAGACGAGTGTCCGCAAAAATCTGCCGCAGTGGTTTCAGGATGTGGTCGAGTGGGGCCAGTACGTCGGGAAAAAGCACGAAACGCAGGAGCCCATGATGCGCCGTTTCCGCCGGGATTTCCCCCAGTATCCGCTGGGCGTGTTCCTCACCTACTGGGGGCGGAACCGCGACTGGAGCTTCCACTTCGGCGACCCGGATCGTTTTCCCATCGACGACGCCGACAGGACTGTTCTCAAGTCCCTCAAGGATAATCAGGTCCGGATCATGGGATATATCCAGTGCACCGGCTGGAGCGACGGCAGTCCCAGTTTCAGAAGAGATCCCGAACTGGCCAAAAAGAATCTCGTCCGCAACTATTACGGGCAGTTCATCAAATGGCCCTATAAAAATCCGGTGCAGGACCTCATCGCCTACCCGGGAGAGGCCTGGACAAAGGCCCTCGGCGACAACATCGTCAAAATGGCCGAGGCCGGTTTCGATGCCGCCTATCTCGACTCCGGCAACCACGGCGGCACGTATCTCAACTTCACGCCGGCTTGTTCGTCCGAGTCCGGCGGCGGCACGGGGTACATCAGGGGACAGCACAAACTCCTCGAAACGCTCCGCGCCCGCGCCCGGAAAATCAATCCCGGCTTCTGCTTCACCGCCGAGAGTTTCTGGGAGGGCAACATCGCCCATCTGGACGGGTACCTCGTCTGCAACACCACCAACGCCTATCTGGAGGGCGACCGGGTGACGGCGATCCCCATGGTCCAGACGGTCTACGGCGACTACACCCTGATGCACGGCCTCTGGCCCAGCCGCTATGATGTGGAGCGGGACAACGCCCTCGGCTATGTGGCGAAGAATGCACTGGCCCTCTGCTGGGGCGTGACCCCCGGCTGGAACATTTTCAATCTGCTCTACACCTACGGCAACAATGATATCGCCCGGGCGACCTCCAAAGACCGCTACGCGGCCTACGCCGCCGGGAAAAAGTATTTCGTCTACGGTCGGCTCCTCCGGCCCCCCCGGCTCGTTACCGGGGAAAAACCCCTGCGGGTCAAGTGGCACAGAAGCTACAGCGCAAATTATTTCGACATTTTGATGGATCCCGTCATCGGCACGGTGTTTCAGGCGCCCGACGGCTCTTTCGCGCTGGTGCTTTACAACATCTCCGAAAAGGCGGTCCGGATCGGGGCCGATCTCGCAAGATCCCTGCCCGAAGGCAGCTATATTTGCGACGTCATGTATCCGGCGCAGCAGAAATTCGACAGGAAGGGAGAACTTTTCATCGAACTCGATGCCCCCGCCCGTGTGCCCGTCATCATCACTTTGACAAAGAAGGACTGAGGTCCGCTATGAAAGAACAGATATTTTTCCCCGCAAGAGAACTGGAAGTCGCAGCCTCCGCCGACGTGGTGGTGACGGGCGGGGGGACGGCCGGGATCGCCGCCGCCGTCGCCGCCGCCCGCAACGGCGCGGAGACCCTGCTTCTGGAGCAGTCAGGCTGCTGCGGCGGCATGGCCTCCCGGGGGCTTCTGCCCAGCATCATCTGCATGACGGACGGGAAAGAGGTCCTCGCCAACGGCATCTGCCGGGAATTCGTCGAGCGCGTCACGGACGACATGAAACTTGCCGAGACGAATTACCGCTGGCAGAACATCCACCCCGAGAGCGTCAAACGGATCGCCGACCGGATGCTCGCCGAGGCGGGCGTCAAGGTCGTCTACGAGACCGTCGTCACCGACTGCGCGGTCGAAAACGGGACGATCCGGGCGCTGAGATGTTTCGCGCCCCGGGGCAATTTCGCCGTCGCGGGCAGGGTCTTCATCGACTGCACCGGGGACGCGAATCTGGCGGCGCTGGCCGGGGTCCCCTTCGAGTACGGCGATGAAAAGGGAAACGTCATGGCGCCGACGCTCTGCGTGACGTACGACAACGTGAAATATCCCGACGACCGGTGCAACGGTCTCGGCCGCCGGGAGTGGAACGAGGCGGCAAAGAAAAACTCTCTTCCCGTGAACGAGCACCATTTCGTCGGGTTCTTCCGCAACGGCGACACCTGCGGTGCGGGCAATCTCGGGCACATTTACGGAACAGACGTACTGGATCTTTTCTCCCGCAGCAGGGCGTGGCCCGAGGGCCGGGCGCTGGCCCTGCGCTACCATGAATTTTTCAGGGACAATGTGCCGGGTTTCGAGACAAGTCGTCTTGCTTCCTCCGCCGACATGCTGGGCGTCCGCGAGTCCCGCCGGATCGCCGGCGAGTACCGGATGACCGCCGATGATTATTTTGCCCGCCGTCATTTCGAGGACGACATC
This sequence comes from Lentisphaeria bacterium, assembly GCA_017450705.1. Lineage (GTDB taxonomy): Bacteria > Verrucomicrobiota > Lentisphaeria > Victivallales > Victivallaceae > UBA1784. The sequence goes on along the minus strand of JAFSTC010000093.1, from coordinate 66,337 downwards.
GGCAGTTTCGCCTATCCCGTGGACATCCACGCCAGCGGCGACGACGCCGAAAAACAGGCGGCCGTGGAGAAAAAGATCGTCGAAGTCGCCTACGGTCCCGGGGAGAACTACGGCATCCCCTACCGGGCGCTGCTGCCGAAAAACACGGTCAATCTTCTCGTCGCGGGCCGCTGCATTTCAACCGACCGGGCCATGCAGTCGTCGGTGCGCGTCGTGCCCGGGTGTATGATCACCGGCGAGGCCGCCGGCACCGCCGCGGCTCTCGCGCTGGCGCAAAATCGTTCCCTGCGCGCGCTGGATATCCGCGCTCTGCAGAAGAAACTTGCCGCACGGGGGGCTGTCATCCCCGGGATCGCGTGAGAACGCCCTGGCCCTTCGGGCGGTGCTTCGCAAGCAGATAATAGAGCAGAGCGCCGTTGACGAGCGAGACGAGGCTCCACGAGATCGGGTAGGAGAACATGAGGCTCTCCATGGAGCGGTGGAGGGGGAAGATCACGTACACCCAGAAGATCCGGAAGCCGCAGACGCCGATGAGGATGGTGATCATGGGCTTGATGGAGTGGCCGAGGCCGCGGAGCGTCCCGCTGATCACGTCCATGACGCCGCAGAGGAAATAGGTCGAAAGCAGGATCTTCATGCGCAGCAGGCCCCAGCGGATGACCTCCGGGTCGCTGTTGTAGATCCCGAGAAGTTCCCGCCCGAAGAATAGGAACGTGCCCCCCGTGGAAAGCGCGGCAGCGCAGGTGCAGATGAGACAGTAGAAGAAACTGCGCGCGATCCGCTTGAACTTTTTCGCGCCGAAATTCTGCCCCGTGAAACTGATGGAGGTGTGGAAAAAGGCGGAACTTGCGACGTAGACGATGCCCTCGATGCTCATGCCCGCGGTGTTGCCCGCGATGGCCTGCCAGCCGAAGGAGTTGACCGACGACTGGATGGCCAGATTGGAGATGGAGAAACAGGCCCCCTGCACGCCGCCGGGGAGACCTAAGTGCAGGATCTCCTTGAAGGACTGCATGTGGATCCTGACTTTTTTCCAGATCAGCCGGACGGCGTCGCGGGATCCGGTCAGCGTCCTGAGAACGAGGAACGAGGCCAGCGCGTTGGCGATCATGGTGGCGGAGGCGACCCCGGCGACATCCATTTTGAAGACCAGCACGAAGAAGAGGTTGAGCAAAACGTTGACGATCCCCGCGAGGAGCATGAAAAAAAGCGGCCTTTTCGTGTCGCCCACGGCGCGGAGAATGGCCGAACCGAAGTTGAAGAAGACGATGAAGGGGATCCCCGAACAGTAGATGCGCATGTAGAGCGCCGACTTGTCGATGATGTCCCGGGGCGTCTCCATCAACTGGAGCATGGGCTTGGAGATCAGGATCCCGACGATGCTCATGGCGATGCCGCCGTAGAGGGCGACGGCGGCGGCGGTGTGGACCGCGTGGGAGACCCCGGCCCGGTTGCCCGCGCCGGTGTTGCGGGCAACGACCACGTTGATGCCCGTGGCCAATCCGAAGAAGACGTTGAGCACGAGGGTGGTGAGGCCGTTGGTGGCCCCCACGGCGGCGAGGGCCTGCCCGGGACCGAAGCGCCCGATGACGATGAGGTCCGCGGCGTGGAACATGAGCTGGAGGATGTAGGTCAGCATCAGCGGGATCGTGAAGAGGACGATCTTGCCGAAAAGAGGACCGTGGCACATGTCCATGCGGTTCTGTTTCACGGGCGCCGCGGCCCGGGCGCCGAAGGCCGGGTGATCAGGCTTCATCGGGGAAGAAATATTTTTCCATTTCGCCGCAGAAGAGGGCGATGTCGTCGAAGCGGAAGGCGGCGTCGCGGTCGAAGGGCGTGGGCTGTTTGTTGACGATGATGATCGACCGCCTGTTGATCCGGGCGGCCGTGGGCAGCGAGGAGACGGGGGAGACCGTGAGACTGCTGCCCAGAACGAGAAAGACATCGGAGATCTCCGCGTCCCGGAAGGCGCTGGAGAGGTCGTCGTCGTTCAGCTGTTCGCCGAAAAAAACCACCTTGGGTTTGACGAGGCCGGAGCACGCCGGGCAGCGGGGCACGTTCCCCGCTTCGGCGCATTCCCGGGCCTTCGCCGTTTCGAAAGTCCGTCCGCAGTCGATGCAGGCATGTTCCCGGAGCGTGCCGTGGAGCTCCACCACCCGGCCGCCGTGGGCCTTGGTGTGGAGACAGTCGATGTTCTGGGTGTAGACCGTGCCGATGCGCCCCGCCTTCTGCATCCGGGCGAGGGCGGTATGGGCGATGGAGGGGGTCTTGTCCAGCATGGGGTAGAGGTAGTCCCGGGCGTAGCAGTAGAAGATCTCCGGCCGGGCGCGGAAGAAGTCGATGTCGAAGAGCTGTTCACGGCTGACGCCGTAGAGGAGCCCCTTCTGGGTGTAGAAGCCGTTTTCGCCCCGGAAATCCTGGATGCCGGAGAGGGTGGAGACTCCCGCGCCGGTCAGGACCGAGACCTTCCGCGCCTTTTCGAGGGCCTGAAAACAGGGGAGAAATTGTTCGAGAGAGGTGGACATATTCAAAAAACCTTTCCGTATTTTTCAAGGGCTTTCGCGGCGCACTGCCGGAGGAGGCGGCACTCGTCGGACCCCATGTCGGCGGGTTCGAAGGCGATGCGGCGGGGATCTTCGCCGAAAAGCGCGCCGTACCAGACGCAGGCCTGAAGGTATTCTCCCCGGGGATTGAGGTGGATCGTGTCGGCCGAAAGGTGCATGACGCCCGTTTCATCCTTGGTCCAGTAATCCCGGCCGACCACGTCCGCGGCGGCGGGGGGCAGATCGGGGCAGCGGTACGCGGCTCGGCGGGCCGGGGGCAGGGGAACGTAAGTCTCGCCCGACTCCCGGCGGAAGAGATCGACGGCGGTCCCCGTGGGGATGAGTTCGAAACCCGTGCGGGCGGCGAAGGTCTCGTAAGCCCCGACGATGCGGCGGAACATCTCGTCCCCGTCGAAGCCCCACGCCGCCAGACGCGGGCTGTCGGCCCGGTAGGACCAGGTCTGCTGGATCATGATCTTCGCCTTGGGGTTGAACTTCTTCACGCACGAGATCACGGTTTCGGCCCAGGGAAAGTAGGTGGAAAAATCCCAGCTTTCGTGACTGGCCTGCTGGAGGGTCACGACGTCGAAGGAATTTCCTTTCAGGACACTCCAAACGCTGCCGGGACGGGAACTGTGCTTCCTCATGTCGCCGGAGTCCCAGACGCTGATGCGGCAGGGGGCGCAGTCCGGCTCTTTCTCCGCGGCGGCCAGATGTTCCGCGTGGGTCTGAAGGGAACACCCGCCGATGTAGGCGCTGGTGAGATGGAGCCGGTGCTTCCCCTCCGCACGGACGACCGAAGGCAGATATTTGCCGACGCAGATGGAAAAACTGTTTCCGATCATGAAAACTTTCATACGGCGGGACTCCTCGCGTTGAGACGACAGGCCTAATATAACTTGGAACGGCGTTTTTTCAAGTTCCGTTTTCCCGTCAGGGCAGGAGGAGCCAGCCCGCGCAGTTCCAGTTTGTGTCCCCGTAGGTGAGCCGGGGAGGGAGCGGGGTGTGTTCCACCCACGCGAAACCGTCTCCGTACACGTTGAGCCGCAACGGGGCGCCGGGAACGAGGAAGTCGGCAAAAACTTCCAGATCCACGGTGAAGGCGGCGCCCGTTTCCGTCTCGCGGAATTCGAGATCGGGGACTTGCGAAAAACACGCGCCGCCGACGTCGTGCCTGCCGTCGGGATAAAAGGTGACTTTGAGCGGCGGGTGGATCCGGTTGAGCTCGAGGAAAAAGACGCACTTTTTCCCCCGGACGCCCTCCAGCTCGAAGCGGAGTTTTCTCCCTTCCGCCGTGCACCGCCACGCGGTGTTCTGCGCCATTTCGACCCGCGTTCCGCAGCGGGCGCTCCTGCCCGTGATGCACCGCCCCGTCCAGGCGTCGATCTCGGGACTGTCGAGATCGAAGGCGGGGAAGTCCTTTGCGAGGAGTTCCTCGAGAAGTCCGATCCGCGCCTGGAGCTTCTCCGGCCAGAAGTGATAGCCCTCGGCCTCGGAGTGGTAGCCCAGACGGCAGTCCTTTTCGCAGAGGGAGATCATCTCCCGGGCGTTCCCGATCTCGGCCCGGACCAGCTCCGCCATGCGGTCCAGGTGATTCCGCTTCGTGTAGAACATCTCCTGCCGCAGAAAATAGAACTCCAGCACGTTGCAGACGCTTTTCATCTGCAGACCGATGGCGCGGGCGAGACCCGTGTCCGCCGCGCGGGCGGGATCCTCCGCGTGGAGCTTCCCCGCGGAAAGGAGTTTTTCCAGTCCCTGCCGCCACAGGGCGCTCATGGTGCGGCACAGCGTGAGGGCCTCTTCCAGCGTGTGGCCGAAGCCCAGACACTCGCCGATCCTGTCGCCGCTGACTTCGGGATAGTTTTTGAGGATCCAGCTGGGGGCGATGGGCTCGTTCACGGGGAACAGGTGGAGCGGCCACGCGATGCAGTTGTGCAGCGGCCCGTACCACTCGAAGGCCAGATTCCCGGGGAAATTCCGGTAGGCCCGGGAGAAGTCGCGCCACGCCTCGGCGACGAGGGGGGCTTCTTTTCCCCAGTCCGGCCGGGCCAGGTCTTCGAGGAAGGTCCCGGCGTCTTCGGGGAAGGGGAGGAACGACAGGCTCCCCGCGGCCTTGTTCATCAGCCCGGGGTAGTTCCCGAAGTACCAGCACTGCATGACGGCGGAAACGTTGTGCGACGCCATGAAACGGTACTTGTCGTAGAGATTTTCCGGGACCGGCATGAAGGGGATCGCCGCGTTTTCGTGGGAACAGCCCACTTGGAGCTTCGCCCCCATTTTCCCTGCGGCCCCACAGCAGGCACCGAAAAGCCGGGAGGGCCCCACGCAGGCGAGGGAGTAGTCGAACACCGTCCGCACCTTGCCCAATTGTTCGATGGCGACGCCGGACTCGAAGTTGAGCATGAAGGTGCAGTTTTCGGGAAACTTTTCGGCGATGGCGCGGAGCTGTTCCGACTGGGCGGAGCCGTCCCGCTGGCCGGGGGCGTAGAACCAGCCGATGTACTCGGCTTCGGGGTTGTATTTGTGCATCGCTCCGCAGATGAGGCGCGCCTGTTCCGCATAGAGTTCGGTGACTTCGAAGCGGCTGCACCGGGGGCAGTCCCGGTTGACGGGCGTGCCGGGGAAGATCAGGGAGGAGGAGGCGCAGCTGCCGTTGTCTTCGCCGTACATGATGTTGATGACGCCGCCCAGTCCCGGCACGTTGGAAAAGAGCCCGCCCACAGTCTCCTCGAAATACCGTTTCCCCGCCTCGCTCGAGGTGCAGAAGAGACCGTAGGGGCCGTGTTTGAAGCCGATCATCTCGGGATATTTTGCCGCATCGGCCTCGGGCACGCAGAAGGGGGCGTTTCCCCACAGCTTGGGTTCGCTCATGAAGAGATATATTTTGATTCCGTAAGCCCGGCATTTTTCCACCACTTGCCGGAGTTTCGCATAACGCTTTTCGGCGTCCTTGCCGTGGCCGGGCATGACGGTGGTGGGGTAGTCCCGCAGATAGACGGTGAGCCACAGGCCGTTGACGCTCTCGTGGGCGAGTTTGTCGAGATAGGCCTCTGGATAGTAATCCAGATCGTCGGTCAGTTCGTCGATGAAAAAGGGCGGACGGTTGGTGGGGCCGAAGAAACAGCGGGAGATGCGGTGCCGGACGAAGGGCTTTTTACGGCAGGCGCAGGGCATGACGGACTTGCCCGCGGCCTCCCGCAGACGGTCCTCGAAAAAGAAGACTGCCCGGCGCATGCCCTCGGTGTCCGCGGCCCGCAGCAGAGTCTCCCCGGGATCGCAGACGACTTCGAACTCCTCGAAAGCAAACTCCGGGGCGCGGCGGAAGACGACGGGGTACCCCGCTTCTTGCTTTTCGATCTTTTTCGCCGCCAGCACCCGTTCGAGGGAGCGCAGGGCCGTCGGGGGGACAAGTTCCGGACCGGCCTCGAAGACGAGGCGGATCCCCTTTGCGAGACAGTCCGCGTTCCGCCCCGCGTCGCAGGCTCTTGCGTCGTTCGGCGCGTAGGAAACGGGGGCCTTGAGGTCGTCGATGAAGCCCCATTTCTCCCGGGGGATCTGCGGGATCGCGGCGAAATCCGCGATGTGTTTCATATCCATGGCTGCGATTCTCTTTTCGGTGGCTTCCGGCTGAAAAAATGATCAGAAAACGATTTTGACGGTCCCGCGGGGCAGACGGGGGATGCGGATTTCCCGCCGCGCCCCGTCCCAGGTGAAATCCAGTCCCTTCCCGTCGGCAAGGATTTTTTCCGGCGCCTTCCGGCAGGCGACCGTCGCGCTCCACTTCGTCACGCGGCTTTCCGCATCGGGCTCCAGGGTCAGGACCGCTTCCCGTTCCGTCCTTCCCATGCGGATGACGGAAAGGGCGTATTTCCCTTTGAGGTAGTCGAAGCTGATCCCGTCGTCTTCGTAGTATTCGAAACAGGTCGGCCGTTTCCCGGGATAGAGATAAAGATCCACCTCGTCGACGGGCCGTTCCCCGCGGTACTGCATCACGGGACCGAAAGGAATGATCGCGCCCTCCCTGACGAACAGGCCGCCGCCCCGTCCGTCCGGCCGGCCGACGGTCTGCGTCTGTTTGCCGGAAAAATATCCGCCGGTCCAGTAATCTTTCCACTCCCCCTCCGGGAAATAGACTTCCCGGGTGAAGGCGGAAACCAGGAGCGAGGGCCCCAGCAGATATTCGTTTTTCAGCGTCCGGCACCGGGGGTCCAGCGGGAACTCCATGGCCGGCGGGAGCAGAAACGGGATCCCGTCCTGCGTCGTTTTGCGCATGCAGGAATAAAGGTAGGGGATCAGCCGGGACCGCAGCGAGGCATAGTATCTGTGGAGCGCGAGGATCTCCGGTCCCCACAGCCACGGCATCTTCCAGCAGGAAAAGTTGTTGATCTGGCTCAGGGGGAGCAGATAGCCGAAGTGGATCCCTTCGACCGTGTTGGCCGACATGTCGTTGGTGGTGAGTCCGTGTCCGGCGAAACAGGTGTTGAACATCCCGCACAGCGTGGCGGCGCCGCCGCCGGTGTCCCCCGTCCAGGTGGCGGCCCACTTCTGGAGCGTGGTCCATCCGCACGGCGTGAAGACGAAGGGTCTCCGGTTCGTATGCTCGGCGAACCCCTCCCACATCTGGCGCATGAGCATCAGCGGGTAGAAGTTGTGGCACTCGTCGTCGGTCATGGCGTTCCCGTAGAGACGGTCGGGGTGATTGTTCACCTGATCGGACGCGTCGCATTTGAAGAAGTCGGCGCCCCAGTCCACGAAACTTTTCAGATGCTCGAACCAGGGCGTCTCCGGCTTCGTTATCTTGTCCTGACGCTTGTCGACCCCCAGACGCCGGTCGAATTCCTCGGTGTCGCGGATGACCTCCTCTTCGCGGATCCGGTAATTCCTGTCCCGGCGCCGCTCCTCTTCATAGGTCAGATCGTAGTCGTCGCAGAGCCAGAGTTCGAAGTGATACCCCATGCCGTATTTCAGGGCGTCGATGAAGGTCCGTTTCCTGAATTTGAAGGATTCCAGCATCAGGGGGAATCTTTCCCCGTTCCAGGTTTTTTCCGTGGAGTAATCGTAGGGCTTCTCCATCCAGCCGGGCTCCAGTCCGATGACGTCGCAGGGGATCCCGAGTTCCCGGTAGCGGCGGGCGTCTTCCAGCACGTTTCTCGCATTGGAGATGTTGTTGCAGATATGCCACAGTCCGAAGCTCCAGACCGGCGGCATCGGCGGTCTCCCCGTGACGGAGGTGCAGGCGGTCAGAAGTTCCTTGAAGTCCGCTCCCAGAAACAGGTAGACGTCCCAGGCGCCGCCGTTTGCCGTGATCCGCACGCGGTCCGGATCGGAACAGGCCATGTCGAAAACGCTTTTGTGCGTGGAGTTCAGCAGAAGCCCGTAGCCTTTCAGCGCCATGAAAAAGGGAACGCAGATGTAGCTTTTCACGTTCCGTATCCAGCAGGTGATCTTGCTGCCGCGATGGAAAAATCGTTCCCGGCTGACGTCTCCCAGTCCGACGAAGTCGTCTTCCTTTTCGACCGAAAAGACCGCTTCCGTCTTTTCCCCGGCAAAATCCAGCTTCTCCTGTGCAAGGAGCGTTTCTCCCGCGCTGTTTTCCAGTGAGAAACAGAAGGTGTCCCGGTTCAGGATCAGGGAGCCTTTGCCGGTCCGGAACCGAACGGTGCGGCCCTCTTCCGAAACCTGGGCGTCGTCTTCTTCAGGGGTCTCCAGATAGCCGTATTTCTCCAGAGCGCTGACCCGCTTTCTTCCGCCGCCCGGCGCGACTTCGATGCGGAAGACCCCGCCCCGGAAGACGGTGACGGCGGCGGTCATTCCCTCCGCGCCGGCAAAATCCATCTGCATAACGATCTTCTCCTTTGCGTTCCGGAGGATCTTCCGATCATCCGGCAAAAATCACCGGAACCGGCCGATCGCGCCGGCTCCGGTCTTGTTGTCGGGGGCCTCCCATCCGAAGCGGGAGCCCGGTTATTTCAGCAGCGTCTCCGGGGTCTTCTCCGCCGGGACGAGAAAGACTTTGTCGCACAGCAGGCGGCCGTTTTCCCTGAGGAGGGAGAGGAAAACGTGGTACGACTGTCCGGGAACGGCGTGATCTCCCGCCCTGAAGAGAAGCGTCCAGCGGCCGCCGATCACGGTGGCCCCTGTGGTGAAGGGCAGGGGCTTTTTGCTGAGGAGGACGAGATGGTATGCGCCGTCGGCGGGGACTTCCTCCGCCTTGAGGAAGCGCGAGAAAACGTATTTCTTTTCGACCCTCTCGTAAAGTCCGATGCGGAAATTCGCCTTGCCGTCCCAGGCTTCGGGGAAGGCCTTCCCGTCGGCGGACCGGGGATCGGCGACGGCGTTTTTGATGCCGAAGGTGATCTTGACGGGAACGACGCCCGAAACACCGTCGAACTGCGGCGGCAGCGGCTCCGAAACGAGATCCCGCAGGAGTTCCGCTTTGCAGCTTTCCGCCGGGACGATCAGGATCCTGTCGCAGAAAAGCGCGTCCTTATCCGCCTTGAGCGAAACGAAGAAGTACCACTTCTGCTTCAAAGTCGAAGAGTCGTCCAGCTGGATGCATTTGTTCCCGACATTGAAGTTGAGCCACCAGCTGCCGCCGTTGAGGACCGTGCCGCGGGTGATGGCCAGGGGGGTCTTGCTCAGCAGGTACCAGTTGAAGGCTTTTCCCCGGATCTCCCCCGGCGCGAAGGAGCGTCTCGCGAGATACTTTTTCGCCTGTTTGTCGAAGAGGCCCATGGCGAAGCTCTTGCCCGGCGCGGCCTCCTCGCGGAAAGCCCGGTTGAGATTGGCGCCCTCGTGGAAGACGATTGTCTTGCCCTTCTCGGGGGTCTCCATGACGACGGCGCCCTTCAATGCGGCCAGTTCGGAGGGCAGGGGCAGGACTTTGCCCCGGGAGAGCATGGTTTTGCTCCAGGCTTCGAAGCCCTTCCGGTCCACGTTGACCTTGCGCATATTTTTGAGTTCGTCGAGCGTGGCGCGCATGCGGCCGATGCGGCGTTCCGCGGCGTCGCCCAGTTTGGTCACGATGGTGCTGTCGAGACCGAGCCGGAGCAGACGCACCCGGAAACCGTAGACGCCCTGCGCGGCCTTTTCGGCGTCGTCGAGCATCTTGTCCCAGGCCATGAGATGGTCCTTGTCGAGGAAATCCGAATCCATGCTGCGGTAGTTCCACCTGCCGCCTTTTTCGACGAATTCCCGCATGGCGGAGGCGAGGGAATCGTGGTATTTGAGCACATGCTCCGCCGCGGGACCGTAGAAGGCGCGGATGTACTTTTCGGCGAGTTTTCCGGGATCGAGGCTCGGGTCCTGAAAGAGCTTGAGCATGACGTAGGTCTGCAGTTCCGAGAAATTCGTCCCGTACCGGATGCCGCCCGAGTCATGCTCGAAGTAGGTGCCCTCGATGCCCTTTTCGGCCATGAGCCGGATGTCGGCGGCCACCCGGTCGAGGATGAAGGTCGGGGGCTCGATGAAGAATTTTTCCCGGTCCCGGTTGTAGGGGTTGGGATAGTACCACACGAGGATGTCGCGCGTGATCTTCGTCCAGTCGACGAAGTTGTCGAAGTCGGTGGGATCCTTTTTGTTGTCCGCAAAGGAGCGGGCGAAGTCGCCGTTGATGGGCGCGAAGATGAGCTGGAGATTCTTCGGCCAGTCGACTTTGATCCCGGGCGGCGTCTGGGTCAGACTGCGCTGGTACGCCGTGGTGCGGAACTTGATCTGCGGATTGTTCCGGGCGAGCTCGGTGATGAAGTCGAACAGCGGCCCGCCGCGGGTGCCGTACTTTTCCTCCAGCGCGATGCAGGGTTTGCAGAAGCACAGCCGGTAGGCGATGTCGTTGGCGCTGATCTGGATGACGCCGTCCACCCCGGTGCGCTTCTTTTCGGCGGCGTAAAACAGGAGCGCGTTTTTGGTCAGCTCCTTGCGCAGTTCGGGGTTGGAAAGGCACAGATGCCAGTTGGGCACCCTCTTGCCCGTGCCGTCCATGGAGAAATATTCGGGATGTTCCTTGAAATACTGCTTGTCCTTGAGGAAGGGCAGCGCGGCGTTGTGGCTCGTCCAGCCTTTCTGGGCCGCGAGGCCGCTGGGCAGAAGCATGGAGAAGGAGTGCTCGCCCACGAAGGTCTCGGCGCGGCAGACGATCCCCGGCTCCTTGCCCGGGTAACGGGGCTGGGTGATGCCGTGGAGCAGCAGATTCTGGCGGTTGCGGTACAGCGCCAGCGTCATGGTTGCCTTGTCGACGTAAAACCAGTTCATGACGGACCGGGAGGCAAAGGCGTAGCGTCTGCGTTTTTTCATTTCGGGCAGGACGAGGGTCTTCTGCTCCGGCACGAAAAGATCGCCGTGGGCGTTGAAGAAGATGCACCCCAGTTCGTTTTCGATCAGTTCATAGGTCGCCCACAGCGCGCCGTGGAGACCGCCGCCGTAGAGGTGCAGATCCTTCCCCCGGGTCTCGATGACGTTTTCCTGATCGGGCAGGCTTTTGCCCTCGGATCCCCCGATAAAGATCGCGGGGGACTTGCCCTCGGAAACGACGGGAAAATCCGCCGAGGTGATCTTTTTGAGGAAGAACTGCAGTTCCTTCGCCGCGAACTTGTCCACGGCGGAGGAGGAAGCCGGTACGACGATCTTGTAGTCGGTCTTGCCGTTTTCAGCCAGTTTCAGCGGCGCGGCGGCGAGGGCGAGACCCGTCGCCGCCAGAGCGAGGACAAAGGCGAAACGCATGGGGGGACGCTCCTTTCCGTTCTACTTGAGACCGCCGCCGTTGAAGCGCACGGCGGAGAAATTCGGGTCGATGTAGTGGAACGTGAACCCGCCCCGTTCCGAGGCGGAACCGTTTTTGCCGTATTCGGCGAACCAGGTGGAGTAGCACTCGTGCCAGTTGCGCAGAGAGCCCGCGTGGCCGTCGAGGAAGACCATGTTGGCCGAGCCGCCGTGGGCCATGTAGACGCCGGAGGTGATGGTGGAACTGGTGTGGATGAAGGACCAGGAGTTCTGCATGCGGCTGGCGGTGCCGACCGAGTCCGCGAAGATCATGAATTTCACGGGATAGGCGATGCGCTTGGTGGCCAGCAGGAAGTCCGTATTGGACTGGATGTAGCCGATGCCGCCGGGAATGTTGTTGCGCACGCGGCAGGTGTAGGTGTTGTAGGCGTTGTTGAGCGTGCTCGTGGTGGTGAACTTGCCCGGCGGGATCGTGGGGCAGGCCACGAAGTCGGGTTTCTTGGTGAAGATGCCCTTGTTGATGAACCACCCGGCCCACTGGCCGTTGCTGTCGTGGAGATAATGGGTCCCGTCGGAGGCGTCGATGTACATGAACGCGTTGAGTCCCAGCTGTTTGAGGTTGTTGAGACAGCTGGCGGCGCGGCCCCGCTCCCGCGCCTGCTGCAAAGCGGGCATGAGCATGGCGGCCAAAATGGCGATGATGGCGATGACGACCAGCAGCTCGATGAGCGTGAAAGCCCGGCTCTCTTTCCGGTTGGATCCTTGCGTGTCCGCGGATGCTGTGAAACGTGACATGACGACCTCCTTTTTTGTCGGGATTTCCCTGTTGACGCAAAATTTACGACCGCGATAAGATAGCATTCCCCCCGCCCTTTTTCAAGCGGCAGGAGGCACCGCCCGCCTCCGGTTTCGGATTTTCTTTCCGGACGGGCGGCGTTTCGTGCGTCACTTCAGCTTGTAGACGTGGACCCCTTTGGGCGGAAAATCGTCGGTGAGGAAGCCGTTTTGGACCGCGATCCTGCGGCCGTTTTCGTAGAGGACGGTCCCTCCGGAGACGCCGGGGAGGGCGATCCGCGCGCGGATCGTCTCCGCGGATGAGTTGAGGGCAAAAAGATAAAGATGCCCGCCGTGTTTCCGCGCCATGACGCTCAGTGAATCGTTCCCCAGCACGTCCTTCGCCGGTCCCGAGAGGACCGCAGCTTCCGGGCGGGGAGCGTTGTCCCGTTCCGTCAGCACGGGGACGAGGGGGACGATCTCGGCCGTCATCCGCAGGATATTGCGCCGGGTCTCCTCCGTGTACATGAAGCCGTGGGCGAACAGATTGGGGTAATAGTGACAGGTGTACCAGTTGAGACCTTTCGCGCCGTGGATGATCACGGCCCAGGTCATGGCGCGGAGCTCCTGCCATGTGGGATAGCGTTTCCAGGTGGACTTTTCTTTCGTCTTGCCCCAGCCCTCGAAATACTGGACGATCCCCCAGATGCTTTTGGGCGCTTCCGCCCGGTCCCGGAGATCCCGCTTGACCGTCCGCATGCAGACGATCAGGCCCGGTACGCAGTCTTTTGCGTTCTTTTCGGAGTCGTTGCGGACGGGGTAGAGTTCGGCGCGGAAGATGTCCGTGCAGTTGACAAAGGGGCGGAAGCGCGACGGATCGTCCGCGCTCGCGGCGGGGGAAAACACGGGCGGGTGAAAGGGAAGCACCGCGTCCGCCTGACAGGTGGGGTGCCAGGGATCGACGGCCCGGATGGCTTCGGCCTTCTGCGCCACCTGTTCCGGCGTGTTGTGGAGGATCGTGTCGTCGCCGATGTACCAGGCCAGCAGAGCCGGATGGCGGTAGTGTTCCGCCACGGTCCGCAGGATCGCGTCGAGGTCCTGACAGTTGGCCCCTTTGCGGTCCCCGGGCGGGAAATAGACCCGCAGACCGTATTTCGCGATCTTGTCCAGCGCTCCGCGGGGATCCTTGCGGTGGAGCGTCGGATTGAAGGCGATGACGTTGACCCCCGCCTTTTTGAGCCAGAGATAAGCGTTGTCGAGGCTGTTGCCGTTCTCGGGGCAGGGGGTGACGAAACAGGCGCCGACGGGGAAGAAGGGCTTGCCGTCCGTCAGGATGACGCCGTCATCCCGGAGCGTCACCGCGCCCGTTTTCAGCGGTTCGTCGAAGAAAAAGTACAGGGGTTTCGAGAAAGTTTTCCCGCAGATGTCCGAAAAGGAGACGACGGCCTTGTGGACCTGCCGCATGGCAAAGGGCTTGTCGGGCTTGTACGTGAAGACGGCGGCCTCCATTTCGGGCGGTTCGGGGACGACGTCCCGCCGCCGGAGCTCCGCCGTGACGTCCTTTCCGTCGAGGACGACGCGCAGGCTCTTCCGGTCGACGGGAAAACCGTGGCCGACGGAAAAGACGAAGGGCTGCGCCGGGTCGGGCGAGGGGGAGACCGACACCCGGCGGATGACGGCGGAGCCCGCGGAGAGGGAGTTCCATTTCGAGAGGGTCCTGCCGCACACCGTCGCCGCGCGGAGGGCGGGACGGCGTTTCCCGTCGGTCACGAATTTTACACGGCATTTGACCCAGCCCGTGCCTTCGGGAACGGGCCGCGCCGCGGGACCGAAGGGGGAGAATTTTCCGGGGACCCCGTTTTTGTCGGCGGCGAAGGCGGTCTCGGCGGCGACCGAAGTCCCTTCCGGGGTTTCCGCCGAAAGCGTGCAGACCGGATCTGTCGGAGCAAAGCGCACCGGCGGCAGGACGGCTTCCGCGTCGGTGAAACAGCGGCTCTCCCCGGGGGGGATGCCGTCCACGCGGACCTGCGTGACGAGCAGAACGTCGCCGCGCCCGAGGTTGGGACTGTCCGCGCCCAGAGAGAGCCGTCCCGCGGCCGCCCGCGGGGGGACGGTCATTCGGAATGAGATGCTGTCGGCCCCATCTTTCGCGACGGCGGCGGCGAAGGCCGTCCGCCCGAGGGGGCTGCCGTCGGCTGAGAACCAGTGGACGGCGCTGGTGTACTTTTCCCAGTGGGGGGCGAGTTTGCCCCTGAGGGGGCCTTGGACGGACAGGTCGATCCGTCCGGCCAGTTCGCCCGCGCCACGGAGGGGGAACTTGGCCGACCGCAGCTGCCACGCCGTGTCGGTGTGTTTTTCCGGTCCGGCGAGGTAGAACCCTCTCCTGCCCGCTTTTTCCCCGTACCCCGTTTCGAGCCGGTCTTCGAAGTTGACGACTTCATCCCACTTCGCGCCCCGGGAGAAGTCCAGCAGCAGGAGCTGCTCCGGAACCTTTTCCGGGCGCAGCAGACCTTCCGCAGCTTCCAGATGCCGGGCGCTTTCGATCCCCCCGCCCGGCAGGAGCCCGGGGAGAAACGCAAGGCAGAGAAGAAAGACTTTTGCATTTTTTCCGTTCATTTTTGCTCCGTCCTTTCGCGAATGACCGTTTACCGGCGGGAAGCCGTCTTGCTGCCGTCCCGCAGGATCTCGAAATACCCGTAACGGGCAAGGTAGCGCAGATGCGCGACGGCTCTCCCGATGTTTTCGTCGGACGTGACGGTCCCGAGCATGGCGTCGGTCATCCGGACGGCCTCGAAAACCGTCCGTTTCCCGTCCAGCAGGGTGAAATAGAGCCGTTCGACCGGTTTGCCGAAATCGATCCGCTCATCATAGGGGATCTTCGCCAGACTCCACGGCGTTCCTCCGCAAAGCCTCCTGACCGTCATCTGCGCGGCTTTTTTTTCGTTCGGCGTCCGCGGCGCGAGTTCCGGATCCGGCAGACGCAGATCGGCCACCGCAGCTTCCGCCTCTTCCGCCGTCACGAGTCCCGGCATCCAGCTGTCGACCGACAGCAGTTCTCCCGCGGCGAAATCGCAATGGACTTTCCGCTCGAACGGCGTATCGTCGGCGCGACGTCCGGCCTGCGACCGCGCCAGACGCCGGAGATCGTCGAGGAGAGTTTCGAAATCCTCCCGTTCCGCCGTCAGCATGAATGCCGCAAGAGTCGTCACCAGTTTCGTGACGATGCCCGCAAGTTCCCAGTCCACCTCGGCGTAGACGGCACTGGAAGTGTGGTGCAGCGGCGCGGGGGATATCTCCACGAAAAGCCAGTTGGTCGGGATGTTCAAAATCGGTTCGCCCGCCATGGTGTCGTCGGAGAGGGTCCCCGGATGACAGTCGATCGAAAGTCCGGCCTCGCATTCCTCGATGATCTTCAGCATCAGCAGATCGGTGAAAAACGGCAGACCGACCGTGCTCATCCGCCAGTGCAGCGGCAGTCCCAGATCGCGGTACATGAGCGAGGCGGGCATATCCATGTTCATCGCGGCCCGGATACGGTGGGTCCCCTGCGCCAGATAGGCCAGAAATCCGTAATGCTCCATGGAGAAGACGACGCGCAGACTCTTCTTGAGTTTCAGTCCCGAATTTTTGAGCATGCGGCCTACCTCGATCCCTGCGGCGACCCCGGATGCGTCGTCGGAGAGGAAGGGCTCGTACAGATGCGCGAAAATCGCGTACTCTTCGTCGCTTTCTCCCGGGATCACCCCTGTCACCGTGTAGATCTCTCCCTTGCCGATCCGCGCCTTGAGGACGCCGTGCAGGAGCACGGTCCGACCGTTCCGCAGTTCGTTTTTGAGCCTCAGCGCCCGGCGCGGGGTGACGGCGAAGACCGGCAGACGCAAGTCGTCTTTCACATAGTACCAGCCCCATTGCCCCGGACCGTTCATCCAGCGGGTGGCGTCGGGGTCGCGCCAGCCCTGCTCGAAATCGGTTGCGACGATCCCCAGCGCCCCGGCGCGGGCCAGCTCCCCGATCATCGCGCCGCGGGGCATGGTGTCGTAAAAGACCCATTTCCCGCGGGCTTTTCCCGGGTGTTCCCGATCGTAAAGGGTGAGTTCACCGGTCGATCCCCCGTCCGGGGTGGAGCCGCACCACGTGGCGGCGGCGAAGGCGATCTCGTCCGTGTCGGCGATGATCCGTCCCGCTTCCGGCCACGGGGAAAGCACTTCCAAATAGGCCCGTCCCTCCAGATCCCAGGCTTCCGGCATCGTCGCGTCGTAAGAGGAAGTCACGCCGTCGGCGGCATGTGCGATGCGTTCGACCCGCTCGAATCCGGCCTTGCGCAAGGTTTCGGCGAGCCATCGTGTGGAACGGGGGAAGTCGCGGTGACAGACTTTTTTTTCCAGCTCGTAAAGTTCGTGCGCATTTTCCGCAACGTCTTCCGCTGAATAAAGTTTGTCGAACCGGCGGTAGAGCTTTTGAAGATCCATGATTTCGAAACGCGGCCTTACTCTTCCACTTCCATAAGTTTCAGATCGTCGAAAAAGACCTTGTCGCCGATCTCGTAGTTCCGCAGATAGATGCGGATATACAGCCTGTCGGAAGTCAGCGCAGGGGAAAGGTGCGAGAAGGTCTGCCAGACGCTTCCCGAAAGTTTGAAGGGGGTGAGCCCGCGTGACTTGTTGTGTTTCGCATTCCTGCTGCCGATGCACCATATCTGCAAATACCCCTCTCCGCTGGGGGAGGGAATGAAGGATTTGAAGGTGAACGCGTATTTTTTTCCTGGTTTGAGTCCGGAGGCGGCGATTTGAAACACGACATTGCGCGACTTGACCTCGACCTGGAAAGATTTTTTTCCGGAAGCGGCGAATTTATCCGTGACGGAGATTTCCCCGTCCGAACCGGAACCGGGACGGATGTGAAATACTTCCGTGACGCCGTTTTCGGCGCTCCCGTCCGGCAGGCGATTTTTATGGCGCTCCGGCTCGCTCAGCAGACGGCAGAGCGTGCGGATCGTCCCGGTCTGACGGGGATCGGCGGCGATCTTACGCATCAAATCTTTCACTTCAGGCCGGTCGTGAAATTCGGCGGCGGCGAGGATGTGCCCTTCCAGATTCGAATCGAATTTTCTGTCCACCGGGGACGCGCCCTGACGGATGCACGCCTGGGAGAGGTAGAGGTGCCGGATGTCTTTTTCCCCGGCGAGCCGGCGGCTGATCTCGTCGTATTCTTTCAGATATTCCGGAGACGCCAGCACGGTTTCCAGCAGTTTTTTCGCCTGTTCCGCCGTCCGGATCACGCCGGAGTGATCGTAAATGCCCGCCCCCAGCAGACGGAGCCTGAGGAACGTGTGCCGCCAGAGACGCATCAACACCTCCGCCCGCTGTTTTTCCTGATCCGTCCCGGCCAGCGCGGCGACCTGTTCCATCGCCCGGGCCGCAGTCTGGATATCCGCCTCACGCAAGGCGTAAACGCAGGAGACGTCGTTGTAAGTCATGTACACCGTCGGGGCGCTTTTGAACCAGGGGGTCAGTTTGGCCCGTCCCGTGAAATAGTCGTTCCAGACCTTGAAATAGGCTTTCAGGTAAGGCGCGGCCTTTTCCCCGACGCAGCGGACGTACCACTCCTCCTCCAGCTTCTTCACGTCCTGACTGCCGTCCCACAGCAGTTTTGCGATCAGATATTGTTTCGGCCCTTCGTGGGCGTCCACGGTCCAGCTTTGACCGTAATAGAATTTCGCCTTGTGCGCCGCCATGTATTTCAGCATGTCCAGGTGGACGGGCAGATACATGCGCGGCACGGGGTAGGGGTATCCCCAGGAGTAATCCCACAAGCCGAGCATGGAGGCCTTTTCGCTCCATGCGGCGATATTCTTTTTGTGGTGTGCCAGACACTCTTCCGACACGCAGGAGTTGAAGTCGATGGAGATCTCCACCAGCACGTTCGGATGCAGTTTGAAACTGGGGGGAAGGTCGTTGTAGGTGTACGCGTCCGCCAGAATGATCAGTCCGGGATGGGTTTTCAGGAGTTCGGCCGCGACCCGGTTGATGAAGGTGAAGTAGGATTCCGACCGGGTGTTGCGCTTTTTGTCCAGCTTCATGCATTCGGCGCATTCGCAGAATCCCGTGACGTCGTTGGAGGAGAGGCAGATGCTCAGGGTTCCGGGGTGTTTCTCCAGATATTCCAGAATGTTCCGCACGGCGATCTTTGCCGTTTCCGGGTTCGAATAGCACGGCTGCCAGAACTGGATGGGAGACTTGGGATCCGGCAGCGCCGTGAGCTTCTTCCCGTTGTGAACGGGCATGATCGCCGCGGGCCAGGAATTGTCCTTGCCGTATTTCTCCGCCGGAAAAGCGTAACGGGTGAGAAAGTGGCCGCTCCGGATGCCTTCGCGCAGATTCTGGTTCCAGAAGATCTTTTTGTTGCTGTGGAGACGGCCGATCGGCCAGGCGGCGCTTTTCACTTCCATCTTTCGGATGGGAACGGTCAGGTCTTTCAGGGGCGTGTAGCTCAGACCGCAACTCTCCGGCATGACCCACTCCGCTTTCGCGAATTCGCGGATCAGATGGTTGAACGCCCACTGCACCGAATACTCGGTCCCTTCGATCTTCATCGTCCGGCTGTCCGGGAAGGTGATGGAGAAATGATCCGCCGTCATCAGGGAATCCGCTTTGCGGACGGCGAGCACGATCCGGTTTCCGGCAGTCTCCCGCCGGACCACCGGAAGGGCGGTTCCCGTGATGGTTTTCAGCGTCCGGTTGAAGTTGTCCACCGCTTCCGCGACAAGAGGCGGCGCGTCGGCGCTCAGGACGACGGCGCTTTCCGGCCGGTTCCCGCGGACCAGCGCAAAGTCCGCCGCGAAGAGTCCGGAAGCGAATACGGACGCCGCCAGAACAAAAAGCAATTTCGTGTTCATGAGAGCATACCTTCCGTGTTATTTCGATCCGCCGGTCATTTCCCGGCGGGATCCGGCTGCCAGC
Source organism: Lentisphaeria bacterium (assembly GCA_017450705.1). GTDB lineage: Bacteria > Verrucomicrobiota > Lentisphaeria > Victivallales > Victivallaceae > UBA1784. Next base: position 47,343 of record JAFSTC010000093.1, on the reverse strand, counting down.
CGACGGCCCAGCCGATGAAGTTGCAGCAGCTGTTGCCGTGGAAACGGACGCGGATCTCCTGAACGCCGGAAAGCGGTTTTTCCAGCTTGATCCGGAAATTCCGGTAATTGCCGAACGCGCCGGTGGAGGTCAGGATCGTACCGCCCGCGACGTCGTCGCCCTCGCGGCCCGTGATGAACTCCACTTTTGCCCCGGCGTATTTCGGGTTCACGCCCGCCCGGAGGGTGATCTCCGTCACCGGCTTCTCACCGAAATCGACTCTTCCGTAATAGACGACGGCGCCGGGGGCGAACCAGCCGAAAAATTTGTTCGGCTCCGCGATGGAACACCTGTAATGCCCCGCCGACTTCTCCGGGCCGACGATCTCGAGCGGCTCAATTTTCAGGGTGCGGCTCGGGGCGGAGAAGGTGAAGAGCTTGTCGAAGGACTTGCCTTTGTCGGTCATTTTGAAAATGGCGTTCAGTCCCGCCTGGATCCGCGCCGCCTCGGCTTCGCCCGTGACCCAGACCTCGAAGGCATAGGGGGCAAGTTCGATCCTGTCGCCGCTCTTCCACGGGACGGGCTTTTCCGCGCCCGCAAGACAGCGCCGGACGGTCCCCCCCGCGGCGTCCGGCACCGGTTCTGCCGTCTGCTTTTCATCCAGCGGGTTGACGAAGATCCAGCAGGTGCCGAGGGGCGCCCGATAGGCGTTGGCCAGCAGCTTCGGGGTCGCGATGAGGGAGATCGGCTTGGGGTAGTAGGATCCCCACTGCGTGGTGATCTCGGGAACGGCGGTCCTGAACCGGACGGGGGGAAGCATCCGCCCCGTGTTGAAGTAGGGCAGCAGGAGTTTTCTCAGGTGCATCAGGCGTTTCAGATAAAGCCGCCTGAAATCCGCCTGCCACAGCTCGGAGGGGTTGAAGAAGCCCAGCTGCTCGGCGTAAATGAGTTCGTAGGCAAGTTTTATGAAGAAGGACCGCGGTTCGCCTTTGAAATGCTGGTCCATCATCCGCCCGACGAACTGGACTCTTCCGGAGTAGATCGCGTTGAAGGCGGGAACCTGTCCGGGGAGGGTCCAGCGCCAGATCCCCGCGCCGTCGAACATCTCGACGTAGGGTTCGGACATGTCTTCGGAATCGTGGGGGATCCCCGGAAACTCCCGGCGGACGGACATGAGGAGCTCCCGGTAGCCTTTGATCCAGACGGCGGGATCGTTGAGGGCGTGGCCGTGATCGGCCGCATAACAGGGGTACCCCGTGCAGCAGGCGACCTGATCGTGGTAAATGCCCTGAGGGCCGTAATCCTTGATGGTGTCGCGGATCAGCTGCCGGGAGTTTTCCCGCCAGCCCGCGGCCCCCGGACACATGACCGAGTGATACCCCGCGTGAGCGCCCGTCTTGTAGAAATGGGTCGGCGGCGTTTTGTCGGACCGCCTGACTTCGAACCGCTTGCCGTGGGTCGAATACCGGAGGTCGCCCTTGCCCTTCGGCCCGTCCAGATGCTTCCAGAGATAGTAGTCCAGATAAAGGTGCAGATAGAAGCCCGCGTTTGCGTACCGTTTCAGGAGCGGGAGCCCCCAGTCGTACATCCGGAACACCGGCCAGCAGCCTTTCCGGACGTCGAACCAGTCGAAACTCCAGCGGGCGTTGACGGGAAGTTCGAAATATTCCCGCAGATAGGCCGTCTCGCGGAAAGCCTCCTCAGCCATCTGCCGATTCCACGTGTTGAAATGGATATTGAGCGTCATGTCCCGGTACCACTGCGGCGTGTCGCTCCGGGGCAGTTCCCGGCAGAACCACGGGACGCGCGATCCCTCGAGAAAACGCCGATAGATCATGGCGGGTTCGAACCACTCGCCGTCGTAGAGTTCCAGCGCGGCTTTCCCCGGGGAGACGAACTTGTTTCCGCCCGAAGTCCCCGGCGGCAGCGCCGCGGGGTGCCGCCAGCGGAGACTGAGTTTGCCGCTCCTGCCGACGGCGTGGTGTTCCTTGAGTTTCGCTTCCGGATCCTCCATGCCGAGATATATGCCCCGTCGTCCGGCAAAATAGGCGTCGAACTGCATCGTGGCTTTCAAACTCGGATACCAGCCGTTCTGCCCGAAGACGAAGCGTTTTTCGGTCGGATCGTCGATCAGCACGCCGCACTGGAAGGGGTACAGCAGTTTGTCGTCCTTGCCCGCTCTTTCGAAAGCGGCGCAGGGGAAGTTCACGAAATCCGTCACCGTTCCGGGGTCGAGGGGCCGGAACGCAAGATCCGCTTCCAGCCGGTCCTTTCCGAAGACGATTTTGCTCTCCGCCGTGAAGGGGCAGGGGGCGTCGCTTTTCCACTTGACCCGGAGACCGTCTTTTTCGCGGACGACTTGAGAACAGCGGATCGTTTCGGAATTTGCATTCTTTGCGATTTTTCCCTTGCGGAGTTCGGCGCACCAGTGGAAGGGGGACGTCACGGCGACGGCCCGCCGGGCCTTGGCGTCGTACAGGCCGAGGATCGGGTGGGAAGAACCTTTCCCCCAGTTGACGGCAACTTTCAGATCGCCCAGGGAGACGATCTGGATCCCTTTCCGTTCCTGCTGGAGATTTTTGTAGAGATCCCGACCGAACTCTTTGGCCAGCGCCGCGGCGGTCTCCCGGGGAACGGCGCGGAGGATCCGGACGGCCCAGCGGTTTTCCGGCGTGTCGGCCTTCGCCCGCTCCAGCTCCGGGATCAGGGGGCGGAGCCCGGCGATCTTCACCTTGGTCGATTTCGCCGCCAGATTTTCGATCTCGGCGGGATTCAGCGCCCTGTTTTCCAGATGAAAATCGGCGATCTCGCCGCGGGCGAGCCAGTTTTTGTTCCAGCCCTCCAGATGTCCCACCCGGATCTCGCTGCCGTTGGCCGCGGGGAGCCGATGGGGAAATCTCTTCTGCGCCGCCGCTTTGCCGTCGATCCAGATCGTCGAGATGCAGCCCACTTCCCCCTCGGATTTTTCGTCGTAGGGTTCGAAGACCGCCGCCACGTGATACCATTTCCCCGGCTTGTACTTCCACGGGGGATTCAGCGGGCCGCACCACTTTTTGCCGTCGTGGAAATTTGTGTAGATCCGCCCCGCGTGACGTCCCAGGAGCCAGACGTTCCTTTTGGCGGCCAGCATATCGATGCCCTCGGGAAGAGTGTCTTTCAGGCCCCGGTCGTCGAGTTTGACGCTCATGGCCACGGTCAGCCCCTCTTTGCCGACGGAGATGTTTCGGCCGTCCCGCACCGTGGCGTAACCGGATCTCCCGTCCAGATGCAGAACTCCGTCGCGGAGGGACGCGCCGTCATGCAAGATCAGGTCTTTCATGCCCAGCGGCGTCCCCGCCGTCAGGAGGAAGGCGGAGAGGAACGTCGGCAGAAGAAAAAATTTTTTCGGGAGGGACATGATATCGCCTCGATCGCCTGCCCTCAGTTGTACGGCTCGCGGGCAACGTGGGAATCACTGCCGGGGAGCAGTATCCTGACCACCGGGCGGCAGACCCGGTCGGCTCCGTACATGGCGGGGTAGGGGACTCTCCCGCTGTGCTGGGTGATCTTCGAGGCGTGTCCGTCCCCCATCAGCATGTTGGCGGCCTCCCTGTGCGCCATATAGAGCCGGCAGGGACCGTACTCGCTTTGGACGGTGCTCGTGCTGTTGCTGGCGTTGATGCACGAGGCCTGCCCCTTCATGACCGTATCCCGGCTGTCCCCGAGCAGAAAGAGCTGTGACGGCGAGAGATTGGAGAGGTTGACGCTCCCGAATGCGTATTTTCTGACAGCTCCCCCGTTCATGGGGACGTAGGGCCCGTTTTCGGCAAAGAACATGCCCAGCGTGGATTGTGCCCAGTAAAGATCGTCCGCCGCTTTGGAGACTTGGTGGATCAGGTTTTTGGGGCATCTCACGTCCGCCCGCTTGTTGAAGTATTTCTTGTTGTAAAGCATCTGGCACCACGAGACGATGCGCGAGGGGTCGTCTTCCACATTTTTGTTGCTGTTGTTGGACTTCGGAGCGTAGATGTAATCGTTGTAGTCTCCCCGGTAGCCCTGCAGGAACATCCCGCACTGTTTCACGTTGTTGGCGCAGGAAGCGCTGTAACCGGCCTCCCGGGCCTGCTGCAACGCGGGCATCAGCATCGCCGCCAGAATGGCGATGATGGCGATGACGACAAGAAGTTCAATCAACGTGAACTTCCCGCGGCGTTTTGCCGCGACGGGGGTACGGGGGTGATTTGATTTTTTCATGCTAAACCCTCCTGATCGGTTGTTGTTGGGATCGCTTTTTCGAGAACTTACTGGAACTTCAAAACGCAATATCCGTTTTTCCCCGTGGAGTCGAAAAGGAGCGACCCTTCGTTTCGGCGGTATTCGACGCCGGGGGATTTTTCGAGGAGCGTCGTGCGGAGCGCCCGCAGTTTCTCCGGGAGCGGAACGACTTTGCCCTTGACCGGGGCGTGGAAGTCCACATACATCACGTAAGCGTCGCCCTGCCGGTTGAGATAATACCCCTGAGCGGGGTCGAAATACTGCCGGTAGGCAAGGCAGTGGAAAGTCTGCCCGGCCTTGATGAGCCGCATCTTCCCGTTGTCGAGGGCGTGGGGATAGCTCTTGTGCGTTTTGTAGAGGAAGAGGGCGATCCGGGAGTTTTTCGCGCGCTGTTCCGGCACGGTGCACCCGGTCAATCGCGAGTAGCCGCAGACGAACCCCGCGTCGGGCTGTCCCGGGGCGTCTTTCAGATACTGGACGAAGCGGTCGGGCAGGTTTTTCGGATCGTCGAACATCTTGGCCGAAAAATAGATGGAGCCCTTGATCGGCCGGGTGAAATCGACCATGTTCGCGAAGTCCCATTCCTCGTTTTCGCAGGTGAAGGGCTTCGTCTTGGGGATGTAGTACAGGTGTTTGGCGTAGCGGCCTTTGGCCATCTGCCCGGCCTGGATGAAGCCCATGTAGTTCGGCCGGACGTCCCGGTGGAACTTGGCGCGGTGCTCGACGAGGCACGAGCCGTCGGGGTAATAGGTGTACACGATTTTCTGCGTCAGCACGGGGTCGAGCCCCGGGGCGTTGAAGGAGACCGCCTTCCCGGGGTTGGCAGTGACGTGTTTGAGAACGGCGTCGGTGGCGATGATGTCGTACTCCTCCTCGACGGTGAAGACGCCGCACTCGACGGTGGTTTTGTCAGCCAGCTCCTTGCCGTCGGCGAGATACTTCCGGCTCACGACCCGGACTTGGGGCCGGAGCTGGCGGAACTGGACTTTGAAGTCCTTGAGCACCCGCCCGTCGGCATGGGTCAGCGTCTCACCCGCCGCGGGCCGGGAGAAGACCCAGATATCCTTCTCTTTTGAGAGATTTTCCGAAAGGACCCAGAGGATGGAGGGGCTTTCGATCCGTACTACGTAAAACTTTTTCCCTTTGCTGTCGCGCCACTCGCTGCCGCAGTCCCTGGTCGAGAGATCGTGGGGCGCGGAACAGATGACCGCCGAGGCGAGGAAATCGCCGTGGTTGGCCCCGATGTAGGTGCCGTTGAAGTTCCACGGGCAGATGTCGTCGGAACTGCCCTTGACGACGAACTCCTTCGTTCCCTCCTTGCCAAGAGTCGCGGATCTGAAGTTGAACAGCCGGCTGGGGCCGCCGACGCCCGCGGTCCGGGTCAATGTCCAGCCGCCGGGGAAGGGGCTCTTTATCGACAAATCGTCGCCTCGGCGGCTGACGGTCAGCGTTTCCGCGCCCGTGAGCGCCAAGGCCGCGGCGAAGAGGAGGAGAGAAGAGAGTGTTTTCATTTTCCGGTAGATCCCTTTATTTTGAAGAAGAGCTGTTTTTCCACTCTTCGATCACGTTTTTGAGGGCCCGCCACGCCGCCTTGGGGCGGCGGTATTCGTCCAGGAGCCCCTTGTTGTTGAACCCCCGGGGACGGCCGGTTTTGAAAACCGTTCCCGTGTAGGTGTTGGCGTTGCAGAACTGCCACAGCATCACGCCGGACCAGCCGGGGTCGTCCATCACGGATCTGAGAACGGAAGCGGTGTATTTTGCCTGAAACTCTTCCGACCACGGGACGAAGGGCTCTTCGCTGTGACAGCCCCAGATCGCCCCCGCGCCGATCTCGCTGACGACCCGGGGTTTTTCGGGACACAGGCGGGCAAATTCCGCCAGTTTCGCCGGAACGGCATCGAGGGGTTCCTCGCCGTACCACCCGGGGTAGACGTTCATGGAAACGATGTCCACCAGATCGAAACACCGGTCCCGCAGAGGCCGGTTGCCGGCGAAGGTGGCCGGGCGGGTGGGATCCAGCTTGTGACAGATCTCCATCATGCGCCCCACGGCCCGGACGCCCTCGTCGCTGTCGCTGGCGCACTCGTTGAGAAAGCCGTGGATGATGAGCGAGGGGTGGTTGAAGGAGGTGTGGATCGTCAACTCCAGCTGTTCCGCCAGCGTGTCGAGGAAGCGCGGTACGGCCAGTTCCTCGCTGCGGTTGCCCCACGAAAGGGGTTCCTCCCAGACAAGAAGTCCCAATCGGTCGCACATGTCGAAGAAAAATTTCCTCTGGGGGTAGTGGGAGCCGCGGACGAAGTTGAGTCCCGCCTGTTTGATCCGCAGAAGATCGGAGGCGATCAAAAAATCCGGCGTGGCCGCGCCGAACTCGGGATGGCTCTCGTGGCGGTTGACGCCGAGGAGCTTTATTTCCTTTCCGTTCAGTTTCAGCCGGGGCCCGGACCAGTCCAGCGTGCGGAGTCCGAACGTCTCGCTCCGTTCGTTGACCCGGACGGTGTGCAGAACGGGATCCTCCGGACTCCAGACTTTGAAGTCCGGCACTTGCAGACGCAGTTCCCGGGCGTTCTCGAAACGCCGCACCGGACCGTTGTCGAAGGAGACCGTCAAAACCGGCGCGTCGGTGTCGATCCGGAGCAAAATTTCCCCCGTGGTGTGGTCCAGGGGCAGGACCTCCAGACGCCGGATCTCCCGGGCGGGGACCGGGCACAGGGTCACGTGGTCGAAGATGCCCCCGAAGCCGTAGAAGTCGTAGCGGTCCATGAAAAGCGGATGGCCCGCGATGAAGTTGTCCGTCCGGATGACCAGTTCATGCTCTCCCGGCGCCGCGGTGAAGTCCGCTTCGAGGGGCGACCAGGCAAGAAAACTCTCGGCCAGTTTCTTCCCGTCGAGAAAAACGGCGGCGTGCAGACCGAAGGAACCGATGACAAGACGCTGCTTCCCCGCGGGGACGGCGATCTTTCTCCGGTACCAGCCGACGCCCCGCCGGTTGAAGCGCAGGCCCGCGGCGTCGAAACACCCGGGCACGGCCGCAAAAGAGTCGTAACGGGGCGTCTCCGAAAGGCTCTCGGTCCAGGCGAATTCCCAAAGGCCGTCCAAGTTCAGCATAAGATCTCCTCCGGCAGGTCGATGCAGTAGGTGCCGCGGTATTTTTCGTGGAAGGAATCGAAGGAAATGCGTTTTCCGTCCCGTGACCAGCGCGGGTGCAGATCGCACCGGGTGCACTGCAGGATGTCCGGCGAGTGATAGCGTCCCAGCGAGTACCGGGCGTCCTTGGCCTCGTCGTAGACCACCAGCTCCCGGCAGCCGTCGGGTTCGGTGTAGGAGTCGGTGAGGAGCAGTTTCCCGTCGGGCGAGAAGGAGCAGTGGCCGTTGGCGGGGAGCCGGTCCCGGGCGAAGATGCGGGGGGAGCCGTCGCCGACTTTGTAGATTCGGTACTGGTCGCCCCCGGCGGGCAGCCGGGAGTAGACGATCAGCTCCTCGTTGTTCTTCCACGTGTAGTGCGAGGCGTGGAAGTCGATGGGGAGTTTCCAAAGGTTCTTCCCGTCGATGTCGGCGGTGAACATCCGCGTCACGTAGCTTTTGACGCCCCGGCCCCAGGGACCGAAACAGCGGAAGCGGTGCAGAAAGGCCATGCGCTTCCCATTGGGACTGATGGTGAGATGATTGACCCAGTTGACGTTGGAATCTGCGCCCGGCGCGTAGAAGTCGTCCACCAGCTGCCGCAGGGAGACGACGAGACGGCACGTTCCGGAAGAGAGGTCCATGAGGAAGATGCCGTCGTCGTCAGGGAAGGCGCATGAGGAGGAGGGATCGGCCCCGCCGGGGTAGCCGTAGCCGGGGCGCTCGACGTCCAGCCGCGAAAAGTTGAGGGAGAGCGCGTGTTTCCGGTCCGCCGAAAGGGTGTACACCGCCCGGGGAAAGACCGTGCCGCCCGACAGGCGCGCCACGAAGTGATCGTCCTCGATGTCGTTCCAGATGAGCCGCTCTTCGTCGAAGAACTCCAGCATGGAGCCCTGCTGCCAGCACCAGGCGAAAGTTTCGGCGGTCTTCTCGAATTTTCCGCCGCGGATCACGCCGATCTGGGCCTTGTCCCCGAAGCGGGGATGCTTCCCCGCGAAACTTACCCGGTGGACGGGGTGGTCCCCCGCCGCGTTCCACGGGTACTTGTCGAAGTAGCCGAAAAAGTAGTGAGCGTCCTGAGGCGTCAGGCGCTTTTCGAGATGCCGATAAGTTTTATCCATAAAATGAGGACCCTCCTTCGGTCCGCACCTAATAATATAGCCGAAATTTTTTCGGGGGCAACAGGGGAATCAAGTAATTTTGTAACAAAATCAAGAGCTTTTGCAACAGGCGGCGGGACCGCGGGGGGCGCGGCGGCCCTTGCATTCCGCAACAAGTTGATTTATATTATCTTCAGGAGATGGGAAATGGAATTGAAACGGCACTACGTCATGGCGCCCCGGTGTCTTGCGACCGGATTTTTTGTTCGCGGGACGGGACATTTCGTCATAAGACTGAAAGAAAACGTGAAGACGGCCCCCTACTGCGAGATCTTCTGGTGCGCCGGAGGGACGGGCACTGTACGGTACGGGGACGGGACGTACGCATTGAAGCCGGGGAGCGTCTTCTACTTTCCGCCGGGCTCCGCCCACGACATCACGCCGGGGGCGCCCTATCTTGACTATCACTGGCTGTCCATCGACGGCCCCCGCGCCGCCGTGCTCTTCGAGTCTCTGGGGATCGGTCCCGGGCTCGCCGACGCCGGTCCCTGTCCCGAAGAGCTGTTTTCCCGGCTGGAGGAGTATTTGCAGGACAGCGTCAAGGAATTCCAGCTCAAGGCGCTGAACACCGCCTTCGAGATCCTCACGCGCATCGTTTCGCCCCGGCCGGAGAAACTCTCCCTCCTGGAACAGGTGAAGAGCTTCATCGACGGCGAGTTCCGCCGCCCGGAGCTGGACGTTGCCGGCATCGCCGGGCACTTCCATCTCCACCGGGTCTCCCTCAGCCGCATGTTCCGTCAGCGCTTCGGCATTCCGCCCGGTGCGTATCTCGCTTCCCGGCGCGTTCAGGCGGGGATGGCTCTGCTCGGTACGACTTCTCTCTCCGTCAAGGAGATCGCCTCCCGGTGCGGTTTTGCCTCGGCCGATTATTTCTCCAAGGTCATCCGGCGCGCCGCGGGCGCTCCGCCAACGCTGATGCGCTGAGAGGTCACCGTTTCTGACCGTAGTAAGCGCCGGGACCGTGCTTGCGCAGATAGTGCTTTTTGACCAGCGCGTCCTTGAGCGGGGGCGCGTCGGGGCGGAGCTGCTCCGTGAGGAAGGCCATCTTGCACAACTCCTCCAGAAGTTCGGCGTGTTCCAGCGCCGAACCGCCGGTCTTTCCCCAGGCGAAGGGGCCGTGGCCCGCCACGAGGACCATCTGCACTTCCCCGGGATCCAGCTGCCGGCGGGAGAATATCTGCACGATCTGATGGCCCGTTTCGACCTCGTAGTCGCCCTCGATCTTGGCGTCCTCCATGAAGTCCGTACAGGGGATCGGCACGTGCATGCAGTCGGCGTGGGTGGTCCCGTAGAGCGGCACGTCCCGGGCGGCCTGCGCCCAGGACGTCGCGAAAGTGCTGTGGGTGTGCACGATGCCGCCGATCTGCGGGTACGCCCGGTAGAGCACCAGATGGGTCTTGGTGTCGCTGGAGGGGCGGAACTTGCCCACCCGGACGCGACCGTCCGCGATGGAGAGAACGGGGATATCCTCGACCTTGAGCCCGGAATACGGCACGCCGGAGGGCTTGATCGCCATGACGCCGCGCTCGCGGTCCGCCACGCTGACGTTGCCGAAGGTCTGCTTGACCAGCCCCGAGGCCGCCAGGCGCATGTTGAGTTCGAAACACTGTTTTCTGAGATCGTCGTACATTTTTCAAAACTCCCCGAAAGAATCCCAGTCGAGGGCCACGGGGGCCTCGGCGTTCAGGATCGAATCCATGTGCATCATCAGCGGAAATTTTTTCGTCTCGGCCCGTCCCGCCTTTTCGGCGCGGCGCAGGAACTCCGCCACCCGGGTGATGATGGCAACGGCCTCCAGCGTGACGCCGCTCAGGACTTCCTTGACTTGCGCGTACTTCATGCCGCGACCCAGCAGGGTCCCCAGACGGCGGAAAAACTGCGCTTGAGGGTCGGGTGGTCCTTGCCCGCCTTCAGCGCGTCGATGATCGCGCCGTCCAGCGGAGATCCGATCAGACGGACAGAGTGTCCGTTGTCCGAGGCCGGCCGCGCCATGGCCGACCCCATCATTCCCGCGCCGATGATCGTTACGATGCTCATTGTTCTTTCCTCCCTGCGTGTCGTTTTTTTGCCTGTTCCTACTATACCTCCACTGAGAACGCAAATCAATCGCTTTTCCGGTCCGAAAAGGATTATTTTGCGGGAATGACAACCGATCGTCCCCGAAATTGCCGCGGCGGGAGATTTTGGCGCGATTTCGTCGGCAAAGGAGCTTGAAAAAAACCGAAAGAGAAGCTACTTTATTGCGATTGTAAAAATCGGGACAACAGGAATCCGGAACGGGGCCGGAAAACGGCGCTCACCGGGCAAAGAAATGGAGTGGGACATGGCTGAAGAACTGCAGAGTCTTCTGGAAAAGATCCGCGCCGACGGGATCGAAAAGGCCGAGGCGGAGCGGGAGGAAATTCTGAAAAAGGCCCGCGCCGAGGCCGGGGAGATCGTCGCAGCGGCCGAAAGCAAGGCCAAAGAGATCGGCGCCGCCGCGGCGGCCGAGGCGGCGTCCCTGCAGACCCGCGCCGAAAACACCATCCGGCAGTCGGCGAGGGACATCGTCCTGAAACTCAAGGCCGAGCTGGAAACCCGGCTCCGCCGGGCGGTCTCCTCCTCCGTCAAGGAGGCCATGACCCCCGCGTTCATGGCCGAACTCATCCGCACCATGGCGGCGGATTTTGCGAAGGATCCCGGTGTGCAGATCACCGTTCTCGCCTCCTCCCGCGACGCCGAGGCCCTTGCCGCGGCCGTCAAAGACACCCTCGGCGCAAGTTTCAAGGCCGAGCCGCAGGTCCTGGCCGACAGCTCCGTCAAGAGCGGTCTCCAGGTGAGCTTCAGCGGGAACGATGTCTTCTTCGACTTCTCCGAGGAGGCGATCACGGGACTCGTCGGCGCCTACGCCGGGGAGAAACTGGCCCGCATTCTGGAAAACAGGTAGCTTTCATGCAGTATTACTTCCTCGTCGCGTCACTTCCCCATCTCGAGATCGGCGGCGCCGCGCCTCTGACGACGGCCGCGCTGGACGAGATGCTTGCGGAGACGCTCCCCGAGTCCCGGCTGCGGGCGATCCAGGCCTACGCCGGGGGAGGGGCGTTCCCCGCCACCTGCCGGGTGTACCGGGAAATGGCGGTCTTCGAGACCTATCTGCGTACCCGCATCGCGCAGAAGCGGGCCGAGCGGGCGGGCATTTCCTTCTCCCCGCCGGATCCCGAAGTGTATTTCGGTGAAGTCGACTACGGCCTCTCCCAGGCGTCGTCGTGCGCGAACCCCCTCGAGCGGGAGTTCCTCGTCGACCGGCTGCGCTGGGCGAGGCTCGACGAGCTGGCCCTGGGGCACGACTTCGATTTCGACGCCCTGTGCATCTACCGAACGAAGCTTGTCATCATCAACAAATACAACGACTTCCAAAAGGAGGCCGGAACAGTCAATTTCTCAGCCGCGCTGGAACGGATCTCCGGCGCCGCGGACAAAGCTGCAAAGGAGTCTTTAACCTTATCATGACAGAATCTCCCACCGCCAAAGAGAAGGTCGTCGGCGTCAACGGCAACCTCGTCACCGTGAAATACTCCAGCCGTGTCATGCAGAACGAGGTGGCCTACGCCCTTGTCGGCGGCGCCCGGCTCAAATCCGAAGTCATCCGCGTGCGCGGCGACGTGGCCGATCTGCAGGTGTTCGAGAGCACCAACGGTCTCAAGGTCGGCGACGAGGTGGAGTTCACCGGCGAACTGCTCTCCGTCGAGCTGGGGCCGGGACTCCTGACGCAGGTCTACGACGGTCTGCAGAACCCCCTCAAACTGCTGGCGGAGCACTCCGGCTTCTTCCTCAAGCGCGGCGTCTATCTGCAGGCGCTGGACCGGAAAAAACGGTGGCACTTCACCCCCGGCGCCGAAGCCGGGGCCGTCGTGAAGGCCGGCGACCGCATCGGCAGCGTGCCCGAGGGCATCGTCAAGCACTGCATCATGATCCCCTTCTCGTGGCCGGGGTCGTGGCGTCTGGAGTCCGTCGCCGCCGAGGGGGACTACACCGTCGACGACGTGATGGCCGTGGCCGTGGACGAGCAGGGAACGAAACGCAGCGTCACCATGACCCAGTTCTGGCCGGTGAAGATCCCCATTTCGGACTACGAAGAGAAACTGCTGCCCGAGCGGACCATGGTCACCCAGATGCGGACCATCGACACCTTCTTCCCCGTGGCGGTGGGCGGCACGTTCTGCACCCCCGGGCCCTTCGGCGCGGGCAAGACCGTGCTCCAGCACTCCCTCAGCCGCTACGCCGAGGCCGACGTGGTGGTGGTGGCCGCCTGCGGCGAACGCGCGGGCGAGGTGGTGGAGATCCTGCGGGAGTATCCGGAGCTCGAAGACCCCCGCACGGGGCGTTCCCTCATGGACCGCTCCATCATCATCTGCAACACCAGTTCCATGCCGGTGGCGGCCCGGGAGGCCAGCGTCTACACCGCCGTGACGCTGGCGGAATACTACCGGCAGATGGGGCTCAACACCCTGCTGCTGGCCGACTCCACCTCGCGCTGGGCGCAGGCCCTCCGCGAGATGTCCGGCCGTCTGGAGGAGATCCCCGGGGAGGAGTCCTTCCCGGCCTATCTGGAATCCCGCATCTCCGACTTCTACGAGCGGGCCGGTCTCGTCCGGCTGCGCACGGGAGAGACGGGTTCGGTCACCATCGGCGGCGCGGTCAGTCCCGCCGGCGGCAACTTCGAGGAGCCGGTGACCCAGGCCACCCTCAAGGTCGTGGGCGCGTTCCTCGGTCTCTCCCGCGAGCGCTCCGACGCCCGCCGGTACCCGGCCATCCACCCGCTGGAGAGCTGGAGCAAGTACAAGAGTCTCGTCGAGCCCGGAAAACTCGCTCTCGCCCGGCGCGTCCTCGCCCGGGGCAGCGAGGTCAACCAGATGATGAAGGTCATCGGCGAAGAGGGGACCAGCACCGACGACTACATCATCTATCTCAAAAGTGAATTTCTCGATTACGTGTTTCTGCAGCAGAACACCTTCGATCCCGTGGACGCCAGCACGTGCGCCGACCGGCAGTGCTACGTGTTCGACAAGGTCTGCGGCGTTCTGGAGAGCTCCTTTTCCTTCGCCGACAAGGAGACGGCGCGGCGCTGGTTCCTCGAACTGCGCCAGCTCTTCCTCGACTGGAACTACATCGCGTGGAAGAGCGAGGCCTTCAAGGTGCAGGAACAGGCCATCGACAGCAAACTCGCCGGCGCCGCCGCGGAGGTGAAATAATGCGCAAGGTCTATCACAAAATCAGTCACATCGCGGGCAACGTCATCACCGTGGAGGCCGACGATGTGGCCTACAACGAACTGGCCGAGGTGGAAAGCTCCCGGGGCGTCTCCCTGGCTCAGGTGATCCGCCTCAACGGGAAGTCCGTTTCGCTCCAGGTCTTCGCCGGCAGCCGGGGCATCAGCACCGGCGATCAGGTGCGTTTCCTCGGGCACGAGATGCAGGTCTCCGGCTCCGACGATCTGCTGGGAAGGGTTTTCAACGGCCGGGGCGTTCCCCGGGACGGACGGCCCGACGTCACCAGCGAACTCGTTGAGATCGGCACGCCGTCGGTCAACCCGGCCAAGCGCGTCATCCCCCGGAACATGATCCGGACGAACATCCCCATGATCGACCTCTTCAATACGCTGGTGGAATCCCAGAAACTGCCCATCTTCTCCGTGGCGGGCGAGCCTTACAACGAGCTTCTGGCCCGCATCGCCCTGCAGGCCGAGGTGGACGTGATCGTGCTGGGCGGCATGGGCATGAAGTACGACGATTATCTCATCTTCCGCCGCACCCTCGACGAACGGGGGGCGCTCTCCCGCACGGTGATGTTCATCCACACCGCCGCGGATCCCGTGGTGGAGTGCCTGATGGTCCCCGACCTCTCCCTCGCCGTGGCCGAGGCCTACGCGCTGCGGGGCAAGCGCGTTCTCTGTCTGCTCACCGACATGACGAACTTCGCGGACGCCCTCAAGGAGATCTCCATCACCATGGAGCAGATCCCCTCCAACCGCGGTTATCCCGGGGATCTGTACAGCCAGCTGGCCTCCCGCTACGAGAAGGCGGTGGACTTCGACGGCGCGGGTTCCATCACCATCCTCGCCGTGACCACCATGCCCGGCGATGACGTCACCCACCCCGTGCCGGACAACACGGGCTACATCACCGAGGGGCAGTTCTATCTGCGCAACGGACGCATCGAGCCCTTCGGTTCGCTCTCGCGTCTCAAACAGCAGGTGAACGGCAAGACCCGGCCCGACCACCGGGCCATCATGGACGCCATGATCCGTCTCTACGCCGAATACAAGAGCACCCTCGAAAAGAAGTCCATGGGGTTCAAGATGTCCGCGTGGGACAGCAAGCTGCTGAAGTACGGCGCCCGCTTCGAGGAGGAGATGATGTCCCTTTCGGTCAACATCCCGCTGGAGACCGGGCTGGATCTGGGGTGGAAGATCCTCGCCGACTGTTTCGACAAGACCGAGGTCGGCATCAAGACCGATCTGCTTGACCAGTACTGGCCCGGGAACTGATCATGGCCAAGATCAAATTCACCAAGACCGAGCTGAAAAAACAGCAGGACAACAAGAAACAGTTCGAGCGCTTCCTGCCGACGCTCCAGCTCAAGAAGCAGCAGCTCCAGATGGAGGTGCGCCAGAGCGCCGAGGCGCTGGAGGAGAATCTCCGGGAGCAGGAGAAGCTGGAGAAGGAGCTGGCCGTCTGCATCGCCTTTTTCGGTGACGGAGCGGTGTCCGAGGCCGTTGCCTCCAACGTTGTCGTCAAAGAGGTCGTCACCGGGACGGCGAACATCGCGGGGATCAATATCCCCACCTTCGACCACGTGGAGTTCGAGCCCGGGAATATCGATCTCATGACCACCGACTGGTACGTCGACGACGCGGTGGCGGCCCTGAAGAGCGCGGCCTCTCTGCGGGAAGCCCGGCGCGTCCTGCAGGAGCAGTACGAACTGCTTTCCGCGGAACTGCGGACCACCAGTCAGCGGGTCAATCTCTTCGAAAAAGTCAAGATCCCGGAGTGCCGCGAGAACATCCGCAAGATCGGCATTTACCTCGGCGATATGAACACAAGCTCCGTGGCCCGGAGCAAGATCGCCAAGAGCAAGGCGGAGAAACGGGCGTCGTAAATGCTTATCCGTCTGCTCTCCACGCTTTCCGACGGCGAAACGGTCCGTGCCGCCCGGCTCTACGCGGCGGCCGGCTGGACCGGGGAGGGCGGGGACTGCTCCTTCGTCCGGGCCGCCGTGGCCGGATCCTTTCTGGCCGCCGGCGCCTTCGAAGGGGAGCAGCTGGTGGGCATGGGACGCGTCCTTTCGGACGGGTGTTCCGACGCCTACATCCAGGATGTGGTGGTCGATCCCGGCTTCCGCGGCCGGGGGATCGGCGGCCGGATCGTCATGTTCCTCGTCGGGGAACTGCAGGCCCGCGGCGTGGACTGGATCGCCCTCGTCGGCGAACCGGGAACGGAAAATTTTTACGCCCGTCTCGGCTTCGAGCGCAAGGACGGGTTCGTTTTGTGGAAATGGAACGGCAGCCGGGAGGAGTGAAAACGCTATGAGCGAGCTTGTTTTCGGCCGGACGGCGGTTGAAGCCGCCGCCGCGGCGTGCCGTGTCGATCGTTTCTTAACACACGCCGGCTGCGACGGTTTCGTCGGTCCCGGCGCGGACATCGTATTCGAACCCCGGCGGGATTGCGGGGACAGGAGGGAAAAGTAAATCATGGGCGATCTTAAAAGTGCCGTGGCATCCGCCGTTCCGGGCATCCGGCTGCGCGAAAACGTGTCGTACAAGGAGCTGACCACCCTCGGCGTGGGGACGACTCTGCCGCTCCTCGCCGAACCGGAATCGGCTAAACAGCTTGAAAAACTGCTCCGTTTCGTCCACAGGACCCGGACGCCTTACTTCGTCTTCGGTTCCGGCAGCAACGTCATCGGCATGGATCTGCCCTACCGGGGGCTGGGCATCCGGCTGGCCGGGGAGGAGTTCAGCCGTCTGGAGAACCGCGACGGCGTCTTCACCTGCGGCGCGAAACTCCAGCTGTCGGAACTGGTTTCCGCCGCCGCCGCCGCCGGATTCGCGGGCGTTTCCGGTCTGGCCGGGATCCCGGGGACCGTCGGCGGCGCCGCCCGGATGAACGCCGGCGCCAACGGCGTCGAGACCGGCACTGCCGTCACCGGCATCTACGGGTTCACCGCCGACGGCCGTCCGCTGGCTCTCGAGGGCGAGGCCCTGAAGTGGGTGTACCGCCGGGGGCCGGTCCCCGACGGCGCCGTGGTCACCTCCGTCGTGTTCAAGCTCGCGCCCTCCACGCCGGAGGAAGAGCGCCGCATCATTTCCGAGGTGCTGGCCGCCCGGCGGGAACGGGAGCCGAGAGGCCGCACCGCCGGGTGCGCCTTCCGCAACGTTTCAAGCACGGACCCCGCCGGCAAGCTCATCGACCAGTGCGGTCTCAAGGGTCTGCGCTGCGAAGATATGCAGATCAGCGACAAGCACGCCAATTACATGGTCAACCTTTCCGGCGAGACCATGGCGGCGGATTACCTGCGGCTCCTGGTGTTCATCCGCCGCGCCGTGAGCGACCGCAGCGGCTTTTTCCTCAAGCTGGAGCAGATACCGATCGATCCGGAGTTCGAGGAGACGCTGTACCGCGAAGTGCCCGCCATCAAGGTCAACGTGCTCTGCGGCGGCGTCAGCAGCGAACGCGAGGTCTCCCTGCGCAGCGGAGCCGCGGTGGCCGATGCCCTGCGCAACGGCGGGTTCGACGTGGAGCTGACCGACGTGACCCGCTGCCGGATCACGCCCTCCATGCGGCGCTGCGACGTGATCTACCCCGTGCTCCACGGCGGATTCGGCGAGGACGGCCGCATCCAGAAGCTGATGGAGAGGGCGGGACTGCGTTTCGCCTGTTCCGGCTCGGCGGCCTGCGCGGCGGTCATGGATAAGATCGTTACGAAGCGCCTGATGGACAAGACCAAAATGCCCACGGCCCCCTGGCGGATCGTCACCCGGGACAACTGCGATTTCCCCGAGGAGCTGGGGCTGCCGCTGATCCTCAAGGTCCCCTGCGAGGGCTCCACCGTGGGCATCGTCAAGGTGGATAGCCGCGAGGACTGGCCCAAGGCGCTGGAGAGCGAGTTCAAGCTGGCCGACGAGCTTCTCGTCGAATCCTTCATCAGGGGGATCGAGATCTCCATCCCCGTCATCGGCGGGATCGCCTACGACGCCATCGAGATCCGCAGTCCCAGCGGGTTCTACGACTACGATGCGAAATACATTTACAAAAACGGTCACACCCAGTACTTCTGCCCTCCCGAATCCCTGAAACCGGAGGAGATCGAGCGGGCGAAGAAGCTGGCCGAGGCCTTCTATTTCGTCACCGGCTGCCGCGATCTGGTGCGGGTGGATTTCATCGTGGCGGAAGACGGGACGCCCTTCATCCTCGAAGGCAATGCGCTGCCCGGCTGCACCGCCACCAGTCTCGTGCCGAAGGCCGCCCGGGTGCGGGGCGTTTCCTTCGAGGCGCTGACGGCCGGCATGGTGTATTCCGCCATGCGCCGCCCGGTCTTCCAGGTGCGGGAGGCATCCGGCGGCGAGGTCCTGACCGGACGCCTCGCCTGTGTCTGCACCTGGCTGTTCCGGCTGGCACTGGTCCTCTGCGCGCTGGTCCTCGCGACCAGCGGTCTCGTCGCCCTCTTCACCGGTCTGCCCGGCTGGCCTCTGATCCTGGCCGCGGTGCTGATGGTTCTGGCGGAGGGCATTTTCACGTTTCTCAAGGCTGTGGGGAAGAGATGAAAAGGGTGTTTCCAGCTGCGGTCATCGCGGCATTGATCCTGCTGCCGGGCACGTGCTTTTCGGCGCCTCTGGCCATCGGGGACCGGGTGGAGAAGTTCCCCGTCGGCGTCTGGTACAGGAATGTCCCGGCTCCCGTGGAGCAGTGGCTCGGTAAAAAGACCATGGCGGTGCTCTTCATCACGCCCGCCGTCCCGGATGTGCTGACGCTCGGCCGGGTCGTGAAGACGGCCGAAAATCTGCGGAAGCAGGGGATCGGCGTTTTCTTTTCCTCTCCGGGGCTCCCCAAAAATCCCGGCGATGTGCCCGCGTGGAAGGATGTCTCCATCCCGGTGATGTTCGACCTCAAGTCGGATCTTTTCGGCCTGCTGAGCGGCAAGTTCGAAAGGATCCCCTTCGCCGCGGTCATCACGGCCAAAGGCGAGCTTGCGTGGCGCGGCAAATTCGAGCAGCTGCCCGTTCTGCTCGGTGAAATGGCGTCGGGAAAGTACCGGATCGCCGATGCCTCCCGGCGGGAGAAGTTCACGGTGGAACTGGACGGTCTGCTCAAGGCCCGGAAATACCGCGAGGCGGTCGAGGCCATCGGAAAAGAGCAGAAGTTCGAGCCGGCCAACGCGGAGCTGGTCGGGCTCAAATGCAATCTCCTGTGGCGCCGGCTCAAGGATGCGGATGCCGCCTTCCGGGAGATCGACCGGGCCATCGCGGCGGATCCCTCGGCTTTCGCGCTGTACGACTTCAAACTGCGTTTCCAGCGGCAGGCGGCTCCGGAGCGGCCCGTTCTGCCGGTCTTCCGGACCATGGCCGAAAAATTCCGGGACAAGCCCGCGCTGCTCATGGCCCAGGTCTCCCGGGAGATGAACACGCCCATCGCAAACATGTGCCCCGAGGGGGCGCTTCTCCTTGCGAAGACGGCGGCCTCTTCCCCGAAGTTCAAGGACGCCCGGGAGGAAGGGTTCGCCCACTTGTCCTACGCGCGGCTCCTCCACTACTGCGGCCGTCCGGGACTCGCGGCGGCCGAGGCGGCCCGGGCCGAGGAGTTGCTCACGGGCAAGAGCAAGGCTCTTGCGGGAATGGTGAAAAAGCATTTCCTCGTCATCGAAAAACTCTCAAAGGAACTGAAATAGGGAGCAGCGGTCCATGAATCGATCTTTGAAAATCCTGCTGCTGACGGTGTCTCTGCTGCTGCTTTGCCCGCAGCCGGCCCGGGCGATCGACCCCGTGACCATCGCCATCCTCGCCCCCATCGCCATCAAGGTGGCCCAGGCGGCCTCGCCGTATGTTCTGCGCGCCGCCAAAAACACGGGGACGGGACTTGTCAAGATGGGCAAGGACGTTCTCGAACTGGTCTATCTTCCCTACGGTCTGGGCAAAATGTCCTTCGGGTACCCCTTCGGCGGATTCCGTTCGGGGGTGATCTACACCATCAAGGGGTGCATCGCTCCCTGCAAGCTGGTGGTGCACACGCTTCTTCTGCCGGTGTACATGATCGGCGTGGAAGTCAACATGTGACGGCGATGGATATCAGGATCAACAGCCGCCGCCGGAGGGACCGCGCCGTCCGCTACGGACTGCTCCGGGACTGGTACGGCGAGGAGGCCGCCCGCACGGAGATGGCCGCTCACACCGCCCCCGGAGCTCCGCTGGCCGATGCGCTGGACA
Source organism: Lentisphaeria bacterium (assembly GCA_017450705.1). Taxonomy (GTDB): domain Bacteria; phylum Verrucomicrobiota; class Lentisphaeria; order Victivallales; family Victivallaceae; genus UBA1784. The sequence continues at coordinate 27,372 of JAFSTC010000093.1, read as the reverse complement.
GGGTGCTGGACGGTCTCCGGGGGAACGAGCTTGCCGATTACGCCCGGCTTGCCGCCGACTGGCACACCTATTGCGGCGAGGCGCTGGAAAAATATTTGACCCTGGGCGGTCTCAGGGACGGCGTTCTCACGCTGACGGTCCCCCACAGCGGCCTGATGAGCATGCTCTCCCCCAGTCTCGAGCTGATCCGCTCTCGGATCGCCGCCGATTTCGGACAGGATTTCTGCCGCGAGATCCGGCTGGTCAGCGGGGGCCGGAAGGGGCGTTCCGTCCCCGGGGGGCGCTGACCGGGAACGGAGTTCAGGAAAGCTCCTTTTTCTCCGGGGTGTCGCCGCAGACGGCGCAGATGTTCAGCGGCATCGGGATATCCTTGAGCAGCCGTGCAAAACTGCGGCACTCTCCCGGAGAAACGATCACGTGATCGACCAGGGTTATGCCCAGCCGGGCGAGGGTCTCCTTGAGATTCCGGGTGAGGGAGATGTCTTCCTCCGACGGTTCGCAGTTCCCGCTGGGATGGTTGTGCGCCAGAATGATGCCGCAGGCGTGGCAGAGCAGGGAGCGCTCCGTGATCTCCCGTGCGTAGACCGACGTGTGATCCACCGTTCCCGGGTAGAGTTCGTAGTCGATCAGATGACGGCGGGAGTCCAGGTAGAGGACCATGAGCGTTTCCTTCTTTCCGCTGCCGATCTTCATGCGGAGAAAATCGCCGACGTCGTCCACGGAGTTGATCTCCTTCTGCTTCCGCAGTTTTTTCTCCAGACATTTGGTCAGCAGTGAGCGGATGAAGACGAGAAACGTCACCGCGCCGGGCCCCATGCCCGGAACGGAGAGAAGCTCCTGCGCCGAGGCGTTGACGACGCCCGAAGCATCCCCGAAACGCTCGGTCAGGAGTTTTGCCAGCGGTTTGACATCCCGGCGCGGGATCGCATAGGTGAGCAGGAGCTCGATGAGCTCGTACTCCTGAAGACTGTCGATCCCGCGGGAGGAAAAGCGGTTGCGCAGACGCTGACGGTGTCCGGAGCTGTCCATGATTCCCCCCTCCGGTCTTTCGTCAGATGCGGTTTCTGTCCGCGCAGTCCCGGGCCGCGAGGCACGCCCGCGTGAGTTCGAAGGTCGCTTCCGCGTCCACCACGCAGGGCTCGCCGTAAAGAAGATGCCGCGCGAAATCGTAGAAGATGCCGCGTTCCGGGAGAAGTTCCAGCTCTTTTGCCTCGGTTTCGGTGATGAGCGTGACTTTGCCGTGCATGACTTCGACGACGCCGAGCGTTCCCGCGACCCGGACCTGATCGTCGCCGTGGGTCGGCGCCGCCGCCGGACGCAGGTAGTCGATGGAGGCGCTGCCCATGACGTTGTTCTCCAGAACGCAGGTGAACAGCGCGGTCATTTCAAGATCGCCGTTGCCGCGGTTGTCCGCGGTGTCGTGGATGGCCTGGACCGTTTTGAAGTTGGCGTTGCCGCCCATCCAGTAGATCCAGTCCAGCGCGTGGCTGCCGACCCAGGGGATGGTCCCGCCGTAGGTGGCCCGGGCGTGGTAGTAATCCGGGCGGACCCCCAGCTTGTAGGATTTGCGGGTGTTGACCATCTTCACCTTGCCGACGAGACCGCGCTTCACGGCGTCGTAAGCGGTCCGGAAGGGGGCCTCGCCCCGGTAGCCCACCATGGAAATGATCTTTGTCTTTTCCTTGTCGCAGCGGTCGTAGGCGGCGCGGATCCGGTCGAGGTCCCCGAGTTCGAGGGCGATGGGCTTTTCGCAGAAGACGCTGATGCCGCGTTCCAGAGCTTCGCAGCACATTTTCGCGTGGAGCTCGAAGGGGCCGCAGACGGAGACGACGTCGGGCTTTTCCGCATCCAGCATGGCGAGGTAATCGTCGAAGACCCGGGGCGAAAACCCCCTGGCCTCCGCGTTCTTCACCAGCGGTTCGGCGGATTCCCCGCTGCCGGACGAGACGGCGCAGAGATCCACTTCGGGCAGATCGGGAAGGGCTTTGAAGACATATCCCACGTGACCCCGGGCGCCGATGAGCGCAAGTTTGAGTTTCCTTTCCATGATGACGAAAGCCCCCCTTTTGTTATAGTTGAGTGTTTACGGAACATTTTTCTGAAACATCTGCGGCCTCCCGCAGGGCGCGGCAGGCGAAATCCAGCGCCGCGGCGCGGTCGGCAAATCCGCCCGCGAGCTGGCGGTCGAATACGGATGAAAGGACTTTCCCGAAGGCGGGCGAGGGCCGGAACCCTTCTGCCAGCAGATCCCGGCCCCGGACCCAGGGGTCGGGCAGGGCGCGGTCCGGTCTTTCCGACAGCGCATCGAGGAGGAAGAGAAAGGTCTCCATGAAGCCGTGGCTCGAAAGACAGTCCAGCCGGTGCAGTTCCAGCTCCATGCCGAAATGCTCTTCCGCGAGCAGTCTTTTCAGCTTCGGCTCCCGCATGTCGCGGACGGAGGCCATGCGCATGTGATTTCTCACGGCGTGACCGATCGCGTCCCGGGCGGCGGTGGAGAAATGCAGCCTTTCGGCGACGGCATGCACGATCTTTTCCCCCAGTTCCTCGTGGCCGAAAAAGCGGATCCGGCCGTCGGGATCGACCGAGGCCGTCCCGGGCTTGCCGACGTCGTGGAGCAGAACGCTCCAGGCGAGAAGCTCGTCGGGACAGACCATGCGGCGCAGCATGAGCCGGGTGTGCTCGAAGACGTCGCCCTCGGGGTGGAATTCTTCCGGCTGCCGGACGCCCTTCATCGCCGCCGCTTCGGGCAGAACGGCCTGAAGCAGGCCCGTTTCCTCGAGGAGCGTCAGGGCCCGGTCGGGGAAGCGGCCGGTCAGCATGCGGGTCAGTTCCTCCCGAATGCGTTCTCCGGAGAGCTCCGCGCAGCGGGGAGCCAGGGCGCGGATCGCGGCGAAGGCGGCCGGTTCGATCTCGAAACCGAGCGTGGAGGCAAAGCGCACCGCCCGGAGCATGCGCAGATAGTCCTCTTCGAACCGGATCCCGGGATCTCCGACGGTCCGGATGAGGCCGCAGGCCAGATCCTTTTGACCGCCCGCGGGGTCGGAAAGCTCCTCCGAGAGAGGGTCCCAGCGCATGGCGTTGACGGTGAAGTCCCGCCGCAGGGCGTCGGTGTCCAGGTCCCGGGTGTACCGGACCTTTTCCGGATGGCGGCCGTCCATGCTGCCGCGCTCGAGGCGGGCCGAGGCGACTTCGAACTCCCGGCCCTCCGCGCGCAGACGCACCACGCCGAAACAGGCGCCGGTGAGCTTCGATTCGGGAAAGAGGGCGAATATCTCATCGGGTGTCGCGGAGGTGACGAGATCCACGTCCGCCGGCGTCCGGCCGGAGACCATGTCCCGTACCGCTCCGCCGACGACGCAGAGGGCGTATCCCCGCTCCCGGAACCGGGCGGCGAGGCTCCTGACCGCCGACAGGGTCTCCCGTTTGAGAGGATCGCCGAACATTCAGAATCCGCTCAGGATGAGGTTGACGTCGGGGAAGGAGTCCGCGGTGTAGTCGGGCGTCTCGCTCCCGGTCTCGCCGAAGCCGTAGGTGACGAAGATCCGCCGGAATCCGGCCCGGCGGCCTGCTTCGAGATCGGTGTAATGGTCGCCGATCATCCAGCAGTCGTCGTTGGAGAAGCCGTATTTGTTTTTGAGGAAGAGCAGCGCGTCCGGCTCCGGCTTGAGGGCGAAATCCGAATCGCCGCCGATGACGTCCGAAAAGAGCTCCGCGATGTTGAGCTGGCGCAGGATCTTCTCGGTCTCTCCGGCGGGTTTGTTGGTGACCAGCGCCACCTTCGTCCCGGCGGAGGCGAGCTGTTTCAGCCCCGCGGTGACCCCGGGATAGAGCGTCGTCGTGTCGGTGATGTGGTCGTAGTAAAAGGAGCGCATGCGGCGGAAGGCCTCGTTGAAGTCGATCTCCGCGTCGGCGATGGCCCGGCGCACGATGGAGACGGCGCCGCCGCCGATGAAATGAACGATCCGCTCCGCTTCCAGGGGTTCCAGGCCCATGGTGGAACGCATGTAATTGACCGCCCCGGCCAGGTCCAGATGGGAGTCGATCAATGTTCCGTCAAGGTCAAATGCAGCAAGTTTCGGCATATCTTCCTCTAGAAAAGATTGTTAGATGAACGGGACGCGGACGAACCGCGGCAGCCGGGCGAACGAATCCGCGTTGAGGGGGGAGAACTCTTTTCTCCTGAAGCTGTGCCACGCGATCCCCCCGACCATGGCGGCGTTGTCGGTGCAGAAGACCGGTTTCGCGATGCGCAGCGCGACGTTCCGGGGGCATTTTTCGGCCATCAGGCGCCGCAGTTCGGCGTTGCAGGCGACGCCGCCCGCGACGACGATGGTCCGCGCGCCGGTGTCCCGGGCCGCCCGGAGCGTCTTGCGCACCAGACAGTCCACCACGGCGCGCTGATAACAGGCCGCCGTGTCGGCGATGAACTGCGGATCATCGCTTCCGGCACTGCCTTTCATGTGGTACAGCAGGGCCGTTTTGATGCCGCTGAAACTGAAATTGTAGAGGTTTTCCCGGCTCAGGGCCTTGCCCGCCGCTCCGGTGAGGGGCCGGGGAAAGTCGTACTTTTCGGGATCGCCCGAGACGGCGGCCTTCTGGATGGAGGGTCCGCCGGGGTAGGGCAGTCCCAGCAGTTTCGCGCCCTTGTCAAGAGCCTCTCCCGCGGCGTCGTCGATGGTGCACCCCAGCTGGGAGGCCTCTCCGTCGGATCTGATGAGCACAAGAGAGGTGTGTCCGCCGGAGACCACCAGCGCGAGAAGCGGATAGGTTTCGGGCGAGCGGAGCTGTTCCGCGCCGCCGTCGAGGAATGCGCCGCAGATGTGGGCCATGAAGTGATTGACGCCGATGAGGGGAAGATTGTTGGCGGCGGCCAGCCCCTTGGCGAAATTGAGTCCCACCAGCAGCGCGGGGATGAGCCCCGGGCCCTGGGTGACGGCGACGGCGTCGAGCTCTTTCAGGGATGTCCCGGCCTGTTCGAGGGCGGCCGTCACCACGGGGGTGAGGGCCTTGAGATGCTCCCGTGCCGCCAGTTCGGGGACGACGCCCCCGTGGGGCGCGTGGGTCGCGATCTGGGACGCGATGACGCTGGACCTCACGGTGAAACCGTCTTCCACCACCGCCGCCGCGGTCTCGTCGCAGCTGCTCTCTATGCCGAGGATCAGACTCATTTTCCTTTCAAACCGCTCCGGGATCGTCAGAAGTTGTGCGACACCAGTCCGTCCCGCAGTTTCGGTTCGAACCAGGTGGATTTGGGGGGCATGATCTCCCCCGCGTCGGCGATGGCCATGAGCTGGTCAACGGTCACGGCGTGCATCGAGAAGGCGACGGCGCCGCGCCCGGAATCCACCCGGCGCACCAGTTCGCCCGTGCCGCGGATGCCGCCGATGAAGTCGATGTCGGGACTGGTGCGGGGATCCGCGATCCCCAGCAGCGGGGCGAGGACCCGGTCCTGGAGCCAGCTCACGTCGAGACTGCCGATGACCCCGAGTTTCGCGATGTCGAATCTCGGCCGGGCCAGATACCAGGCATGGTCGAGATAAAACTTGAACTCCCCGGGACGTGCCACTTCCCCGTCCGGCGCGGGCGTGACGGCGAAATCCCAGTCCAGCGCCTTGAGGAACTGCTCCTTCGTATGCCCGTTGAGGCTCTTCACCACCCGGTTGTAGGGCAGGATCGCCAGCTGGTCGGCGGGAAAGGCCACGGCGAGGAAGAAATTGTAGTCCTCCTTCCCCGTGTGGGCCGGATTTTTGGGGGCGCATTCCGCCGCGGTGCGGGCGGCGGCGGCGCTGCGGTGATGGCCGTCGGCGATGTAGAACACGGGGACTTCCTTTTCGAAGAGCGCGGCCAGTTCCCGGCTCTTTCCGGCGTCGACCCGCCACAGGGTGTGGCGGATCCCGTCGGGAGCGGTGAAGTTGACCAGCGGCTTTTTCGCCGTCTCTTCGGCGACGACCCGGTCGATGGCGGCGGAATCCCGGTAGGTGAAGAACGCCGGGCCCGTGTGGGAGCGCAGCGTCATCACGTGCCTTGTTCTGTCGTCCTCCTTGTCGGCGCGGGTGCGTTCGTGTTTTTTGATGACGCCGGAACGGTAATCCGCCGCGGCGGCCGCGCCGATGACGCCGGTCTGCACGCGCTTGTTCATTTCAAGCTGGTAGATGTAGAGATGCTTCTCCCTGTCCGTGATCAGGGGGACTTCGCGGCACAGCCGGTCGAAGGCGGTCTTCGCCTGGGCGTAGACCCGGTCGTCGTGAAGATCGATGCCCGGCTCGAGATCGATCTCGGGGCGGGACACGTGAAGGAAGGAATACGGATTGCCCGCCGCCAGAGCCGCGGCCTCCGCCGAATCCACCACGTCGTACGGCACAGCCGCGACTTTATCCGCCTTCTCCGGCACCGGAAGAAGACCGTTGAAGGGAAGAAACACTGCCATTGTTTTCACGCTCCTGTTCTGCGTTGCGATCCGTTCCGAAAAGGGGCCCCGCGCCCGTCCACGGCGGAACGTGCGGTCCCGAAATCCTGCTACGCTTATAAAATAACTGCACAACGGCTGTTTTTCAACCGCTGTTGCGCTTGAATAATCGCGGACAGGGACTATATTTTTATTTCAACGCCCCGCCCGGCGCCCGAAGCGCCGCCGGGGACGGAAAGAGAGGCGAAAACCATTTTTTTGACGGAGACGCGTGAGACCATGGATCTTCTTCTTGCAGCCGCAAAACCGGGACCCCTGACGACGGGACTGTCCGACAACTCGCTCATGATCCTGTGGGTCGGGATCGCCGTGTACTTTGCCGTCATGCTGGGGATCGGCATCTGGTCGGGCAAACAGATCAAAAACATGAAGGACTTTCTCGTCGCGGGCAGGCGTCTGCCCCTGTGGATGGCCACCGGCACCCTCATCGCCACCTGGTTCGGCGCGGGTTCCAGCATGGGCGTCTGCGCCACGGTCTACAGCGAAGGCATCGGCAGCGTCCTGGCCGATCCCTTCGGCGCCTCCATCAGCCTCGTGCTGGCGGGCGTGTTCATCGTGGGCATGCTGCGCAAGTTCAAGTGTCTCACGGTCACCGACATCATTGCCAGCCGTTTCGGCGGGGCGGCCGGGATGTACGCCTCCATCTGGATGATCCCGGTCTACATCGGCTGGCTGGCCGCCCAGTTCCTCGGCATGGGGACGATCCTCCACGTCATCACCGGCATGGCCGTGTGGAAGGGCACGCTCATCGGCAGCGCCATCATCCTTTTCTACACCTTCGCGGGGGGCATGTGGGCGGTGACCATCACCGACATCGTCCAGGTGGGCCTCATCGTCATCGGACTCCTCATCATCATGCCCAACGCCGTGAGTCAGGCGGGGGGATTCGAGGCCATCGCCGCGCAGCTCAAGCCCGGGGATCTCTCCATGGGCCCGGGGGAGATCAAGTGCGCCAACGACGTCACCTACTACATCGGCAGCTGGATCATCATGGGGCTGGGGTGCATGGTGGGGCAGGACCTGATCCAGAGGTCCCTCTCCAGCCGCAGCGCCAAGGTCGCCATTTCCAGCTCCATCATCTCGGGCTTCATGTACGCCGCGCTGGGATTCGTGCCCATCACCATCGGGTTCGCCGCCCGGTTCGTGCTGGCCAAGCACGGCATCACCGCCGAGACCATGGGGGACAATCTGGGCAATCAGGTCATGCCCCGCATGGCCATGATCATCCTCGGCAACATCCACCCGGTGCTCATGACGCTGTTCCTCGCCGCCCTCGTCAGCGCGATCATGAGCTCCGCCGACAGCTCGCTTCTGGCCGGTTCCTCCCTGCTCGTCCGGAACGTCATCGGCGCTTTGCGTCCGAAGCAGAGCAGCCGCGCGCTGCTGGTCGAGACCCGGGCGGCCACGGTGATCCTCGCCCTCATCGCCGTCTATTTCGCCTTCAACGCCAACAGCATTTACGCCCTCATGGTCAACTGCTGGGCGTCGCAGCTGGTGGTGGTGTTCCTGCCGGTCGTCATCGCCATTTACGTCAAGAAGGCCAGCCGTTCCAGCGTCTGGGCGACCATGATCGTTTCGACGGCGGTATGGGTGGTCTACACCTTCATCGCCTCCTGCGGTTCCGGCGGGAGCTTCAGCGAGATCCTCAACAGCAGCCGTTTCGAGCGGTCGCTCACCTGCGGTGCGGTCTACGGGTTCGCCGCGGGGGTCGTGACCTTCCTTTTCGCCTATCTGGGCGAGCGGCTCACCGCCAAAATCGAGCGGTCCTGAGGGCGTCATGCGATTCGACTGGCAGCACGCGGAGGCGAAAGGCTCGATCCCGGAGCTGGCCCGGATCCTGCGGCGGCCCGGCGCGGTCGCCGTCGTGCCCACGGAGACGGTCTACGGTCTCATCGGAAGAGTCTCCGATCCCGCCTGCCGGGAAAAGATCTACGCCCTCAAGCACCGGGACGGCGCCAAGCCGCTGGGGTGGTTTCTCGCCTCTCCGGACGAACTGGACCGGCAGGGTTTCCGGCTGAGTCCGGCGGCCCGGCGCCTGGTGGAAGACTTCATGCCGGGGCCCCTCACGGTCATCGCCCGCAGGGCAGGGGGAGACACGACGGGCTTCCGCATCCCCGACCATCCGCTGCTGCGGGCCCTGCTGGAGGAACTGGGGGAGCCGGTGTTCCAGACCAGCGCCAACCGCTCGGGGTTCCCCAACGCGCTGACCTGCGCCGAAGCCCTCGCCATGCTGGAGGGGACGCCCGACGCCGCCGCCGACGGCGGAGCCATCCCGGCCGATGCGCTGGCCTCCACCGTCGTGGACTGCTCCGGGGCCGAGCCCGTCATTCTGCGCCGGGGCGCGCTGGAGCTTGACGACTTTTTGACGAAATTCCAAAATTCGAGGTGAAAAATGAGTGAACATGATCGCGTTTGGCGCGAGTTGTGCGCCAATGCCGGACTCTTCCGGCTCGATCCGGCGCAATTTGCCCGGCTCGAAGAGGCGTTCCGGACGTGGGACGCCGTTTTTTTCGAGGCCTGCGCCGCGCGGGCGCTGGAGGCGGATTTCCCTCTGGACGACGTGCGGGCAAAGGTGAAGCCGGGGGACTTCGAAAAATTCCTCTTCCTCTGCATCACGGCCAGTTATCACCGGGCGGAGGAGATCTACCGGGCGCACGGCTGGCCCCGGGAAATGCTGGACGACATCCGGAACGACTTCCGGCTGTGGGAAAAGACCGGTCTGCGCGACTTCGGGTTCTGCGGCCTTTCGCCCCGGATTTTCTCGTGGCTGGCCCAGTGCTTCACAGGCGAGGTCAAGCAGTTCGGGCGTCTGCAGTGCAACGACATCCACTTCTTCGAGCTTCCGCTTTCGCTTTACCGGCAGTCCGACGGTTCGGTGAAGGCGCTGCCCGCGTTCCAAAAGGGCAATCCGCCGCATCCGGACCTCACCTTCCGGGACAAGGCCATCAGTCTGCATATCCCCGCCAGCGGGCCGCTGAAGGCCGGGGACTGCCTCGACTCCATCCGGCGGATGTGCCGTTTCTCGAAGGAGTTTCACCCCGACTACGATTTCCGGGCGGTGGTCTGCTACTCGTGGCTGCTGGATCCGCAGTTCCGGGAATTCCTGCCGGAGAGCTCGAACATCCTCAAATTCCAGGCGCTGGGGCACAACCTCGTCTGTCCCGGCCGGGATCAGACCAACGAGGTGATCTGGCGTCTGTGGGGCGTCCCCGGGCGGGGCAAAGCGCCGTCGGAGCTCCCCGTCCGGACCTCCATGGAGCGAGGCGTCGCCGCGCATCTCGCCAGGGGCGGGCGCTTTCAGGAGGGACTGCTCGTCATCTTCCGCGACGAACTGGCGTCGCTCTGAGCGCTTGCAATTTTGCAAAAGGGGAGTATATTATAAGGCGAACTTGTTTCAGGACGGTTCCGGGAATATCTCATCCTCTATATTCCGGAGCGGCCGTGGAGCGGCGTTCGAAAATATGAGAAGTTGATTTTTTCTGAAGAGATAACATCGTCAAAATCAAGGAAGAAAGAACAAAAATGGCTCACATCAAATCCGCCATCAAGCGCAACCGCACCAGCAAGGCGGCCAATCTCCGCAACCGTGCCCGGGTCAGCGAACTCAAAACCATCGAGAAGAATCTGCGCGCCGCCGTCGCTTCCGGCGATGCCGCTTCCGCCGGGGAGCTGGCCAAAAAGTTCACCAGCAAGCTGGACAAAGTCGCCAAGGCGGGAACGATCCATCCCAACCGCGCGGCCAACAAGAAATCTCAGGCCGACAAGCTGGTCAACTCCCTCGCCGCGAAGTAATTTCGATCTGGTGAAAAGTTTTTCGGACAGATCCGGTTCCCCTGTGGATCCGGATCTGTTTTGTTTCAGGAAGCGTGTCTCATGGGAATGAAAGGCGGCAAAGCCGGTTTGGCGTACCACTTGCGGGCGATCCACGACAGGCTGTACGGGGTCTACGGCGACTGCACGTGCCCGCTGGAGCACGCCGACGCCTTCCAGCTGCTGGTCGCGGTCATGCTCTCGGCGCAGTGCCGGGACGACCGGGTGAATCAGGTGACCAAAGTTCTGTTCGCCGCGGCTCCCGACGCGCCAGCTATGGCCCGCATGCCCGTGGAGCGGATCGAAGAGATCGTCCAGCCCTGCGGTCTGCACAAGGCCAAGAGCCGCAACATCCAGGCGGCGGCGCAGATGATCTGCGGCACCTTCGGGAGCGTTCCCCGGACCATGGAGGAACTCACCCGTCTTCCCGGGATCGGGCGCAAGAGCGCCAACGTGATTTTGGGGAATGTCTTCGGCATCCCGGGCTTTCCCGTGGACACCCATGTGCGCCGTCTGCTGAACCGCCTCGGTGCGGTTTCAACGCAGGATCCGGAGAAGATCGAAGCTGTTGTCAACGGCCTCGTTCCCTGTGAACTTTGGACCAATTTCTCGCATCTCCTCATCACCCATGGCAGAAGAGTCTGTCACGCCGGGCGTCCCCGGTGCGGCGAGTGTGTTTTGAGCGACCTCTGTTCCAAAAAGGGCGTCAGGTGAAGGGCATGGGATTCTTCAAGCAGAAATTCCGCTCCGTGAAAAAACTGCCGGACTGGATCTTCTGGGTGCTGGCGGTGATCTACCGGATCATTTTCAAGTGCTTCTACCGGGTGGAGATCGTCGATCCCATGAACTACCGGCCCACGGGGCGCGGCATGATCGGCCTTGCCTGGCACAACCGGCTGCTGTTTTTCCCCGTGCTGTTCCCGCCGGAGACCCGGCGTCACACGGTTGCGGTCATCAGCGCCTCCCGCGACGGACAGTACATCGCCGACTTTGCCGCGCAGTTCGGACTGGGCTCTCTGCGGGGCAGTTCCACCCGGGGCGGCGCGTCGGCCCAGCGGGCCGCCATCCAGGCGATCAAAGCGGGGAAGAACGTGATCTTCACCCCCGACGGTCCCCGGGGCCCCCGCTACGAGATCAAGCGCGGTCCCGTCCAGCTGGCCAGCCTCACCGGGACGAAGATCGTTCCCCTTGCCATCAACGCCGGTTCCTGCTGGGCGCTTCACAGCTGGGACGGTTTTCAAATACCGAAGCCCTTTTCGAAGTTGACTCTCGTCATTGGCGAAGGCATCGACGTCCCTCCCGATCTGGACGACGCCGGGCTGGAGTTCTGGCGCAAAAAAGTCGAAGCCGCCCTCCTCGCCGTCACCCAAGACCCCGTTCCGTGATATCGGCTTTTTCCGCGGCTCTGTTTCCCGATAAGGGAATGAAACCGTTCACCGGACGCCGCCGAATGCCGAGTCGAACGGATATGCGGGAAGACCGGCGGCATTGCGCAGATTGAGGTCTCCCCGGAACCCGGCATAGGCGTACCTGACCCGAAGCGGAGAAGCGACTTGAGGCGCCGAAAGGACCACCGTATCGCCGTCGATCACCGCGTCGGCGCGGAAAAACCGCCCGTCGGCCCCGGCCACGGCGAAGGCCCGGGGACTTTTCCCGTCCGCGGTGCGCAGCCCCTCGGCGTTGTCGAAACTCACCCGGATGCGGTTCCCCTCGGGAGAGACCGCCTTGAACAGCGGTCCGCGGCTGACGATCTTCCGGCCGTAGACCATTCTTTTCGCCTCGAGCGCGAGACGGAGCCCCACATCCAGCTTGTTGCCCGGGTGGATATTGTCGCATTCGCCGATGTCCACGGCCGTGGCCAGGCCGACATGGGGCAGTTTGAGCATACTTCTCTGGAACTCGCGGATCAGCGCCCAGCCGTTGTCGGTGTTCGGATCCAGTTTGTCCCAGTCGGCGGCATGGGCCCGGTCAAACCCCGCCAGCTGAACGAGAAGGAAGGGCATCTCCGGATCGTTCCACTTGCCGCGCCAGCTGGTGATCAACCGTTCCAGCAGCGCGCCGTAACGCTTTTCGCCGTGATTGGATTCGCCCTGATACCAGACAACGCCCCGAACGGGCAGTTTCGTCCAGGCGGCGGCCATGCCGTTGAAGAGCGACCCGGGAGGCAGTTTTTGGGGCGGCGTGGCTTCCGGGATCTCCGCGCCCGCGGCCTTGAATTTCCGGAGCGCTTTGCTCTCGGGACCGAGACCGTCGAGACAGTCGTCGGGGATCCACGCCTGGATCCGGGAAGCGCCGGCGGCGGCTACGATCAGCCCCACGGGGATCTTCAGCTCACGCTGGAGCTCCCGTCCGAAAAAATAAGCCGCCGCGCTGAAGAAAAACGCCCGGTCCGGCTTGCACACCAGCCAGCGGCTGCTCCACATGTAGCGGGCCGGACAGGCTTTCCCCGAGGCGGCGTAACGCTGATAGGCGTAGCGGAGACAGGGATGATCGGCGTTTTTCACCTCTTCCTCGCAGTTGAAGACGCTCCTGCCCCTGACGTACTTGCGGCCGATGAAAAGCGCCATGTTGGACTGTCCCGAGCAGAACCACACCTCGCCGACCAGCACGTCCTTCAGGACGATCTTTTTCCCGCCGCCCGAAACGGTGACGGTCCGCGCGGTAAGATCGGCGGGCATCGCGGGGAAGACGGTCCGCCAGACGCCGTCGTTCCCGGCCTTCGCGGTGATCTTTTTTTCTGCGAATTCCACCGTGACGTCCTCCCCCGGGGAAGCCGTCCCGAAAAAGACGACCGGCTTCTGCTGCTGAAGGACCATACAGGATGAAAACACCCTGTCGAGCGTCACTTCCGAAAACACTTCCGCCGACGCGAAACAGAGCATCAGCAACAACGGGAACACTTTTTTCACGTTTCCTCCTCCTTTTTTCGATCCTCCGCCGCAGCGGGGAATTTCATACGTCGAAGGCCAACCCGTCGGATCCGACAATCACGGGGAAGCCCGAATCGGCGAAAAGTTTCAGGACTGTCGAAGCGCCCTCCTCCGTCTGCCAGCGGTTGCCCAGATGGTTGAAGATCAGGCGTCCGACGGTCAGTCCCCGCATCCTCTCACGGGCGGCCTCCGGAGAAAAGTGCACCAGTTCCGAGATCAGCGCGTCGCAGCCCGAGGCCGCCTCGAAGGGAAAGTCCGAGAAATCCCCGACGAGATCCCCGGTGAAAAAGACCCTTTTCCCGCAGGAAGTGATGCGGAATCCGTAACTTTTCGCGTCGGGGACGCCGGAACTCCAGGCCAAGTGACGCGTGGGGAACGCTTCGACGCGCAGGACCCCGTCGTCGAAGACGGTCCCTTCGGCGTAGACCCGGAACTCATTGGCACCGGGATCCCGCATGTAATTGGCCTCCAGCCAGTTTCTCATGATCTCCCCGCCCCGGGCTTCCGGCAGGAAGACCGGCAGTTTCAGCTCCGGTCTCCGGGAGCGGTATTTGAGAGCGAGTTCCAGCAATTCCGGCAGACCGCCGGTGTGGTCGAGATGCATGTGGGTGATGAAGACGGCGTCGACCGTCTCCGGTCCGGTCCCCCGGCGGATCAAAGTGGTGCTGACCCCCTCTCCGGCGTCGATGAGATAGCGCCGGTCCCCTGTCTCGATCACGGAGGCTGACTGCAGACGGCTCGATGTGGGGTCGCCATGACTCGTTCCCAGCAGAGTGATCTTCATTTTTTTACGGTCTCCTCCCGCCTTGCCATGGCAAGCTCCTGACAGAGCAGAATGAAGGCGTTGGTATCCTCCTGCCAGACCTCGTGCATCGTCCCCTTGGCGCAGCCGCCCGGATCGGAACTTGCGTTGAGTGCGGGGAAATCCGGCGGCGAATCGGGCATGGCGGTCATGCCCCGGATGACGGCGCCGGGGACCACCCCGTCGCCATGCCCCTCGCAGAAACGCAAAGTTGTCGCGGTCGCGGCGAATTTCCAGCCGTTTCCGATCAGCATGGACATATTTTTGGGATTGCGCCCGAGGATGAATTGGGCGGCGCAATCGGCGTAGGCCAGATACCGCGGCTCTCCGAAGACCCGGGCGGCCCGGGCCGCGAGATAGCCCAGCCGGGCGATCCGGCGGTTGGAACCGTTGTCCTCGTTGTACCAGGCGGGCGCGCTCAACCGGAACCCGGGACCGGCGTAAATGTGGGTGACGATCCCGAATTCGTTGTCGCGGGAGCGCTTGAAGATGTAATCGACAAAACCCTTCAGCGCCTTTTCCGCCGCGGCCCGGTGCCTCCCCCGCGGGAAGTAACGCAGATAATCGAACAGCGTCATGGACTGGTTGAAGAAATTGTAGCGTTCTTCGCAGGAGTTGAGGAGGCTCTTCTTCTCCGACCGGTAAAGACCCGCCTCATAGACTTTGACGATCTCGCCGATGTAGTTCTCCAGATCGGTCCGGTACTGCTCTTTGCCCGTCAGCAGAAAAAGGTGCGAGGCGATCTTCGCCAACTCGCCGTCGCCGCGGGCGATCCGTTCGAGAGGCCGCTTCTCCCAGAGGCGCTGGCGCGCCTGCCGCACAGGGTAATCCTCGGAAACGATGCGGGCGATCTTCTCCGCCACGGCGGGATCGTACTTGCGGACGGAGAGGGCGAATTTGGTCAGCCCGGAAACCATCCACTGCAGTCCGGGGGGGCCGGAGATGTAACGGTCGTCCCAGGTGCCGGGAATGTTGTCCGTCCACTTTTCGGGAGGCAGTCCGTGGATGGGGCGGGTGCGGCGTTCCCCGACGTCGGCGTTGCGGATGCGGTAGTGCACGCCGTTGATGTTGTTGACGGCGATCCCCATGAAGAGACCGTTCCCGGCGTAACACTTGCTGATCTGCCGGTCGACCTCCGGCCAGGCCAGCGCAAGGATGTCGGGATATTTCTCCTTGAGACTGTATTCGGCGCACCCGGTGTTTTCGAAAAACTCCGACAGACCGAAGATCGACAGGTCCGCGGGAGCCTGCTTGGAGGGATCGCCCGCGTCCTGCCAGCCGCCGGAGACGTCCCGGTGTCCGGAAACTTTGCCGGTCTTCCGGTCGACGACGACGGCGTCATCGAGAAAATTCGCCTTGTGCCACCCGGGGAGGTCGACCCCCTGACGCTGGATGAAGTAGAAACGCGAGGCGAATTTCGCCAGACGCATATACAATTCTTTTTCGATGGTGAAATCATGCGACTTGACCGCCCGCTCTCCGGCCCGGCAGACCAGATGATAGGTCCCGGGAGCGGTCACGCCGCTGAAATCGGCGAAAAAGACGTCGCCCTTCCAGCGGGATCGGCCGTGTTTCACGGGAGAAACCGAAGAGACGACCCTGTCGCCGGAACAAAGTTTCACCGGACCGGAGAGGGGACTTTTGCTCCAGATAACGACCTTTTTGGAAGCGTCGGCGTCGAACCCGGGCTGGGGCAGCAGAAACTCGACGTCGGCGGTCCCCATGCCGTCGAAACAAAACTCGTCGCACCACGCCTGTCCGGAACAGGCGATCTCGAACCCGCAGTTGACCGTGCCCCGGGGCGGACGGATTTTCATCGCGGCGCGCCGCCACTCTCTGCCCGGTTCGACGACAAGGGTGTTCTCGCCGCTTTTGCGGATCGCTCCCCAACCGCTCGCGGCTTCGAGATCCAGCGCGTACCAGACCACCTTGAGCGTCAATTTGCTTCCCGGAGAGTCGGTTTTGAAAAATCCGCTCCACTCGTATTCCAGCGTGCTGTCGATGTAAGGTCTGGTCTCGGGCGCGAGCCGGAAGTCCTTTCCCGCCCCGTCGATTCGAAGGGCGTGCTTTCCGCGGTATCCCCCGCGGGCGATCGCGGCACGGCCCGTGCCGCGGGCATTCCAGTTGAACGGCGCGACCGCTCCGCCCCTGACCTGACCGTACTCGAAGCCGGGGTTGGGCAGAAGATTGGTTCCTTCGAAGACGAACTTCATCCCGGGCGGCGGGGCGAACCGGCGCCGGAGGACGTCGTCCAGTCGGCGCTCGAAGTTCAGGATCTCCCCGGCGGAGGCCCCGGCGGCCAGAGGCGTTTCTCCGAGGGCCGACGCCTTTCCGTTGAGGGAAGCCAGATAGACGGCGTTCCACTCCGCATCCGACATTCCCTGAAAGACCAGCTCGCCGCAGGTCAGCGGATCGGCGAATCCCCTGCCGAAGGCGACCCAGCTGGAATTTTCCCCGCAGGCCTGGATCCGGCGGCAGAAATTGGCCCGCATCCGGCCGGGAGTCCGCGGCAGGGTGTCCAGCAGATCGGCCAGAGGGACGGCCAGTTCCACACTCCATGCGTCATCGCGGACTTCGACCTTGCGGGACCACGGACACTGCCACGCGGAACCATCTTTTTCGGCGTAAATTTTATTGTCCGGGCTTACGATGACGTGCCGGAGACCGCTCAGGGAGCGGTTGCCGTCCAGTACGAACTCAACGCCGTCCTGATGCCACATCGCCCCGCCGCGGGTCTGGAGAGTGGACTTGTCCTGTTCGCAGCGGATCCGGACGAAGAGCGTCCGTCCGTCATGCCGGAGAAAGGCGCTGGTCTTCTTTCGGGATTTTCCGCCGCCGCGAATGACGAAATCCTGCGTCTCGGCAAAAATTTTTCCCCGGGGGACGGCAATGGAATGCCGGGCACGGGGGATGACTGCCGCCCCGTCGATGACGTCTTGTATTTTCGTGAAATCGCGTTTGGGAACGAACTCGGGATCCTGGGTGAAAACGATGACATCCACATAGGGATCGCCGCCGACCGCCTGCAGTTTGAGGGGGATTTTGCCCTTCGGCAGCGCCATCCGGCGGCATCCCCAGCTCCACGGAGAGCCGTCGATCGCTTCGAAAAGTTCCGAATTGTCCCCGGCGACCAGCCGGAAGGAACGCAGTTTTCTGGCGCCGGCCGTTCCGAATTTGTTTTCCCAGCGTTTCCAGTCAGTGCTGTAACGCACCCACACGTACCAGAGGCCCGCCTCGGGGATCTCCGCGCTGCCGGAGAGTTCCGCCCACTTGCCGCTGAACGCGCCGCCGGAAAAACCGGAACGCTTCCGGATGGCGCTTTTTCCGGCAAGGGACTCCGCTTCGACGGTGATCTCAACTCCCCAGAGGACGCCCAGAAGGACGGCACAGCCTAAGACAGCCAGCCGCTTCATTTACGGTTCCAGACGCCTTTGAGATTCCCTTCCAGCGGCGACCCGTCGGCGTAGAGCCCGGCGGCCGTGCCGCTGGTCGACAGCACCGATCCCACGTGGAGATCCGCCCACAAGACGTTGCAGGAAGCGTTGTGACGCGGCCACGCCATGCCCGTCGAGGTCTTCGTGGTGGAAGACTTGCTCAGCCCGGAATTCATCTCCACCGCGGGCAGTCCGTCCAGCTGGCCGGAATCGGCGGCGTAGATCGACTTGGAAGGCATGCGCCAGTTCTGCAACTTTGCCAGGACGTTTTCGCTGGAGTTCCACTTTTCCTTGTACGTCCCGTAGGAGATCCCGTACACGTAGCCCCACGACCAGCGGTACTGGGGCGGCCTGTTCACGCCGAGGGTCTCCGTACAGAAAAATTCGTTTTCACCCATCCCGGCCCGCGGTTTCTTGCCGCAGTATCCCCGCCAGGCCAGCACGTTGTGCCACCGGGTCGTGAAACCGTCCGTACCGCAGGCGAATCCGCCGGAAGAGGTGATGAGCGCGGCGAAGTTGCCGTTGATGTAATTCATGTTGAAGCAGATCTGATAATCGTCGTAATCGTTGGCGTAACTGCCGAGATAGCCGCCGATCTGCTTGAGATTGTTGACGCAGGAAATGGTGCGGCCGCGGGCCCGAGCCTGCTGCAGCGCGGGCATCAGCATGGCGGCGAGGATCGCGATGATGGCGATCACCACAAGAAGTTCTATCAAGGTGAATTTTCGCGCATCGTTTTTCATTTTCGTTTCTCCTTTCGGGTTTTGGATTTGCTGTGGCGAAGTAAAACTCTCTCCGTACTTTCTCGGACGCGAAGCCGATGGGGCGTCACGATGAATCTGAGCCGGCTGCGGCCGCGGATCATTTCCAGCATCGTCTTCACCGCAGCCTCTCCGATCTCGGAGTCCATGTATTCCAGCGCGCTCAGGGGCGGATCCAGAAAGTCGCAGCCGATCTGACCGCCGATCGTCAAGACACAGACGTCCTCGGGGATCCGGAAATTCTTTTCGTGCAGATACTCGTAGATCTGCAAAGACAGGTAGTCGGAGTAACTGATGACGGCCGTGGGCGGCTCCGGCAGAGCCATCAGGGAGGCGACGGCATCGAAAACGATCTCCTTCCCGTCCCGCCACTCGATCAGTTTCAGCAGTTCCGGCGCGGGATCCAGACAGAGGGCCCGAACGTCGGCGAGATAGTCCGACGGAGCCATGCCGTGCATGCCGCGCCCCCCGATGTAAGCCACTCTTCTGTGACCCTGCGCCGCGAAGTATTTTAACCCGTCGCGGGTCAGCTCCCGGTAATCGGTCCCCATGACGGTGAAGCCGGTGACTTCCGCGTCGGAACAAACCGCGTGGGGCAGCAGCACCGGGAGTCCGGTCCTCCGCACCGTTTCCAGCAACGGTTCCCGGCCGGTGAAATTGTTCCCCAACCAGAAAATGCCCTGAACGCCGCGCGAACGGATCCGGGCGGCACACTGCTCCGGCGGAGCCGTCTCCAGGGACTGGGGATCGCAGATCTCCAGAACGACATTCATCCGCTCCGCCGCCAGCCGGATACAGGGCAGGATATAGAGAAAAGGATTGCTCGCCCTGTCTGTCCGGCGGGGATCGTCCCTGTCGATGATCGTCAGGATCCGGGTCTGAGCGTCTTTTTCGTTCCGCACGAAGGTGCCCTGTCCCTTCACCCGACTGATCAGTTTTTCCATCTCCAGCAGCTCCAGCGCGGAACGCAGCGTGATGCGGGCCACTTTCAGCTCTGCGGCAAGTTCGACCTCTCGCGGAAGCCGGCCGCCCGGCGGATAGTATCCGCTGCCGATCCGCTCTTTCAGGAGACCGTACACCTGCATTTTTTTTACGACGCGTTCCACGGAGGAATGGACCCCAAGTTCTATTCAAGTTCTACCAGGTCCTCAGTATACATTCAGGTATTATGAAAAGTCAAGGCCCTTTTCGAAAAAATCGGAAAATTTTTCCCGGCCGGTGCCGTATCGTGACGGCGCTGCCGAACGTCGGCGTGACGGCAGATAAGCAAACTGCCCCAAGTCCGACAAGTCCGACAAGTCTGACAAGTCGGACAGGCCTCCCTCAAAATACGCCGCTTTTCTCGAAAAGGATGGGGGCTCGGGGGAAGGGAAAACCTCTTTTCACGTGGAAAAGAGGTTTTCCCTTCCCCCGGATTCCCCGCCGTCCTTATCGTGAACGGGGTTTTTTGACGGGGATGACGGAGACGCCTTCGGGGATGACGGCGACTTGGGCGTTTTTGCCGCAGAGGGCAAAGGCTTTGGCGAGGGCCTCGTCGGGGGAAGATGCGGTATCGAGTTTCATGGCGCGGAGCATTTCGGGGGAGCATTGGGGGGCGTACATGATGACCTTGAAGTCCTTGAGGATCCTGGCCAAAATCTGATACTGCCACTGGTCGGGGACCGTGGCGTTGCGGGGGCGTTGGAGGGCCTCGGCGAGGAGCGTTTCGGGGGAGGGGGTTTGGGAGAGGGCTTTGAAGAAGCTTTCGCCGCCGTGGCCGTCAGCGCATCCGGCGGCCATGATGATGACGCCGCCCGGGCGGCAGACCGCTTCGGCGGCGGTCATGCCTTTCACCGACTGGTAGACGTTCATATCCAGGGGGTAACCGCCGTTGGTGGTGATGACGATGTCGGCTTCGGGGACCTCGATATTGGCCTGTTTCCGGCAGAACGCCACGCCCGCGGCGTGGGCGGCTTTCGTATCTCCCGCGAAGGCGCGCACGATGCGTTTTTCGGCGTCGATCACGGTGTTGACGATGAACTTCAAATTCGCCTTTTCGGCGGCGTAGACCATGTCGCGGTGGATGGGATTGCCGTCCAGGATCCCGGTGCGGGCGCGGGGATCGGCGATGAATTCGGCGCAGTGGTTGGCAAGGACGGTCTCCCGGGAGGCGATCCCGGGCAGGACGCTTTTGCGTCCGCCGGAAAAACCGGCGAAGAAGTGGGGTTCGATGAAGCCTTCGGCGATCAGAAGATCGGTCTCGAGGGCGAGTTTGTTGAGGATCAGCCGGCCGCCGGAGGGCAGGATCCCGGCGTCGGCGAGGGTCGAATCGTCCCGGCTGTCGTGGATGACGATCTTTTCACGGGCGGCGATCTCGGGGCCGAACTTGCCGATCAACTCCTCTTGGGTCGTTCCCCGGTGACAGCCGGTGGCGATCAACAGCGTGACGTCGATGTCGGGGCGTCCCCGGCGCAGCTCCGCCAGCATGGCGGGGATGATATGGCGGCTGGGGACGGGGCGGGTATGGTCGCTGCAGATGATGACGCAGGTTTTCGCCTTTGCTGCCAGCTCATGGAGCGGCTCCGATCCGATGGGATGCGCCAGCGCGCGCCGGACCTCCGCCGCCGGATCGGCCGCCGCGGGTTCGCTTTGGGGCGCGAAACTCCCCAAAAAGTTTTCCTCCGGTATCCGGAAGACCGCCTGCGACTTATGACAAGGCACCGCTGCTTCGATCATGATGTGTCCGCCTTTCGGATTTGGTTCCTGAACCCTTTCCTCGTTTTATAATATAAATCGGTTTCCGCGGAAAGACAAGCGGTTCCGTCCGCAGCCGGGGACATCGAATGAGCTTGCAAAAGGGGGCGGCAGGTGCTATATTTGGACCGGTTTACGCCGCTGCGAGGTAACTTTCGACGAGGTAAAAAAAGATGAAATATGTTTCGGATCCGGACCATATCCGGCTGGGCATAATCGGAATGACCGAAGGGAACGGCCATCCTTACAGCTGGAGCGCCATGTTCAACAAATTCGACCGGGAACGGATGCCGGCGGAATGCCCGTTCCCGGTGATCCCGGTCTATCTGGCGAAAGAGGACTACGATACCATGGGGATCCCCGGCGCCCGGATGGAATATATCTGCTGCAATGACCGGCGCGACGCCGAGCACGTGGCCGCGCTCTCGCTGATCCCGCACGTGGCCGACCGGCCCGAAGAGATGATCGGCAAGGTCGACGCGGTCATCATCGCAACGGATATCGGCGGCGAACACGTCGAACGCGCCAGGCCGTTCATCGAGGCCGGACTGCCGCTCTTCATCGACAAGCCGCTGTGCGACAACCGCGCCGATCTGGCGTATTTCACGCAATTGTTCGAATCCGGCTATCCGCTGCTTTCCTCCAGTTCGATGCGGTTCTGCAAGGAGATCATGCCGTATCATCACGGCGCGACCCGCGAACTGGGTGCGCTGCGTCTCGTTCAGTACGGCATGCCGAAGAAGTGGGAGACCTACGGGATCCATTCGCTGGAAGCGGTCTATCCGATCGTCGGCCCCGGATTTTACAGCGTCCGCAACACCGGTTCGGAACGGCGCAACATCGTCCACCTCAAGCACCGTTCCGGAGCCGATCTGATCCTGACCGGGATCTATGATCACGCCGGCCCCATCCCTCTCGTCGTCGGGGGCACGTCCCGGACCGTGGCGATCTACACCCATGACAGCTACCGCAGTTTCCGCAATCAGCTGGTTTCCTTCATCCACTTTCTCCGGACCGGCGAACGCCCGTTCCCGTGGCAGGAGACCGTCGAGCTGATGAAACTGCTGATCGGCGGCATCGAAAGCCGCGAACAGAACGGCAAGGAGATCCTGATATGAATGTGATGGATTCGTTTTCCCTGAAGGGCAAGACGGCGCTGCTGACCGGCGGGGCGGGCCTTTACGGCAGGCAGCTGGGACAGGCGCTCCGCGAGGCGGGGGCGGAGGTGTATATCGCCTCCCGCAATCTGGAGAAACTTCAGTCCGAGGCCGACCGGATCGGTGCGACGGCGCTGCGTCTGGATCTGGATTCCGATGAAAGCATTGCTTCCGCCGTCGATGAGATCGTGAAACGCTCCGGCAAGATCGACATTCTCGTGAACAACGCCGTCTCGCGCAGCGCCTGCGGAGCATGGGCGGAGAACATGGATTTCTTCGACCGTTCGCTCCACACCAATGCCTCCGCGCTGTTCGTCCTCACCAGGCGCGTCGGCGAAGTAATGAAAAAACGGCGGTCAGGCTCGATCGTCAATATCGGGTCCTACATGGGACTGCTCGGGCCCAATCCGGGCAATTATACGGGGACGGAGATGTTCAGCTTCGAAAAAGCCTCTCCGATCTATTATTACGAAAAGGGCGGCATGAGCAATTTCACCCGCTTCGCCGCAAGCGTGCTGGGCCATTGGAACATCCGGGTCAACTGCATCGCGCCCGGCGGTTACTTCAACCACCAGCCCGAACCTTTCGTGCGGCAGTACAGCGCCAACACCATGCTCGGCCGCCTCGCCGGGGACGAAGATCTGAAAGGCATTTTGGTTTTTCTGGCCTCGGACGCCTCCGCCTACGTGACCGGCACGGTCATTCCGGTGGACGGCGGTTACACGGCCAAGTGACCCCGCTGTCCGCCGCGCTCATTTAACGTATTTCCCCTTGCCGGATCGGCCGCCGCGGGGAGCGGTTTATGGGGGTGCCCTCCCGGATAGTTTTTTCTTCGGGATCCGGAAGACCGCCTGCGGCTGATGACAAAGATCGCCCCGGAACGAACTTTTTTTGCGGAGTGATACAATAAATCTCCGCCGGATGACGTTTTACCGGATGAAGACGGACGAGCCGTCCGAATCAGTCCCCGGGCATTCCCGGCAATCTCAAAAGGAGAAAATAAAATGAGTATGAGTAAGATCGCGATGTTGATGGCCGCGGCGCTGGTCGGCGCCGGTCTCTGTGCGGCGGATCCCGCCGACGCCCCGAAACACGAAGGCGGCAAGCCCGCGATGCGCGGCGGTCGGCGCGGTCCCGGCGGTCCCGGCATGATGGAACGCATGAATCAGGCCTTTCAGCTGAACGACGAGGAAAAGGCCGCGCTGAAAGCGAGTGACGACGAGACGAAGACGCAGATCAAGGCCGTCCGCGAAAAAGCCCAGGCCGAGATCAAGACGATCCTCGGGAAGGCGTTCGACGAGCGGATCAAGACGCTGAAGGCTGCGGCGGGCCGTCTGACCGATAAAAAGGACAGGGCCAAAGCGGAGAAAATGCTCGAAATGATGGAGCAGAGACGCGATCAGATGCTCGATATGCAGGCCAAACGGCTGCTGGCCGGCGATCGTCCGGGGTTCGGCGACCGGCGCGGTCCCCGTCGGGACGGCGACGGTCCCCGCGGTCCCCGCGGTCCCCGTAAGGATGGCGCCAAGCGCGGTCACCGTCCGCCGGCCGACAATGAATGACCCGGATCCCTGTCCACAAGCGAGGGGCTTCTCCGGAAGCCCCTTTTTTCTGCCGACGGCGAGCGTGACCGGCACGGTCATTCCGGTGGACGGCGGTTACACGGCCAAGTGAAACCGCTTCCCGGGAACGCGGTCAAATCTGCCGGATCGGAAGGGTCAGAACATCCCGTCATTCATCGAAATGACGTCTTCCAGCGGAATGACGGCACCGTCCTCCATGACCAGGATCTTTTCCGACAGGGAGATGTGCCGCACCCGTCCGGTCGCGGTTGCATACGCGCCCCCGGCCTTCCGGTCATCGGGGGCAAAATACTCCACGGTCGTGTCCGGATGCTCCGGCAGATGGGCGATGAGCGCGGCCAGACGGCGGTCCAACTCCTCGGCCTCCTGCGGGGAAAGTTCGCGCCTTTCGGCGGTCAGCCGGGCCGTTTCCTCCACCGCCGCTCCGTAACCCGTCAGGGCGGCAAACGGCGCGAACTGGGCGGCCCGGTCATGCATCGGCATCTGCGGATGGTTCCGCGAAACGTGGTGCGGCAGGCGGATGATGTCGTCGTAGGCAGTCATTTCACGCATCCTCGATGGTTTCGATGAGAAAACTCACCGGCCGGAAACCGTCGTTGCAGGAGATCATGGCGGATTTCGGATCCTTCATCCAGCCGTCGTAGAAATTCTCCCCGCCGTGGGCCAGCGTCATCACAAAGGCGGACATGCTTTCCCATGCGCTGTCGCAGAGTCCTTCCGGTTTCTGCCAGCCGTCGGCGATGAAGACCTGTCCCTCATGCAGACCGCAGGCGTGCTCGATGGGATTTTCATACTTTGCCATCAAGTCCCTGTAACAGGCCATACGCATGACGGTGATTTTGATTTTCTTCATTTCCTGTGTCCTCCGATCTGCTCGTTCCGGGCCTTGCCGGTCGCGCCTTCCTTGAGATTCATGCCTTTGAGAATGGCGTTTTTTCCCATGCGTTTTTTGATGCCGATGACCGCCTGCTGCAGACGCTTCTCCTTGTCCAGTTCCGCCTGTTCTGCCGCCTTGCGTTTTTCCTCCGCCTCGCGGTCCGCGAAAAGATCGAGTTGTTCCTCCGGAGCGGCCGGAACGTCTTTCTCGCCGAGAACGCGGTTTGCCGCGACCGTGATGCGGCGGATCAGCAGATTCGGGTCGACGCAGCGGTCGAAGAGCCCCGTCACGGCTTCCGTGATGATCTTGCCGGAGGAGGTGTGTCGGCCGAGGTCGACGGATCCGTGGGCTTCCCTGGGGATCTGCCGCCCGTAATGGTCCGTCCGCACCGCCCCGGCATATCCCATGCGGCGGTCGGGATCGGTGAGATTGGACGCGTCGTACCCGACGGTCAGGACCAGCTGATCGGTCATGAGCTGCTTTTCCACGAGGTCCAGCGCCAGCTGGTCGGCCATCTCGCGGGCGACCAGTTTTCCCTTTTCAAATTCATAGGGGGTCTGCAGCACCTGACCGGAGCTTACGCTGTTGTTCTCCGGTTTGTAGGCTTTGATCTCCGCGATGGTGACAGGTTCCCAGCCCCAGGCGTGGTCGATCAGGAGTTCCGCGTTGACCCCGAAGGTGCGGTAAAGGACGTCCTCGGCCTTGACCGACATCCGGGCGACGTCGCCCATCGTCCGCAGGCCCAGGGATTCCAGCCGGGCGGCGTAGCCGGGCCCGATGCGCCAGAAGTCGGTCAGCGGCCGGTGCGGCCAGAGCTTCTCCCGGTAGGACGGTTCGTCCAGTTCGGCGATGCGGACGCCGTCCCTGTCGGCGGGAATGTGTTTCGCCACGATGTCCATGGCGATCTTGGCCAGATACAGGTTCGTGCCGATGCCCGCCGTGGCGGTGATCCTTGTGGCGGAGAGGACTTCCCGGATCAGCTTCATGGCGAAGTCGCGGGGGGAGAGTTTGTAGAGTTTCAAATACGGTGTCGCGTCGATGAACACCTCGTCGATGGAATAAACGTGGATGTCGTCCGGCGAGACGTATTTCAGGTAAATGCCGTAGATCTGCGAGCTGATTTCGATGTAACGCGCCATGCGGGGCACGGCGACGATGCAGTCCAGTTCCAGCGCCGGGTCCGCCGCAAGTTCGGCCGCGTCGCAGGATTTGCCGCTGAACCTGTTGCCGGGCGCCAGGTGCTGCCGCTGGGCATTGACCTGCCGGACCTTCTGCACCACCTCGAACAGTCGCGGCCGTCCGGGGATGCCGCAGGCCTTCAGCGCCGGAGAGACCGCAAGGCAGATCGTCTTGTCCGTCCGGGACTGGTCCGCCACGACGAGATTTGTCGTCAGCGGGTCGAGCTTCCGGTCGGCGCACTCCGCCGAGGCGTAAAAGGACTTCAGGTCAATGGCGATGCAGGTGCGATCTGGCATTGCGGTTCATTTCTTATCTCTGCACGACTCTTTGTCGGATTTTTCCTGCAGGGCGACGGGCACAAGAGCGGGCCGAAAGCCGAGATCGCAGTCGTGGTCGTCGTTGTCTGTCGCGGTCACTTCTTCAAAACGTATTTTCCCTTTGCCGGATCGAAGACGATGCGGTCGGCGTTTTTTTCGTACCATTCCGCCAGACGGTCCGGACCGTGGATCGGGAAATCGCACAGAGGCGTCAGGAAAGGGGCGATCCGATACACCGGGTATATCTGCCGTCCGCCTGATGAAGCGCTCAGCTGCTTCAGAAGAAATTTGACCGCTTCGACATTCGGCCCCCCGTCCCGGATCACATTCATTGCGCTGAAAATGGACATCGTCATTTCTGTGGTTCCCGCCGGCGTCCTCGACGCCTTCGCCCACGCCTGATTGACCAGCTTCCGGATGTCCGCGCCGGGGACCTTTTTCAATCCCTCCAGCAGAATGTGACCGTTGAGATCGTGGAGATAAACATCGGTCAGCAGTTTCAAGTCCTCGGGAGACCGGATCAGATCCGGAAGACAATCGCTGATCTCATGCATTGAAGGACGGTATTGCGGCAGCTCCAGAAGAGAAAGGATCTCCCTGCTCATTTCCTTTTGCCAGCCCTTGCGGATCACGCTCCTGAGCAGTTCCGGATAACGCTTCAGGGACCGGCGGACCAGCTCCTTGTCATCCTCGCCGATCAGTTTCGGAAGCGCGAACTGCAGATGGCCCATGTAACGATGATTTCTCCCTCTCAGATAAGGAAGCAGCAGGGGAAGATGTCCCGGACCGATCTCTTCGAACAGGGCGACCTGGGGATCCCGGGGGGAGAACAGGACGACCTGGGGATCCCGGGGGGAGAACAGGGTTTGTCCGGCGGTGGCTTCGCCGATCTGCCGGATGTATTCGACGATTTGCGCATCGGTCGGCTTTTCCGGGAGTTTGCGGATTTGGGACAGTTTGCTTCTGTCCGCCGGAACGGAGCGGCTCACAAAGGTCTGCGTGTTCATCCGGTTTTGCCTCGACTGCTTTTCCAGCCGTTCCAGCCGCGCGTTGATTTTTTTCATTTCGGCGAGGATCGCGGCGTT
Source organism: Lentisphaeria bacterium (assembly GCA_017450705.1). Lineage (GTDB taxonomy): Bacteria > Verrucomicrobiota > Lentisphaeria > Victivallales > Victivallaceae > UBA1784. Next base: position 238 of record JAFSTC010000093.1, on the reverse strand, counting down.
CTGTTTTTCCAGCGCCTCATGATCGGAACAGCATCCGGCCAGCAGCGCCAGCGGCAGGATCGACAGCGAAAAGGTTCTTTTCAGTCTCATGGTTCCCTCCTGATCTTCGGTCGATTCGGTACAAAAAACGGTTTTTTCCGGAGGCCCGCAGACCCCCCAAAAAAATACGCCGCTTTTTTTGAAAAAGGATGGGGGCCGGGGGAAGGGAAAAACTTTTTTTCACGTGAAAAAAAGTTTT
>JAFSTC010000009.1 GCA_017450705.1 Lentisphaeria bacterium | reverse complement strand
CGATCTTGCCCGCGTCGTTGGTGGCCTGACGCTGACTGTCGTTGAAATATGCCGGAACGGTGATGACCGCCTGGGTGATCTTCTCGCCGAGATAGGCTTCCGCATCGGTCTTGAGCTTCTGCAGGATCATTGCGGAGATCTCCGGCGGAGAGTAGACGTGGTCACCGACCTTGACGTGCGCGTCGCCGTTGGCCGCCTCGACGATCTGATAAGGAACGAGCTCGCGCTCGCGCAGGACTTCCGAGTACTTGCGCCCCATCAGACGCTTGATGGAAAAGATGGTGTTCTGGGGATTGGTCACCGCCTGCCGCTTGGCGGTCTGCCCGACCAGTCTTTCACCGGACTTGGTGAAGGCGACGATCGAGGGCGTGGTGCGGTTGCCTTCGGCGTTGGGGATGATCTTGTACTCCCCGTTGTCCATGACAGCCATGCAGCTGTTGGTGGTCCCGAGATCTATACCGAGAATCTTGCTCATAATTTTTCCTCCTGTGTTGATTTTATTTTTGGAAACCCGTTTACACGCCTTGGCACAGCATGGCGTGTGCCAATCGGGAAAAAGACCGGAAAATCCCAGTTTCGGAGCCGCAGCGGCCGATTTTTCGCCGCTGGGTGCGACAATTTGTCGCATAGGCATGTGACAAAACGGCGCCGCGCGACGCCGTGTGACACAGGCCGGCGGGGACGAAAAGGAGGCGTCATCTTCGATCCCGGCACCTCTCTCCCGAGCATTTTCCGCAAAACAAGGTATTGAAAAAATGAAAAAGTGTGATATATTCAGTGAGTTGCAAGTTTGTACCGGGCGGGCGCACGTCAGGGATCCCGGCGGTGCGGACAGGGAAAGAGTGTGTCGCTTTTTCGTTCATATAAGGAGAGTGAAAAATGGCAGTTCCGAAAAGAAAATCGTCCCGTATGCAGAAACGTCAGCGCAAGGCCGCCAACCGCTACGAGGGAGTCCAGGCCAACTACTGCACCAACTGTTCGGCCCCCGTGGCGCCCCATCGCGTCTGCCGCGCCTGCGGCAAGATCGGCGGCGAGCAGATCCTCGACGTCGAAGCGTAAGCGTTTCCCCTGTTCCGCCGCGGCGGGATGACTCCCGGCGCGGCCGGCCGTACTCAGGAAGAACTTGAAAGATCATGAAGATTGCCGTTGATGCGATGGGTGGCGATTACGCCCCCGGCGTGGTCATAGAGGGCCTTGCGCTGACCGTTCAGGAGTATCCCGATTACGATTTCGTGCTCGTCGGTCACAGCGACAAGGTCAAATTCTATCTGGAAAAATACGGTCTGGCGGACAATCCGCACATCACCGTATTTCACGCGGAGACGGTCTGCGAGATGTCGGATCTCTCGGCCGTTGCGCTCCGGAGCAAGAAGGATTCCTCCATCACGGCCTGCGTGCGGCTCCTCAAGGAGGGCAAGGTGGATGCGATGGTCACGCCGGGGCATACGGGCGCGACCGTCGCCGCGACCAAGGTGCTTCTGCGCACCCTCCCCGGCGTGGACCGCCCCGCGCTGGCGGCCAACATGCCGTCTCAGACCGGGCGCTATCTGCTGATCGACGCGGGGGCGAACCCCGACTGCACGGCGCTCAATCTCGAACAGTTCGCCATCATGGGCGAGATCTACGCGCAGTACCTCTTCAAAAAGGAAAATCCCTCCATAGGCCTGCTCAGCGTCGGCGGCGAGGACGTCAAGGGATGCGACCTGACCAAGGAGGCCTTCAAGCGTCTTGAACGGCTGCCCATCAATTTCGTCGGAAACGTCGAAGCCGACACGATCTTCGAGGGCCGGGCCGATGTGCTCATCAGCGACGGGTTCGCCGGGAACGTGCTGCTCAAAGGCGCAGAAGGTCTGGCAAAATCGACTTTCGTATGGCTCAAGCGCGTCCTCAGCAAAAACGCGCTGCGGATCTTCTGGGCGATGCTGGCTCAGAATGTGTTCAGGGAGCTCAAAGCTTTCGGAGACGCCGACAACGTGGGCGGCGCTCCGCTGCTGGGGATCAACGGCATTTGCATCATCGGCCACGGCTCCTCCAATCCCAAGGCCGTCCTCAACGCCATCAGGGTCGCGGCGGAGTGCGTCCACTTCAGACTGAACGAAAAAATCGTCGCGGGGATCGCCGCCGCTCATGAAGCCAACAACAGGCAGACGGCGGAAGAAACGGACCGGGACGGACAGACAGAGCAAAAATGAGCATCAGGATAGCCGGAACGGGGATGTACGTTCCCGAAAAGATACTGACCAACGCCGATCTGGAGCGCATGGTCGATACCAGCGACGAATGGATCAGGACCAGGACCGGGATCGAACAGCGCCATATCGCGGCCGAGCATGAAACCACTTCGGATATGGCGTACCATGCCGGGCTCCGCGCGATGGAAGCCGCCGGGATCTCTCCGGACGCGATCGACGTGATCATCGTCGCGACGACGACGCCGGATCACACGTTCCCCAACACGGCCTCCCTGCTGCAGAACCGTTTCAAGGCCCCCAAGGCCTTCTGCTTCGACATATCCACGGCCTGCACCGGGCTCATTTCCTCGCTCGAGATCGCCTATGCACTGCTGGACTCCCGTCCGCAATACCGGTACGCGCTGGTCTTCGGCGCGGAGAAACTTTCATGCATCACCAACTGGAGCGACCGCAACACCTGCGTCCTCTTCGGAGACGGCGCAAGCTGCGTCCTTCTGGAGAAAAAGGATGACGGGCTCCCCTCCTCGCTCCTGGCCAGCGCGCTGCACGCGGACGGCCAGTACGGCAATATCCTGAAGCTGCCCGCAGGCGGCAGTTTCATGCCCGCCTGCCAGGAGTCCATCGACAAAAAGATGCACGCCATCTTCATGGAGGGCAAGGAGACGTTCAAGCTGGCCGTGGGCGCCATGCTCAGCGCCTGCGAGGAAACGATCCGCGACGCGGGCGTGGCCTCGTCGGATATCGCGCTGGTCATCCCCCATCAGGCCAATGTCCGCATCATCCAGGCCGTCGCCAAGCGGCTGGAGGTCCCCAACGAGCGGGTCTTCTGCAATATCGCCCGTTACGGCAACACCTCGGCCGCCTCCATCGGCATCTGTCTCGACGAGGCGATACGCTCAGGACGGCTGAAGCGCGGCGACCTGGTGCTGATGACCTCTTTCGGCGGCGGACTGACCTGGGGAGCGCTGCTGATCAGGTATTAAGGATCTTCCTCCATGCCCCGCGACAACTTCATCAGCGACAATCTCATCAACATCCGTGACCGTCTGCGTGAGAATTACGAGTCGAGGAGCGCGAAAGACAGGGAACCCGCCGAACACTCCGGTGCGGCCCCCGAAAGGGAGATCCATCTCGATCTCAAAAATCCCGTCGTTCCCCCTGCCGGTCAGAGCTCCCGGTCGCCGGAGCGGGAGTACAACGAGTTCGCGGGGCGGCTCCGGCACGATCTCGCCGCCGTCGGCACGACGCTGGAGGAGCTGGCCGCAAAGCGGAGTACCGCGGAAGGATTCCGGGCAAGTCTTGTCGAGCTCTCGAATCAGCTTCAGGGCCTCACCGTGCAGGACTCTCAGGATTTCTTCAGAGAGCTCGACCGCCTGAAAATATCATACTTCCAGTCCGCGGGGAAAGCGGCGGGACTTGCCGTCGAGGCGAAAACCGAAACGGCGGCGCCCTCCCCCTCCCCCTGTACGGCGGGGAATTATCTTCCGGCAGTCGCGATCCTCATCGGGGCGGCCGCCGTCTGCGTCACACTGGTCCTGCTCTTCGCCTGACAGCCGCGCAAACGACATCGCAAAAAAATCCGTTCCGCCGGAGAGGGAGAGAATCTGATGCGAAACCCGACACGTTCAAAGCACGCGAGAGGATTCACGACGAGGTCCAGCCAGCTGAGGCGGCTGAAGGAACAGGATGAACAGGCATGGCGTGACTTTTACGACAAGTACAGCGCCATGATAACCGCCGTCGGCGCCCGCATGGGACTTGACGTCCATGCACGGGAGGATCTTCTCCAGGAAGTGATGCGGATCTGTTCCCAGCGGCTCAAAACATTCTTTTATATCCCGGAGCGCTGCCGATTCAGAACATTTCTTTTCGAGATCGTCAAAAACGTCGCCTTCAACATCCGCCGGAAGAATGCCCGTCTTCTGCCGTCCGGGCTGTCCCCCGGTGATTACGAGACCGTTTCCGAGCTTGATGTGAAATTCATGCACGAGTATGAAGATTTTCTGCTGGAGCAGAGTCTGAAAATCCTGGAGCGCACAGTCGAGAGCGAGACTTTTTTGATTTTCGAACTGCTGGTTTTGGAGAACCAGCCTGTCCCGGAGATCGTCCGGCGCACGGGAAAGACGCCCGGAGCGATCTATTCGGTCAAACACCGTTGTCTGAAAAAACTGGACGCCATCATCAACGAGCTGACCCGGCAGCCGGAAACTCCGCCAAAAACAGATCTGTGATCTGAATCGAGCACAATTCCCCGCCGGAATCAAGAGCGGGAACGGCGGATGACACGGAGTTGTCAATGAACTCACCCTTGCGCACGAACTGACCGTTGATCCGGCGTCCGCCGGTCAGCCAGTAATACCCGCCGTTCCGCCAGATCCCGCCGAGAACGACAGGTTTATCGCAGACATCCGCCAGTTTCGCGGCCAGCTTTTTCCGCAGTTCCGGCGCTTCGGGTTCCGCCAGTTTTCCGCCGAGAATATCGGCGAAGCGGCGCTGAAGGTGGGGGAGACAGAGAAAACGCAGCAGGGCATATTCCTTTCCCTCCAGCCGGAAAGAGGTCACAAGCATCTCAGGCGGTATCCGATGACGCCAATTTCGTCTGTTTTTCCATTCGGTTTCGCTCCACTCACAGACAAATCCGAGACTGCGGGCGATCGCCCGCAGCCGGAAACGGTTGCCTTCCCAGAAAAAAGCCTCCTTCCCCCGAGGCGCCGGCGGAGCGTTCTGAACAGCTTTTCCGCTGCTCCACATCCACTTCCCGTCTTTGAAATCCGCTGCGACACGGACATGATAAACAGCTATCGGGGAAGATGTTTCGAAAAGGGCGTTCTGCAACTCCACGGAGTCCAGCGATGCCAAACGTCCCCCGAGCATCCGGCAGAGATTTTCCGCATCGCTTCTGCTGAAACTGCAGATGATATGACCGAAAAACTCGTAATGTTTCCCCCCGAAGATCAGGTGGTTGGGGACACCGGTGCGGACCTCTCTGTCGTAAAGCCCGCCGTCACCGGGAGCAATGGCAAGTCTGGCTCCGATGGTGGAGGCAAAAGCCTGAAAAAAAGCCACATGAATGCGTTTTTTCAGCAGAGGCTCCTTTTTTTTCGCATCCGCCCCCCCGCGAATGATATAGGAATCCGGCCGTTCGATCCGGTCGGAAAGAACGGGCTCCCTCAGCGGCGAATTCAGGTTGCGGAACAACCGGGCCGCATCCGAATCGAAGCCGTTTCTTTCATCCCGGGCCCCGCGGGAGAAACAATATTCCCACTCGTCCTCGGTCAGAGGACGGACGATGTATCCCGGCGGGAAAGGCGCGACTATCTGAAACTGCCCGTTGGCAACGCGGCAAGCGTAAATCAGATCGTTCCACTGAAACCGGGAGACGGGATCGCTCAGATCGCGGACGCCCAGGGGAACATATCTCAGAAGCCGGGAAAAACCGGAAGCCGTCAGCCATGAACTGCCGACCCAGAACGGGTAGTCGATGGAAATCGTTTTCCCCGTCGTCGGCGAAATGCCCTTCCCCGGCGGAACATAGAAAAATTCAAACGCTCTCGACGAATCGGAGTAGAAGGTCCGGCCGGGCTGAGGCGCCTCCCGGTTCTGCGGCAAATTTTTCCGGGCATCGTCGTTCATCTCACGCCGGAGTGTCTCCGCATCGGCGGGTTCGAGAAAGCGTCCGAGGGGCGTGTCGGGGAAAGCCTGCATCGCGGCGACCCGCCGGAGCGGGTCGGCCGTTTTTCGCATCTGCGCAGCGGTCCGCCGCGCGGCGGCGGCGAGGGTCTTCCGCAGTCCCCGGCATTTTTCCGCCGAAGCGATCGGCTCGGCGGGCAGATCGCTCAACGAAGAAAAAAGTCCCCTGCCCCGGGCCTCCCCCAGCGCATCCTCCAGCTGGAGCCGAAACACTTCGCCGCCCGTCGAGACCGCCTTCCGGAATGCATCGGTCTCCTTGCGTGATTCGGCCAGCAGAAGCTGATGTTCCCTGCGGCTCTTCAGATAATGATGAACACCCGCGGCGGCGAGGAGCGCCGCCAGCAGACAGGAAACGACAATGGTCCGCCACAGAACGGCGTGCATCAGTCTCCAGAACCGGAAGGCCTCCTTGAATTTTGTCCACCGGCTCGGGGGCGGCAGACGGGTCGGCAGGCTGCGCAGAAATTCATCCACATCGGCACAGCGCTTCTCTTTTTTCGCATTGCAGGCCTTGAGAAGGACCGGCAGTATCTTGCGGCAGACGGCCGCATCCAGATCGCCGGGGATCCTCGGGAAGCGTCCCGGCGCTTCGCCCGTGATCGCGCAGTACAGGCACTTCCCCAGCGCGAAAATGTCGCTCTGCCGGCTGTTGACGTCCTCGCCGAAAAAGCATTCCGGCGGCAGAAATCCCAGGGTGCCCGCCAGAGAAACGGACTGCTCGGCGGAGCAGCACAGTCCGGGATCGGAAAGGACGGGCTCCCCGTGAAGAAAGATGATGTTCCCCGGCTTGATGTCACGGTGGATGAATCCCGCCCGGTGAAGCTCCCTCACGGCTGAAGCCGTTTTGCGGATGATGTCGATGGCCTGGGAGGGATCCAGCCGACCCTGCTGGCGAAGCCGCTTGCCGAGGGTATCGCCGAGATAAAACGACAGGCCCGGAACGGGATCGGCGGGCTCCATGATGTAGAAGAGTTCGTCCCGTTCGATGCCGACGTGACGGATCGGCAGAAGGTGCTTCGACGTGGACGCAAGCTTCATGTAGGCGCGGATCCCTTCCAGTTCGCGCCTCTTGTCCACGGTGCTGACGAGTTTCAGGGCCACCCTCCGGCCGACACCGTCCTCCGCGAGATAGACGGTCCCGTAGCCTCCCCTGCCGCACATCGATATGATTTGACATCCGGCGAACCTGTCGCCGGGATTGAGATCGAGCATGACTCCAGCCTTTCTTCGCCATAATATAGCCATTTTGACCGGACATTTCAACGGCGTTCGATCATCCAGCCGGGATTTTTACCGGAATTTCGGCGCCGCCGTGTTGAAAAAAAACAAACGGCCCGATATAGTATAAGAACGTTTATCCGAACATGGGAGACCGGGACATTTATGAAAAAGATCCACGTTTTCGGCGATCGCATCGCAGCGCAAAAAAAGGGATTGCGGCAACTCTCGGACGACATCTGGAACCATCCGGAGCTGAGTTACCATGAGCATTATGCCGTCGGCCGGGCGACGGACTTTCTCAAAAAAGCCGGTTTCGAGCCGGTCACGCCGTACTGCGGTCTGGACACCGCCTTCCGGGCGGAGTCCGGCGAGGGAGGCCCCGTCTTCGCGATCTTCGCGGAGTACGACGCCCTCCCCGAAGTGGGGCACGGCTGCGGACACAACCTCATCTGCGCGGCGGCGCTGGGAGCCTTCTGCGCAGTCGCGGCGGAACTGAAGGAGGAAAAAAGACCGGGCAGGGTCGTTCTCCTGGGCTCCCCCGCCGAGGAGTCGGGCGGCGGCAAGGTGAAAATGATATCAGCCGGCTGTCTTGAGGGGATCGACGCCGCCATGATGGTGCACCCCTCCTACCGGGCCACACCGGATACGGGATCCAGTTCGATCACGCGGTTCGACGTGATATTCCACGGCAAGTCGGCCCACGCCGCGGGAGCGCCCGAGCTGGGGATCAACGCCCTCAGCGCCGTCAATCTGCTGTTCGCCGGCGTCAACGCCTACAGAGAGCACATTCCGGAAGACGCGCGGATGCACGGCATCATCACCTGCGGCGGCGAGGCCCCCAACGTCACGCCTTCCAAGGCCTCCTGCCGCTTCTTTCTGCGCTCCACCAGCGAAGAGTGGATCAAAAAAATCGAAAAACGCTTCAGGGACATCGTCCGCGGCGCGGAGCTGATGACGGGAGCGACGGCGGAGATCATCCCCTTCAACATCCCCTACATGTCGCGCAAACCCAACGCCGCGCTCAACCGGGTCTATCTCGAAGACATCTCCGCCCTGGGACTGAAACCGGTCATTCCCGTCCACGGCGGAAGGGGCTCCTCCGATTTCGGCAACGTCTCCCACGCCGTGCCGGGGATCCACCCGTACTTTCCCGTAACGGATCACGAGATCCCCGGCCATTCGGAAGCCTTCCGGATCGCCAGCGGGACGGATTTCGCCTTCGACAGCGCCATGATCGCGGCCGCAGCCATGGCCGATGCGGCATTCACCTACATCACAGACCCCGCATTCAAGGCGGAAGTCGACGGAGCTTTCAAGGCCTGAGCTCTCAGCGGCTGACTCGGAACGCTCTCCGGAGGGCATCGGCCATTTCCGGAGAGTGTTTCGTTTTGAGGCGTTCGAACTCCACGGGGAATTCGCTCCAGTCGGCGGGCAGGAGAACGGGCTTGCCGCCGTTCAGCGCCACGGCCTTCCGGGCGGAAACGAGCATCGCGGGATACTCCTTTGAAGAAAGCTGGATCAGCGCCGTCACGAGAGCGCTCAGGGGCGTTGTTTTGTTGAACGTCAGCGTCTCCAGAGCGCCGTGAGGATCGTTGCCGCGGTACTGGGCAAAGGCGAGACGGGGCAGGTATTTATCCTTCTCCCGCCCGAGCTCGACCAGCTGGCGGTAATACCAGCCTGCGGTCTTCCAGTCGCCGCCGCGTTCGGCTTCGCGGGCGGCGGTGGAGAGAAATCCCGAGACCTCCCGGCGCTCGTCCAGCCGGCCGCCGAGTTTCGGTTCGAGCTCGATGTCGGGCGCGGCTCCGGCGACGCGGGCGGCCTCATAGATCGTCGCAGCCTCCTCCGTCCGGCGGACGTCCGTCGCCAGCAGGAATTTTGCCAGCTCCAGACGCGGCTCGAACACGCGGGGCGGCGCCTGCCGCACGGCGATTCGAAGCCGGGCCTCGGCGCCCCGGTTGTCGCCGGAACCGGCAAGGGCCTTCCCGAGCAGAAGCTGCACAAGGTAATTCTCGCCGTTCCGCTCCGCGAGGGGAGAGAGGATGGCCAGAGCATTCCCGTAGCGTTTGACGCCGATGTAGGCACGGGCCGTATCGCAGGCCAGCGCCGCATCCACAGGATCGGCCGCCCGGGCGACGGAGAGCAGTTCCACCGCCCGCTTGAAGTTCTGCCGGGCAAGCAGGATCCGTCCGAGCCGGAGCGAAGCCTGGACGTTGGAGCGGTCGATTTTGAGCGCCTGTTCGTAATTCCAGACGGCCAGCTCGAAACTGCCGTCGGCCTCGGCGATCTTGCCGGAGGCGATGAAGTCCTCGGGCTTCCCGGCGGTGATCTGGGTGACCATCTCGAAGGGGAGTTTCTCCTCTCTGACACGGGAGGCGAGTTCCTTTTCGAGCCGCTGGCGGACTTCGGTGAGTTCGTTGTTGTACTTCGTGACCCGGGCCAGCTCTTTTTTGATCTGCTCGAACTCTGCGAGACGCAGTTTCGCCCGCGCCAGCTCGCCTTCGAGACGCTTGGCGGAAGCCAGTTCCCTCGTCAGCAGTTTCTGCCGTTCGAGTTCACGCTTCAGGACATCGATCTGACCGGCCCGCATTTTCAACTGCTCGAACTCGTTTTTCACCCGCGTCAGGGAGAGGCGGATAGATGCATTCTCCTGTTTCTGGGCCAGCAGATCCGATCTCAGCTGACTGACGGAAGCAAGTTCGCGCTGACTGCGGTCGAGTGCGGCCTGTTTTTCGGCGGCGGCGGTTTCGGCCTTTTCCCAGAGCTTCTGGAGTTTTCCGGCGCTTTCCGCGCGGCTCTTCAGCCGCTCGATCTCCCGACGGCTGTCGATCAGAGCCTTGCGGACCTCGTCCAGCTTCTCCAGTTCACGGTTCTGCCGCCGGAGGATCTCGTTTTCCGACTCGAGCCGGTCGACGCGTGTTTCCTTGGCTCTGAGAGCCCGGATCTCACGATCCCGGGCTTCGGCCTGGAGGATCGCCTGTTTTTCCCGCTCTTTCGCCTGCTTCAGCGCGGAAGCATCGGCTTCCAGGATCGCGATGCGGTGTTTCAGGGCCGCCAGATCACCGGAGGCGGCGGGCAGATCCCGCCGGATCTCCTCGTTGACGCCGGAGAGTTTCCTGACAATTTCCGAAAGCCGGACGGACTCCGCCGCCCGCAGACGGAGCTTTGAATTTTCGTCGCGGAGGAGACCGAGCTGTTTTTTGAGATCTTCGGCCTCCCGGCTTTTCTCGTCCGCGGTCCGGGAGAGGATCGAAGACTCCTGTGCTTTCCTTCGAAGCTGCTGCAGTTCCAGCTCGAAGGCGGGATCTCCCGAAGTCCGGGAACCGCGGAGGCTCCGGATCTCCGCCTCGAGACGGGGGATCGCGTTCAGCTGCGTCCGCAGACGAGCCAGTTCCAGTTCGCGGAGGGCCTTGTCCTTGGCCAGTTCATCGGCGGCTTTGCGGGCGGCTTCCAGCTCGCTGCTGAGAAGCTGGGTCCCCGTCGCCAGATTGCTGGCGTGAGCGGCCTTGCGCACAGCTTCCAGATTCTCCAGTTCCAGCTTCCGGATCCGCTGCCGGGATTGTTCGAGCTCCGCGCGCACGGCCTCGAAGCCGGTGAGCTGCGCCCGGGCCTGGGCCAGATCGGCCTCGAGATTCTTGGCTTTCGCAAGTTCGCTGTTGAGTTTTTTGAGTTCGGCGACTTCAGCGACGAGGGGTTCCAGTTCGCCGATGCGCTTGTTGGCGTTGTTCAGACGGCTGCGGAGCATGATGGCGTTGCCCCGCTCCGACTCCAGGCGCCGGTTGGAGTTCCGGAGTTCCTCGTTCATCTGCTGCTCGCGGGCGAGCTGAGCCTTGAGCTGATCAAGTTCCGCCAGACGGAGCTTGATCTGGGCCAGTTCCGCCTCACGGGGCTTCGCCGCTTCGACGAGAAGTTTGTTTTCCCTGTTCTCGGCTTGAAGGGCGGCAAAATCTTTTTTCAGCTGGAGATAGAGTTTTTCATCCCGGCCCAGTTTGCCGATGGCGGCGAGCTGCTTTTTGGCATCCTCCTGAAGCCGGTTCCGCTCGGCGACGACCCGGGTGTGCTCGGCATTGACGCGGGCAAGTTCGCTCCGGGCAGCGTCGCCGCCCTGCCGGAGGGACTCGGACTCGGCCTTCAGACGCACGATCTCGTTCTGAAGAGCGGCGGCCTTGTCGGCAAGAGCCTTCCTCTCCTCCTGGGAAGCGGTCAGCCGCCGGAAATCCTCGCTGTCACGGTTGCTGAGACGTTTTTCGAGACGGGCGGCACGATCGACAGCGCCCTTGAGGTCCTGTTCGATCTCCGCCTTGAGTTCCCTGGTCCGCCGGAGTTCCGCGGCCACCGTTTCGGCGGCGGCGCGTTCCCGCTCGATCCCCGCTTTGAGGGAAGCGATGTCGGCCGTCAGTTTTTCGGATGCCGTCTTCTGCACGGCGGCGGTCCCCGTCAGTTCCTCGTTCTGCTTTCTGAGGGTATCCCTCTCCAGACTGATCTCGGCGATGGTCCCCTCTTTCTCACGGAGAAGGTCTCTCAGACGCTGGACGTCGCTGTTCAGTTTGCGGCTCGCCTCGGCAAGGCGGGATGCTTCTTCCGTCCTGGCCGTCTCACGTTCCTTCTCTTCGAGGGCCGTACGGAGACGGCCGATCTCCGCATTGCGCGCGGCAATGATTTCGGCGTCGCGCCGGCTCCGTTCGGAATGAGCCGCGAGATTGCGTTCGAGCAGAGTCCGGGACTGAGCCGCGGCACTCTCCGCCGCCTGAAGTCGTTTTTTGAGTTCGTTCAGCTCCTCCGTTCCGGCGGCGGAAGCGGCGGCGCGTTTCCGGACCTCCTCGCGGAGGGTCTCGTTTTCCTGAGTCAGCCGCTTTATGTCGACCTGAGAGGCGAGAAGTTTTTCCGAAGAGGCCGCCTCCGTTTTGCGCAGCGCGGCCAGTTCCGCTTCCAGAGCCGTCAACCGGGCGGAGGGCTGCTTCCCTTCGTTCCGGCGGAGTTCGGCCAGTTCCTTCTCCAGACGCTCGACATCCTTCTCCTTGCGGGAAAGCATCAGCCGGACCCCGGCCGTTTCCTTGTCGGATTCCGCGGCAAGATCGGTGAGTTTCTGACGCAGCCCGGCATTTTCGGCTTTGAGACTCACGAGCTGACGATTGAGATTTTCGAGGGTCTTGTCCTGAGTGGCGACGTGGCGTTCGAGCTCCTGCCTGGCGGATTCCGTCACCTGGACCCGGATCAGTTTCACCTTGAGCTCTTCCACTTGGGAGAGCATTTTATCGGCCTCGGCACGAAGAGACGTTCTTTCGGCATCGAGCCGGCCGATCTGCTGCCGGAGTTCCTTTTCGCGCTGAGAGGCGCGGTCGGCCTCGGCGGCCCGGGCCGTCGCGGCGGTCAGCTGCTGCTTGAGATCGGCGATCTCGTCATTCGAAGCGCTCTTTTCCTGATCCAGCCGGGCCAGCCGGCGGCGCATGTCCTCCACCCGCTCCATGAGCAGACGCTGTTTTTCGGAAGCCAGTTTCCCGGAGCTTTTCAAAGCGGCGTTTTCGCTTTTCAGACGCTCGCTCTCGGAGGTGCCGTCGGCGATCTTCCGGGCGAGAAGCCGCCGCTCGTTTTCAAGATCCTGAAAGCGTTTCTCGTCCGCCTGTCTGCGGCGCTCCATGGCGGAGAGCTGTTTTTTCAGCTGCTCCGTCCTCATCTTCTCCTCGACCAGCTGTTCGCGCACCTCCTGGGTCCTGCGGTCCGGCTGCCGGGAGGCCTGATCGAGATCCCGGTAGCGGCGTTCGAGAAGCATGTAGCGCTCCCGGGCGACGCGCCGGTCACGGAGGAGCTGGGTGATCTCCTGTTCGTAGTTTCGCTGGGCGGTGGTGCGCTGCCGCAGAGCGGCCAATTCGGCAGTGGCTTCGGAGAGCTTTTTGCGGATGTCATCCATTTCCCGGGCCGTCTCCGGTGCCGCCGGACGGAGCATGGCCGCACCGGACTCCGCCATTTTCTCCTGGGAGGGTTCCTGATCGCCCAGCAGACGCTTCATCCGCTCCGTCTCACGTTCGCAGTCGGCGATCCGGCGGGCGATGACCTTCTGATTCCAGTCGGGACGGGCGCGTCTCACGTTGTTGTAGTGCTCCAGGGCTTCCTGAAAGGCTTTCAGCGCCTTGGTGTACTCGCCGCGGTCACGGCACCCCTCCCCCTGCTCGTAGCAGGTATACCCCAGACGCCAGGCGTCCCAGGGGGAAACATCCGCGTACAGCCCGCAGACCAGGAACACGGAAACGACGAAGATCAGTCCCGATTTCTTCATTGCTGGTAATCCGAAAATTTGTGAACGAGTTTACTTTCTACGGCAACGACCATATCCAATACGCCGTCGGGGGCGTAAGAAGCCTCATAAACCTCGCCGGCGGCATGAGCCAGGGCCGCAAGATCGGAACGGGACGGCGGCAAATGGAGACGGATGACCCGTCTGTCTCCCGCCGCAAGTCGAGGCAGAACGGACTTCAGATCTTCCAGCCCCTCGCCCGTGACGGTCGAGATGTAGACCGCGTCGGGAAACAGACCATGGAGCCGGGCGAGTTTGACGGCATCGGCCGTCCGGTCGATCTTGTCCATCTTGTTGAAAACGATCTGGATCTTCTTTTCCTCGGCACCGAGCTCCCGGAGCACGCCGAGGGTCGTCTCCCATTCGGCATCGAGCCGGGGACTGGAAACGTCCAGGACCAGCAGCAGGAAATCGGCAAGGACGGCCTCCTCCAGCGTGGAACGGAAAGCCTCGACGAGGGCATGGGGCAGTTTTCTCACGAACCCCACGGTGTCGGTCAGAACAAGTTCGATGTGACCGGGCAGTTCCAGACGCCGGGCAACGGGATCGAGCGTGGCGAACAGCTGATCCTTCACCAGCACGTCCGCGCCGGAAAGGGCGTTGAGCAGACTGGATTTGCCGGCATTGGTGTACCCGACGATGGCCCCCTGTGGGACGGGCCGCCTCTCCCGGGCTTTCCTGCGGGTCGAACGCTGTTTACGGACGGTCTCGAGTTCCTTCGTCAGAATCTGGATCCTGCGCTTCAGAAGCCTGCGGTCGGTTTCGATCTGAGCCTCGCCCTGACCGCGGTTGGTGGCGCCGCCGCCCCGCTGCCGGGAGAGGTGGGTCCAGGCGCCGGTCAGACGCGGCAGCTGATACTGGGCACGGGCCAGGTCGACCTGAAGAACGGCCTCCCGCGTCTGGGCCCGGGCGGCGAAGATCTCGAGAATGACCTCCTCGCGGCTGATCACGGGCCTCCCCGCCAGGCGCTCCCAATTGCGCTGCTGGGAGGGCGTGAGCTCCGCGTCGATGACGATAAGATCGGCCTCCTGTTCACGGGCGGACGCGGCGATCTCCTCGGCACGGCCGTCGCCGATCTGAAAACGGCACTTGCCGCCGCGAAGTTTTGCCAGCTCCGCCGGGAGAGATGCGATGTTGAGATTTCCGAGAAGCTCGGCCAGCTCGGCCAGCTGTTCACGGATGGTATCCGCATCCTCCTGCGGGGAAACGATCCCCACGGGGACGGCCCGTTTCACACGGTTTGCCGCCTCGTCAAGTTCGATCATCGCACACCCAGATCCTTTGCGAGTTTCTGCATCTCGGCCATCTGTTCCGTGATGGACTTGACGAGGGTGAACTGATTGCGGCAGCGCTCCAAGTTGTGCTTGGGACGGCGGATTTTGAAGTAGGTGTCGCCCTCGAGGTAGTCCGTGAGGAAACGGATGCCGATCTCGGTCGTGATGATCTTGCCGGAGAGCGGCAGATTTTCCTTCTCCGCGGCCGTCATGAAGCCGCCGGCGGAACTGATGAATCCGCGGTACAGCGCTTCGTACAGATCGAACCGCATCCAGACCTTGCTGCAGTCCACCTCGTCCTCTCCGGCGGAGTTGGTCGCGCTGCGGACCATGTCGCCGAAATCGTAGAGGGAAAGTCCGGGCATCACCGTGTCGAGATCGAGCACGCACATGCCCTCCCCCGTGAGGTCGTCGATCAGAATGTTGTTGCTCTTCGTGTCGTTGTGGGTGATGCGCTCGGGAATGTCGCCGGACTTGTTCAGCCGGATCAGCGTCCCTGCCTCGTCCTTCAGGGAAAGGGCGAATTCGATCTCCGGCAAGACCTCCTTCACCCGGCCGAACTTGTCCTCCTTGACGGCCTTTTCGAGCCGTTCGAATCTCTTGGGCGTGTTGTGGAAATCCGGGATCGTTTCATTAAGGCGTTTCCCGGGAAGATCGACCAGCTGGTTCTGGAAGGCGCCGAAGGCTTCGGCGATCCGGTAGGCCTGTTCCGGCGTTTCCAGGACCTCGTAAGCCCGCGCGTTCTCGACGAACACGTAGGCGCGCCAATAGTGACCCTGCTCGTCGACGACGTAAGGCTTTCCCTCACTGTTCCTGAGCAGTCTCAGCGTCCGTTTCCTCGTTTCGCAGTGAGCGGCGCGGATCTTGCCGAGGATATGGGCCGTCACACGGTCGATGTTCTCCATGACGCCGCGGGGATCGCGGAACACGTTGCCGTTGATCCGCTGAAGGATGTAGTGCAGCCGGGTGCCGCCCTGATCGAAGGTCAGCTGATAAGTGTCGTTGACGTTGCCCATTCCGAAGGGAACGCCGACGAGAAAATCCCCGTACAGGGTGAACTTGTAGACCAGATCGCGGAGAAATGCCTGTTTCGATTTCATGTTTTCATGCCCTTTCGAAAAGCGGGGTGGGATACGCCCCTTTGTCAACGAGACGCCGCAGATTTTCCTGGACCAGCGGCCGATCCTCCCGGTAGGTCACGCCGAACCAGCTGTCGCCGGCAGTCCTGGCGGAGATGAGGGCTTCGCCCCGGGAGATGAGGGTATCCACGGCTCCGGGGAGATAAAACTCGCTTTTCATCTCGGTCCCGCGGGCGGCGAGAAAATCGGCGAGCAGCGCCTCCAGCCGGTCGAGGAACTCGGGCATGAAGCCCCAGGAATTCAGCGAGACCGGCTCCCGGCCGGTAAACGCCACAGGATGCTCCGGATCCGATCCGTCCGCGGCGCCGGAGGGCGTTTTGACGATCTTCGTAAATTCGGTGACCTTGCGCAGATGTCCCGCCTCATCCACGGAACAGATCCCCCGCGCCACGGACCCGTGCTCGCTCAGCGTGTTGGCGAGGATGAACGTGGCGATGACGCCTCTGACCTGAGGCCCCGAAGGCGGCGGCGAAGAAAGATATCCCGCCAGCTGACGGTAACTGTCCGCGCCGTAAAAATCGTCGGCGTTGATGACGGCGAAAGGTCCGTTGAGAACGCGGCGCGCGGCGAACAGCGCGTGACCGGTGCCCCAGGGCTTTTCCCGCCCGGCCGGAACGGAGAAGCCGGCGGGAAGATCGTCAAGCTGCTGGAACGCGTAATCCACGTCGAGGAGCTTTTCGTATTTCTTTCCGACCCTCTCCCTGAAATCCGCCTCGAAATCGCGGCGGATGACGAACACGACGCGCCGGAATCCCGCCCGGACGGCATCAAAAACGGAGTAATCCATGATCGTCTCTCCGTTCGGCCCCATGGGATCGAGCTGCTTCAGGCCGCCGTAACGGCTGCCCATCCCGGCGGCGAGAATCGTCAAAGTAAGTTCAGACATAGTATGTCCTTTCTGCTGAATGGTATTGTGTTCTATCTGTGTCCCCGCATGGAGATGTTGACGGCAAAAGTCCGGAAGG
This sequence comes from Lentisphaeria bacterium, assembly GCA_017450705.1. Lineage (GTDB taxonomy): Bacteria > Verrucomicrobiota > Lentisphaeria > Victivallales > Victivallaceae > UBA1784. The sequence goes on along the minus strand of JAFSTC010000009.1, from coordinate 22,155 downwards.
CGAGCTCCTCGGACACATTGAAACGGAGCGTCAGCGCCAGCTCCTCGGCCTCCTTCAAAACGAAGTCGCCGAACTCCGGGGAGAGCTTTCCGGCGTCGGGAGCGCCGCTGACGAAAAGCTCGGGATTGGGAAGATCCGTGAACGCCACGCCGCGGGAGAGAAGAAATATCTGCTGGCAGAAGGTCAGCACCGCCGAGAGAAAAACACTCCTCTCACGCATGTACTCTCCGCTGGACGCATCGGCGATGCGTTCTTCGAGACGCTTCAAATAGGCCGGATCATCAGCCTTCCCGGCGGCGGCAAGCTGACCGGAAATGGCGTCGACGGTCTTCTGTTTGGCGGCGGCGGCCAGTCCGCCGGCCACCCGGGTCAGCGCGGCGGCGGTCCGTTCGGCGGCGGCCAGTCCGCCGCCGCCGAAGCACAGGGACTCCAGGGCGGCCAGCACCTCCGGCGCACCTTCGAAAGCGTAGGAACAGACGTTCCCGGGCAGCGGGACCAGCTGACAGCGGGAGATCGTCGTCGGCAGGAGCGAAGAGGGATTGCCGGTGGAGAGGATGAGCGTCGTCTCCGGCGGAGGCTCCTCGAGGGTCTTCAGAAGGGCGTTCTGCGCCTCGTCGTTCATCCGGTCCGCCTCGAAGATCATGCCGATCTTACAGGAATACACCGACGTGCTCGTCAGGTGGAATGCCGCGATGAAACTGCGCAGCGTATTGGGTTCGGGGTTGATCCTTTCGCCAACCTTGATCTGGTACATCTTCCCCATGGGAGAGAGCGTGTGCAATTCCTCGTAACTTAAATCGGCCATTTTCCGGCAGTAGGGGCAGTCCTGATCGGGGACACCTGTGCGGGCGGCCGCAGGACATCCGGCGATCTGGGCCAGAACGATGGAGAAATCCCGGCGCACGTCGGGATCGGGCGAGCTCACGAGAAAGGCGTGGGCAAAGCGCCCGCGGCGCTTGGCGTTGCCCAGACAGGCGATCACTTCGGGAAAGCGGTCTTTGCAGCAGTCATACAAGGAATTCATCTGCGATCCTGACGATGTCGGCGTGAACGGATTGCGGGTCCCTGTCGGCGTCGATGACTCTGACGCGGTCGGGTTCGGAGGCGGCCAGCTCAAGAAAACACCGGCGAACCTTGCGGTGGAACTCGATTCTTTCGGCTTCGAAGCGGTCGAACTCCCCCGCCGTTTCCGAACGGGTCCGGGTCCTCGCGAATCCGGATTCAGGGGTGATATCGAGCAGAAACGTGACGTCCGGGACGAGCTTCGCCGCGGCGAAATCATTGAGAAAGGCGATCTCGGCGCGGCAGAGCCCCCGGGCGCCGCCCTGATAGGCGGTCGTGGAGTCTGAAAAACGGTCGCAGATGACGGAGACCCCCTGCTCCAGACGGGGCAGGATGAATTCGCGGACATGCTGGGAACGGGCCGCCTCCATCAGGAGGAGCTCCGTCTCGGGGTGCATCCTCTCGGCCCCGTCGTGTCCTTTGACCACGGCGCGGATCTTTTCGGCGAGTTCGGTCCCGCCCGGCTCCCGGGTCGCCGTGACGGGAAGGCCCTTTTGCCGGAAATGCTCCAGCAGAAGCCCCACCTGCGTGCTTTTCCCGGCCCCTTCGGGACCTTCGAATGTTATGAAAAAACCGCGTTTCATGCCGTTTTCTCCGCCGTTCATCACAAATTTCAATATTTTTACGGTCTATAAAGATACTTCCATTTGCCCTAAAGTTCAAATCGTGATATATTCTAATCAAGGACTTTTTTGTCAAAAACAAAACCGGCGGGGGCGTCGGCGGCTTGCCGCACCTCGCATTCCCGCCGTCAACAGGGGTGGAGTGCACACTATGGGCAAAGGACTTTCGCGTTCGAGTTATCTGGAGAAGAATGTCGGGAACTTTCCGTCGTCGCTCGACGTGGCGGGGATCCGCTACGAAAAGGTCGACGACCTGCGTTACGGGACCAATCCCCATCAGGCGGCGGCCTACTACCGGCCGGCCGGGAAATGCGGCGTCATCGGCGGGATCGAGATCATCAAAAACGGCAAAAGCGGCCTCTCGCAGACGAATCTCGAGGACATCTCGGGAGCGCTCAACATCGTCAAATTCTGCGACGGTCCGGCCTGCGCCGTCATGAAGCACGTCAATCCCTCCGGCGCAGCCGTCTCCGTCGGGAACGAGACCCTCAAACAGGTCTACGTCAAGGCCCGCGACGCGGATCCCCGCGCGGCCTTCGGCAGCGTCATCGCCTTCAACGTCAAGGTGGATGAGGAAACGGCCAAAGAAATCATGTCCACCTTTGCCGAATGCGTCGTCGCGCCGGACTACTCGCCCGAAGCCGCGGCCGTCTTCAACGACGGCGTCACCTACAAGCTCAATAAGCAGATCCGGATCCTCAAATGCGGCGACGTCTCGCAGCTGCCCCGCTACACGGGCGAAGCCGGTCCGGAATACAATACGCTCAAGGTCCTGGCCGACGGGTCGCTCATCGTCGCCGCGCCGCTCACCACCAGTCTGCGGACCGTCGACGACCTGAAAACGGCGGAAGGGGAAAACGCCCGCTGCGGCGCGGTCAAGTCCGAGACCGCGCCCACGGAACAGCAGAAAAAAGATCTGCTCTTCTCGTGGCATGTCAACCTCTCAGTCCGCTCCAACGGCGTGGTCATCGTCAAAAACGGCCAGACCCTCTGCGTCGGGACCGGCGAGCAGGACCGCGTCGGCGCCATCGAACAGGCCGTCGCCAAGTTCAAGCAGAAATACGCAGGTCACGAAACCCTCGAAGGCGCGGTCATGTCCAGCGACGGGTTCTTCCCCTTCGAGGACGGCGTGGAGGTCGCCGCGGCCGCGGGCGTCAAGGCGATCATAGCCCCCGCCGGCAGTCTGCGCGACGCCGATGTCATCAAACGGGCGAACGAGCTCAAAGTCGCGCTCATCCACGCCCCGGAGCGGATCTTCTCGCACCACTGATCCATCGTCTTACACGGTACGCACCTTGAAATAACAAGCAACAGGAAGTGTCAAAATGGCAGAAGTCAGCAAAAAAAAATCAGAAGAAGAAGATCGATTCGGAGATCGGGCAGGCGCTCTTCACCGATACGGAGCGTTTCGAAATGTGGTTCTCGGCCTACTGGAAGCCCGCGGCGGCAGTCGCGGTCGTCGCCGCCGTTCTCGCGGCGGGCGCTTTCTGGGCCGTGTCGGCCCGCAATGCCGCGGAGAAAAAAGCCGCTTTTGCCCTGGCCGATGCCAACACCGTCGAGGAACTCACGGCGGCCATCAACGAAAATGCCGGACACGCCGGCGTGGGCATCGCCCGCTACCGTTTGGCCAAGATCCTGATCGATTCCGAAAAGTATCAGGAGGCCCTCCGCCAGCTCGACGCCGTCTCTCAGGACGCCTCCGTCGACGCACTGCTTGCGGCCAAAGCCCGTCTGTCGGCGGGATACGCCTGCGAGCTCTCCGGAAGCAAAAAAGAGGCGATCTCCCGTTTCCTCGCGGTGGAAAGCAATGCCGTACTGCCCGCCGCCCAGCGGGCCGAGGCAGGTTACTGCGCGGGGCGTCTGCTGATCCAGTCCGGTGATCTTGAGCAGGCCCGGGCCGTCCTCGGCCGGACCGCACTTCTGGGTTCCGGCAACGCCGGGACCGGTTACTGGACCGAGAACGCAAAACAGACCCTCCTTGCCGTGGAAAGCGGCGAGTATGCGCCTCCCGCGGCCGGGAAACAGGCGAAGCCCGCTCCGGCGAAGCCCGCTCCCGCGGTCAAAAAACCGGGGAAAGCCGCTCCCGCCGGGAAGAACCCCGGCAAATAAAAAACGCTCCATGGAACTTCCGCAGGAAATCTCGAAACGGGAGCTGGCGCTTCTGCGGTCGCTGTCGACCCGCGGCGGCCGCAGGCATACGGGCTTCTGCCGCTGCGAGGGCGTGCGCGCCGTCGGGGAACTCCTGACGAGGGCTCCCGGCGCCGTCCGGTTCGTCGCCGGCACGCGGCGGGGATTCGACGCCCTGGATTTCGTCCCGGAAAAAGCGCGGAGCATCTCGGAGGAACGGCTCGCGGAACTCTCGGGGACCGTCAGCTGTCAGGGGATCGTCGCCGTGGCGGAGACGCCCGCGGATGCGGAAGGCGAGGTCGAAGGGCCTTTCATCCTGGCCCTGGACCAGCTCAACGATCCCGGCAATTTCGGCACCATCGCGAGAACTTTCCGCGCCGTGGGCGGCAGGGAGCTGTGGTATACGAAAGGCTCCGTCGATCCATGGGGCGACAAGGCCGTCAGATCGGGGCTGGGCGCGCAGTTTTCCCTGCGGCTGCGCCGGTTTGACGATCTCGCCCGGCTTGCGGAGCAGGCCGCCGCGTCGGGATTCGGCAAAGTGTTCATCACAGATCCCCATGGCGGAGAAAGCTGTTTCACCCTTCCGGGCCTTTTCGACAGGAGCGTGATCGTCATCGGAGGCGAGGCCAACGGCGTGACCGGACACCCCCGGAACTCCGTCAGCGTCACGATCCCGATGCCCGGCAATTACGAATCACTCAACGCGGCGCAGGCGGCGACGGTCCTGCTGTTCGAGCACGTGCGGCGCACAACGACAACATAGAGATCCATCATGTACAACGACCCCTGGTTCAAAATTTACGCGGTCATCTTCGTTTCGGGACTTGCCGCGACGCTGGTCCTCACACCGGTCTTCCGCCGCCTGGCCGAAAAATGCGGTTTCATGGATGTTCCCGCGGCCAATCACAAAGGACACAAAAAATCCACGCCGCTTCTCGGCGGCTGCGCCATGTTCTGCGCGTGGATCATCTGCATTTCGGCAGGCTACTTCTCCGTGAAGTACAACATGATCCCGTTTTTCTCCGATGCCGCGGAGGAGCATCTGGCCGGTCTTCATCACGTTTCCCGGGAACTCTTTCTCGTCATCGGCGGCGCGCTGCTCGCGGTGCTTCTCGGGCTGATCGACGACAAATATCCCATGTCCGCAAGGACGAAATTCGCGGGCCAGTTCCTCGTGGCCCTCATCGCCGTCTTCGGGGGCGGCGTGCGCTTCAACATCCTCAGGGAGACCATCTGGCTGGAGATCCCCCTCACCGTCTTCTGGATCATGCTGCTCATGAACTCCATCAACTTCTTCGACAACATGGACGGCCTGGCGGTGGGGACCATCGCCATCGCCATGGGATTCTTTGCCGTCATCGCCGTTCTGAACAGCCAGTATTTCATGGCCTCCTTCGCCATCCTCAACTGCGCGGTCTGCTGCGGATTCTGGTTTTACAACGCCGCGCCCGCAACGATCTTCATGGGGGACTCGGGCAGTCATTTCCTGGGGTATCTGGCAGCGATCGTTTCCGCACAGGTCACGTTCTTCGACAAGAGTTTCTCTCTCTCCCGCTTCCCCATGCTCATGCCGCTTTTCATCCTGGCGCTGCCGCTCTTCGACACGGCCATGGTCGTCGTCATCCGGACGGTCAACCGCAAACCCTTCTGGATCGGCGACCACAATCACATCTCCCACCGCTTCGTCCGCATGGGGTTCACCCGCAAGCGCGCAGTGGCGCTGGTGCATCTGCTGGCGCTGACCATCGGTCTGGGGATCCTTCCGGTCTTTTGGGGGAATTTCGCCACCGCGGCCATCCTCGTCCTTCAGGCGATACTGATGCTGGGCATCATCACCTTTCTGCAGATCTCCCTCTCCGAACGTCCCGACGCCCGGGAGTGATCACTCCACGGCAAAGACGCGGTGTTTGACGTTGTCGAAGAGCGGGACGAGCCGGACCGAGAACCGCCGGGCGGTGTTCTCCGGCTCCTCGCCGCGGCTGATGACGACCAGCGTCCCGGGGAGAAGGCGCTGCACCTGCCCCCGGGGGCCGTCGAAGAGGAATTGCGTCCTGAGCCCGCGCTCCAGCAGATAATACATCGTCGGCCACGGGTCGGCGGCAAAGGAGATGAAGACGGGCGGAAGATTTTCCGGCGCGTACATTTTCGACAGGCGCTCAGCCGTGAGCGAGGGGCGATGTTCCGGCCGCATATAGTACCCGCTGAAAAAATCGTCCCCCGGAGCATCCCCGCAGACTTTCGAAAGGGCCGCGCGGCAGGGAGCCGTCTGCATCAGGAGCCCCCCCGAAACGGCACAGACGGCGAGGACAGCATAAAAGACACGTCCCCGCCCTCCCCTCTTCAGACGGAGAAACGCGCCGCAGTCGCGGATGCCGCGGGCGGCAAGAAGCGCCAGCAGCGGAAACAGCGGCAGGAACACCCGGGGAAACGGCGCGGGCGAAAGGAGAAACGCCGCGGGCAGCGGCAGAAGGCAGATCGCGGCATACATCCCCGTCCGCCACGGGTATTTCCCGCCGCGCAGAACGCAGGAAAAGAGGAACAGAACGCCCGGAACGCCGACGGCCGCCGCGCCCGCCGCGGCAAAGGCCCGGACGACCCCCGCACCGTCGGACCAACCCTCCCCGAGACGGCAGACGGCGAGGAACGACGGCAGGATGGGCAGATAGAAAAGGGCCAGCGCGGCGAAGGGCGCACCGGCCAGCGGGAGAGCACGTCGCCACGGCGGGAAACGGTTCCCGGCGCACGGCAGGGCCAGCAGCACACAGCCGAAGAGGGCCAGGAGGTCGCTGGGGACCGTTCCCGCGGCCAAAAGACAGCACAGAAAATATCCGCAGAAATTTCTTCCCCCGGGACGCCGGGCAAAAGAGCACGCCGCCGCAGCAGCAAGGGAAACGAAAAAACAGCCGGCCATGTAACCGCGCACGGCGGAGGCATAAACGAGAAAGGGCGGCGAGACCGCCAGAGCCGTCAGAGCGATGAGCAGGGGGAAACGCCCCAGGGCGCGCCGGAAAGCGCCGTAAAGGACTCCGAGCGAGGCCGCGGCAAGAAGCAGAGACGGCAGTCTCAAAAGGAAATCCTGACGCAGACCGGGATCCGGCAGACGGACCCAGCCGTGCAGCAAAATCGTGTAGAGGATATGGTTGTTGGGGATGACGTAACTTCTGTAGATCGCCAGCGGACTGGGCAGAAGCGCGAAATTCATCAGGGTCAGCGCCTCGTCGAACCAGAGCTCCCGCAGCAGATACGGCCTGACGAAGATCAGCAGAAAAAACGCGGGAACAAGAAAGCAGAGATACCCCGGCAGACCTGTTTTCTTCCGTTTCACGCCCCGCTCTCCCCGGCTTATAAAAAACAGGGAGCCGGGGGAAAAAGCTTTTCCTCCGGCTCGACTGTCAGTATCGAAAACACTTATCTCAGAGCGAGATCGCTTCGGACGGGCACTCGCCGACGCAGGCACCGCACTCGATGCACTCGTCACCGACCTTGGCGGCACCGTCAACGATCTTGATCGTCCCGACCGGGCAAACTCCGACGCAAGCTTCGCACGCGACACACTTTTCCTTGTCAACCTTGGCAGCCATTTTTCTCCTCCTGATAAAGAGCGTTCTTCTCTGCGGAACGAAAACTGGCATCTCCAATGGGATTCGAACCCATGTTGCCGGGATGAGAACCCGATGTCCTAGGCCTCTAGACGATGGAGACACACGCTGTTCCGTTCTCATAATATAACAGCATCTCTCAAGTTGTCAAGGCGAAAATCACAGGTTCATCAGGATTTGTTCGAACTTTTACCGTTTTTTTGCCCGGCGGCCGAGATTTGCGGTAAAAAAAGGCGTTTTCGGCTTGACAAGGGAAAGCTCCGCGTTATATGTTATATTAATACGTACGGAGAACACATCATGTCAAAACTTCTGATCGTCGAATCACCGACCAAGGCCAGGACCATCGGCAAAATGCTTGGCCGGGGGTATGATATCATCGCATCGATGGGACATATCCGGGATCTGCCGGAGCGGGAGCTGGGCGTCGATATCGCCAACGGTTTCGCGCCGCAGTACGTGGATACGCCCCGCAGCCGTCCCGTCGTCAAAAACCTCAGGGACGCGGCGAAAAAGGCCGACGAGATCTATCTGGCCCCCGACCCCGACCGTGAGGGAGAGGCCATCGCGTGGCATCTGAAAAATGTGCTGGAACACGGCACGAAGGCCCCCTTCTACCGGGTGACCTTTCACGAAATCACCCGCAACGCCATCGAGCAGGCGCTGCAGCACAAGGGGCAGATCGACCAGAACCTGGTGGACGCCCAGCAGGCCCGCCGCGTCCTTGACCGGATCGTCGGCTATCAGGTGAGCCCCCTCCTCTGGCGCAAACTGGAAAAAGGCAGCAGCGCCGGACGGGTCCAGTCCGCCGCCCTGCGCCTCATCGTCGAGAGGGAACGGGCCATCGGAGCCTTCGTGCCCGAGGAGTTCTGGAACCTGACGGTCCTCTTCGAGACGGAAAAGCGCGATTCTTTCGGCGCCCGGCTCTTCAAGATCGACGGCGGGGATTTTTCGATACCGGACGCTTCGTCGGCGGAAAGGGTGAAACATGCCGTGGAGACCGGCGAACGTCCGTACATCGCCTCCGTCCTCAAGCAGCGCCGCCGCAGATTCCCCCAGCCGCCCTTCACGACGAGCACGCTCCAGCAGGCGGCGAACTCCCGGCTCAGATTCACGGCCACGCAGACCATGCGGATCGCCCAGCAGCTCTACGAAGGCGTGGAGCTGGGCGGCGCCGGCGCCGTCGGTCTCATCACCTACATGCGGACCGACTCCGTCACGATCGCCCGCGAGGCGCAGATCGCAGCCGCCGGATTCATCAGGGAGAATTTCGGCGCGGCGTTCGCCCCCGAAAAATTCAATTTCTACAAAAACAAGGCCGCCGCGCAGGAAGCCCACGAAGCCGTGAGACCCACGGATGTGCGCAGAACGCCCGAGAGCGTCGCGCCCTTCCTCGACCCCTCCCAGCTGAAACTCTACACGATGATATGGAAACGTTTCGTCGCGAGCCAGATGACACCGGCGCAGCTGGACCAGACGACCGTTGACTCCCTCGTCCGCGGTTCCGACGGCGTGGACTACACTTTCCGCAGCACGGCCTCCGTCATGGTCTTCCCCGGCTTCACCAAAGTCTACGACGACACGGCGAAAAATCAGAACGAGGAGGACACCCTGCCCGACGATCTGGCGGAAAAAGATCCGCTGGACATCCGGGAATTCAACTGCGAGCAGAAATTCACCGAGCCGCCCCCCCGCTACAGCGAGGCGGCTCTCATCAAGGAGCTGGAAAGCAACGGGATCGGCCGGCCCTCCACTTACGCGACGATACTGAAGACCATCCAGGACAGGGAATACGTCAGACGCGACCAGGGGAAACTGGTTCCGACGGAACTGGGTTTCTCCGTCAACGATTTTCTGGTGGAGAAACTGCCCGAGCTGTTCGACATCGGCTTCACGGCCCAGATGGAGACCCAGCTCGACAAGGTGGAAGAGGGAGAGATCCCGTGGACGCGGATGATGGCCGACTTTTACGAAAAATTCGCCCCGTGGCTCAAGGCGGCCAGGGACTCCGACGCGCCGCCGGCCGACGATGCGGCGCAGATCGTCAGTCTCCTGAAGGGGATCGCTTTCGATCCCCCGCAGAGATCCGGCCGCCGCGTGTACGACGACAAAAAATTCTACGACTCCGTCGTGGAAAAATTCTCTTCCACGGGCAAGCTCTCGGCCAAGCAGTATCAGGCGCTTCTCTCCATGGCGGCGCGGTATATGGAGAAGATCCCGCAGGAACGTCTTGCGCCGCTCCCGGATGGGACCAGAGAGGCGCTTGCTCTCCAGCGGGCCGAGCAGACCCGCAAGGGCCGGGAACGGGCCGAATCCTCGGCCCGCGCCGCACAGGTGGACTACGCGGGGCTTTTCAACGCCTTCCGCGGCGTGACCTTTGCGCCGCCGAGCACGAAGGGAAAGGTCGTTTACGACGACAAAAAGTTTTTCGATTCCCTCAAAAAGCAGGCCCTCTCGGGCAAGGTCCTCAGCGAAAAGCAGAATGCCGCGCTTCTCAGGCTGGCCAGGAAATACCGGGGCGAGATCTCCGATCCGGGTCTTGTCGGTTCCATCCTCGGCGCGGATATCGGCGCGGCTCTGGAAACTCCTCAGAGCGCGCCGGATCCCGGTGAAACGGCCGCACTTCTCAAGGCCCTCGCCGCCGTGACCGCATGGGAACCGCCCGTCAAACGCGGGCGTTTCACCGTCGACGACAAAAAGTTCTACGAATCCCTGAACCGCCAGTTCAGGGAGAAGAAGATATTGAGCGAAAAACAGACCGCGGCGCTGAAAAAACTCGCGGCAAAATATGGAGACAGGTAAAAAAATGAGCGAAGAAAAAATTCAGGAAGCAGCACCGGAACAGAACGAAGCACCGAAGCAAAAACCTTCGCGCCGGAAGAAGATCCTCAAGGGGATCGGGTACACGCTCCTCGGCCTTCTGGTCCTTCTGATCATCGTCTTCATTTTCCGGGATCCGGTCATCCGGATCGCCACGTGCAAAGTCGGCAGCTTTCTCACGGGGACCAAGGTGGAGCTGAAGCATTTTTCCTCATCCGTCACGGGCACGGTCCATCTGCAGGGCTTCTCCGTCGGGAATCCCGAGGGCTACAGTCCGGCCAACGCCATCGAGTTCAAGGAGATCTTCGTCAGCATCGATATCCCCTCGGTCCTCTCGGACACGATCAGGATCAACCAGATCCGGGTCGCCGGGATGAACGTCAACTTCGAAACGAAGTTCAACGAAACGAACCTCGGCAAGATCCAGGCCAACCTTGACAGGATCAGCAACGCCGGCAAGGAGGAAGCGCCTTCGGGAAGCGGCGATGTCGCGGACAAGAAGAAGAAGCAGCAGAAGGTCTTCATCGCAAAGCTTGACGCCGAAGACAATTCCGTAGCCATCACCAGCACGACGCTCAACCAGACATTCAAACTGCCTCTCCTTCCGATGCATCTCACCGATATCGGCGGCGAATCCATCGTGGATACCCTGAGTGAGTTGACGACGCTCATCATCAGTTCCGTAGGCAAGGCCGCGGGAAATGTCGGCGGAGCCATCGGCGACGCATTCAAGTCCGCGGGAGACCAGGCCGGCCAGCTGGGCAAAGGGATCGCCGAGGGCGGGAAAAAACTTTTCAAGCCCCTCACCGACAAACTGAAGTAACGGAGAAGCCCTTCTCATGAACATCTCACAGGAACTTGCAGAGAGCATCCGGGCTGCGGGTCAGGAACACCTGCTCCGGTTCTGGAACGACATCACCGAGGATGAGCAGCGGGCCTTTGCGGCCCAGCTCGAAAAGATCGACTTTTCCATCCTGCCCGGCCTGATCCGCGACTATGTGCTGAACCGTCCGCGCACGGCGATCCCCGACGATCTGGGCCCCGCCCCCTATTTCCCGGCCGTTCCCCGGAACGACGCGGAAAGATCCCTCTACGCCCGTGCGGAAAAAGAAGGCAGGGAACTTCTGCGCGCAGGCCGGGTGTGCTGTCTCACCGTCGCCGGCGGTCAGGGGACCCGACTGGGCTTCGACGGCCCCAAGGGAACCTATCCCATCGGCCCCGTCACGGGGAGGACCCTCTTCGAATACTTCGCGCAGAACATCATCCGCGCGGGCTGGAAGTTCGGACACCCGCTTTCGTGGTACATCATGACCAGCAGCCTCAACCACGCGGCCACGACGGACTTCTTCCGTAAAAACGGCTGGTTCGGTCTCAAGGAGGAGCAGGTCTTCTTCTTCACGCAGGGTACCATGCCCGCCTTCGGATACGACGGGAAACTGCTGCTGGCGTCGAAGAACGCCCTCTCCCTCTCTCCCGACGGTCACGGGGGAACGCTTCTGGCCTTGCGCAAATCGGGCGCCCTCGACAGAATGAAGAAGGAGGGAACGGACATCATCTCCTATTTCCAGGTGGACAATCCTCTCGTGCACGTGGTCGATCCGCTTTTCATCGGCATGCACGCGCTCGAAGGGGCCGAGATGAGCGCCGTGATGCTCTCGAAGACCGGTCCTTTCGAAAAACTCGGCAATTTCTGCGTTTCCGGAGGCCGGCTGCAGATCATCGAATACAGCGATCTGCCGCAGGAGCTCGCCGAGAAGCGCAATGCGGACGGCTCCCTCGCCTTCGTCGCGGGCAGTCCGGCGATCCATCTGATCAGGCGGGATTTTGTCGAGCAGCTCACGGCAAGCGGCTCCCTGCGTCTGCCCTGGCACCGTGCGGACAAGAAGATCCCGCACATCGACGACGCCGGGAATCCCGTCGTCCCCGCGGAGCCCAACGGCGTGAAGCTGGAGTCCTTCATCTTCGACGCCCTGCCGCTGGCAAAGAAGACCATGGTCATGGAGTTCGACCGGCGGGAAGTTTTCGCGCCGACGAAAAACAAAACCGGCGTTGACTCCGTGGAAAGCTGCCGTCAGATGCTCGTCGACCGGGACGCGGCGCGTCTCGAAGGCGCCGGCGTGAAGATCCCGCGGAAAGCCGACGGGACGCCGGATGCCCTTATCGAGATATCTCCGCTCGAAGTCCTCGACGCGGAAGACGCCCGCACTTTGGCCGCCTCCCGGAACATCGTCATCGGACCGGGGGCCGAGGTGGTGCTTTGACGGTCCGGAGGAACATCCGTCAACCGGCCGCCCCCGCCGCCCCGCCGGATGCCGGCGACTCCTCGAAGGAGGTCTGGCAGGCGGTAAGAGCGCTTCTCGTCGTCACGACGATCCTGATCGCCTTCGGTCTGACCATGCTCTATTCGGCAAGTTACGGGACCGCCGGGCTGAAGTATTTCAGAAATCAGCTCATCTGGATCGCTCTGGGAACGGCGGGGGGGGTCGGCGTCTTCCTCGCGGGATACCGCCGCGTCGCGGCACGGAGCACCTGGTGGATGGTGCTCTCCTTCCTCCTGCTGATGGCGGCGTGCTTCTTCTTCAAACCCGTGAACGGCGCCAGCCGGTGGATCCGTTTCGGCAGTTTTTCCATCCAGCCGTCGGAATTCGCCAAGATCGCCGTGGCGATCTTCGTCGCCAGATACTGCGCGGACAATGCGCGGACCTTTTCCGTCATCCGGCACCGCCGCGGGCTTCTGCCCCTCTGCGCCGGAGCCGGAGCAGTCATCCTCGGCATCCTCATGGGACGGGACCTGGGGACGACGATCCTCGTCGGAACGATGACTTTTTTCACCATGCTGGCAGCCGGGCTGTACTTCCGGTATCTCATCATCCCGGTGGTCATCGGAAGCATCATCGCCGTCTACATCAAACTCTTCGACCCCATGCGGCTGGCCCGGGTGGTCTCCTTCATGAATCCAGAGGTCGTGCAGAAAGGCAAGGGCTACCAGCTGTGGAACTCCCTGCTGGCCCTCGGTTCGGGCAACTGGTTCGGCGTCGGCTTCATGACCAGCCGCCTCAAGGCGAAATATCTGCCGGAGGCGCATACGGACTTCATCCTCGCCATCGTCGGCGAGGAACTGGGCTTCGTCGCCATGGTCGCGGTCATCCTGCTGTATACGCTTTACGGGTACTACGCGCTCAGGATCGCCTTCAGGTCAAGCTCGAAGCTGGGCATGCTGCTGGGGTTCGCCCTGACGATCGGCATCACGGTCCAGGCGGCCATCAATCTTGCCGTCGTTTCGGGCAGCGCGCCCACCAAAGGCATGCCGGCGCCCTTCATCAGTTACGGCGGCAGCAACATGATCGCCTGTCTGCTGGCGACGGGCCTTCTGGTTTCCATCGCCTTCGACACGATCGATCCCGGCTACGAGGAGCGTCTTCTCGAAAAACTGCCGTGGAGACGGAAAAAGAACGGATAATCTCCCGATCAAAAGAAAGCCTTCGATCATCACTCCAAAAAAGAAAGGACTCCCGCTATGAAAAAAACACTTCTCCTCGCTTCGATCTTTTCCGTTCTGGCGTCCGGCGCGCTCGATCTTGCCGTCAAGCCTCTGCGGACCAACGGCCTGAAGCAGGTCGTCATCAAGGATTCGACCGTGCGCGGCGTCGTCGTTCCCGGGGGCTCGGTGGATCTGCCGCTCCCCGCGAAAACGGTCGACACGAGCAAATTCACCCGGGCCGTCCTGACGATCGCCCCCGCCGAAGGGGGATATCTGCCGGGCGCCGACGATCTGCGGCTGAATCTCCGCTCCGCCGCGGACAAAAAGGTACAGCTGGAGAGCTACGGCACCCCCGGGGAGAAGGAGGGCGAGGTCTTTTTCCGCCTCGCCGACGCGCCGGCGGACACATCCATCGCCCGGCTCTACGTGGATGAGACCCGGCGCTGCAACGGCAAAACGATGGCGATGAAGATCGTCTCCGTGCGCTTCGACGACGGTCCGACCGATCTCTGTCTGCCCGTCTTCTACGCACGGCTGAACAACTGCGACCAGCCGGTCAAGGCGGGACGGACCTTCAGCGGCATTCCGAAAAACACGGGCGCGGCCGTCATCCTTGCGATGCCCGTCGGATTCAAACCCGGAACGTTTCAGAAGGTCGAGATGAAACTGACCGTCGAGGAAGGCACTCTTCCGCCGGAAGCGCTCGAATTCAATCCCCGTTCGAAGGGCGTCAGCGCGAGCGCCTATGTTTCCGAGCCCGCATCCGAAAAATATGTTTTCAATTTCAAGAAACCCGTCGTCGATCCCACCTCGGTCTTCTTTTATTTCAACCGCAAGGGGACTTCGACGGGGAAACCGGTCAAATTCCGGATCGACGCCATCCGTCTGCTGAATTAGCGTCCGCGAGGTCAGCAGGCTCCGCCGACTTTTCTTCGTGTCCTTTCTTCCGGGCTCCATCGCCGTCGGCACGATCAATCCCGGTTACGGGGAGTTTTTTCTCGAAAAACCGCTCTGGTGATGGAAAAAAAGCGGGAGATTCCCCTGCGGTATCAAGGGTGTTTCACCGTTTTTTTCACCGCCGGACGGCTGTGGGTTGATTTTTCGTCAAACATGTGCTACATTACGCGTAAGAGTGTTATTAAACAGGGAAGATTCGGTCGTGCACGCCTATTTGATGCTGTATGAGGAGATCCGAGAAAAAATCCGTTCAGGGGAGCTGGGTCCCGGAACGAAAGTTCCTTCCGTCCGGGAAACAGCGCTGCGGCGCGGATTGAGTGAACCCACAGTCTACCGGGCCCTGCGGGAACTCGTGTCGTCCGGTCTGGTCGCTCCCCGGCAGGGGAGAGGCTTTTTCGTCACGGGGCGGGAAGAGATCTCCAGAAAATGGCAGTTGGCCTCCCCCGCGGGGCGGATCGTCGAATTCGACATCAATTCCCGGCAGGAACTGCTCCGCCACCCCCGCAGAAACGGTGAGATCTATCCGGAACTCGAGCGGCAGTTCGCCTCTTGCAATCTGAAATTCGAGATACTTCAATTTCCCTCGGAAGATCATCAGATCGAGTACATCCTCGATACGCTCGACCGGGAGGGGGACGCCGTTGCGGGCATGCTCGTCGGACGCCTTGCGCAGGTGGAGGCAAGCCGCGTCCTGCTTCAAAAACTTGTCGCAAGAAAAATTCCGGTGGTCGTCACCTGCGGCGTGCTGCGGGCGGAAATGCTCGGATTGAGTTCGGTCGACGTCGATGCCGCCGCCTGCGGAACTTTGGCGATGGAGTACCTGATCGAACGGCACGTGAGGAAAGCCGCCATCGTCGGACGGCGCAAACCGCGGATCGATCAGGCGTGGATCCAGACCGTCAACGCCGTCTGCGCCTGGCAATACTGGAATCTGCCGCGGAAGGACTGCGTCATCGTACGGACGAAAGATGTTTTTCCGCCGGCGCAGGGGACCGCCGCGGGTTATATCCTCGCGGAACGGGCAATCCGTCAGAATCCGGATATCGACGGCTGGTTCTGCACGGATTATCTGACAGGACTGGGCGTCTGCGCTTTTCTGAGGGAGCACAACCGGCTCCCGGGCAAAGAGATCCCCGTCGTCATCAACGCGGTTTCCGCCGTCCCCGAAGTGACGCATGTTCCCCCCGGATGTCTGCTCATAAAATCCCCCAACAGGGAAATGGTCCGGGAAATCGTCGCGGCCATGCGGGAACGGATCGCGGGCAATCTCCGTCCGCGCCGCATCCGGCTTGCGCCCGACCTGTACATCGTTCCGGATATTTCGTCGGAAAATCCCAAAAAAGAGAGGAGATGTCCATGATGAGATGTTTGCTTGTCCTGCTGCTGACGACGGCGGCGCTGACGGCGGCCCAGCCGCCCAGCGTCAAGGATTTCGGCGCGAAGGGCGACGGAAAGACCGACGATACGGAGGCGCTCCAGCGGGCTGCAGACGCGGTCACGGCGAAGCTCTCGACCTACGCGTCGGAGACGCTGTATTTTCCCCGCGGGCGCTACAAGATAAGCCGGCGGATCACCCTGAAAAAGATCCATCTCAGGGGTGACAGCGCGGTCATCGTCCAGACCGACCCCGCGGCGGACATCTTCTATTACGATTTCGCGTGGAACACCCGGGTGACCGGGATCGAGTTCCAGGGGGGACGCGATCAGCTGAGCTTCTGGAACGCCAACACGGAAAAGGGCCAGCTCACCGTCAGGGACTGCCGCTTTTTCAACGCGCGGGGCGTCGCCGTCACGTCGCGCCTCGGGACGAACTCGACGATCTTCAGCATCTCCAACTGCGTATTCTACAAATGCGGCCAGGCCGTCGTCAGCAACTGCGACTGGACATCCATCCGGGACATCTGGCTCACCAGCAGTTCGCAAATGCGCAAAAAGGCGGTGATCGTCAACGGGCACGGCGTCATGAACATCGACAGCATGCTGGGCGTTCCCCTCTGCAACGGCGACGAACAGCGCTGGGTCGACAATTACGGCAGTCTGTTCGTCACAGGGACCCGGTTCGGCGGCGAAGGCGGCGGCTTCACCCCCGTGTACAACTTCGCGAAATACCGCGCTTTCAACATCCCGGTCGAGATCTCAATCCAGCGTTGCTGGATCAGCTCGGGTTCATCCCCCAATGCGAACTGCGCCGTGTACTGCATCGAAGTGCCGAATCTGATCAACATCGGGGACTGCACGGGCGGTCCCGCCGCCATCGCCGTCGCACCGGGGATCGACCTTGCGAACTACTTTTACACCCGGCCGGACACGCTTCTCTTCAGAGCGGCGAACGTGGGCAACGGGGCAAATGTCATTCCGGAGGGACTGCTGCACCCCGTGACCCATCCGCCCCGTCCCGACAACCAGCTGACCCGGGAGCAGACCCTCGCGGCCGCCGAAAAAGCTCAGCTCCCGAGCGATCCCGTCATTCCGGCGGAGATCGATCTGCAGCGGGAGGGCGCGCCCGAGTGGAACATCGACGAATTCATGGACGGCGGCGTCCTCAAAAACTCGGAATTTCTCCACCTGATCCGCAAAAACGGACGGATGGGGCTCATGCGCCGGGTCCCCGGCTCCAAAGTCGGCGACTGGCCTCACGTCACCATCAAAAACATCAAACTGGACATCGGAAAATATCCGATCCTCGTCGTGGATCCCGTCTCCGCCTCCCCGGCGGAGTTCGCCGTCAAGATCGTCGTCCCCGAAAAGAAGAAGCTCTTCGCCGTCATGCGGCGCCAGATGCCTCTTTACAGACTGAAAATGAACCTTGCGGAGCGTTTTCCCGAACTCGCGGAGCATCCGGTCTTTTCGATGAAAGTCTATTACGTTCCCAAGAAGTACGTGCCGCCCCGTCCCAACGGCGCCCCCGTCGACCGCTGGGCCAAAGCGGGCAGCACGATGTGGTTCAGAACGATCGGGTTCTTCGGGAAGAAACCGGAAAATACAGGCAAAACAGCCGGAAAGGAATGAAATCATGTCGAAGGATCTCCAAAGGTCTCCGTTCGTCCGGAAAATGCGCTTCACTTTGATCGAGCTGCTGGTCGTGATCGCCATCATCGCCATCCTGGCGGCCATGCTTCTTCCTGCACTCCAGCAGGCCCGGGAGCGCGCCAAAGCCTCGACCTGTCAGAGCAACCTCAAAACCTACGGTACGGCCCTGACCTTCTACGCCGACAGTCAGGACGGCTGGTGTCTTTCGCAGCAGACGGTCAGCAGCAAGAAGGAAGCCGGCGCCTTCTGCCGGGTGGGACAGTGGCTGCACGAGAACATGGGGCGCTGTTCCGACGCGGCATGGGCGGGCGGCTTCGCCTTCAACGGCTGCCCCGGGCGGGTCCCCGACACGTCGGCAACCGTCGTCCCCAATTTCGATCAGAACACGAAACGGGCGCTGAGTTACTCCCACTGCACCGGCGTTCTGGGAACCTACACGACGCCGACGACGGCCGCGACGCGGCTCCACAAGCTGAACCGTTTCAAGGCGCCGTCGCAGTACTATGCCTTCCTCGAAGGGGACTGGTACAACGTCCAGGTCGCGCATCTGCCCACCGCCCGGGCCGCCGGCAGCGCCTACGACGCCCTGGCTTTCCGCCACAACGACAGAATGAACATCTGCCACGTGGACGGTCACGTTTCGACGCTGGCGTTCCAGCCGCAGTACCGGCTCAACGACTCCTCGGACAACCCGATCTACTGGCGCCTGGCTCCCACCAGTGCGAAAAACCCCATCAAGGAAGCCCTTTGATTCACCCCGAAAAAGGAAGACGATCCCATGAAAAAAATTCTGATCTTTTCCATTTTGCCGCTCGTGTTTGCCGCCGGAGCTCTTGACCTTGAGGTCAAGCCCCTGCGCGTCAACGGACTGAAAAATGCCGTCGTCAACGGGGCCGCGATGCGGGGCACCATGGTTCCCGGCGGTTCCATCGATTTTCCCCTCCCCGCGAAGGAGATCGATCTGAGCAAATTCACCCGGGCGGTCCTGACGCTGGCCCCCGCGGAAGGGGGGATCCTTCCCGTTTCGGAAGATCTCCGGCTGAACCTGCGCGCGGCGAATTCGAAGATCCAGCTCGAGACCAGCGGCATGCCGGGAGAAAAACCGAACGAGACCGTCTTCCGTCTCACCGGCGCGCCGGAGAAAACTTTTCTGGTGCGTCTCTATCTCGACGAGATCCGGCGCTACACCGGCAAGGAGATTGCCCTGACGGCGGTCTCGCTGCGCTTCGACGATGGCGAAACGGACGTCTTCCTGCCCATTTTCCGCGCCCGGGTGAACAACTGCAAAAATATCGTCAAGGAGAACCGTATCTTCGGCGGTACTCCCCTGAACGAAGGCGCCGCGGTCGTCATCGAATTCTCGAATTTCTACAGGACCGGCACCTTCCGGAAAGCGGAGCTGGATCTCGATATTCAGGAGGGCGCGCTTTTGCCCAAAAACCTCGAGTTGAACCCGCGGGGAAAAAGCGGAGAAGCCAGCGCAAAAGCCGTGGAGAAAGCGCCGGGGAAATATCTTTTCACCTTTGATCGTCCCCTCACCGACAGTTCGGCGTTCTTCCTCTATTTCAACCGCGGGAACACGCTGAAGGACAAACCGGTCCGCTTCCTCATAAAATCAATCCGTCTGATCAAATAATATTTGAGGTCCAATATGTTACGAGCAATATTCCTCGCGTGTCTCCTTCTGGGGACCGCCGCGGCCGACAGCGTGATCCGCGTCACCGATTTCGGGGCCAGGCCCAACGACAAAAACGACGACACGGAGGCGATCCAGGCCGCCTGCGACGCCGCGAAAAAACGGCTTTTCGGCTACCGCAGAGAAGGGACGCCGGGAATGGTGGTGAGCGCCCCCGAGATCCGCTTCCCCCACGGGAAATACCGGATCAGCCGCACGATCAAAGTCCCGGCGGGCGTCACCCTGCGGGGCGAAGGCACCGGCTCCCTGATCGAGTTCACTGGGAATCAGGATGAGGACGTCTTCCACATCCGGGCCTCGAAACAGCTCGTCGAGGACCTGATTTTCATCGGCGGCCGTCACCAGCTGACCTTTTCCAACGCCAACATCGACAACACGATGCTGACTTTGCGCCGCTGCCAGTTCCGCTTCGCCGCGGGGTTCGCCGTGCGGGTCGTGCCCTCGGACGGAAAAGACCACATGTCCAGTCTGACCCTGCTCGACGGGTGTACCTTCTCTCGCAATCACCAGTGCATCGAAAACAACGGTGACCTCATGCATCTCCGGGACTGCTGGATGGAACTCAAACAGCCGGAGATGATCGACGGTCCGGCCATCGTCAACCGCAGCGGGAAGCTCATGATGACCAACCTGTGCGGCGTTCCCTGCGCCAATCCGCCCAAGGGGGAGAAGTACCTCGAAAACGCCCGCTGGATCGACAATTACGGCGCACTGCGCCTGCAGTACGTGCGTTTCGGCGGCGAAGGCGGCGGCATCCCGGCGGTCTACAATTTCGCGGACGGGCGCAATCCCATCAGTCCCCTCGGCGGCAGCGGTACGGAGATCATCATCGAAAACTCCAGTCTCTGCGTCGGTCAGATCAAACGGCCCAACAAGGGCGTCCTCCGTCTCTTCGAGCTGCCCAGCCAGATCCGGATCGAAGGCAATTTCGGCTCGACGAACTCCCCCATGGTCATCCTCTCGCCGGAGCTGGAGAAGCGCCTCAAAGACCCCGCCGAACTGGATCACCGGCTCCGCCGCTGTTTCCGCTACACCATCAAAAACAATCTCGCCTGCCCCGGCCCCCTGCCCGCCGTTCTCCGCAAGTGGTTCACCGCCGACACCGACGTACCCTTTGCAAGAGATGAGAAATGAGAGTTGAGAGATGAGACAGGGCCGGACGGGCTTTTGCCCATCCGGCCCGATTTATTTTGCTTATCGGCCTGTTTACCTATCCGGCCTGTTGCTTTTGCTCACAGGGCCGCGAGGCTTGTTGACCACTCGTTGCCGACGGAACCGTAGTAGCGCCACTCGAGGGTGTCGGCGGCTTTGACGAGCTGAGAACCGAGGTCACCCGCGGCGGTGCGGATGCGGAGATCGTCCTTGCCGTCGCCGTCGAAGTCGGCGATCTGTTCGACGGTCACGTTGCCCAAGTCGCCGAGACCGAACCAGCTTTTGACGCTGCCGTCTTCAACAAGCCATGCGCCGTAGTAGGTGTCCTTCTTGAGCAGTACGTCGTCCACGCCGTCGCCGTCGAAGTCCCCCGCACCGACGATGGCGAAGCCTTCCGGCAGGGTGTCCAGATTGGCCCATGTCATGGTGCCGTCACTCTGGGTGAGCCAGCTTCCGGCGAAGCCTGCGTCGTGCTTGAGGACAACGTCGTCTCTTCCATCGCCGTTGAGGTCGCCGACGGCGGTGATTTTCCATTCGTCGCCGAGGCTCTGGAAGTAGTTCCAGCCTGTGGTCTCTCCGCTGGTGAAGTAACACCCCACCGCGCCGTTGACGTTGCGCAGAAGCAAATCGGTCTGGCCGTCGGCATTGAAGTCGCCGAGGCCGAGGATCTGCGTGTTGCCGTCGAAGGTTCCCACAGTCGTCCAGCCCGCGACATGCCCGTCATCGTCTGTGACCCAGGCGCCGATGACGTTGCCGGTGCTTCTCACGTAAACGTCATTTGTGGACTTGCCCGCATCGGTGACGCCCGTGCCGAAGATCTCCCAGCCCGGGTTGCGCTGGCTCAAATCACCCCATGCGGCGGTCTGGTCGTTCTGGATGAGCCAGGCACCGGTCGCCCCTTCCGCGCCGTGGCCGGACTGGGTGATGGACATGATGACATCCGCCCGCCCGTCGCCGTTGAGGTCACCGGGAAGAACGGTATCGGGCCCGCCTGTCACGGTGAGGGTGAGCAAAGCGTCGGTGAGGTTCAAGGTATAGTCCTGCCCTTCCAGTGTGACCGTACAGCCGACCGTGATCGTGCTGCAGACGCTGGAGGTCGTGCAGATGGTGACGACTTTGTTGAAGCCCGCCGCATGGTCGGCGAGGGTATAGACACCTGACCCCTGATTTCCGGAAACCGTCAGCGTGTAGGTCGGAGCACCGCCGACCAGCGAGAGGTCGTTCACCAGCGCCGCGTTCCCTTTTTTGACGGCGGAAACATCGAAATTGACGACGCCGCCGCTGCTGACGACCACCGTCGCCCCGTTCTCGATGGTCAGGAACGTCGTGACTTTGCCGCCGTTGGAGACATACAGCTTGCCGCCGGCCTGGACGGTGACACCCGCCGCGCTCCCGCCCTGAGAGACATTCATTCTTCCCCCGTAGGTGACGACAGCCGACGTGACTTTGCCGTCGAAACCGACTCTGCCGGTAAAGCCGTTGTTGACAGTGACGGAGGAAAGATCGCATCTGATCTCATCTCCCGAAGTGTACGCGACATTGGCCGCGCCCACGCCCACGTAAGTGAACCCGAGGATCTGTGCGCCGCTGTGCGCCGTGATATCGTAT
>JAFSTC010000092.1 GCA_017450705.1 Lentisphaeria bacterium | reverse complement strand
GGAGGGGAAAACTTCTTTTCGGTTGAAAAGAAGTTTTCCCCTCCCCCGGGCCCCCGCCCTTTTCAAGAAAAGCGGGTATTTTGAGGGGCGCGGAAGGCAAAAAAAAGACCGCCGGGGGTTTGCATTCCCCGGCGGCCGACCTGTCGGTCCGTGTCAGTCCGTGAGAGTCCGTGTCGGCCCCGGCCCTCTCATCTCTCATCTCTGCCGGCGGCCGGCGGCCTAATCCGGCAGTTCGACCCAGCGCTTATACCGGCAGTAGCTGGTCGCATTGGCCGGTTCGCTGATGAGTTTCGGGAAGTTGTTGAAAACGCCGCAGGCGCCTTTGTTGTTGTCGTAATCGATGAAGGTCTGCCGTCCGATGACCTCCACGCGCCGCGCCCCCCGGAAATACTGGCACGTGATGCAGCACTTTTTCTGAAGATCAATGAATTTGAACATGGTGGAATCTCAGTCTTTCGTTTGTTCTTTGTCCGGAGACGACGGTTGTTCGGGATTGTTCTCCCGGCTTTCTTCTTTTTGCGATGCGCGGGGTTCGCCGGTTTTCAGCTTTTCTCTTTGCTGTCGGCGCCAGCGGATGATACCCCACCCAACGCCGGGAAGCACGACCACAAAAATCCACGCGAGCCCCCAAAGTTGACCGATGAAGAACGGCCAAAAGGCGAGAAACGCCAAAAAAATCAAAAGAAAAACGATTTTTGCCGTCCGGTAGAAGACCTCTATGATCTTCCCGAAGTTCCGAGTCACCCAACGCAAGAAGTCTTTCAGGAGATTGAACACGAATGTCAAGATGGTTTTGCACACATCGTAAATGAATTTCGGGATTCTGATGAAAAGGCATTTTATCAGAATTCCCCAAATGATGTTCGTCAGGAACGACTCCACGAATTTCAACGCTGCTATCAGCGAGAAAACCTCGTTTTCTTCAACTTTTTGAGGCTGGTCCGACGATTGCCGGGATTTTGCTTCCTGTTCGCTCATAATTTACTCCATCGTGTTGAATGTGTCTCTCTCCTGCTTTCCGAAGATAAAATAGCACAAAATCGCCTTGAAGTCAAATTCAAATCCCCTCCGCACGACATTCCCAACTCAACGGATGTCTGCGGCGATTGCGTATCCGGCAAGCGAGGCAGACAACCGACGGTTCGGTACGGCAGTAAATCGTTTCTTAATCCGGCAGTTCGACCCAGCGTTTATACCGGCAGTAGCTGACCGCGTCGGCGGGATTGTTGACGAGCTTGGGGACGTTCTCGAACACCCCGCAGCTCCCCTGCGGATCGTCGTAATCGATGAAGGTCTGTCTCCCGATGACCTCGACCCGCCGCTGCCCCCGGAAATACTGGCACGTGATGCAGCACTTTCTCTGAAGATCGATGAAATTGAACATGACTTAACCCCATTTAATGTTTTTCATTTTTGCAAAAAACGTTTCATGTTTTTGCAGAAAACATCGCGATAGGGCGGTAAATAGAAAACAGACAAATCTTCGAGTATTTTTTTTAAATAAGAACTCATGTCCTGGTCAAAAAATCTTTGCGGTGCCGGAAGGTCTGAGCCAAACATGACTCGAGGAAGAAGTTCTCTGTTCATGAACAATTTTGATACATTCTCCATCGGTGCAAAAGAAATATCTGTATAGACCTGACGGAATTTCTCCATCACGCGCACGATTGTTTCAACGGGACGCGCATGGGCCATGCAGACCTTGACATCAGGATATGCCTGAAGGAAATCAGTATAAAGATCTGGAGGGAAATCGTCATCGGCATGAAACATGATAGGGAAAGACTTTTGTTTTGCTACACAAAAAATTTTATTCAAACCCGAGGGATTTTTTGACCAATCACTCTCTCTCGGGTGAAGTTTTATTCCGGCATAGGGAAGCGCATCCAAAAATGTGAAATCTGGATCGTGTTCTGCCATCTCATTGGTAATCCAGCAGAAGGCATGTCCCCGCCCATTGCTGATTAAAAGCATTTTTCTTATTTCATCTTGGACAAACGATTGATGTTCAGTAAAAAAAACAGCATCCGTTGATGAAAAAATAAATTCGCCTATTTTTGCATCATACAAGGATTGGAAGACTTCTTCCGGAGAATAATAATATAATTTCCCCTTTTTGGCTTCGCATGGAAAAAAGCCTATGTGGACGTGGGCGTCAGCGAATTTCATGGCAATGCATTTTTCTGTATTCCAATACTTTTTTCCTGTTGAGGTCCGCAATTCTGCAAAAATGTTTATTAGGCTTTAACATATCCCCCGTTTCATTGAAATTCCGAACAAGGCAGACGGAACAAAAACTTCTGTTTTGACAATGAATGCACTCCGGAATATCTTTTCCACGCAGACCGCGAATATATTTCAACTTCGGTGCATTTTCCCAAACATCACGCAAGCTGCTATCATAACAGTTCCCTACGGGATAATCCTGAAAGCCGGAACAAGGATAATATTCCCCGTTTGAATTGAGACAAATAGTACTTGTCCCCGCACCGCAAATTTGCCTTTCGGCACGATCTTCTGATGCCTCCAACAAGGCATTAAATTCATCGTCCGTGCTGAATCTGATAGCATTGTCATAGCCGAAATCCAGCATACTGTCCATCAGTTGCGCGGTTTCCTCTATGCTCAGCCGGTACTTTAAATTGTCCGTGGAATGATCGGATCTGGCCATAAGCAGAAAATCTGTAGTGGCATGAATTTTCATTTTTTTGCCAAACTCCAACACCTCTCTGTATTTTGAAAAATTCAATTTCATCGTCGGACAAGCGATGGACAGAGGAATATTCGCATTCCGCAATCTAAAAATGGCATCAAGTGTTTTCTTGTGCGAGCCGGGCAGTTGTGTAATCGCATCGTGTACCCCTGGAGCCATACTGTATAGAGATACCTGGATTGAACCGATGTTCATTGTCTTCAAGAAATCTGTCATCTCATCATCACACAGCGTCAAATTTGACAGGAGAAGTATCGACAAGTCCAAATCTTTTGCATAACGGACAATTTCTTTGAAATTCGGATGGAGCATGCATTCTCCGCCGGAAAAGAAAATTTTCAATCCGCCCATTTTTTTGAAATCCCTCATCACTTGGCAAAGTATAGGATAAGGGATATGTTCAACACGGTGTTCCGGAATGTAGCAATGAACACATCGCTCCGTGCACGCTCCCGTTATATCGCAATGAAGCGCAAATAGTGTCGGATTGGTTTGAAAATAGTCCAGCATAATTGTTTCCGGTGTCGAAAAGAGATCGTTGTCAGCCGGGCTACCCCAGTCAAATGCCGTTTTGGGATCGGGTATATCATAAGAAAAAGAGGGATCTGAATCATCTTTTTTATTCGTCTCGCTGGCAATCAAAAATTTATTTTCTATAAGAGGGGCCATCAAAGCATCAAAATCCCTTTCCACGACATCACGTCCGACGGAATACAGGCTGCAGATGTGGTCGATTATCTGTTTTTTTTCGATTCCTTCCCGAGTTATCATTTCGAAAAATGGAGCAGCGTCCTCAAGAAGCTGGTCGGAGTTATCCAGTTGGTTGAATAGATACGTGTAATTGCCATAGAATCGTACATAAGAATTTTTTGCCAATCTCAAGAACATAAAGGGCCTCCTTTTTTTATTTCCTGAAAAATCTTATTTTTTATATCAGCGATTTGACAATTGCGCTCAATTGGTCGAGTTAAACAGCTTTGTTCATTATAATTTTTCAATGGGCATGTTTTGCAGTAATAAGCTTTGGCGCAATGAGGACACTTTTTCAAGTCACGCCATCTCAAATTACGCAATATTTTCAACTGCGGTGAATTATTCCAAATCTCGAGAAGGGACATATTGTAGGAACCAACCACATATTCATATGAACCGTTACACGGGTAATAGTTCCCCTCGGAGGACAAACACAACTGATTGGTCCCGACCTCGCAGATCGGCCCATCAAAATCGGCGCCGTTCATGCCGTTTTCTGCAGCATTGATAATTTCAGACCTTCCGTATTTTCTCAAATAGGATTCCAATTCATCCAACGTCATCCTGTTTTGAAGATTACTGCAGTCATGATTTGTTTTCGCGGTCAAAACATAATCTGAGTCGACTCGAACACCAATGCTTTTTCCAAAATCAAGAACTTTTTGATATTCTCCGATATTTTCATGCATAAGCGGGCAAGATAGTTGCAACGGTATGCCTTTTTTTATAAAATAACGTATCCACTTCATTGTCAAATTAAAAGACCCAGGAAATCGCGTGATTTTATCATGGATTTCCGGAGACATTCCGTACAAAGAAGTTTGTACAACTATGACATCTACATCAAACAACGTGCTCGCAATAGATGAATTGCAGACGGTCAAATTGCTCAATACAGTAATGAGAAGGTCTTTCCTGCCGGCATAGTGAATTATTTCGGAAAAATCCGGATGAAGCATGCACTCCCCTCCAGAAAATTTTATCTTCAACCCTCCCGATGCCGAAAACTCATCTATCACTCGAAACAATCTTTTTTTATCGATGAACAATGATTTGTATTCCGGTATGTAACAATGTATGCAACGTTCTGTGCATGCCCGCGTCAGATCGACGGAGAGAGTGAAAAGCGTCGGGTGCTTATAAAAGTAGTCCTGCAAAACGTCTCGGGGCGAACTTGCTTCATCATCTGGTTCTGAAAAGTGATCTTCCCCGGGAATGGGACATGTATTTTCGTTTAAAACATGTTTTTTTACCTCATTTCCCGGAATAACGATAAATCCTTCATCATACAGAAGGTTGAAAATGCGGTTAAAGTCATCGATGATGTCTTGCCTCCTAGATTTCTCAAATTCTTTGACGGTCTTTTTCAGAATATTTTCAGAGTCAACCGGATTCCTTGAAAACAGCTGACGAAACTGGTCTACATCTTTTAACAACAGTTCTTTTTTGGATTGTTTATCATAAAAATAAGCATACGGTCCATAAAAACGAACATATGTTCTTGATGAAAGGGAAAAAAGCATATCCTCAAAAAAAGGGGCTGCCGCAAACTGAAAGATCTTGCGACAACCCCATTCCCATTTTTACGAATTGAGTTCGCAACGATCACAACGGCAACTCGGGTTGCAGGACACCGTGTTGGACCGCGTATTGGTGGGGCAATCGGCCACAAATGAGCGCTTTGCCGCCGCTTTCGCTACAACTTTCGGGGGTTTGTAAGTCATGATGACTTCCTTTCTGCGGAAAACCGCATTGTTGGTTATCTGACTTTTGATTCACCGTGAATCAAAAGCCCAGCTTCAAAATTATTCTTGTTGTACTCGCATGCCGTCCATTAATCCTTATCCTTCCACAACTTCACAGCACCCTTGAAGCCTTTGGCAAAAATATCTTCTCCTCGATTGCACTTCTCGGCAGCCTCTTTGTAATCCTTACGCGTATACATCCGCCCTTTCGAATCGGTATAGCCGCCGTTGCCGACTTTCTTCGCCGCCGCATTAAACCCTTCCTTGATGAGGTTAGTAACCAGCCATCCGGCAACCGACGCGGTTCCCAATGCGACAGCACCAACTTTTTTTCCAACACTCATAAAAAATCTCCTTCTTTTGAAACGCACACAAAAAAAGACGTACCCCGTTTCCAAGACTCAGGAGGTACGCCAATACCCGGAAAGACCATGCAAACAGAGTACGCCACAGGCAACGTACTCCGAGCTTCGATCTTTCCTCTGTACTTTGGCGTTTTCCTGAGTCTGATCCGCTCGAACAGTGCGAAATTATCCGATTTTTCAGTTTATGCGGTTATGTTTGTCTTTCACCCCTTTCCGTTTTGGTTCCGGGGATAAGATAGCATCGCTTTCACTTAAAATCAAACGACTTCTCTGTCTGCATGGTCTGTTTGTCTTTTGTTTTTCGGTTCTGTTCCCCGCACAGGCGGGCCGTTCCGGGGAGGAGAGAGCGGCGCAAGCCGCCGTCTGAACACTCCCGTCGGGAACAGAACATGGCAATCAGCCCCGGGAAATGACTTCCCTTACCCTATCGTTCCCGCGGGATTCGATTTTTTGTCGCGATTTTCCGGGAAAAGATCGCGATTTTCCGGCCGCTCTGGCCGGACCGCTTGTTCCATCATGGTTCTTTTCTCTTCATGACAAGGAACATAACGCCGTTTTATGCAAATCGCAAGTCAAACTTTTGATTTTCATATCTTTGGGGACGATTCGGCGAAGAGACTATCGGGGAAAGCCATCGGTTCGGAGTCCAGCAGCCCCCTGCGGAGCCGGAAGAGCCCGCCCAGTTCCTTTTTGTCTCCGGGCCGGAATGCCCCGGCTTCGATGACGGCATTGGCTTTCTCCCGGATCAGGAGGTCCAGGGCGAGGGCTTGCATCAGAGGATCGGTCTCCAGCATCTGCCGCTGGATCTCCTCGGCCGTCCCGGAACGGCCGCGCCAGAACGCCCGGCGGACCTCCACGGCCCCCCCGTCGAAATCGCCGTAGGCGGAGGAGAGGAACATCCCGTACAATCCCTGCGCAGACTTCGAATGAAGCCCGTCGGCTCCGGGAGGAAGCGCTTCATCCGTCGGCCGCAGCCGCGGATTGCGGGTGTCTCTCATCAGAAGACCGAGGATCCGGTCCTGTGTCAGGATCTCATAATCCAGCAGACGGGCAGTGAACTTGCCGTCGCCCGGCAGCAGCCCCCTGCGCCGGAAGAGCGCTGCGGCATCGCGCTGCATCTCATTGATATTCCGAGACTTCCGCGAATTGAATCTGTCGAAGTCTTCCTGCATTTTCTTCTGTGACTCCGCCAGCTTTTTTTTCGCCTCGGCCAGCTGCCGGTCGATCTCGAGAGCCTCCGGGCTGTCGGGGGGAAGGCTGTTGACGTAACGGAGCGTTTCCGCTTTTTTCGGCAGCGTGAGCAAAAAAGCCGCGCTCAAAAGGAGCAGTGCGGCGGCGCCCCCCGCAAAGAGCCATACTTTCCGCGTGAGCGCCCTGCGGCGGTCCGGAAGGGCGGCGCCCGAAAGAAGGCTCCTGAATTCCTCCGACGTGCGGACCGGCTGCTTGCAGGCTTCGCGGAAGGCCCGCCCCAGAACGGCGTCGACGCTGATCGTCATGTTTTCCGGGATGGAGGGATACTCGCCCACGGGCAGTCCCGTCAGGGCGCAGTAGATGACTTTTCCCAGCGCGTAAAAGTCGTCGGACGCGTCGGCGGCGCCCCGGCCGGCAAGGAGTTTCGGCGACATGAAGCCCGGCGTGCCGACGAGGGAGCCCTTGCCCTCCAGTGCGATCAATCCCGCGTCGGCCAGCGTGGGACGGCCGTTCACCCAGAGGATGTTGTCCGGTTTGATGTCCCGGTGGACCAGACCGTTCCGGTGGAGTTCCTCCAGTCCGGCCAGAAGTCCCTCCAGCATGGCGAGGATCTCTTTGCTCTCCAGGCGTCCGGCTCTTTCCAGCCGGTTGGTCAGCGTGTCGGGCAGATAGGGGCCTTTTCCGCCGTTGAGGTCGTCCGCCGCGTCCATGACGCAGGCGATGTGCGACTCCGTGATCTCGACGAACCGGATCTTGAGCAGATTCGGATGGTTGCAGTCCCGGTAGTTTTTGAGTCCGGCCAGCTCCCGCTCGGAACACCGGCCGCAGGCGCCGATGATCTTGACGGCCACGCGGGCGCCGAGGACGTCCTCCGCCAGCCACACCTCGCCGTAGGCGCCCGCGCCGCACTTTTCGAGCAGCGTGCAGCCGCACAGCTTCTCTCCGGACTTATATGCCATACCGCGCCAGTTCGAGTTGGAGCTCGGGATCCTGTTCGTTCATTCGGAGCAGGATCTCGCGCATCATGGCAAAACAGCGCTTCTTCGCCTGATAGACCTGATTTTCGGAGCAGCCGAGATACGCGGCGACCTTTTTCACCGGACGGTTCTGCACGGCGTAAAGTTCGTAGGCCTGAAATGTCTCGGGCGCGACCCGGACCTTGAGTTCGCGCTCGGCCTCCCTGAGCACGAGCTTGCGCCACTCGTCCAGAAAAAGCGCCTGCATTCTGTCTTCTTCCGGCTCGGTCTCGACCTGTTCCACGGGGATCTCTTTCCGGTCCCGGTAGACGTTGGCGATCCGCCCACGGACGATCCGGCCGAAATACGTCCGGAAACGGGCGACGCCGGGATCGAACCTGAAGGTCTTGCTCTGCTTGAAGAACTGGAGCATCACCTGCTGGCAGACATCGTCGGCCTCGGCCTCGTTCAGTCCCCTGTACCGCGCCAGCGCCCGGACGATCCCCCCGTAGCGGTCGTAGAACTCGTTCCAGGAGATCTCGTCCCCGGAGGCGATCCTGTCCAGCAGTGTTCTGGACGTCGTCGGATATTTCAGCGGCATCGTGATTCCTCCCATTCGTGGTCAGGAGATTTAAGATACACTGCCCTTCGCGAAAAAACAACCCGGAACATTGCCGGGAGATGCCGGATTTTATGGATTTTTCTGTTGCTTTTCCGGTTGACCCATGCTATTTTAAACAGATTGATCTTCTGATTTTTCGACGACAGGACCATGAAAAGCAGTTTCGAAGAGCGCTTGACCGAGCTGGCCGGGGAGGAGAATTTTTCCTCCGCCAAACAGCTGCTGAAGAAGAAGATGCTTGCCGGCGGCGTATGGCGCGACCGGGAGGGTCTTCTCTGCGGCCGCTTCCTTTCGTCTCAGGCGGCCGTCGAGACCCGGGTCGAGACCGGCGTCTCCCCCCGGAGTTTCTGCTCCTGCGGCCGAAGGGAGCATGTCTTCTGCGAACACGCGGCGGCGCTGGTCATGTACGCCAGCCGCTTCGGACGGCCCTTCGGCGGACCCGATCCCGGGGAGGAGACCCCCTCCTACTACGGCGGACTGAGGCGGGAATCCCTTTCCCGGCTGGGCGAGCGTCTGGCCCGTCCCCGGAACGCCTTTCTCTCCCTCGACGCCCGGAGCGTGCTGCCCCACGCCCCCAGCAAGTGGGAGAACATCGCGGTCTCGGTCAGGCTCCAGTCTCCGGAGCGGGATTATCTCGGCAATCTCTACAATCTGCGCCAGCTCTACTTCGACAAGGCCCTGGGGGCGGCGCTCCACTTCGACGACCTGTCGCTCCAGGACCAGCAGATCGTCCGGTTCCTCGCGACCAACGGCACGGCGGTCAACTCCCAGATCGCCCTGGACGCCGAACTTTCGGCGGAGCTCTTCCACGCCCTCATCGGACACCCGCGGTTTTTCCGGAGCGGCCAGCGTCTCACCGTGCGCGGCGACCGGGCAGAACCGGTCATCCTGCTGAACGAGAAGAAGATAACTCCAGGCCTGAGGATCGGGAGAAGCATCCTCCCCGTCGCCAACGCCCGGTTCGTCGTCGGAAAGTGCGGGTGCTGGATCGGCTGCGGCAGCGAATACTTCTTCCTGCCCGCCGCCTGCGAACTGAGTTTTCTGCGCAATTTCTTCCGTTCCGGCGGCTCCCGGATCCCGGAGGGGACGACCCCGCAGGAGTTTCTCGGCCGTTTCCCGTTCCCCGTGATCGAAGGGGACTTCCGGGAGCCGGAGGTCCGCCCGGCGGACGTCCTTCTGGACGGGGAAATGACTTCTCCCGAGGAGCTCGTTCTGCGCGTCCGTTACGTCTACCCCCTGGGCGACACCGAGATCTCCTGCCGGATGCGCTCCGGAGAATTCCTTTCCGACGGAGAGAGATTCTTCCGCCGGGACCTGGCCACGGAACGGGGCTTCGAACAGATGCTGGAAATGGCCGGATTCACCCTCGACGAACGGCAGGCCGTCCTGCGGGGGAGCGACGCCGTCGGGCTCTTTCTCGACCGGATCCTGCCGGAATACGCGGCGATCTCCCCCCGGCTGGCCCTCGCCGGCCCCCTGAGCCGCCTCTTCCGGGGCGGGTGCGGCGTGCCGGAGCCGGAATTGAGGTGCCGCGTCGCGGCCCGGACGTCCGAAGGCTTTTGCATCTCCTATGATCTGGACGTTTCGGGCAGCCCCGTCGACTGGAAGGAGGCCGCGGCATGCGCGGGCGCTTTCCGGGAATACATGTTCGTCCCGCAAAAAGGCATGATCCGCCTCTCCCCCGCCTTCGGCCGGTTCTTCCGGGCCGTCGGCGGCGCGGTGCGGAAACTCGATCCGGCTCTGCGGACCTTCGAGATCCCCTTTTTCAACGTCCGGTACTACACGGCCATCGCATCGGAGATCCCCGGCGCGCTCATCCCGGACCTCGCCGCGGAGGAGCCGCTCGCGCCTGTCCCGCCGCCCCGGTTCGAATTCAAGGGCGTCCTGCGCCCCTATCAGGAGCAGGGGAGAGACTTCCTCGCCTGGATGACCGACCGCAAACTCAACGTCATCCTCGCCGACGAGATGGGACTGGGCAAGACGGTCCAGCTGCTGGCCCTGCTGGCGGCCCGCCTGGGACCGGGAACGGCCCCCGCACTGGTGGTATGTCCGGCATCCCTCGTGACCAACTGGGAGCGGGAGGCGGCCCGCTTCGTTCCCGGCCTGCGGGTCGCCGCGCCCCGGGGGAGCGCCCGCGAAGCCTGTCTGCGCGACGGTTCGGACTTCGATCTCTTCATCCTCTCCTACGCCGCCGCCCGGCTCAGCCGCGACAAACTGCGCCGGATCCCCTTCTCGTACCTGATCCTCGACGAGGCCCAGCACATCAAAAACCCCGGCTCCACCAATTCCCGGAGCTGCAAGGACCTGACGGCGGCCCACAAGATCGTCCTCTCCGGAACGCCGCTGGAGAACGCCCCCGAAGACCTCTGGAGCCTCATGGATTTTCTCCATCCCGGCATGCTGGGGACTTTGGCCGCCTTCCGCCGCCGCTACGCGGGGATCGCCGATTCGGAGGAGCTCCGGACCGACCTGGCCCGCCGGGTCGGCCCCTTCATCAAGCGCCGCACAAAGGCCGAAGTGGCCGCCGATCTGCCGCCCCGGACCGAAAAGATCCTTTTCTGCGACTTCTCGCCCGACCAGAAGGCGCTTTACGACCGGATCCTGGCCGAGGGCCGGAGCGAGATCGCGAGATTCCGTCCCGACGACAGCCGCCGCAGCGCCGCCATCTTCACCACGCTCCTGCGTCTGCGGCAGATCTGCTGCGACCCGAAACTCCTGCCCGGCGGCGCGGGGGAGGGCGTCTCGTCGGCCAAGATGGAACTGCTGCGGGAGCTCCTGCACGAAAACATCGACTCCTCTCACAAGATGCTGCTTTTCAGCCAGTTCACCTCGCTTCTGCACCTCCTCGTCCCGGAGCTGGAAAAGAGCGGCGTCCCCTTCGAGTATCTGGACGGCTCCACCGTCGACCGCATGGAACGGGTGGACCGCTTCAACCGGTCCCCGGAGATCCCCCTGTTCCTCCTCAGCCTCAAGGCCGGGGGCACGGGACTCAACCTCACCTCCGCGGACACGGTCATCATTTACGACCCCTGGTGGAACCCCGCCGTGGAGCTTCAGGCGGCGGACCGCAGTCACCGCATCGGCCAATCCAGGGCCGTCACCATCTGCCGTCTGGTCGTCCGCGATTCGGTGGAGGAGAAGATCCTCGAACTCCAGGGCCGCAAACGCCGCCTTTTCGACGCCGTCGTCGAGGCCTCCGCCGCCGGAAGCGGCCTGTCGCTGGACGAACTGGCCTTCCTCATCGAAAATAACTGATTTATTCCCCGTCCGGACCTTGTAAAATCCCCCCCTGCCGTGTTATATTAATGTCGAGGCATCTGCTGCAAACAGGACGCTTCGCGCGTCACCCAAGGAGGAATCGTCATGAACTTCGGCAAAATCACCGTCCCCGCAGGCGGATGGATCACCCTGGACGGCAACGGCAAACTTCAGGTCCCCGACACCCCGGTCATCGGCTTCATCGAGGGCGACGGCGTGGGCCCGGACATCACCTCCGCCGCCATGACCGTCTGGAACGCCGCCGTCGAAAAAGCCTACGCGGGCAGGCGCCGCGTCGCATGGATGGAGCTCTTCGCCGGAGAAAAAGCCAATAAAGTCTACAGCAAGGAGATCTGGCTGCCTCAGGAGACCCTCGACGCGGTCTCGAAATGCCTCATCGCCATCAAGGGTCCCCTCACCACTCCCGTGGGCGGCGGCATCCGTTCGCTCAACGTGGCACTGCGCCAGCAGCTGGACCTTTACGCCTGCGTCCGGCCCGTGCGCTACTTCGAGGGCGTTCCCTCTCCCGTCAAGCGCCCCGAACTCACCGACATGATCGTCTTCCGCGAGAACACCGAGGACATCTACGCCGGCATCGAGTGGATGCAGGGGACCGAGGAGGCGAAAAAAGTCATCTCCTTCCTCCGAAACGAGATGAAAGTCTCGAAGATCCGCTTTCCGGAGACCAGCAGCATCGGCGTGAAACCCGTTTCCGTCGAGGGCAGCGAACGGCTCATCCGCGCCGCCATGGACTACGCCGTCGCCAATCACCGCCGCAGCGTGACGCTGGTCCACAAGGGCAATATCATGAAGTTCACCGAAGGCGGTTTCAAAAACTGGGGCTACGAACTGGTCAAACGCGAATACGCCGACGTGGCGGTCTCTTCCGCCGACTGCGGAAACGTCGCCCCCGAGGGGAAGATCCTCGTCAAGGACTGCATCTGCGACGCCTTCCTCCAGCAGATCCTCACCCGCCCGGCGGAGTACGACGTCATCGCCACGCTCAATCTCAACGGCGACTACGTCTCCGACGCCCTGGCCGCGTGCGTGGGCGGCATCGGCATCGCCCCCGGCGCCAACATCAACTACCTGACCGGCCACGCCATCTTCGAAGCCACTCACGGGACCGCTCCGAAGTACGCCGGCATGGACAAGGTCAACCCCTGCTCGCTCATCCTCTCCGGCGAGATGATGCTGCGGCACATCGGCTGGACCGAGGCCGCCGATCTGGTCATCCGCGGGATCTCCCGGGCCATCGCCGACAAGGTCATGACCTACGACCTGGCCCGCCTCGCCGACGGCGCCCGCGAGGTCAGCTGCTCCGGTTTCGCAAAAGCCGCCGTGGAGAGGATGTGATATGAGCAACATCCTCCGGGTGACGGTCTTCGCGCTTCTGACCGCTGTCGCGGGGTGCGGTGTTTCGACGCCTCCGGCGGCGATCCGGCCCGCGGCGCCCCCCCTGCGCCGCGCCACGGAAAAGCAGATCAAGGACAGGTGCGCCCAACTCAAAAAACTGCTGGCCCCCCTGTCCGTCCGCGGGATCGGTCTGCATTACAGAGCGTTCGAGCTGGGGTACGCTCCGGAGGAAATATGTTCCTTCCTCTCCGCCGCCGGCTTCAACCGGGTCTACTTCCACATCTCCAGCGAAACGGAGCTGGACGAGCGGCTGACCGCTTTTCTCGCCGCCGCGGAAAAGGCCGGGTTCAAAACCGAGATCATCCTCCGCCACAGCCAGTTCCATCCCCGGGCCCGGGGGAACCGGGTGCTCCGGAGCCTGCGCCAAGTCTATCCCGAAGTTCCCGAGATCCTGCGCCGCGTGGTCGAATACAATGAAAAACTGCCCGCCGAGGCGGGGAGGCTCGACGGCGTCACCGTCTGGGTCGAACCCCATCTCTACACGGCGACCCACCCCGGAACGAAACAGCTTTTCGCCTGGAACGAAAAGGCCTTCGGTCCCGGTCTGGACAACGACCTTCTGGTGCGCGCCGCCCTCGACATGCTCCGCAAGCTCGATCCCGGCGATCTGCCCCTCACCATCGCCGTCCCCGACTTCTATCAGGAGCTGGCCGCCCAAGGGAAGATCACCAAGGGGACCGTCCTGGACTTCATGGCGACCCGGCCAAAAACGCCGGACATCATGCTGATGTCCACCGCGAACAAACCCTCGCAGATCGTCGACGGCACGATCTCGGAACTGGCCGCCACCGGCCGGGAACACCGGGTGCTCCTCGGGATCGAACTGGCCGGACACGTGGCCGACACCGGGGCGCGGCTCCGCCGCCGCGACTGGAACGATTTTACCCGCATCATGACGTACGTCGTCCGGGAACACCGGAAACATCCCGAGTTCCGCGGCCTCTTCCTCACCCCGCTGGTCGTCCTCGAATTTCTCATCACGGAGCAGAACTGACCCTATGCGATGCCCCCGCTGCAGCTGTGAAAACGACAAGGTGATCGACTCCCGGACGACCCCCGACGGCGCCGCCGTGAGACGCCGCCGCGAGTGCCTCGGGTGCGGCGCCCGCTTCTCAACCCTCGAAAGCATCATCCCCGAAGAACTCAAGGTCGTCAAGCGCGACGGCCGCCGCGAGGAATTCAACCGCGACAAACTTTTCGGCGGACTCCGCAACGCCTGCCACAAACGCCTCACGCCCGACCAGATGGAGGCGGTGTGCAGCGAAGTCACCCAGTCTCTCCTCAGGGATTTCGACCGCGAAGTGGAGAGCGCAGAGATCGGCGCCCGCGTCATGGCGGCGCTCCGCAAGATCGACCAGGTCGCCTATGTGCGTTTCGCCTCGGTCTACCGGCAGTTCCAGGAAGCCCGGGATTTCATCTCGGAAGTCAAGGGGCTCAAACGATGACGGCGCGCCTCACCCTCCTTCCCGGCCGCGAAAAGTCGCTGCTCCGGCGCCACCCGTGGATCTTTTCGGGCGCGGTCAAGGACCTTTCGGGCTCTCCCGAAGCCGGCGACACCGTGGAAGTGGCTGACTCTTCCGGGCATGTGCTGGCCCTGGCCGCCTGGTCCCCCCGGTCGCAGATCGCGGGCCGGGTGTGGACTTTCGATCCGGGGGCGGCAGTCGATGCCGCCTTCTTCCGGGAGCGCGTCGGTCGCGCCGCGGCCCTGCGGGAGGAGCTGGGGCTCCTCTCACCCGACGGCGGATGCCGCCTGATCTACTCGGAGTCCGACGGTCTCCCCGGCGTCATCGCCGATCTCTACTGCGGCATCGTCGTGCTCCAGCTCCTCTCGGCCGGAGCCGAAGCCCACCGGGCCGAGATCGTCGGCGCCCTCATGGCTCTTCCCTGCGTCCGCGGCATCTGCGAACGCTCCGACGTCTCCATCCGCCGCCGCGAGGGCCTGCCCCCCGCTTCCGGCCAGCTGGCCGGCGACGCGGAGGAAACGATCAAAATCACCGAAAACGGCCTCGTCTTCGAGGTCGATCTCCTCCACGGTCAGAAGACCGGGTTCTACTTCGATCTGCGGGACGCCCGGCGCCGCCTGCGGGATTTCGCCCCGGGACGAAAAGTCCTCAACATGTTCTCCTACACCGGCGCCTTCGCCGTCAACGCCCTCGCCTCCGGCGCGGAACACGTGATCAACTGCGACAGTTCCCGCCCCGCTTTGCTCCAGGCCGAGAAGAACGTCGCCCTCAACAATCTTGACGGCTCCCGCGTCGAAAACATCTGCGGCGACGGCTTCGATCTTCTGAGGAAACTGCGGCAGGAAAAACGGAAATTCGACCTCATCGTCCTCGATCCGCCCAAACTGGTCGACTCCCGGAACGCCCTGGACCGGGGCTGCCGCGCCTATCAGTTCCTGGCCGAAAGCGGCTTCGAACTGCTGGCCGCAGGCGGCGTCATGTTCTCCTTCTCCTGCTCCGGACTCATGGTCCCCGAACTGTTCCACAAGATCACCGCCTCCGCCGCGGCCGCGGTGAAGTGCGACGCAAAAATCCTGAGCCTCCTGCTGCAGGCCCCCGACCACCCCGTGGATCTGGCAACTCCTGAAACTCTTTATCTCAAAGGTTTTATATCAAGAAAAAACAAATAAAAAAAGGAGAGAGAAAATGAACGCTGACGAACTCAAGAAAATGGCGCTGGCCTACCACGCCGACGGCAAGCCCGGAAAAATCACCGTGACCTCCAGCAAGCCCTGCGCCACGGGGCTGGACCTGAGTCTGGCCTACACCCCCGGCGTCGCCGCCCCCTGTCTCGAGATCAAGGCCGACCGCGAGCAGGTCTGGAAATACACCTCCCGCGGCAACCTCGTGGCCGTGGTCAGCGACGGCACCGCCGTCCTCGGTCTGGGCAACATCGGCCCCGAGGCCGGACTCCCCGTCATGGAGGGCAAATCCGTCCTCTTCAAGCGCTTCGCCGACATCGACTCCGTGCCCGTCTGCCTCGGCAAGGTCTTCAATGAGAAGGGCCGCACCGACGCCAAAAAACTCATCGCCGCCGTGGAATGCCTCGAACCCACCTTCGGCGGCATCAACCTCGAAGACATCGCCTCCCCGGCCTGCTTCGAGGTCGAGACCGAACTCAAAAAACGCATGGGGATCCCCGTCTTCCACGACGACCAGCACGGCACCGCCATCATCAGTCTGGCCGCCATCCTCAACGCCCTGGAACTGGTGGGCAAGAAGATCGGCGAATGCAAATTCGTCGTCAACGGCGCCGGAGCCGCCGGCATCTCCTGCAGCCGCTTCTACATCACCGCGGGCGCGAAGAAGGAGAATTTCCTCATGTGCGACAGCAAGGGCGTGATCCACTCCGGCCGCACCGACCTCAATCCCCAGAAGATGGAGTTCGTCCGCGACACCGACGCGCGGACCCTCGCCGACGCCATGAAGGGCGCCGACATCTTCCTCGGCTTCTCCGCCCCCAACTGCGTCACGCCGGAAATGGTCAAATCCATGGCGCCCAACGCCATCATGTTCGCCATGGCCAACCCCGTCCCCGAGATCTATCCCGATGTCGCCCTGGCCGCCGGAGCCGCCGTGGTCGGCACCGGACGCAGCGACTTCCCCAACCAGATCAACAACGTCCTCGGCTTCCCCGGCATCTTCCGCGGCGCCCTGGACACCCGCTCCAGCGACATCAATGAGGAAATGAAACTGGCCGCCGCCCTCGCGCTGGCCGAACTGGCCAAGGCCCCGATCCCCGAGGAGATCCGGCCCGAACTCGAGGCCGCCTATCCCGCCGAAGCCAAGACCGGACTCTTCAAGCATCAGGGCGGTCTCCGCCGCGACATGGTCATTCCCAAACCCTTCGATCCCCGGGTCGTTCCCCACGTCGCCCGACGCGTCGCCGAGGCCGCGATGAAATCCGGCGTCGCCGCCATCGCCATCGACGATTTCGACGCCTACGAAAAGGAACTCGCCTGCCGCCTCAAGGCCGCAAGAAAGTGACCCGATCCCCGTCCACCCGAAAAACACATATAAACAGGAGTTATCGAAAATGCTGAAAAAACTGAGCGCCCTCTTCGCCGCCGTCCTGCTCTTCACCGGATGCACCACCGTGGATTCCACCCAGAAGTTCAACGCCGTCGACCTCGGGAACAAAGAGGAAAAAGCCGTCTGCCAGACCTACGTCGAGATCAGCGGCTACTGCCTCTTCGGCCTGCCCCTCATCGTCGGCAGCGCCAAGGGCGACGGCCAGTTCACCTTCTTCCGCTTCAACCTCACCAACGAGAACGTGGTCTATCTGCTGACCCGCGCCGTCAAGGCCCACGGAGCCACCCGCATGATCAACGTCCACGTCAACTCCACCAACACCCCCACCATGTTCCCCTTCCTCTCCTACTGCACCATACAGGGCTCCGGCACCGGCGTCCGCAGCAAAAGCGCGGCCATGAAACAGGTCCAGCAGGAGTTCGCGGGTTTCTGAGGGCTCAAGCCCGATCCCGTCATACAGGGGAGGCACGACGGACCATGAAGGAAAACAACGTGAAGACTTTCGTTCTCGACACCAATGTTCTGCTCCACAGCGCCCAGAGCATCGAGTCCTTTCAGGACAACGACGTCGTGATCCCCATGGCGGTCGTCGAGGAGCTCGACAAGTTCAAAAAGAACTCCGACGAACTGGGCCGCAACGCCCGGGCCGTCATCCGCAAACTGGATCAGCTCCGCGAAGCCGAACCGGACAAGCCGGGACGCCTGTGCTCGGGCGTCCCCCTCTCCGCCGTCTCCCCCACCGCCACCGGGAAACTTTACGTCCTCACCGGCCCCGGGCCCGATTCCAGCCGCGCCGACAGCGTCTTCGGCGACGAACTGGATCTGGGCTCCCCCGACAACCGCATCCTCCGCGTCGCCTGCGGCCTCCAGGATGAGGGACGAAAAGTCGTCTTCATCAGCAAGGACATCAATCTGCGCCTCAAAGCCGACGCCCTCGGTCTCCGCGTCATGGACTTCGAACGCGGCAAAGTCAACTTTTCCTCGCTGTACTCGGGCTTCCTCGCCCGGAGCGTCCCCAACGCCGTCGTCGAGCGCATCTACCAGGGACGCGAAGATACGAAGCCCTGGGCCGATCAGCTGGAGTACAACGGATTCGTCATGCTCTCCGCCGAGGAGAATCCCAAGAAATCCGTCCTCATGCGCAAGACCCCCGCGGGCGAACTCCAGATCGTCGACCGCAAGGACCCCGTCTGGAACCTCCTCCCCCGCAACAAGGAACAGCGCATGGCCCTGGACCTGCTCCTCGACCCCGAAGTCAAACTCGTCACCCTCGTGGGCGGCGCCGGAACGGGCAAGACGCTCCTTGCCCTCGCCGCCGGACTCCACTGCGTCCTCAACGCCGAACTCTACGACAGGATCCTCGTCTCCCGCCCCATCATCCCCCTGGGCAACGACATCGGCTTCCTCCCCGGAGGCAAGGACGCCAAACTCGCCGGCTGGATGCAGCCCATCTTCGACAATCTGGACTTCCTCCTCGGCGGCGAGTCCGAACGCAACCCCAAAAGCAGCCGCCGCTTCTCCGTCGAAAGCCTCCAGAACTCCCATAAACTCGAACTCGAGGCCCTCACCTATATCCGCGGCCGCAGCATCCCCCGGCAGTTCGTCATCGTCGACGAAGCCCAGAACCTCACCCCCCACGAGGTCAAAACCATCATCAGCCGCTGCGGCGACGATACCAAAATGGTCCTCACCGGCGACCCCCACCAGATCGACAACCCCTACCTCGACGCCTCCAGCAACGGCTTGAGCTACTCCGTCGAACGCATGAAAGGCCAGCCCCTCTTCGGCCACGTCACCCTCGCCAAAAGCGAACGCGGCCACCTCGCCGCCCTCGCCGCCAGCCTGCTGTGAGAAAGAGAGCGGCGGGAGCCGGGGAGAGGGAAAACTTCTTTTTGCGGAAAAAGAAGTTTTCCCTCTCCCCGGGCCCCTCTCCTTTTCAAGAAAAACGGGGTGTTTGGGGGAATGTGACGGGCGGGCCGTTGCGAGAATGACGGGCTTCTGTCGAGGCGGAGACGGACAGGCCAAAGTGAGAAAAACCGTCATTTGACGAAGTGACGGAGCAGTTTGACGGCGTGACGGAACGGTTTTGGGCAGTTTTGTTTCCTCACGTGTGCAGGTAACGAAAAAAGGATGTCTCGACGGCACACTTTGCTCACGGGAGGCGAGGCGGTCGCCGCCGAGCGCGCAGACCGAATGTGAATGAACCGGCAACCGAAGGGCAGCCGGATGCGCTCAAGTATTTGAGCGCAGATGAACGTAGGTCGAGCACTAAGCCGCGAGCGAGGACGGGCAAAGCCCGGCTGAGCGCAGGCGCGCAACTTCAGAAGGAAACTACCCGACGGCCCGCGCTCGCCGCGGGAAGGAACAAAAGAAGGGGTCCGGGGAGGGAAAACCGCGAAGCGGTTGTCTCTCTCCCGGCTGACAGGAAGGTATGAGGCAGGACGGCCCGGTTGCCCTTCCCCCCCGGGAATGATCGAACAATACACTTACTGGAGAGCAAAACATGAAAGCCGTCCGGCCGCTGAAACACTACCGGAGAAGACGGTTCCTGCACAAGTTCCTCATGATGGATTCCCCCCGCTCCGCCCACCTCATGGGAGCGGGGCTGCTCTGCCTCGCCCTTCTCTTCCGGATGTTCGCTTATCTCGCGGTGATCCGCCTCGTGCTCGTTTCGGGCTTCGGCGCGGCAAGCATCGCTTCCGGACTCCTGCTGGCCGCGATTTACGCGCTCCTGCTCGGCGCGGCGATGCTGTTCATCGGCGGCGGCAAGTACGAGGGGATCCGCAGATGGCGGGCCCGCGATCTTCTCACCGTCGGACACTGGAAAAAGTGCTGGAACCTCCTGTTTGCCGCCGGAGCGGTTCTGCTTCTCATCGTTCGGGGGGAAACGCCCTTGACGCTGACGGCGGTCCTGTTCCTCGTCGTCCTCGCCGTCGTTTTCGCGCCGGACGGCCGCAGGATCAGAAAAATGGCCTTCATCCCCGTCCTGCTGGCCTTTCTCGTCCTCGCGGGGATGTTCTGCACGGCCCGGTTCCTCGAACGGGACATCCGCTCCCGGCTGGTCCGGCTCGCAGGGATGATCGGAAGGGACGCGCCGGTCTCCACGGCGGAATACGACGCGCGGGAGAAAAACGCCCTCTCCGTGAAACAGGAACCCTTGAAAACGCTGGCGGAAACGGAGCCCGAGGCGTCGTTTTTCGTCTGGTATCGTTCTTTCGACGAAATGCAGAAGGATCTGGCGCGTCTCCGCAGGGAAAATCCCCGATATCCCCCTGCGGTGGAACGCTTTCTCGCTCTGCCCGTCGGCTCCGTCCGGGAGGAGATCGCCCCGGAGACCGGCGCTTATATGTGTTCCTGCGGCCTTCTGCGGACGGCGGCCCGTTTTCAGGCGCTGCTGATCGGGTGCGCCCGGGACAAAAAAACCGTCATCCGCGCCGACGCGGGGCTGCGGAAGCTTGCGGCATGGTGCATTTCCTCCCATTCCGCCGTCGCCCGGCTGGTGGGGATCTCCGTCGAAAAGATCCGTCTTCAGGCGCTGGCCGGGACGCTCCCGCGCCTGAACTGGACGAAAGAGGAATACGCTTCTTTGCTGGGAGACGCTCCCGACTGGGACGCGGTCCTGCTGCGGGCCATCGGCGACGAGACGCTTCAGGGGCTCCGCCTTTACGCCCAAACGGGGGTCACCTCCCGCTCCGGAGGCGCCTGGGACCTCTATACGCTGCTGGATATGCGGCACGCCGTCCGCCGCAGCGAGCGGCTCGCCGAACTCGTTTTGCAGAAAGATGTTCCCCTCTCCGCCAAACGCGGAGCGCTCCTTCGGCTGACCGCGCCCCGGGGGTTCATCTTCGCCGACATGACGGGGGGCATGGAGTTGACTTACCTGCGGCATTTCGAGCGGATCCGGGACATCCGCATCATGGCGGAGGCGGCGTTCGGCGTCATGGAAGAGTTCCGGCAAACGGGCGCGCTTCCGGCGCATCCCCGGGCACTCGCGGGACTCCGCGACCGCTGCGGGGACCGCCCCTTCGGGTACGAACACGGCGAGATCGCCGTCGCGAAAGGGGTCTCAAAACGGGGTTTCCTCATCTTCGCCGCCGGTCCGGAAAAGGAAAAAACCCCCGGCGGCATCGCGGTCTTCCGGTGACGGCAAAGCCGGGGGGCCCGGGGGGACTGGGAATACTGGGAATACTGGGAATATTATGAATACTGCCCCGAAATACGCCGCTTTTTTTGAAAAGCTCTGTTCCCCACGTGGGTAGGTGACGAAAAAAGAACGTCTCGACGGCACACTTTGCCCACGGGAGGCGAGCGGGTCGCCCGCGAGCGCGCAGACCGAATGTGAATGGACCGGCAACCGAAGGGCAGCCGGATGCGCTCAAGTATTTGAGCGCAG
Organism: Lentisphaeria bacterium; assembly: GCA_017450705.1. Classification (GTDB taxonomy): domain Bacteria; phylum Verrucomicrobiota; class Lentisphaeria; order Victivallales; family Victivallaceae; genus UBA1784. Next base: position 73,143 of record JAFSTC010000092.1, on the reverse strand, counting down.
ATGAACGTAGGTCGAGCAGTAAGCCGCGAGTGAGGACGGGCAAAGCCCGGCCGAACGCAGGCGCGCAACTTCAGAAGGGAACTACCCCGAGGCCCGCGCTCGTCGCGGGAGGGAACAAAAGAAGGGGTCCGGGGAGGGAAAACCGCAAAGCGGTTGTCTCTCTCCCGGCTGGACGGCTCGCGTTCAAACGGCGGCCCGCGCTAAACCTACCCATATGGGGAACATAGCCTTTTTGAAAAGGAAGGGGGGCCCGGGGGGAGGGGGCGGGTAGCACCCGCGGGCAGATGATGGCGCGTTGCCCTTCGGGGACGCGCCGAAGTCTCCTGCGGCTCCCCGAAGGGCAAGCCGCAGTTATACCGGAGCCGACGTTCGGCTTTTCACGTGAAAAAAAGTTTTTCCCTCCCCCCGGAACTTCCCTCCCTTTATCGGGAAAGCTCGGCTGCGCGGCGGAGGAGAAGGAGAAACTCGGCGCGGTCGCCGGAGGGGTCTTCTCCCAGGTGCTGCTGAGCCTGTTTGGCGGCGTGTTTCAGGGAGGCCGCGGGGGCGAAGGCGGAGCTGCGGAGGGCAAGTCCGGCCTCGGCGACGGCGGCGGCCCAGTTCCAGTTCTCGTCTTCCGGCGGGAGACCGGGCACGGAAAAGGCCTCTTCCCGTGCGGCTTTCTTTCCCTGAGGTTCGCGCCAGCGGATCCGGAACGTCAGGAGTTCCTCGCTGCCGCTTGCCGACGCAGTCTGATACTTGAGGGGCGGCATCTTGGGGACGGCGGCGTTTTTGACTGATGCCGCCGCATCGGCAGGGATGATCTCGTAAAGGGCGGTGAGCTGCTGGCCCTGGCCGACGGTACCGGACTCCTTTTTGTCGTCGCTGAAGTCGCGGTCGGTCATGTCCCGCAGTTCGTAGCCCAGCAGGCGGTAGGCGAAGACCTGTGCGGGGTTGAATTCGACCTGGAACTTGACGTCGCGGGCGAGGGCGTACATATTGCCCGTCATGCCGTGGACGAAGACCCGTTTGGCCTCGCGCATGGAGTCGAGGTAGAAGGCGTTGCCGTTGCCCTTGTTGGCCAGCATTTTGATTTTGTTGTCCTTGTAGTTGCCCATGCCGCACCCGGCGACGGTGAGATAGATCCCGGTGTCCCGTTTGGCCTTGACCATTTCGACGAGCTCCGCCTCGCTGGAGGCGCCGACGTTGAAATCGCCGTCGGTGATGAGGACGATGCGGTTGTTGCCGCCGGGGATGAAGTGTTTCTCGGCGAGGGCGTAGGCTTTCTGGATGCCCTCTCCGCCGGGAGTGCACCCCTCGGCCTCGAGTTTGGCGATGACTTCGCAGACGGTGGAGACGTCGGAGCACCCCTCGAGGAGGACCCGCACGTCGCCGCCGTAGGTGACGATGCTGACCTTGTCGCCGGAGCGCAGATTTCCGGCCAGGGCGGTCATGGCTTCGCGGACCATGGGGAAGACGTCGTCCATGGAGCCGGAGTTGTCGATGAGGAAGACGTAGTGGGACGCCGGGAGTTTCTCCCGGTCGGGCACGGGGGTCTGGACGCCGATCAGGAGCAGGCGGCGTTCCGGGGCCCAGGGCGCGGCGCCCGAGGCGAAGTGCGGGCGCATCACGGCTTTGCCTTCGGGCTGCGGATAGTCGTAGCCGAAGTAGTTGATGAGTTCCTCCAGGCGCACGGCCTCGGGCGGCGGCAGACGGTCCTCTTTCAAAACCATGCGGCGCAGATTGGCGTACATGGCGCTGTCCACGTCGGCGCCGAAAGTCGAGAGGGGATTGGTGGTCACGGCGACGAAGGGGCGCTCGCCGACGGTTTTGTATTCCTCGGTGTCGAAGACGGGGGCGCTGCCGGGGACCGGGGCGTCGTCGAAGAGGCCGCCGATGAGTCCGGGGGCCGCCGAACAGCAGCAGTGGATCCGCGACGCGGCCATGGCTGCGGGGGGCAGGCTGAAAGACGCGCACACCCTCTCGGAGGGCTCGAATGCGGGCCGGAGCTTGCGGATCAGGTTCACCAAATCGGACGGACGGGGCGCTTTGCGGGGACGCTTCTGTTTTTCGATCCGGACGGCGGTGAAAAAGCGCCGCTCGAAAGAGGCGTTCGAGGAGAAGTCTCCGGGGCGCGGGGCGCGTTCCGTCTTCCACTGTGTCAGCAATCCGTCCAAAAGCATATCGTTCATCATCGTGCCACCTCCTTCTGGGTCATGGCTTTTTTCAACATCTGTCTGGCCTTGAAAACCCGCTGGTAAAGGGTATTTTCGGAGCATCCCAGCCGGGCGGCCGCCTCGCTGCCCGAGAGGTCGGCCAGACACCCCCAGACAATGGCCTCGCGGTAGAGTTCCGGAAGCTCGGAGACGGCCTTTTCCAGTTCGGCGAGGCGTTTTTCGGTTTTTTCGTCTTTTTCGCTTGCGGTCTCGGCGTACTGGCGTCCGGCCTCGGCCTCGCGTTTGCGCTCCCGCAGGAGATCGAAGGCGCAGTTCACGGCGATGCGGTAGACCCAGCTCCGCAGATCCGCGTCGCCGCGGAAGGAGCCGGCGCGGCGGAAGGCCCGCAGAAGCGCCTCCTGGATCACGTCGTCGGTGTCGGCGGCATTGCCGACGATGCGGAACACTCCGCCGCGGAGATACGAGAGTTCCTCGCGGCACAATCGCTGGAAGCGCATTTCAATTTCATCCATCGTACTGTCCTTCCCTGTTGGCCCGGTCCGGCCGGGCGGTCGAAAAACCCGTTCGGGCGGCGGTCCTCGTTTTCCTCTCCCCGCCGCCGGATCACACCCATAAGACGGCATTCCGGCAAAAATCTTATCGCGGGTTTCGGAAAAAAGAAAAAATCCTTCAGAAGCTACTATAACATCCTCCGGCGGATTTTCCAGCGCGGGGGGGTTGAAAAACGGCGGAACGAATGTTAAATTAGAGTCCTTGTCAATATTTTCGATCATCCGGAGGTTTTTTCATGTACGACCCCGCTTTTCCGCCGGCCTATTATTATTCCTGGCACCAAGTGCCCGACGTCATGATCCCCAACGTGATGGAATCGTTCCGCGAACAGGGGGTGAAAAATCTCGTCTTCAGCAACACTTGGCTGGAGCGCATCCTCAAGGACATGCGTTTCTGGAGCGTGATCTCCCGGGCCGCGCGGCGGGCCGGACTTGACCTGGTCGAGGCCCACGCCCCCTACGGGCAGGGGTTCGACCTCTGCTGTCCCGAGCGGGGACGGCGTCCGGCCATGATCGAGGACCACAAGCGGGCCATGAACTACTGCGCCGATTCGGGGTGCCGCACCTACACGCTCCACGTCGGGGCTTTCGAGAGCGTCTTCTATCAGACGCCCAACGAGGAGCTGCGGCCTTTCGTGCTCGACTCGCTGGAGAAACTCCTGCCGGAGGCGGAGAAGCTCGGTCTCATCCTCGCGGTGGAGAACGCCTACGAGCGCTCCAACACGCCGGAGGTGGTCTCTTCTTTCGTCGAGCACTTCAACTCGCCGTATCTCGGGTGCTGTCTGGACGTGGGCCACGCCCACATCATGGAGCCCTTCCCCGGCAAACGGCGGGAACTGTACTTCGGCGAGATGGACGACGCCTGGGGAGAGAAGATCGACGAGTATTCCGGTGCGATGGAGCGGATGGCGCCCCATATCGTCACCTGTCATCTGCACGACAACGACGGCTACAGCGACGCCCACCGGCTCCCCGGCGAGGGGACCATCGACTGGGCGGAACTGATGCCCAAAGTGAAGAGCCTGCCGCGGCTCGTCTCCCTGCAGACGGAGGTGCAGACCATCCCCGGGGGCATAACGGCGGCGAGACTCGTCGCCGTCTTCCGGAATCTCGTGGAGAAGGATTCCCTTTAGCCCTTACTTCTTCGCGGATCTCGCCTTTTTCGCGGCCTCGGCCTTCTTCGCGAGGACGTGCTTCATCCAGCAGTAGAAGGTGTCGCCGATCTGCCGGTACCCGGCGGGAGCGGGATGCACGCCGTTGCTCTGGCGGGCGATCTTCTTTTCGTTGTCCTGATTGACCGGCTCGGTCAGCACGGGGAAGTTGTTCTCGCAGTCCAAGTTGAGATAAACAGGGACCAGTTCGACCTTGTACGGATCGGCAGCGGCGAATTTGCGCATCATGGCCTCCGCCAGACGGTGCTGGTTCTTTTTGTACTGCCAGCGCGAGTGGCGGCTCTTGTAGTTCTTGCCGAAGGCGTCCTGGGTCGCGGCGCCGGGGGTGGTGATGCCCACGCCGATCACGGCGTCCGGGGCGGCCTTGCGGAAGGCTTCCAGCAGTTTGTCCATGGACTTGAAGATCTCTTCGATCTTGGCGTCGACGTTTTCATCTGTGGCCGCGAAAATGTCGTTCACCCCCAGCTGGAAGGTGATGATGTCGGGCGCTTTGCCGCCGTTCACCCGGTCGAAGTAGGCTTGGATGTCCAGCACGGGCTTGCCGTCTTCGATTTTGAGGAACTGACTGCGGGCGTAGAGTTTCTCCCGGTTGGTCTTGAGTTTCGCGACGTCGGCGTCGCTCTTCCAGTGCTCGCAGAAACGCCGCCAGGTCCAGCCGCCGTAGCCCTCGTGGGCGACGCCCCCCGGGACGACAGGCCTGCCGCTGCCCGCGTGGGAGCCGATCTGACGCGTCTCGGGATTGCCCGGCGCCTTGAAAAGCTCGAGGATGCGCTTGGGGTAGACCGTGGCGTTGGTCAGGCTGTCGCCCACGATGAGCATGGTGAGCTTTTCCCCTTTGCCCGCGTCCGCCGGGGAGACCTCCACGGCCACGGTCTTCTCGGCCAGCACGCCGTCGTTGCCGTGGACCCGGAAGAGGAGATTGAACGTGCCGGACTTGTCCTGGGCGGAGGGCGTGTAGCGCCAGCGCTTTTCGTCGCAGCGGCCCCGGGGGGCCTTGACTTCGAAGACGTAGTTGGCCGGATTGACGACCCGGACGGCGTTGGCGAAGTAGATATTGGTCTCCACGCCGGGCACGGCGTAGATCCTGTCGGGCAGCAGGAGCTTCACGTCCTCCTTCGGGAGACACGCCCCCTTGTCGCATTTCGGCTGCGGGCAGCAGCACCCCGCGGCCAGCAGGAGCACAGACAGCAGACTTGCAAAACGGTATTTCATGACGATCCCTCCTTCGATTCGAACTTTCGGAATAAGGGTAATATAGCCCGGACAGGGGCGCAAATCAATGTTTTTTGCGGAAAAATCCCCCAAATCGGGGATTTTTTCGTTTCCGGTCTTGACTTTTGCGGGGACAATGAATAAATTAAAGGGAAAGAGGCGTTTTTGAAACCGTCAACTTGTCAGCGAAAGGAAAAAACATGAAAAGACGTTTCACGCTCATCGAGCTTCTGGTCGTGATCGCGATCATCGCCATTCTCGCGGGAATGATCATGCCCGCCCTGGGCCACGCCCGCGCCGCCGGACAGCGGACCAACTGCCTCAACAACAAGAAACAGCTCGTCACCTCCATGCTGATGTACTCCCAGGGCAACGACGGCATCATGGTCTTCCAGAGTTCGATCGGTACGAATCCCAAGCCCTACTCGTATTTCATCGCCGGTCTGGGCGCGGGGATGAATTCCTACATGCCCGGCAAAGCCATGCTCTGCACCTCGGTCAAAACCGGCTTCAAGGCCGACGGCAGCAACGCCGCCGGTATGATCAATGCCTACGACTTTGCATCCGGCGATGACGCTACGCACTGGTATGACAAAGCGAGACGGCAAAACATGGGCCGGTTCATCATCGGCGGCGACACGGACAATGTCGGCTACGTCGTGGAAAAAATGAAGAACCCCGGCGGCCTGATCCTCTTCGCCGACGCCTTCAAAGGCTTGAACGGAGCCGGTGATGAGACGCCGTACTGGTATTTCAACCCCGTCAAGAAAGACGGTTCCAATCCGTACTACGTGGCGACGGTCCACCTCAACGAAAGCACCGTGGCCATGGCCGACGGCAGCGCCAGCTCCATGAACGCCCGGTCTCTCGGAACTTCCGATACGGGGATAGCCTACACCATCGACAGTACGTTCGAAACCCTCTACAAGGACGGTAGCAAGGTCAGCTGGTAAAATCCGGATGATCCTCTTTTGCCTTTCCGCCGCTCCGGAGGACTCCGGGGCGGTTTTTTTTACGGCGAAATTCCGCAGTCCGGGATTTGACTTGGACCGCGAAAAGATGTATGTTATCGCATGGAAAAAAATCATACACACAGAGCCGAAGAATCTCTCACCCCCATGATGCGGCAGTACCGGGAGGCCAAGGCCTCCATCCCGGCGGACGCCGTGCTGCTCTTCAGACTGGGGGATTTTTACGAGGAGTTTTTCGAGGACGCCGAAAAGGTCAGTTCCGCGCTGGAACTCGTGCTCACCAAGCGGCAGGGGATCCCCATGTGCGGCTTCCCCCACCACGCCCTCGACAGCTACCTGCCCCGGCTCGTGGCCAAGGGGCTCAAGGTCGCCATCGCCGAACAGATGGAGGACCCGAAACTGGCCAAGGGCATCGTCAAACGCCAGATCACCCGGGTCATCACTCCGGGAACCGTGGTGGACAACACCCTCCTGGATTCCTCGCGCAACAACTTCCTCTGCGCGCTGGCCTGCGACAAGAAGGGCGGCACCGCCCTCGCCGCGCTGGACGTCAGCACCGGGGACTTCATCTACATGACGCTGGCCTCCCTCTCCCGCGCCGCCGACGAGCTGGAGCGGCTGGGCGCCCGGGAGATCCTGATTTCGGCGGGCCTCGCCGCGGACCTGCGGGAAAAGAACGCCCTGCCCGACCCCGGGAACGGCGCATTGTGGACCGAGCTCGAGGACTATGACTTCGAATTCTCGAGCTGCGAGGAGTATCTGCTCCGGCACTTTGCCGTCTCCACCCTCGACGGCTTCGGCTGCCGGGACCTGCCCTGCGCCGTGGAGGCGGCCGCCGCCGTGCTGCGCTACGCCTCCGAAAACCTGCGGCAGGACGCCGGGCACATCACCCGGCTGGAACGCCACAACCCCGAGAAATATCTGGAGCTGGACCCCATCTCGCTGCGCAACCTCGAGATCGTCTCCGCCCGCCGGAGCGACGGCAGGAGCGGGTCTTTGCTGGACGTCATCGACCACACCTCCACCTCCATGGGGAGCCGGAAACTGCGGAACTGGCTGCTGCGCCCCCTGCTGGAGCGGGAGGGCATCGTTGCCCGGCTGGACGCCGTGGAGCAGTTCACCATCGACCAGCTGACGCTGGCCGAACTGCGGGAGACGCTGGGCATCATCCGCGATCTGGAGCGCATCGTGGGGCGGATCAACATCGGCAGCGCCACCCCCCGGGACTTCCAGAGCCTCGGCGTCTCCCTCGACGCCCTGCCGGGAATAAAGATGCTCCTCGCCGGGTTCGACACGCCGCTCCTCGTCTCCTGCCGCGACAGGATCGCGGACTTTGCCCCGCTGGTGGAAAAGATCCGTGCCGCTTTGACCGACGATCCCCCCGCCCTGCTGGCCGACGGCGGCGTCATCCGCGAGGGCTACTCCCCCGAACTGGACGAACTGCGCCGCGCCGCCACCGAAGGGAAAGGCTGGCTCTCGCAGATCCAGCAGCGCGAGGCCGAACGCACCGGCATCAAAAGCCTCAAGGTCAAGTTCAACTCCGTCTTCGGCTACTACATCGAAGTGAGCAAGGCCAATCTCGACCTCGTCCCCGAAGACTACATCCGCAAGCAGACTTTGGTCAACGCCGAGCGCTTCATCACCCCGGAACTCAAGGAGCTCGAGAGCAAGATCCTCGGCGCCGAGGAGCGCTCCCGGGCTCTCGAGGCGAAACTCTTTGCCGAACTGCGGGAGTATTCCCTTGCTTTCACGGCTTCCATCCAGGACAGCGCCGACGCCATGGCGGAGATCGACGCCGTCTCGGGCCTCGCCGAGTGCGCCCGGGTCAACCACTACCAACGCCCCCGGATCTTCGAGGACGACAGGCTTATCATCAAGGGCGGACGCCACCCCGTCATCGAGGCCGCCATGCCCCCCGGCTCCTTCGTCCCCAACGACTGCACCCTCGACGGCGACCGCAACCGCATGATGCTCATCACCGGGCCCAACATGGCGGGCAAGTCCACCTACATCCGGCAGACGGCGCTTCTGGTCATCCTGGCCCAGACCGGCTCCTTCATTCCCGCCTCCTACGCCGAGATCGGGCTGGTGGACCGCATCTTCACCCGCATCGGCGCGGCCGACGACCTCTCGCGGAACCAGAGCACCTTCATGGTGGAGATGGTGGAGACCGCCAACATCCTGCGCAACGCCACGCCCCGCAGTCTCGTGATCCTCGACGAGATCGGCCGGGGGACCAGCACCTTCGACGGCCTCTCCATCGCCTGGTCCGTGGCGGAGTATCTCCACGACGACCCCCGCTGCCGCACCCAGTTCGCCACGCATTACCACGAACTTACCGAGCTTGCCGCCACCCGCAGGGGCATCAACAACTACAACGTGGCCGTGCGGGAGTACGGAGAGGACATCATCTTCCTGCGCCAGATCGTTCCCGGCGCCAGCGACCGCAGCTACGGCATCCACGTGGCGAAGCTCGCCGGAGTCCCCGCCCCCGTCCTCGAACGCGCCCGGATCATCCTCGAACTGCTGGAAAAAACCCCGGGCTCGCCCCAGGACGCCATCGCCGCTCTGCCCAGGCGCACCGTCAAAGCCAAACGCAAGAGCGACGAGTCCGACGACGCGATCCAGCTCAAACTGCTGTGAAAAAATGGCCTACGCCGACATGAAGGCGCGCTTTGCCGCCTCGCCCTTCCGCGCCCGCTTCAAACTCAGCGAGAGCGAGCGGGCGTATCTGGCGGAAAGGGGCTGGGAGGTCATCCGATCGCAGGCCGAAAGGATCGTCCGGGAGCGGCTCGCCCCGGCCTTTCCCGCCTCCGACGGACGCCAGACGCCCATGCGCGGCCACCCCGTTTTCAAGGCCCAGCACGGCGCGGCCGTCTGCTGCCGGGGGTGTCTCGCCAAATGGCACGGCATCCCCGCCGGGCGGCCCCTCACGGAGCCGCAGATAGAATACGCGACGCAGATGATCCTCGACTGGCTGAAAGACAAGGCGGGCGATCTGAGCGGTTTCCCCCGCACCCCTTCGCTCTTCGGGTGATTCAGCAGGGATAGCCCGCCTGACGCAGCAGAGCCTGCGCTTCGGGAAAATTCCTGTTCACGTGGGAAGAAGCGTGGGCGTCCGCGCTGATGACGACGGGAACACGCCTCAAACAGGCCTCCCGCAGGATCGCGGGCGAGGGGTAGGGCTCGCGGCACTCTTTGAACCACCCGGCGGTGTTGAGTTCGACGGGCGTCCCCGTCGCCGCCGCCGCGTCGAGGACGCGCCGCGCCGCGGGCAGATACGCTTCGGGATCACGGACGAAACCGAACTTCTTCGGCAGATCCAGGTGGCCGAGGAAGGAGAACGCGCCGCACTCGGCCGCGCCGAGGAGTTTTTCCCAGTATTCCCGGCAGATGGAGGAGATCGCCTCCTCCGTCAGGCCCTCCCACTCCGCGGGGCTGTTGTCCACGGGGAAGGTCCCGGCGTAATGCACCGACCCCACGAGGTAGTCCAGCGGGTACTTTTCCAGCGCCGACAGGACCTCCCGGAAGTTCTCGAAGAAAAAGTCCGCCTCGAGCCCCGCGAGCAGCGTGAAGCTGTCGTCCTCGAAGAGCTTCTTGAGCCTTGCCAGCTCCCCGAAATAGGCGTCCAGCCGGTCGGGAGCGACGCTCCACGGAACGGGCATGAGCTTACGATCGGGGTGGACGACCCAGTGGTCCGAGAGGCCGAAGACCCTTATTTTCGCGGCTTTGGCGGCGCGGCACATCTCCTCCGCCGTCGAAGCGCCGTCGCTCCATGTGCTGTGGTTGTGCAGCGAGACGCCCGTCCCCGGTCCCGGGTACGAAAAAAGCTTCCGCAGATCCTTCATCGTTTTTTCCTTTCCGTTCCGTTTCGCTCCCTATTATACACCCTTTTCACGCATTTTTCGCCCCGGAGAAGGGGAAAATCGGCAAATTTTTTCCGTCCGCTGTGGCGAAAATCACTTTTCGGGGTTATGTTATAGAGCGAGTTTAATTTCGAAAGAGAAAACATGGGTGCTAAAAACTGGAAACCGGCCGGGGTTGAAAAGACAGATGAGATCAGAAGGATGCAGACAGAACTGGGTCTGCCGCGTCTGACAGCTGTTTATTTTTCCGCCCGGGGTATCGACATCAAGGACATCGGGGACTTCCTCGCGCCGAAGCTGGGCAACCTTACCGACCCCTACCGCTTCCCGGGGATCCGGGAGGCCTGCGCGCGCCTTTGGAAGGCCATTGCGGACCGGGAACCGATCCTCATCCACGGGGATTACGACACCGACGGCATCACCGCCAGCGCCCTGCTGGCCTTCGTGCTCCGGCAGAACGGCGGGATCGTCCACTCCTTCATCCCCCACAGGTTCGACGACGGCTACGGCTTCACGCCGGAATCCCTCACCAAGGCCCTCGACGCCTTCGGGCCCTGCGGCGTCCTCGTCACCGTGGACTGCGGCATCACCAGCTGCGACGCCGTGACCGTAGCCGTGGAACGGGGCATCGACGTCATCATCACCGACCACCACGAGGCCGGGACCGATCTGCCCGAAGCCCTCGCGGTCATCAATCCCAAAGTCTATCCCGATCTGGAGGATCTTCAGGTCCTCTCCGGCGCGGGCGTCGCCTTCAAACTCTCCCACGCCTTCATCAAGTACGGCAGGGAAAATAACATCGGCGGCTTCCAGACCCGTCTGGAGGAGGTCCTGGACTACGTGGCCCTCGGCACCGTGGCGGACATCGTTCCTCTGCAGAGCGAAAACCGCATCATGGTCAAATTCGGCATCGAGGCCCTGCGCCGCCAGCTGCGCCCCGGCGTCCGCGCCCTGATCGAAAGCTCCAAGCTCCGCGCGGAACTCTCTCCCTCGGACATCACTTTCCGCATGGCCCCCCGGATCAACGCCGCCGGGCGGGTGGGCGACGCCAACGTGGCGCTCCAGCTTCTGGAGTCCGAACACATCGTGGACGCCTACAACTGCGCCTCGCAGCTGGAGTCCTTCAACCGCATCCGTCAGGAAAAGGAACAGGAGATCTATCAGGAGGCCTGCGAGCAGATAGAACGGAACCTGGCCTGGCAAAGCCCCTACGCCCTGCTGGTGGCCGGAAGGGACTGGCATCAGGGCGTCATCGGCATCGTCGCCTCGCGCTTGGCCCGGGACTACAACCGCCCCACCATCGTTCTCACCATCCAGGGCGACGAGGCCTACGGCTCCGGCCGCAGCGTCGCGTGCCTCAATCTGGTGGATGTGCTGAGCAAGTCCTCCCACCTTCTGGAGCGCTACGGCGGCCACCCCATGGCCGTGGGCATCGGCCTCAAGGTCGAGAACATCGCCGCCTTCTTCGACGCCATGGACAAGGAGATCCGCTCCCGGGTCTCCCCGGAGGACCTCGAAAGCTTCATCTCCTACGACGGCGAAGCCGAGATCCACGAGCTCTCCCCGGTATTCTTCGAGTACCTGGCCAAGCTCTCGCCTTTCGGCCACAGCAACCCGAAACCGGTCTACCGCTTCAACGAACTGCGGGTCGTCCGCTGTTCCCCCGTCGGCGGCGGCACCCACACCCGCGGGACCTTCGCCGGACGCATGGGCCAGATCGACTTCATCGCCTTCAACCGCCCCGTCTCCCAGTTCCACGACAAACTGCTGGACGTGCTGGCCACGCCCCAGATCAACCGTCACATGAACCAGGAGACCCCCCAGCTCAACGTCGTCGACGTCAAAGACGTCTACTGACCGGCCCCGGCGCGGAGCCGGCGGAAAAAGCTCACTCCGGAAGAAGGGGGGCCGCAAGGGTCCTCCGCATCTGGACCGGCGTCTTGCCGTAACGGGCCTTGAAGGCTTTGGAAAAATGGTAGCGGTCCGAAAAACCCGTCTCCCCGGCGATGTCCGAAATGGAGACGTGCCGATCCGCGAGGAGCATCAGGGCCTTTTCCAGCCGCCGTTCCATGGCGTAGCGGATGGGGGAGACCCCCGTCTCGCGCTTGAAAAGGTGGCATAAACTGCTCACGGACATATTGAGTTTGCGGGCCAGATCCTTCAGCGACGGCTCCTGACCGCGGCAGAGGGAGAGCAGCCGGCAGGCGTGGAAAATGCGTTCGTCTCCGATCTGACGGCGGCAGAAACGCTCTTCCGGAATCTCCAGCAGCAGACCGAAAATCAGCGCATAGAGCGCAAGTGACGTCTTGGCTTCGCTCTCATATCTTCTGAAAAGGCGGGCGTGTCTTTCGGCCGGAACAAGTTCGATGCTGTTCAGCGAATCGAAGGGCGGCAGCGCGATGAAGTGGATGAAACTGTGGTTGAAGGGAGCCGTCAGGACGGGACTGTGCTCCAGATTCGGCGGGATCAGCATGATGGAGTCCGGCGAAAGCGGCCAGACCTTGCCGCCCGCATGGATCTCCGCCCCCGGCGTCTTGTTCCAGTAGCAGTAGAAAAAGGGGTTGTTCCGCTTCTCGGGAACGTTCCAGTGCGTCACGTGGAGATCGATATTGTACTTGATGAGCTGGATCTCCGGCCGGGACATCCATCTGAAGCCGGTGATGTCTTCCCTGTAGTCAGGCTTGGGAAGCTGCGCCTTTTTTGCAAGAATCGACATCTTTTTTTGAAACAATCGACATTTCAATATCGCTTAAATACGCTATATTAAAATATAGCCGGGTTAGAGCGACTTTGCAAGTTTTTACATCGGAGCGGCGGGGGGGGACGGAAATTCGGAAGCATCCGGAAAAACGTCCCCGGCGGAAGTCGGTAAAATTGATTTCATTTGAGAAAACAGGTTGCAAAAAGAGAAAACCGGTCATTGCCGAAGAGAATTATTTCAAGTAAAGTAAAGTAAAGGGAGGAGACGGATTCAAAAGCCCGGAGGATCCTTTTCATGGACTTTTGAAATCGGTCTGCGGGAGAAAAAGCGACAACCGCATATTTTAAGGAGCATTCCCATGAGAAAGACGTTCGTTCTGCTGCTGCTGTTTTCTCTTTGGAGCGGCGCAAGTCTCCGGGCAAAATCCGTATCCGAGGCCCAGTGGCTGTGGAGTCAGCCCCAAAGCGATCCCCCGGTGACGGCCTATCTGCGATGCGAGTTCTCCATCGATTCTCCCGTGAAACGGGCTTATTTCCACACTTGGGCCGACAAACGCTGCGAAGCGTTTCTCAACGGGAAGCCGCTGGAACTGCATTTCTGGGAACCCCTGCGGAAATACCGCGGCCACGTCAAGGGCGTGGGAGTCGAATTTTCGAAACTGCTGAAGCCGGGAAAAAATGTTCTTGCCTTCAAGCTCGGACGCAACAAAAAGGGGTGCTTCGGGCTGATGCTGCGCGGAGAGATCGTCCTCGAAAACGGCAAAGTCATTCCTCTTGCGAGTTCGGGAAAACAGTTCAAGGCGTCGGGCCGTGAAGCTCCCGGCTGGAATACGGCGGAGTTCGACAGTTCCGGCTGGCTCCCGGCCTGGGAACAGGGGGATGTCCTCTCTCTGCCCTGGAGCCGCTTCGGCAGCATCGCCCGGATCTACTGCACGAAGGAGGAGTACCGAAATTACCTGCGCGAAAGCAGCCGGGGCTATCCCGAAGCGCGGCTGCTGCGGGAACCGGCCGATCCGGAGTGCAAGATCGTCTACCGCGGGAGGATCCCCGGGATCCGGGTCAACGGCCGGGTGATCCCGCCCCACACCTTGAGTTCGCTGCAGATCAATTCGATCCCGGCGCAGGACGCCCTGATCGCACAGGCCGCCAAAGCGGGGATCGGGATCTACTGTCTGGGATTCGTCATCGACGCCTTCCACACCGGGCTCGGGACCTATGATTTCGAAGAACTCGACGTCGGGATCCGCCACATCCTCTCCATCGATCCCAACGCTTATTTCATCATCTCCACCGGCGGGACGCCGCCCAACGCATGGCTGAGGAAAAATCCCGACGAACTTGTGGGATTCGCCGTGAAAAGCGACGGGAGGAATCCCTACGACTACTTCGCGAACCCGCCGGCGCCCTCCTTCGCCTCGCAGGCGTTCCGCGACGAAACGGCAGACATGATCCGGCAGCTGGGGAATTTCGTCCGCAAAAAAACCTGGGGCCGCCGGGTCATCGGAGTGAAGGTCGCCTACGGCGCCTCCTACGACGGCATGCCCTGGGGATGCCACTGCATGCCCGATACGGGGAAACGGATGACCGAGGCGTTCCGCCGTCACCTGAAAGTAAAATACGGCACCGACCAAAACCTTCAGAAGTCGTGGAACGACCCCCGGGTCACCCTCGGCACGGCGGCGGTCCCCGACAAGGAACAGCGTCACGGGGCGGGCCGTTACCTGAAAGACCCCGGCGATCCCCGCGACCGCAGGGTCAGCGACTACTACGAATCCTATCACAAGGAGTTCGCCGACTACATGATCAGCATGGGCAAGGCCGTCAAAACTTTTCTGCCGGGCCGCCTCGCCGGCAGCTGGTACGGTTACGTGATCCTCGGTTATGAGCCGGAAGGTTCCACGGCCAACGCGGAACCGGTGCTGAAGTCGAAGTGGATCGATTTCCTCTGGGCGACGACAAGAGGGTACAATCTGACCGACGGACTCACGAGGCATCTTTTCAGTGCGTTCCACCGCTATGGCAAACTCTCCAGCATCGAGTGCGACATCAGGCCCCACACGGGCAAAGGGGAAGCCGACGAACGCTGGCGCTGCAAGACTCCGGAGGAGACCCGGTCGACCTTCCAAAAAGTCATCGGCAACAGTTTCTTCTGCGGCGCCTCATATCACGCCGTGGACTTCGGCAAGAAGACCAGATGGTTCAACTGTCCGGAGGCGCTCGAATCCATGGCGAAAGGCATCGCCCTGTGGCGCCGCCTGTATGCGGAACCGCCGGAGTGGAACAACGACGTCGCCGTGGTGATGATCGAGGATCAGGCGTGGAAACAGGGACATCCCATCTACCAGAAGTCGCTGCGCTTCTCGAATCAGCTTTCCACCTTCCCCCTGCAGACGCTGAACTTGTCGGGGTACGGCTATGATCTGTTCGAACTCGGGGACTACGTTGATTCCTCCCGCGATTACAAAGCGGTGATCCTGCTGAATCTCTACCAGATCACGCCGGAACGGCGGGAAGCTCTGCTGAAAAAAATCCGCAAGCCGGGCGTCACTGCCATCTGGAACTACGCGCCCGGTCTTCTGGCCGAAGAGGGCTGCGGCGCGGGATCGATGAAGAAACTGACGGGGATCGGACTTGATTTCACGACCGGGCAGAAGGGTTTCGCGATCTGTCTTGAGGACGGGAGACAGATCAAACCCTTTGCCGTCCCCTCGGACTACACGGAGTCGCCCCGGGTGTTCTGCGCCGATCCCGATGCGGAGAAACTCGGCGTCTATGCCGACGGCAAAACACCCGCGCTGGTGCGGAAGCGTCTGCCGGACGGCTCCGTCGCCGTCTTTTCGGGACTGCCCGTCAACGATCCCGGGATCTGGGCGGATCTTCTCAAGGCGGCGGGATGTCACGCTTGGACGGAACCGGGATTTTACGTCCGCAGCAACTCCCGTCTTCTGCAGATATTCAGCGGCAAAAACGCCAACGTCCCTCCCGAGAGCCGGATCATGAAGGGATATCTGAGCCAAAAGGGGACCGTCACGGTGACGCTGAAGAAAAAGGCCGCAAAGGTCACGGACTGCTTCACGGGAGAAGTCGTCGCAAGGGACGCGAAAACCTTCACCCTGAAAGCGGATCAGCCTCACACATGGCTGCTGGAAATCGAATGACGCCGAAAAAAACACGGAATTTGCACCGAATACGGGAAAGGAGAAAAACATGAACGGGATCCAACGGAAAAGAAACGGCATGAAAAAACCGGTGCGGCGTTTCACCCTGATCGAACTGCTGGTCGTCATCGCCATCATCGCCATACTGGCCGCGATGCTGATGCCGGCGCTGGGGCAGGCGAGGAACGCGGCCAAGGACTCCTCGTGCGTCAGCAATCTCAAGCAGCAGATCATGGGGTTTCAGAGTTACGTCGACGCCAATGACGGCTGGCTGATCGCCGGTCTCAATCAGAGGACCGGTTCCGAAAACACCCATCCGTGGAGCAGCGTGGTCGCCTCTATCGTCTGCGGCATGCCGAATCCCTCTTTGAGTTTTGCCAGCGCCAAGGTCAGTTACCCCCTGTTCTCCTGTCCGTCGGAGCCCCAGCCGATCGGTTCGAGCTCCAAGGGCGATTTCTTTTCCTACGGGCATTACGCGGTCAACGCCCTGTTGTGCGGCTACAATCAGGTCAACACGACTTACCGTCCGAGAAAGGCCAGCAGCGTCACGAGACCCGGAATCGCGCTGACGATCCTCGACACCGTCAATCGGGCGTCCCCCTTCTTCGCCACGATCGGGAACAATCCCACTCTGGGATGCGAGATCGCGACCCGTCACGGTTCCGGCGCGGTCCGTCTGAACGGCGCCAACGTCCACTACTGCCTCGACGGCCAGTACGTGAACGGTTCCTATCTGGATGGGCATGCCCGCAAGATCCAGAGGACGGAGTGGAAAGAATTCAACGGCACGCTCAGCCGCGATCTGCTGCGGCAGGGGTACGCCAATGAGTTTTCTCTCTGAAAGGGGCCGGCGACGCATGAACGGCAGGATCACGGGGCCCTACTATTTCTGGTACCTCAATACGAAAATGGACCCGGCTGTGCTCAAAGCGCAGTTGCGGGAAATGCGCAAGCAAAACGTCACCCATGTGTGTCCGCATCCCTGGCCTCCGGAGTTCCGTCCCGAGAAGATGCCGTCCGACATGGAGCCGGAGTATCTATCCGACGCCTATTTCGAACGGTTCAAAATAATTTTTGACGAATGCCGGAAACTGGGGATCGTCTGCTGTCTTTACGACGAGGGCGGCTGGCCGTCGGGGGGCGCGGGCGGCAGGGTCCGGGCCAGCGATCCCGAAAGGTTCGCCCCCCGATACATGACGCCGGAAGGCGAGCGGACAGACCCTCAGCGCCCGAACTGGCGGGCCCCGCTGCCGAATCTGCTCGTCCCCGGCGTCGCGGAGAAATTCCTCGAACTGACCCACGAACGGTATTTCAAGTTCTTCCCGAAACTTTTCGGCAGCATGCTCCCCTTCACTTTCATGGACGAACCCAGACTGCCGGGATGCTACAGGGACCAGCAGATCGCCTGGGCTCCCGATCTGGGAGAGGTCTTCGGGAAACGCAAGGGCTACAGCCTGGAAAAATGGATCCCGGATCTGATCCGGGAAACGGCGCCGCCGCAAGTCGCCGTCGATTACTTCGATCTGCTCTCCCTGCTTTTCGCGGAGCGTTTCCTCCTGCCGGTGCGTTCGTGGTGCCGCAGGCACGGCATCCTGGCCGGCGGGCACTTCGGGGGCGAAGACGAACCGCATTTGAGCTCCCAGCACGGCCACGGACACATCATGCGGAGTCTGCGCTGCATGGATCTCCCCGGCGTCGACGCCATTTGGCGGCAGATCTTCCCCGGGAAGAAAAATCCGGCCTTCCCCCATCTGGCCTCCTCCGTCGCGCGGCAGGCCGGACGCAGATACGCCATGGCGGAGCTTTTCGCCGTCTACGGGAACGGTCTCACGCCCGAGCAGAGATGCTTCATCGCGGACTACATGCAGGTGCGCGGCGTCAATCTGCTGGTTTTCAGCAAATACGCTCTGACTTGCAAAAAGCACTTCATCTTCGGCTGCCGCCCCCATCTGGGACCGGTGGACCCGCTGTGGAAATACAGCGCCGTTTTCCACGATTACTGCGGACGCATCTCCGACACCATGACCCGGGGGAAACCGGTCGTGGACACGGCCGTCTACTTCGATCAGCGCTCCCTCTGGGCCGGGGAACCCTATCGCTCCCGGGCCTCCGAACGCCGGGAAGACGCCGCCGCCCGTCTGCAGGAGAAGCAATGCGACTTCGACTACGTGGACGACGACGCCCTGGCCCGGGCAAAAATAGAAAACGGCAAACTCATCGTCGGGAAAATGGCGTACGCAAGTCTGATCGTCCCCACTTCCGATTTCATGCCTCCCGCCGCGCTGGAAACGGTAAAAAAGTTCCGCTCCCGCCCCCCCGTACCGCTGCTGAAATGCCGCCCGGAAGCGCCGCAGCTGCGGGTCAGCTGCCGCAGATGGGGCAAAAAGACGGTCTGGCTGTGCGTGAACGAGGGAACGCTTCCTCTTGACGTGAATCTCACGCTGGATCAGGCGCCTGTGCTTTTCCGCGATCCCTGGGGAAGCGGCGATTATGCCCTCGAAGGGGCGAGTTTCGACTGGCATTTCGAGCCCTGCGGTTCGGCGATATTCATCTCCGGCCAGAAGGGAAAAAAGAAAATGCCGGTCTTCCGCTGGGAGGAGCCTGCCGAACTTGCCTGGCGCCTTCAGGTGCTCCGCCGGCACTTCGTCGGGGAGAGCGACATCGAGGTAAAATCCCGCCGGGAGGACCCGATGCCCGCGGAACTCGGCCCGTGGGAGAAGTTCCTCACCTCCGGCTTCAGCGGGGACGCCTGCTACATCACGACGTTCGAGACTTGCGAAAGATCCCTCTGGCTCGATCTGGGGCAAGTCCGTTACTGCGCCTCCGTCACGCTCAACGGCAGAGAACTCGGATACCGCTTCCGCTCCCCCTTTTATTTCAACCTCGGTCCGGCGCTGAAGCGGGGGAGGAACCGCCTGAAGATCACCGTCAGCAACACGCTGGCCAACGCGCTTTCCGCCCCCGGGGTGGAGGAGAGAGTCAGCCGCTGCTTCCCGCCGCGCTCGCCCTACGAGGACAGTCAGCGCAGCTACGAGCAGGACTCCCTCTCCGGCGGTCTCTTCGGCCCCGTCCGTTTCGGGAAAAAAGCAAACGGAAGGTCGCTCGAATGATCTCCCCGCCCCGCATCGGCCTCACGACGACGCGCATCGCGCGGGACGTGCCGGGAGGAGACCTGTACATCCATCCCAGCACCTACGACAAAGCGGTGACCGCCGCGGGGGGACTGCCCGTCGCCATCCCCGCCTTCATGCCGGAGGAACTGCTGGATCACTATCTGGACATGATCGACGGCATGCTGTTTATCGGCGGGGCCGACCTGCCGCCCGCCCTTTACGGCGGAGGGGAGCCGACGGGCGCGACGCTGGATCTCCATGTCGCGCAAAATCACTTGACGCTGGTAAAAAAGGTCTTTTCCCGCGGCCTCCCCGCCCTGGGGATCTGCCTCGGCATGCAGGAATTCAACGTCGCCTTCGGGGGAAAACTCATTCCCGACCTGGGAGAACGGGCGGCCCTCCACGTCAGGCGGGGCGGACCGCAGTACCACTGGGGGACCATCGAACCGGGCACCCGTCTCGCCGGCATTTTCGGCGCGGGCGGGATCCGGCTGAACAGCTTCCACCACCAGGCCCTGGATCCCGACCGCCTCGTGGAGGGGATCAGGATCGCCGCGTGGAGCGGCGACGTCATCGAGGCCGTCGAATTCGAAGGAAACATTTTCCGCGTCGGGGTGCAGTGGCATCCCGAACGCATGCCGGAGGACCGGCACTGCGGCAGATTGTTCGCGGCTTTCGTCGCAAGCTGCGCGGCACAAAGGAGCATTTGACATGGAAAATTTCATCAGGGACAACTGCCGGCTGCCCGTCAAGTCCGTCCTGCTGCCGATGATCGTCCCCTGCGGGAAAAAACTCCGGTTTTTCTGGAGAAGCCTCTGGGGGTATCTCCCGCTGGGTTCCCTCGAGGAGCCCTCTCTGAGATTCCTGAAACACGACGGCGGTCTCCCCGGCGGGAAGACCGCGCACTGGGAGGAACACGTCCCCCTCGCCTGTACGGCTTGTCCCGACGGCGGCATCACGTTCGAAGTCGAACTGCCCGACGAGGGGCAGTACGATTTCGAATTTTTCTGCGGCC
Source organism: Lentisphaeria bacterium (assembly GCA_017450705.1). Taxonomy (GTDB): domain Bacteria; phylum Verrucomicrobiota; class Lentisphaeria; order Victivallales; family Victivallaceae; genus UBA1784. Next base: position 53,232 of record JAFSTC010000092.1, on the reverse strand, counting down.
GCGTCCAGGCGGCGTCGGCCCAGGTCTTCGCGGCGGAGGAGGACCTCTTTTCCCTGACGCCCTTCAAGGGGGATTTCCACGCGCACAGCGAAAACTCCGACGGCATGCAGACCCGGGCTTTTGCCGCGCTGCGTTCCCGCCGGCAGGGACTGGACTTCACGACGATCACCGATCACCGCTGCTACTGCAGTCAGGAGGAGGCGGAGCGTACCGCGAAGGAAACCGGGACCGGCGTCCTCGTCCTGCCCGGAGAAGAGATCCATCTGCCCTGCGCCCCGGGCGGCGGATTCGAGGGGGAGATCCCCTGGTTCAAGACCCGCTGGGTCAAAGGCCGCACGCCCGTCCACCTCGTGAACGCCGGAGGGACAAAAAGCGTCAACGACTTGGCGGACAACGATCTGCCGAATTTCAACAAAGACGTTTCCGAGCGCTGCGCGCGCCTGCCCCGGGCCCTTTCCGCCGCGGACAGGTGGAGCATCGCCTCCTCGGAATGGGCCTTCGAAAAAATCAGGGCTTTCGATGGGCTGGCGATTTTTCCGCATCCCTTCTGGAACCAGCCCGCGAGACTGGCCGTCTCGGACAGGGTCCGGGACATCCTCTTTGCCGACGGCGGTTTCGACGCGGTTGAGACCGTGAACGGCTGTTTCGGAGAAGAGTGCGTTTTGAATTCGAACATGTTCCGCACCTGCGGCGCGGCCCCCGTCTCCGGTTCCGACCGGCACGATTTCGGCAAGGACGATCCGCTGCCCTTCACCGTCGTTTTCGCGGAGCGGCTCACGCGCGGAGCCATTCTGGACGCCGTGAGAAAAAAGATGTGCTGTTCCGCGGTGCCGGTCCAGGATCGGAAACCGCCGATCCTGACCGGAGACATGCGGCTGGTGAGATACGTTCTGTTCCTGCTGAAGAACTTTTTCCCGCGCCACGACGGATCATGTCTGCGCGAGTGTCTGCTGCATCCCGCTTCCGGCTGGGAGCACGACGAAGATCTGCAGAAAAAAGCGGTGGCGGAAACGCGCAAATGGTACGCGGCCGCCTTCTCGTCGGGGCACGATCTTTCCTGACCGCGGGAAACGTCTCCCGGCAATGACTTTTTTTCTCTTTTGATGATTTGTTTTCTCAAATGATGCCGGGATCCGTTGACATTCTTCCTCCGGACGGCTATAATAGGCGGGGGGGGCGGAATATCATGACAAATCTCGGCAGTTACAAGACGGCGGAATGGATTTTCAGAAAGGATCCCGTTTTTCCCCTGCGTGTCAATAAACTGGCTCCGCAGGAGGTGACGCGTTCCCACGAACACGAATTCAGCGAGTGCGTTTTCGTCATTTCGGGCAGCGGGATGCATCAGTCCGGGAAGAATCCCCCCGTTCCCGTCCGGCGCGGCGACGTACTCTTTATCCCCATCGGCGGTCACCATGCCTATACCGAAGTACACGATCTGATCATCTTCAATCTGCTCTTCTACGCCCCCAGACTCCCCTCCGTCCTGCTGGAACTTTATTCGTCCGCCGTTTACAAACAGGTGTTTCTCAAAAAATTCGCTCCCGATGAAAACGAAAATTTCCCCATGACCCATCTCGACGAAAAGGTCTTTGCGGAATTGGAAACACTGCTCGATTATCTCGCAAAGAGCGACAGCCGCTGCTGCAAAATGGGCATATTCGTCGCCATCCTCGGCCGCCTGTGCGAAGTATGGTGGATCCCCGAAGAGGCAACGTCCCCGCCCCTCGATGTTTTCAAACTTACCGCCTGCATGCAGCAGAATTTTCAGCGCGCCCTGACCATGAAAGACCTCTGCCGCCTCGCCGCCATGTCCCCCGCCACTCTCCAGCGGCACTTCCGCGCTGCTCTGGGCATGCCTCCCATGACCTATCTGCGCAACCTCCGCCTGGAACACGCCGCGGACCTTCTCCTCAATACCGAACTCACCCTCACCGAGATCGCCGAACTCTCCGGCTTCCGGCAGATGCCGCCCTTTTTCCGCGCTTTCAAAAAGTGCTACCGCGTCCCCCCTCTGGAATACCGCCGCAAAAAGTAAACAAAGGCAAGCGGCCCCGTCCCGTCTCCTCAAAATACACCGCTTTTTTTGAAAAGGGATGGGGGCCCGGGGGAAGGGGAACGGGACCGGCACGATAATCGCTTCGTTCTCAAAACACGACTCCTTTTGTTCCGGGGCACGATGCCCGGGAGAATTCAGCCCGCACTTTTCCGGTCGTCAAGGCAAAACGCGGGCTTTTTCGGGAAGCCGATGCCGAGGGAGATACAGCCTCACGGAAGCGGTTCCGCTTCGAGAAGGACGAAATCCCGCAGCGGGACGCTGACGGAGAAATCCGGCGCGCCCCTGTGCAGTTCCGCGGCGCGCTCCAGATCGGCGACCCGGATCTTTCCTTTCCTGCCGAAAAGCTTGTCCGTGTCCAGGGCGATTTCGAATGAGACCGGCACGTCCCGGTTGTTGAACACGACCAGCAGGACTTTTTCCTTTCCTTTCAGATACCCTGTCACGGCAAGGGTCTCGCCGTCGGCGTCTCCCCCGATCCCGGTGTTCTTTTTCCAGTAGGGCAGCATGACGTCGCTTTCGGCAAAACCGAAGCGGTCGAGGGCCTTCCAGACGCTCCACGCCACGTCGAACTGCGAAGAACGGTCCGGCACGACCTCGTGCAGAAGGAGCATCCCCGCCATATGACGCTCGGCAAAGGGCTCGATCCGCCAGTTTTTGCGCTGGGTGACCGGGACGAAAGCGGGGATGCGGTAAAGCTGGCTTATCCAGATCAGGCCGGGCCCGTAGATGGAGGGCAGGATCTCCGCGCGGAGCTGGTCCAGCTTCATGTCCCTGTAGGAGCGCCGTTTCACGAGGACGTCGCTCCACAGCTCCCCGTCGGTATAGTAGTCGGCGAAGCTGAAGCCCGCGACCCGGGAGGTGGCCCCGGACATGTGCGTTATGACGGGAGCGCCCTTCCCCTGTTCGTGACAGTAGACATAGATGCGTTCCAGCCAGCGGCGATGCTCCCTGACCGCCCACGTGGGACGACGCTTCCCGTCCGCGCCCGTGTAACCGTGCCCGTGATCGGCCCGGGTGCAGGCGGGCCAGAACATGAGATCCAGATAAATGCCGTCCACGACGGGACTCTGTTTGCGGGAGCGGTCGAAGCGCCAGAGATAAAAATCACAGTAGTCCGGGGTCTTGCAGACCTCGATCATGTCGTCGTAATAGCCGTAGAGGATGCTGCCGTAAAGTTTGTCTTCGCTCCCCGAACGCCAGGACTCCCCGCACCAGATCGTCTCGGGGGAATTGCGTCCGATGCTCGAATAGTCGGCGTACCAGGCCGAACGGCACTTTTCCTTCGTCAGGTTGTCGTAATGGAAGTAGGGCCGCCAGTGGAGCATACGCTCCTTTCTGTTCTTCTCGAGCCGTTTCCTGTCGGTTTCCCAGGCCGGGGTGCCCTGATAGTGATATCCCGTCATCCAGTAGGAGAGATTGGGGGGATAGCTCTTCTTCCCGAGAAGCTCCCGGTTGTGGCCGAACCAGTCCTGACAGCGCATGGTGTGGAATACGGCGGGCCGGGGCCGCACGGGGGTCGGGTGGATGTAAAAACCCCAGGTCAGACGGTCCTTTATCGCAATGCCGGCGTCGACCGGGGAGAGGACGACCCGGGCACCCTCTCCGTCCCGGGTGACGACGGCCTGACGGCCGGGGTCCCTGTTGCACCAGTTTTCCGCGGATTCGATCCCGAAACTCAACCCGCCCGTCTCGTTCCCGATCCAGAAGGGGCCGAAGGTGTCGTCCAGTTTTTTGCTCCAGCTTTTCGGCGTTTTCCCGGTGTTGACCAGCGTGCGGTAGCCCGAGTTGAGCAGCGTGGAGGCGCTGCCGGGCATCTTCAGTTCGACGGCAAGCATATGAAGCTTCCCCGGGGTGCCGGCCCGGAGCTCCAAGTCGTACCAGATGAAGCCGTCGTATTCCACGGAAGCCGTCGTTCTGACGGCGCCCAGGCCGGGGATCTCGCCCGTCATTTCGACGACGGCGGTCCTTTTGTCCGCCGAGATCAGCTTCGCGGAAATCCCGGAAACGGACAGGGGCTTCCCGGCCGAAACGAGCAGACGGACGGGCTCAGTCAGATACTCCGTGCCGCCCGACCGGATCCCTTCGGCGAAAAGCGACCGGCTTCCGAAGGTATACGTGCGGTTCCAGCACCTGACGGTGACGGTCCCCTTCTCCTCCGACGCCTGCAGCGGGACCCACGGCGCGGGAACGCCGTCGGTGATGCCCAGCCGGCACCCCGTCCACGGAAGCTTTGGTCCGAACACGGTGAAGGGACGGGCCGCGGCCGTCTTGAGCGTCGCCCCCTGCCGGTCCAGCAGATGCAGACCGATCATGTAGTCGCCTTCGGCAAGATCCGAAAGCGGGATCAGCGTCTCGCAGCGGTCCTTCGCCGCGGGGACCTTGTGACGGAAGACGATTTTTTTTGCCTTGTCCGTTATCTCGAAAAGCAGGGAGCCCCCGGGAGGGACGGCCTGGACGCTTTGGACCAGCAGAAAATTTTTCCCGTCCCTGACGATCCTGCGCAGGAACTCGATCTCCGCTTCGTCGCTGATCTCGTAGCGGAAACGCCCGGCGTAGATCCGGTCCCGCCCTTCGAAGAGATTCACGTACAGCGTCCCGGTCTTGCCGAGTTTGCCGCTGTCCGCGGAAAAGACCCGGCTCACGCCGGGACGCAGGGGGCCCGTCTCGCTGAACAGGGGGAATTCCACGCCGGCCGTCTCGTCGAACCGCATGGCGGTGACCTCGGTTTTGCCGTTCCTGACGCCGGGGGCGCCGAAAGAAAGATCCGCGTTCCCGCGGGTCAGGTCTCCGAAACCGGCCAGTTTGACCCGGGGAGCGTCGGCGGAGCGGAACGTCAAAATGCCGAGCCTGTCATGCTCCCTGTAGTTGTTCTGGACCGCGGCCAGGCTGTAGAGGCCCGATCCGGGAAGGGTCTGGCAGACGTTGAAGAGCCATCTGTCGCCGGGGCGCGGCGCGGCGGCGCCCAGCGCGGAAAAGGGGATCCTGGCCTCGAAAGTCCAGGTGCCGCCGTCGAAGCGGCTCGCCGTCTCCAGGTCCCGGCAGTCCCACCGGCGGCACTCGTCGAACCCGCGGCCGGGCCGGATGTGCTGGTCGAAGACGATCCCCGCGCTGTTGACGGTCAGTTGAAAATGATCCGGCGTTTCCGGCGCGGGGTCGATGTGCAGCTCGAAATTGTCGTCCTCCCAGATGTTGGCGTCGTGAGAAGTGTGCCGCGCGCGCGGTGGGGCGTCATGACCGGAGCTGACCACGGCGAAGTAGAGGTTTTTTTCATCGTATCCGATGTGGACGACCGGCTGATGCCCGGCAAAGATCCCCCGGGGCAGGGATTTGAAACCGCTGACCGCGGCGGCTGAGGACCACTCTTCCCGCGACACGGCCCCGTCGATCACGGGAGCCTTCACGGGAGGGACGGAGACCTCGGGGAAATGGGTCCTGCCGGCTTTTTCCGCCTTCGGCCGGGTCGAGAAGATCTTCACGTTTCTGATATCGGTGAGACCGCGGAGCTCCTTCGCCGTTTCCCCGCCGAGGATCAGGCCCGTCGCGTAGAAATCGCCCTCCGGCGCGGCCAGGTCTCTGGCGGACAGGATCTTCTCATGTCCATCGACGGTCAGCTTGAGCATGGCCGGAGTCCATTCGAAGCGCACGTCGTGCCACTCCCGCGCGCCGTCCAGATCGATGTAGGGGAAAAGGGAGGGCAGCTGCCCTTTGCCGATCTTCCGGTTCCCGTTCTGCCCGTAGGAAGCCTGTATCGAGGGGAGCCCCGTTCCCCCGGGCCGGGTGTAGGTGATGTGGAGACGGGTCTGCCGCGGTCCCCGCATGATCAGCATCATGTTGAACGGGGGATCTCCGAGACGCCAGTCAACGGGGCGGAACTGAAACTCGAGACGGCCGAAACGCATGGGGAACGGCCGCTCGGGATCGGGCAGCGTTGCCGTCGGGACCGTTTTCTTGATCTGCCAGGTCACCCTCGAAAGACGGCCGTCCTTGTCCTTGCCGACCCGCAGAGCCTTCCCGCCGGGAACGTCCACGATCTTCGCGTCTTTCGGAAAGATGTCGCAGGGCTGGACACAGGTCTGCGGACGGAATTTGTCGGAAAAATCGCAGGAAAAAACCAGTTTGTCCTCTCCGGTACAGACCGGAACGAGCAAACCGGAGAAGAGAAGAAGCATCCCCGCGGGCAAAAAACGGCGATTCACGGCGTCTTCTCCTTCCTAAATGTTGACATCCCAGAAGACATCGCTGGAAGGCGGGACCTCCTTGAGGGATCCGACGTGGCCGTCCAGATAATTGACGCACCATCCGCCGTTGTGCCGGAGAGCGGGAAAGTAATCGACGTAGTTGCGGATGACCAGTCCGACCGAAGAGTCCCCCAGCCACACCTTCCTCGACGAATTTTTGTAACTGTCGATGCGCAAGGCATTTTTGGAATACCCGCTTGCGGCGAGCATAACGGCGTCCATGCTGCGGTCCTGCCCGTAATGGGTCCGCCCCCAGCTTTTGTCGGTATAAGATTTTTCCCGGGATTCCGTCGGACAGGCAAAGAGGCCCTGTGCATTGTCGGTGGCCAGAAACTTTTCACGCGGCATCGGCGTGTATTTTCCCTCGACCAGTGCCAGATGCCAGTAGTAGCGCGTCGTCATCGGCTGATAAATGGGGATGTAGCCGTTGTTGTCGTCGGCGTAAAAACGGGTGGCCTTGCCCAGCTGCCCGAGATTGTTGAGACAACTGCTCGTCCGCGCGCTCTCCCGGGCCTGCTGCAGCGCGGGCATCAGCATTGCCGCAAGAATGGCGATGATCGCAATGACGACCAAAAGTTCTATCAGGGTGAACTTTTGATGGATGCGTTTCCCGAAACGTCCGCCGGACAGCTTCTTGTTTTCTTTCATTCCTTACCCCCTTTTCTCTCGGTTGTTTTGATTTCCGTTGATATGCAATGATGTTCCCGCACGTCACACATGTGGATGGGGATTTCCTCCCGCCTGAACGAAATCCGCGTAGGAGACCTCTTCCGGCGGCAGATCCTGCCGCACGGCGAGGGCCGCGCAGATCCCGGCGGCCTCGCCGATGGGCGCGGCGTTCCCGACGACCCGGTAGCTTGCGTGGGCGTAGACATCCCCGCAGATGCAGCGGCCGGCCAGAAGCAGATTGACCGCGTCGCGGGCGATCAGCGCCCTCAGCGGGATGTCGTAGGGCCGGACCTTGAACCCCGCGGATGTGTATCCGGAGTTCCCGGGAAACATACCGTGGACGTCCACGCTGAACGTTCCCCGGCAAACCGGATCCGGCTGGGAGCGTCCCTCCCGCAGGTCATCGAGGACCACCCTGTAAAGGGCGGAGATCCGGCGCCCCTCGCGGAGTCCCAGCGCCGCGGCGGTCGTGCCGATGCGCAGCTTTGCCAGGCGCGGATCCGTCCGGCGCAGGGCCGCGATCTGCTCCCATATTTCCGCGCGGGCCTGAAGGACGGCATCCGTCAATGCGTCCGCGTCGTCGGGATACACCCGGTACTGATGATTCGACATCAGCAGAAAACCGTTTTCGTTCAGAGAAAAGAGCGTCGGCTTCGAGTAGCTGGGACGCCTGCCCGCCTGATCGAGCAATTCGTACAATCTGCGTTTGCCGCCGTCTTTCTCGATCTCCAGCAGGTCGGGGATGGCCCCGGCGCCGACACCGTATATAAGGGCACAAAGACTGGCCGCCTGGATCCGGCCGTCCGGGTCGCCCAATTCATAACCGCATCCCGAGAGGGCGCCCAGATCGCCGTTGCCCGTGGCATCGACGAAAACCTTCCCGATCCAGGCCTCGCGGCCGGAACAGGACTCGGTGAAAACGGCCTCGACGCGCCGGGCCGAAGAGACTTTCGCCCCCGCGACGCGGGTCCGGAGCCGGACATGGATCCCGGCCCTGCGCACACGGTTCTCCAGAACGATCTTCATCGCTTCCGGATCGACGCAAGCGTGATGGCCGCTGGCCATGCCCATGCCGGAAAGCTCCGCAAGGATCGACTTCAGGAGACCGCCCTTGTTCTTCGCATCGAGGATGTTGGACATCAGTCCGGAAGTCAGGATGCCCCCGAGACAGCCCTCGGCTTCCAGCAGAAGGACGGAACATCCCCGTTCCGCGGCGGCCAGGGCCGCGCACACGCCGGCCGGACCGCCCCCTGCGACGATCACGTCGTACCGTCCCGCGACGGGGACTTGCCTTGCCGGCTCGGCGACAAAGGAAGCGTCCCGTACGTCATTTCCATCGGGAAGACCGGTTTTTTCTTTTCCGCCGCCGCTCATGTCATTGTTTCCGAAATCCACGCGCTTTCTCCTTGCTGCGGCCTACTATACCGCGGAAAGGAAGGTTTTGAAATAGGCACAACGGCTAAAGAATTGCACAAATCGGCTGAAACGCGGTTTTTTCGACAAAAAAACGTCATTTTTCCGGCGTTCGGCGGCGCTGCGCCGACGCACGGAAAGTTCCCGCGGGCAGATTGAAAAACAGCGGAAAGGTGCTATTGTAAAGGAGACTCCTCGGGAATGGGATATGAAAACCTTCGACTGCGAAAAACTGCTGCGGGATCACGAAAAAGCCTTCGGGATCCGCATAACCGTCCACGACGAACTGGGGCAGCTGCGGGGGCGGAACGACCGCAATCCCCTGCCGGGAAGGCATCTGCACATGCATCCCTACTGCCGCTATCTGCGGAACGGCCGGGAGGGGGAACTTCTCTGTACGCAGAACTGCGTGGGCAGGATCAATCAGATCTTCGATTCCGATCCGGAGAGATCCGAGTGCCGGCTATGCTGCTGGAAGGGTATCTGCGAGATCGCGGTGACGATCCGCATGGACGGCGTCCGGATGCTGACGCTGTTTGCCGGAGCCTTCAGGGAAGCGGGGGCGCGTTGTCCGCTGCCCGCGGAAAAGGCCCGGGAGCTCTACGGGGCATTGCCCGTTCTGACCGCCGAAAAAGAGGAAGAACTGTCGAGGGTCCTGTACGCGCTGGGCGTCTCCCTTCTTGCGCTGCTGGAACGGGAACTCGAGGCGGAAGTTCCGGCCCGTCTGAGCGCGAGACGCCGCCGCATAGAATACTTCATACGCCGCAACGCCCACCGTTCGAACTGCACGCTGAAAGAGCTGGCGAAGGAACTGTGTCTCTCCGTTTCCCGCAGCGGACACATGGTCAGAGAGGAATGCGGAGAGAACTTTCAGGTCCTGGTCAACAGGGAACGCATACAGAGGGCCAAGAGACTTCTTCTTACCTCGGACCTGCTGCTGGATCAGATCGCGGAGCGGACCGGATTCAAGTCCGGCAGTTACTTCTGCCGGGTCTTCCGGCAGAAAGAGGGGCTTTCCCCCGGACAGTACCGCACCGAATCGTGGTCTCACATCCCGCGGTACTGACCGGTACGGAGAGGTACGGTTAAGTCCGGAAGCCGCCGCGGTGACGCGGGCCGGGGCGGGGAACGGGACAAAAAATCGGCGGCCTCCCCGAAGGGCAAGGCCGCCGTTATCCGGCAGTATTGACTTACTTCTTTTCACGGGGAAAAGAAGTAAATCAGATCTCCATGAGGGAGGCGAGTTTTTCGTGCTCGGGGCCCCAGGGCTGGGGCCACAGGGCGGCGAGTTTGGTGCGGACGTCTTCTCCGGCGGCCCATTCGGCGGCGGCGAGTTTGGCGCCGGCGGCGAAGTTCACGGGCTCGATGCCCTGGCTCAGGGCCAGACGCATGGTGCCGATGACGCGGTCGTCCCAGCTCAATTTGCGCTCGGGATCGCGGGTGATGCGGTCGATGGCGTCCTTGAGGAAGGGATTGGTCATGCGCACGAGGAGATTATCCACGTAGGCCTTGAATCCGGCCTCGGTGAAAAGCTCGTCGTTGAGGTGCCCGTACTTTTTGATCAGGGCCGCGCCGGACTCGTTCGTGAAGGCCTGACGGGCGATCTCGACGAGTTCCGGGAAGGCGCGCACTTCGTCCATGGTGGTGCAGCCCTTGGCCTTGCCCAGGGTGGCGAGGAGGAAATGCGTCGCGTTGTGACCGTAAAGTTTGGCGTCCTCGAAGGGGAAGAGGTCGTCCTTGACGAAGAGGGACTGCACTTTCCTGTTCCCGATGCCGGGGCACTTGGAGATGTAGATGGTGCAGAACTCCTCCACCAGGTGACCGTTCTCGGCGGCGGGGGCCAGGCCCGGACGCTCGGCGGAGGCCGGGACGATGCCGCTCATCTTGCCGATGACGGTGTTGAGGTAGAAGGTGTTGGGGAATTTCGTCCCCATGGCCTTTTCCAGCTCTTCGGCGGCGTGATTGTTGTTTTCGGCCGTGTAGAAGAAGCGGGTGCGCTCCGGCTGGAGGGCAAAGCCCTCGCGGAGCCAGGGGGCGCAGTAGGCGTAGAACTTGACGCTGGGCAGAGCCGTGGCCAGCTCCGAGGCTTCCGCCGCGGCCTGGATCAGTTTTTTCACCTCTTCGGGATCGTTGGGGTTGTAGACTTCGACGTTTTTGTAAGTCTCGGCGTACACCCGGTCTTTCGCCGCGATGTTGACGGTGACGCTCCCCGCGGCGTTGACGGCGGCCCTGAGCTTGTCGTTGACCTCCGCGATGACGATGCGGTCGAAGCCGCCTTTGGCGGCTCCGGCGAGGAAGATCCCGGTCTGGATGGGGCCGAGACCGATTCCGACGAATGTACTCACGTGCAGAAACTCCTCAGAGATAGTTTTCGAGCTTGAGGGCGTCTTCGAACTTCTGATTGACGAAGCAGTCGTCTTTCAGCGCCTCGAGCATGGGGTTGAAGTCCGGACCGCAGAAGCCCAGATGGTTGTGACGGATCCAGCCTTCGGCGAAGGTGTATCTGCCGGAGATGCGTCCGAAGTAGCGGGCGCGGGACTCCATGTCGTCCAGATAGGCGTCGTTGCCCTGGCTGATGTCCAGCCAGTCCTTCTGGGAGCGGTGGCAGCAGAGCATGTCCTTCTTGGTCTGGAGTTCGTCCTTGATGTCCACGAACATGCCGGGGATCACGGGGCGGCGGAGCTGGTCGGTCAGGCTGTGGGGCGCGGAGTGGTAGATCGCCACTTCGGTGTTGACCGGGGCCGCGGGCCGGGAGCACTTGCAGTTGGTCATGCCGCGGAAGAACGCGGAGCTGACGGCAAGACGTCCGGCGTTGACGTGGTCCTCCATGTAATCGTAGGGCCCGTGGGTGAGGATGATCTCGGGATCGACCTCGCGGATCTCGGGCACGATCTGGGCGTAGAGCTCCTTGGAGTAGAAGACCTCGACGTCGTCGCAGATGCTCTCGTGGTAGTGCGCCCCGATGAGCTTGGCGGCGTTCATGGCCTCTTCACGCCGCATGGCGACGATGGTCTTGTAGTCGTACTGATTGGTGCCGAGACTGCCGTTGGCGATATTCATGTAATGGATCTCGTACCCGGCCTTCTTGAGCTTGATGAGCGTTCCCGCCATCCCGAACTCGATGTCGTCGGGATGGCAGGCGATGGCGAATGCGCGTTTGGCCATGATCAATGCATCTCCACGTCACACACGCCGAAACCGTGGCGGTAGTAGTTGAAGATCACGCTGGGGTGATCGGAGAGCAGGGACATGGGCACGGTACTGTCGGCGATCTTGTTGGAGATCATGTAGGCGGTGAGCCGCTGGCCGAAGGGGTTGTCGTGGTGGCCGGGATGCCAGATGGAGACGTTCTCGGCCTTCCAGGTCTCGACGGGGCCGACGGTGATGGCGCCGTTGGGCACGTTCTGGACGGTGCCGCCGCCGGAGGTGCGGGCGTTCTGGATCAGGGTGATGGGATGCAGATCCACGATGCGGGTGGACTTTTTGCGGTACTCTTCAGGCGTGGGCGGATTGTCCTTGTAGGCGCCTTCGCGGTGCACGGGATCGTTGAAGGCCCAGTGCTTGGTCTCGCCCTGACCGCCCTGCATGATGATGCAGCGGGCCAGATCGTAGCTCTTGGTGTACTCTTCGGGGTTCTCGGTGGGGAAGTGGAGATTCTCCTTGGGCATGCGCAGTTCGGGGCGGATGCGGTTGAAGCAGAGATCCATGTCGGCCTTGGCGAAGCCCAGGGGGAAGTTGATATCGGCGGCCTTGCCGTCGACCAGCCATTCGTCCATGCCCCAGAAGTGGCAGTTTTTGAGGTTGATGTTGAGGTCGTTGACGATCTGGGCGACGATGGGCAGCTGCTCGGTGGGACCGATGGGTCCGCAGATGCCGGCGGGACGGGAAGCGGTGGCCTGCTGCCAGCACTTGACGTATTCCAGAGCCTCGGCGGCGTAGAACTCCTGCAGGGTCTCGAAGATGTTGATCTTGAAGCCGGGACGCTCGAGTTTCTTGAGGTCGTTGATGGTGATCTTGGCCGCGGCGTCGAGGATGGACCGGTCAAGGGTCGTGTAATCCCACCACTCGGGAGCGACTTTGGACAATGCGCGCATTTTGTGTTTCCTCCGTTTGTTTCAATTGACTTTTTCCGCTTGAGAAAATCAAGTGTCTCTGCATATTATACCACCTGAAGAGATTTTTTCCATTGCTTTTTGCGAAAAAAGCCCTTTTTTTACATAAAAAAAACAAAAACGCCCGGGAACCGCCCGCGAAGAGCGCCGGAAAGGGGCCGAAACATGTCCGCAGGGACGGACATCCGGCAACAAAATCCGGCGGCCACCCGACTTGTCCCGCCGCAGCCCCGGCAAAGGCGGAAGGGCAGGCCGCCGCTACACGGCTGTATTGACTTACTTCTTTTCGCGGGAAAAGAAGTAAAGAGGGTGCTGGTTGGGGGAGACGAAACCGGCGAGTTCGCCGGCGTAGACGGGGTCGCTCTGGTCGTAGGAGAGGCCGAGCCACTCGACCATGGGGAGGACGGGTTCGTGCGGGAGGGGACATCCGCAGCTGGGGCCGGGGCGGAAGGCGGGGGCGAGGAGTTCGGTCCGGCCGGAGGGAGCGATGCCGGAGATGCGGTCGAGCATGATCTCGACGGTGCGGCGTCCGAGGAGTTCGAAGGGCTGGACGACGGTGGCCAGGGGGACCTGGGAGAATTCGCCGAAGTTGAGGCCGTCGAAGCCGACCACGGCCACGTCTTCGGGGACGCGGACGCCGCGGCGGGTCAAGTAGGAGATCAGCCTGCCGGCGACATAATCGTTGGCGCAGCAGAAGGCGGTGACGCCGGACTCGACCACCAGTTTTCTGAGGCGGGCTTCGCAGTCGGCGACGCGGGAGACGTCGACGCAGAACTCGGGGGCGAACTCCAGATCTGCATCGGCGAGGCCCAGGCGGACGCCGTCGAGTTTTTCGGCGCTGCTGAGGGAGAAGCGGGAGCCGTTGGTGACGAAGCCTATTTTGCGGTGACCGTGGCAGCGGATCAGGTGGGCGGCGGCGTTGCGGACGCCGCTGCGTTTGTCCACGGAGATCTCGCTGTTGGCCATGGAGCCGACGGCGAGGACGGGGCAGAGTTCGTCGCGGTGGGGGACGATGTTGTAGCAGTCGAGGAGGATCACGCCTTCCACGCCGCGGCTGACGAGGGAGGTGATGGCCTCGCGGTTGGTGCCGTCGGCGTCCTGGATATAAAAGTAGACCTGATAGCCGCTTTTCTGGAGGTGGCGGGCCACGGTGGCGGCCAGATCGGGGAAGCCTCCCGGGGAGACGGCGGGCTGGATGACGCCCACGGCGTGGGAGCGTTTGCCCCGGAGGCATCCGGCGGAGAAGTTGACGACGTAGCCCATTTTTTCGGCCGTTTCGCGGACTTCCCGGGCGCGGGCCTCGGTCACGCGGCCGTGGTACTTGCCGTTCATGACAAGGGAGACGGTCTGCAGCGAGCAGTCCAGCTGCCGGGCGATATCCTTGAGGCGTGTCCGCATGATTTCCTCCGTGTCGGAAATTGGTTCCGGTCTATACCATACACGGTCCCGGGGCTTCTGTCAAGACGGCCCCTTTCAAAAGGGGGCGAAAGCCGGGGAGGAAAACGGCCGGTCACGGGGAGACGGGCAGACCGGGAATGCCGTCGACAAACTCGCGGAATTGCCCGTTCGAGCGCTTCTTGTCGGAGTCCAGCAGACCGAAGCGCCAGCATTCCGCCCCGGTGTCCAGGGTGAAATCGGCGAAGACGTTCTGATGGGTCCCGAAGGAAATGTTTCCGGAGGCAAGCCCCTTCCAGTCGGGGACGAGCAGTACGGGCCCCGCCGCCCGTGGATGGGTCCCGGCCTGATATTTCGCGTCCTGAAGGATGAGCCAGACGTCCCGCGCGTCCAGTTTCAGTCTTTTCCGGCGGACGCGGTCCGGATTTTCGGAGACGCCGCGGGGGGTGACGACCTCGCGGTCATAGGAATCGCTCTTCCGGGCAGCGATGCAGGGCATGACGTTGAAGTGCAGCCGGAGGGTTTTTATTTTTTCCTCCGGCGGGGTCCCGCCGCTCCGCGTCCAAATCATTTCCAGAAGGGGGGAGCCGTCCCTGATCTGAAAGGTCTGGATCATTTTCACGCCGTCGAAGTTGTAATGGACGTGCACCCCGGCCCGGTTCCCGGAATTGAAGATCTCGTATTTTTTCGGCTCCAGACGGCGGCTGTCGATGCCGTTGACGACGAGCCAGGTGAAGTCGCGGCGGGAGAAGCCGGAGAGATTCACGGGCAGCGGCATGCCGACCAGGACCGACGGCGCCGCAGAGGGGGTCGGGTTGGTGTAGCGGAAAGTTATCACATAGCCGATCTCTCCGTTCTGGATGAGGAAGGGCTCCCCCCGTTCGTCGGGACCGACGAAGGGCACGGTGTGGCGGCGGCACTCCGCACCGGCAAGAAGCGCCGCAAAAAAGAACGGGAACGTCAGGACCGGAAAAATCTTTCTCATGTCAATCCCCCCTGCCCATGAACCTGAACTGTCCCCACAAACCGACGTTGTGCGTGTTGCGCATGGTGAGGGCGAACGAGGCCGAGAGGGTCTCGGAGGACTTGGAACGCCTCCGGGCGTAGACCGCGTTGCCGAACCAGACGTCGTAGGGACGCGGGACCGTCGCGCTCATGCCGCGGAACGGGACGAAAAGCTCAGCCTGCCATCCCTTGTCGTCGTAACGCGACTTCAGCCGCAGACCGGGGCACGCAAAAGCCCCCCCGGCGTCGTCGACCAGATCTTTTTTCCCCTGATAAAGATCGCCGTTGGGGTTGAAGGCGAACTGATAGAAGACCTTTTTCCCGAGCCCGGGAGAGAGGAAGAACTCCAGCGCGTCCGAATTTTTCCAGATCTCCCCGGGGTGGTCCGTCGGCTTGCCCCGGGCCGTGAAGAGCAGATAGACGCCCCGGTCGTCCCACAGCATCCGGCATTGTGGCTCCTGAGGGTAATCCCGGTCGACGCCGCAGCTGTCCTTCATGGGGCAGACGTCGGCCCGCCCCCACGCCGGTTCATCCGCCCGGCCGTCGACGGCGATCTTTTCGCCCGGGTTCAGGCGTTTGATCCTGTAGAACGGGACCGCGGCCGCCTGGCCGGCCCGAGCCATGTCGAACTGTTCCTTCCACGGTTCCGCAAAAAACTTCAGCCGCTGCTCCTCGAGACTCCCGGGGGCGACGGCCCGCCGGGCGGCATCCAGATGGGCGGCGAGTTTGCCGATGATCTCGCGGTCGTAGGCCTTGTAAAGCTGCTGCGGCGTGACGCTCCCGCGTATGGCGTAGTCGTCGGAAACCCGCCCGATGGAGGGGATCAGCCGCTTTTCCCAGCAGTCCACCAGCAGATCGTAAAAGGCCTTGAGGTGTTTTCCGGCCCGGGGCCCGTAGAGCAGTTCCCAGTGCTCGTCGATGGCCGCGGAGACGTTGAAATCGCTGTTCCACATGGCTCTGTAGGCCGGATAGCAGGAGCAGTAGAACCGGTTGTCGTGTCCTCCCGCGTCGAAAAACAGATGTTCGTCCCAGAGGTCGTCGCCGAGGGCTTTGATGAACTCCCCCATGTAGCGGCCCTCGATCATTCGGGTGATGGCGAAGATCTTGACGCCGTAACAGTATCCGGCGACGGGACGCCCGGTGGTCCGATGCCAGCCGGAGGCGACGCGCTTCCACGCGTCCCGGAAGGATTTCGATCTGACCATGACCGGGCAGCCCATGCAGAGCTTCAGGCGGAGATTCTCCGGCCAGTCGTATTTCAGAACGGGCGGCAGAGTCCGCGAGGAGTAGGCGGATGTCGCCAGTTTTTTTCCGGGGAAACGCTCTCCGAGTTTATTGGCCAGCGCAATGTTGAAGTGCGCGTAAAGGTCGCTCAGGCTGCCGTGCCGCAGATGTTTCGTCGATTCCGGCAGATAGGCCCGGCTGCGGTCGTTGACCACGTCGCTCACGTAGGTATCCACCTGACCGAAAGGCACGTATTCCGAGTTGGGCAGTGCGGAGCTTCCCCACGCTTTGCGGACTTCGGTGTCGCCCGCGTAGAATTTGGCGACCAGTTCGTCGACAAAAAAGTCGATGAACGCAGGGTTTGTGATGTCGTAATAACTGCCGATGTGCGCGTGGGGATTGAAGAAGAGTCGTCC
The DNA here is from genome assembly GCA_017450705.1 of Lentisphaeria bacterium. GTDB lineage: Bacteria > Verrucomicrobiota > Lentisphaeria > Victivallales > Victivallaceae > UBA1784. Next base: position 36,701 of record JAFSTC010000092.1, on the reverse strand, counting down.
GGCGCGGCTGCGGAAAAACAGCATGTCGATCTTATCGGGATAGGCTTTGGCCAGCGCCCGGGGCTCCGGAGTGTGGCTGCACACGAAACGGCTCGATGTTCCGTTCCGCCAGGCGGGGGAGAAATCCGACAGCTGCCGTTTTCCCGGAACTTTCTTGCCGTTCAGCGCGTAGGAGTAGTGGAATTTCAGCCGCGGTCTGTCGCTGTAGCTGACCGGCTCGATGACCAGATCCCGCACCCCGGGGGCGTAGATGCCGATCTTGGGATAATAGTAGCGCATCCCGAGAAAGCGCTCGCAGAAATCGCAGACGCCGTAAGCCGTCCCGTTCACTCTGAGGCGGGGCGCGTCGAGTTTGTCGTAGTACTTGCGGACGGAGCCGTCAAACCCCGCGATGACGACGCTGCCGCCGCGGGTGAACACCTGAAATTCATCCGGCACGAGCCGGGACCCGTCGAACCCGAGTTTTCGCGACATCTCGTTGTCCCCCAAAACGATGAGATGAGCGAATCTCTCCAGTTCCGGCGAGTCGGGCGTCAGCACGGGGGCGGTTTTGCCGCAAACGGTCTTCAGGGCGTGCTGCAGGACCTCCAGCGCCAGCGTGACCGATCTGCGGGAGCGGGTGACGCAGTTGCGTTCGGCCGTCTCTCCCGTTTCCGGGGTCAGGTCGCAGACGATGGCGAAGAGGGGCGCGCCGCCGCGTATGAGCGTCAGAGGTTTTCCTGCGGACGGTTTGTGGAACGTCACCGGATTCAGCGCCGGATTCGCGTATTTTTCGGCGGAAAAAAGCGGAAGAAGCGGCAAAACCGCCGAGAGAAGCACGGCTGTCCCGAATCGCCTCATTTCCGCGCCTTTCCTCACAATCTTCCCTTGCTGCAGTAGGAGCATCCGAAGGAGAAACCGTAGCGGAGTCTTCCGAAAGAAACATCCTTGCCCGCGATGATGCCGTCGCGGGTCAGTCCCGTCACGTGGCCGTCGGTGAACAGCGTGTTGGCCGTCGCCGACGGATGGCGGTAATCGGGATGGGACGTTTCCCGGACGCTGCTTCTGTCCGTGACGCCGTCGTAGACTTTATCCACCGCCTCCACCGCCTGAGAGGGCTGGAGGACGCTCGTCATATTCACGCCCACCGTCGGGGCGGGTTCCGTGCACGCCGCCCGGTCATTGTGGCGTTTGCCCGTCAGCCATTCGTTGAGTCCGTAACTTGAAAACTGGGAAGTTTCGTCCCGGGAGGGACAGACGAACAACGCCGCATAGTGCCGGGTCCTGTACTTTTTATAACCCAGTTTCGCGGTGAAATAATCGGCCCACACCGTGAGATCGTCCAGCCGCGCCCGCATGAGAAATCCCTTGTTCTCGTCGCGGTAAAGATTCATCTGGAGCCCGATCTGCTTGAGGTTGCTCCGGCAGTTCGCGCCCCGGGCCGTCTCCCGCGCCTGCTGAAGAGCCGGCATCAGCATCGCCGCCAGTATGGCGATGATCGCGATGACGACAAGGAGCTCGATCAACGTGAAATCGGAAACGGCCGTGCGTTTGCCGCCGTCCGTCGTAAATCCGGTCATGACACATCCCCCTTCCGCTGTTGAAAAATACCACCCCGGCACATCGTAAATATAGCCGCCCCGAAGCTTCGATACAATAGCGGAAGAATCGCAAATCATGTCAAAATATTCTCATTCGGGGAGGGTCCTTCCGAAGTTTCGCGTGCTGGAGACGCACAAATTTTTGCCGGAGTCTCCGCCGTGCGGCGGGAAAATTCCGACAGCGGGGAAAAAGTTTTGTTTTCTCCCCTTGCATTTCGGAGGAGGTATCGTTATATTCTACGATCCGAAAGAAAAGGAGGCGCCCGTGGCGGAATTCAACCGGATCTGGCTCGACGACGCGAAACGGCTGTTTCTGTTTCCGTACCCGGTCAGGAGCATCGGCTATTATCCCGGTGACTTTTCACCGCGGGATCCCTGGCGGCCCAAATGGAGAAACATCCGTTTCCCTCCCGAGAAATTCGAGCTGACGCTGAGGTTGACCTCCCCGTCGGAGCGGCTCAATCAAACGGTCAATTCCGTCCGGTACAGCAGTTCTTTTCCCCATGCCATTCTCAAGTGTCCGGGGCATCTCTTTTCCTTCGAATCGCCCTATGCGACGATGAACAGTCTGTGTCTGACCTATTCGCGAAAGACCTTTCAGCCCCTCTATGAACAGCATTTCAAAAGCGGTCCCCTCGTCTGGGACGTCACCCTCACGCCGACGGTCACGGAGCTCGTCCGCAGGATCCTCGAGAGCCTTGCCGTGTCCAACCACTTTTCCATGACCGACAAACTCGACCTGTACGCCTTCGAACTGGTGGAGGAACTGCTGCTCCAGCGGCTGCAGCACGCCCGGGCGGACTCCGGCAGGCATCAGCTCGTGGAGGAGATTGCCGGCTACCTGCAGTTGAACTGTTACCGCCCCGTCAATCTGCGGGTCCTGGTCGAATCGCGGGGAATGGCCCTCTCCACGTTTTTCCGGCAGTGGAACAGGCATTTCCGGGAAACGCCGGTGAAATATCTCAACCGCCTGCGGATGGAGGAAGCCGGCCGTCTGCTCCGGGAAACGGGCCACTCCGTCCAGGAGACCGCCAAACTGCTGTGTTTCTCGTCCACATCCTACTTCTGCGCCGCTTTCAGAAAACATTACGGCTGCCCGCCGGATGTCTACCGCCGGGGCGAAACCCCTCCGGAAAAAACGCCGCGCCCCTGAAGGACTTCCAACAGTCTCCGCGGAGTGTGTTCAGTAGGGGGTGGACGGGTCCTTCATTTCGATGACCGGTTCTTCCAAAAAACCGGGATCCAGGAAGGGGGCCTTTTCCCCGGGGATGCGGGCGGGACATGCGATGGTTTTCCGTTCGCCGGGAGCGAGGGCCGCTTCGACGCCGTTGACGGAGCACGTCCGGGGCCCGGAGGAGAGGTTTTCGAGGTCGAGGTTCTGGGCGGCGGTGTCGGCCTGCCATCGGCCGTCGGCCCCGTGGAGCTCGAAGAGCGGGTCCGAGGGGATGAGGAGGATCCCCGACGCCGCGTAGAGGATCCGGAAACCCGCGGGCTCCAGCGGGACGGTCTGCGAAAGACGGCCGCGGTACTGGACGCGGATGGACTGGGGCAGATCGGGGTCGCAGTTGAGCACGTAGAGGACTTGCCGGCCGTCCCCGTCGGGATAGGCGGCCCAGCGGACGGTGTCGGGGGAAATCACTTCCAGCTCCGTCAAGTGGGCCGCGAGGGCGGTGCGGAGGAGGATCTCGGCGAACTTGCGCATGCCGGAGGCTCCGGGAGGCGAGAAGGAGGTCACGGTGAAAACGGCGCCCTTCCCCAGACGGCGTTCGGTGAGCAGGGGGTGTTTCAGGGCGTTTTCCATGGTGTCGCCGTGGTCGCCGGAATAGACGGCCAGGATGCGGAGACCGGGGTCTGTGATCTCGACGGCGGCGGGGACCGAATGCCCGAGGCAATAGGGATCACGGCCCACGGGCCGGACGGGGAAGTCGTATTCGGGGAAAGAACTTTCCCGGATGAATTTCATGCCGGTCACGTCCTCCCTGTCCCGGCCGGTGACGCGGAGACCGCAGAGGCGCGAGAGGTCGCCGTTCCGGTAAAGTTTCACGGGGTCGCCCCGGTTTTCCGCGGTGTCGAAGTGGGAGAGCCAGAGGACGAGATGCCCGCCGTTTTCGGCGTAGGCGGCGAGTTTCTCGTAAAGAACATCGTCCATGCGGTTGTAGCCGATGAGGAGCAGGAGCTTGTACCGCGAAAGATCCGCCTCGGGGGGAACGACGTCGATCTGGCCGCAGGGCGGATTGCCGGAGTGATCCCGGTCGCCCTTGACGGTTTCGTGGAAGATGTCCTCTCTCCGGAAGACGGTGTCGAAAAGTTCCCAGCCCCTTTCGGCGTCGGAGGTCTCCCACGCTTCACCGTTTTCGTACTGGCCCCAGGCGTAGGGGTTCCAGATGCCGGGGTGGCCGTCGCAGTTCCCCAGAAGGACCGCCGCGGGGGCGAGGGGCCCGGCCGCCGGGCGGGCGTGGACCTGCGACAGCTGGTGAAGGCGCCGCAATTCGCGGCGGGTGCGAAGCATTTCGGGCGAATCGAAGGCGAATTTTTGCGCTCCCGGGGCGGCGTATTCGAGGTGGCCGGACTCGGGATAGATGAAGTCGGCGCCGGAGAGATAGGCCAGATAAAGCGAAATGCGCCAGCGCCGGAGCCAGAGTTCGTCCAGGGCAAATCCGCCGTACCAGAGCATGGCGATGTGGACTCCCCAGAGCATCCCCCGACTGCGGGCGGTCCCGCGGATGGCGGCGAGGGTGAGGCGCGGGTCGCCGGGGAGCATTTCGAGGCAGAGTCCGTCGATCCCGGCCTCGGCGTGACAGGCGAAGGCGATGCTGGACTCCACATCGAAGAGGGGGCAGTCGCAGATCTCCCCGCGTTCGAAGGCGAGCTGGCCCTCGAGGTAGGCGATGTACGCGTCATGGGCCTCTTTCTCGTTCCGGCAGGGCGGCAGACTGGGATAGGCATGGACGCCCTCGTCGATGACGTAGGACTTGGGCCAGTAGAGCATCCCCCCGGCCTCGCCGACGGCGTAGCGGCCGACGAAATACGCTCCGGCTTCGGCAGCGGCCTCCTCCAGATCGGCTTTGGAGAGCCCGGCGGCGTGCCAGCGCTCGTGATTGTGCCGGTGGACGACCTCGGCAAGCATGACGTAAATACGGTTTTCCCGGCAGAAGCGCATGACTTGCAGCGCCAGCTCCCTGTCGCCGGGGAGCTGGATCAGAACGATCCGGCCCAGCTTCAGGCGCAGGAAATCCCGGAGCGGTTCGATCCCGATGCCCATGGAGGCTCCGACAAGCGGCAGAGAAGACGGTTTTTTCATCGCGATTTTCCTTTCTTCGGACGGAGAATCCCGCCTATTCCTCGGCGGGGAAGTAGTGTTCCTGGACGGCGGCGAGCCGCCGGGGCTCGCCCATGATGAGGAGCCCGTCGCCGGCCCGGACCTCGGTGGAGCCGTTGGGCTGGATCAGCTGGCGGTCGCGGCGGATCAGCGTCACGAGCACGCCGGGAGGGAAGGCGAGTTCCGCGATGGTCCGCCCGACGCAGTCGGCGCCGTCGGGGACGATGAACTCCCGCATCTCGCGGCCGCGGCTCTCCGGGGTGGACTCCAGTTCCAGAGGCATGCGTTCATGGTCCGCGACGGGTTTGTCCAGCTTGAGCAGCCGGGCCAGGGGCATGATGGTGGTCCCCTGCACCACCATGGAGACGATGACCATGAAGAAGATCATGTTGAAGTACAGCCGCGATCCCCCGACCCCGCAGGAAAGGGGAAAGGTCGCCAGCACGATGGGCGCGGCGCCCCGCAGGCCCACCCAGGAGATCAGGATCTTCTCGCGGAGGGAGAAGCCGTCCCCGGGCAGAGTGAGGAACACCGCCGCCGGGCGGGCGATGAAGAGCAGGATCCCCGCCAGAAGCAGTCCCCAGCCGGAGATGTCCGGCAGGCTGTTGACGTCGACGAAGATCCCCAGTGTGGTGAAAAGGATCACTTGCATCAGCCAGGAGACGCCGTCGCTGAAGCGGGTGATGCCCTTCTGGTAGTTGAAGCCGAGGTGATTCATGGTGATGCCGCAGACGTAGCACGACATCATGCCGTTGGCGCCGATGCCCTCGGCCAGGCCGTAGCTCAGGAGAACCGCCGCGATGGCGAAGACGAAGTACAGTCCCTCGTACTCCAGGCGGGTCTTGTAGAGGAGCCTCGCAAAGACGCCCGCGACAATGCCCATCAGAACGCCCGCCGCCGTGCGGTAGACCAGCAGTCCGACCGTCGAAAAGGAGAGATGCCCCTTGCCCAGGACCACGTCGATCATGAAGAGCGTGAGGAAATAGGCCATGGGGTCGTTGCTGCCGCTTTCGAATTCCAGCAGGGGGCGGAGCCGGCCTTTGAGCCCCACCTTCTTGCCGGAGAGGATGGCGAAGACCGCCGCCGCGTCGGTGGAGGAGATCATGGCTCCCAGCAGCAGGGCGTCCGTGAAATCGATCCGCCCCCGGAGGGCCAGATGGGCAAAGCCGCCGAAGGCCAGGGTCGTCGCAATGACTCCCACGGTCGCCAGCGCGCCGCCGGGGATCAGGACCGGCCGGATCCGGTCGAAACTGGTGTTGAGCCCGCCGGAAAAAAGGATGAAGCACATGGCCACGGTCCCGGCGACGCTGATCCGGCCGAACTCCAGATCCTCCGGCACGTGTTCCCGCCCGATGATCATGCCCACCAGCAGAAAGATCAGCAGGATGGGCACGTTGAAGCGGCTGGAGAGCTTGTTGGAAAAAGCTCCGATCAGCAGCATCGCCGCGACGGCGGCAAAAGCGACACTTATGTCAGGCATGGAACGAAGAGTCTCGGGATCCCGGCAGGCGTTTTTCTATCTGGAAGATCTGTCGATGCTCCGGGCGGTCCTGCTGTAGCTCTCCCACAGCGGGTCGCTCTTTTCGGGAGACTCGGCCTTGAGGATCGAGATGACCCCCGTCACGCCCCGGGGACGGTTGGTTAGACGCCGGACGCTCCCGTCGGGAAATCCGACGATGACGGCGCCCCGGGCGGGCTTGGAAACGAACAGCGGAAAGCCCTTTTTGTCTCCGGCCAGGGCCGCCTCGGTGCCGAACCAGGCGATGGCGAGCTCCTTCTCCGCGACGGAAGTTTTTCCCTCCTCGAGCTGCAGCTGGGCGCAAGTTACGATCTTTTTGGCGAGCAGTTCATTGACGCCCCGGGCGCCGGAGGGGGGATATTTTTTCAATCCGGCCGCGGCGACGGCGCGGGAGAACTCCTGAGCCCGGGCCAGCGCGTCGGGGGCCTTCTGCGGAGCCGCCCCGGATCTCTGTTCCTCGGGCAGCGTGCGGGACTTCTCCGCCTGGGCCGTGACGCTCCGGGCCTTCTGGAGCGCCCGCCCGTAGACGCTCCCGGGGGCCGCCGGAAGCAGGGACGGCAGGGCAAAACACACGGCGGACAGGACGATGACTTTCTTCAGCATGATCTTTCCCCTTTCTTTTTCAAATATGACAGCACCCGATGCAGCACATCATCGAGGATCTCCGGTTTCTCCGGGAGCAGGGCGCGCAGCCGGCCCATGTAGTCCCGGTCCAGAAATTCCCGGCAGGTCCAGCCGTAGTTGAGGTCGAACCCCCAGGAGAACTTGGCGGCAAGAAAATCCAGACTGCTTTTGAAATCCCGGTTGTCGGGACTCTTCCCGGCGAGGAGCGCGCGCCCGACTTCGGGACTCAAAATGCCCGTCTCCGGCAGTCCGTAGACGATGGCGGCGTTGCCCGGCTCCCGCAGATGCGCAAGCAAAATCGGCATGATGTCCAGCTTGTCCGCGTCCCGCACGGCCAGCAGGATCTTTCTTTCGGCGCAGGAGAGGTCTGCCGGCACCTCACGGCGGTTGTGGAACCGGACTGCGGCGAGGACGGTTTTTTGCTCCTCCTCCGGCAGATCCGCCAGAAGCTCCTTTTCGCGAACCAGTTCGTACGACCTCTCCCCGTGATCGAAGCTCTCCGCGTCGCAGAAGGTCCGGAAGCGGGAATACTGCTCGAACCGGCTGAGATCGTGGAAGAGCGCCGCCCGGGCGAGGAGCCGGCTCTCCCGGCCGGAAAAGCCCTCGGCGGCGGCGAGACGGGCCGCCTCCTCAGCCACCCGGAGCGTGTGATCGTGCTTCAGCGCGACATTCCGGGACACGTCGGCATCGCCGGTCTCGAAGGAACCGGCATACTCCGAAAAAAACGCCTTCAGCTCTGTCGTCTTCATAACGGAGTAAAATATAATCGCACAAAAGACGTAATGCAACTTGCGGAAACGGGGTTTTCGCATTAATTTATAAAGAGAAAAGCGCGGAAAGGTTTTTTGCATGCATTCTTTCAGACTCAAGCCGGAGGACTTCGAGCAGTACTTCCTCGACCTGATGTCGGGGCGGCGCAGGGGCGCGGCCGACAGGGCGATGACGGCGCTGCTCTTCGCGGCGTCCCGGTTCTACCGCATGGGCATACAGTTCCGCAACTGGATGTACGACAAGCGGGTGATCCGCAATCACGCATTGGGCTGTCTCGTGGTCAGCATCGGGAACTTGAGCTGCGGCGGAACGGGCAAGACCCCGGTGGTCGAGGTCTTCGCCCGGACTTTGAGCGCCAAGGGCCGGCACGTGGCCATCCTCAGCCGCGGCTACCGGAGCCGCAAGCGCTCCCTCTGGTTCCGCATAAGCCAGATGTTCCGGGCGCAGAAGATCGAACTGCCCCCCAAGGTCGTCTCGGACGGGAAGGATCTGCTGCTCAACAGCGATTTCGCCGGCGACGAGCCCTACATGCTGGCCTCCAATCTCAAAAACGTCGCCGTCCTCGTGGACAAGGACCGGGTCAAGTCCGGTATCTACGCCATAAATCACTTCGAAACGGACGTGATCATCCTCGACGACGGGTTCCAGTATCTCATGCTCAAGCCCCACATCAACATCGTTCTGGTGGACGCCACCGATCCCTTCGGCAACGGACACGTGCTGCCCCGCGGCATTCTCCGGGAACCCATCAAAAACATCCGCCGGGCGGACTACATCTTCCTCACCAAGTCCGACGGCAGTCACAAGCTGGAGCATCTCAAGCACTTCCTGCGCCGCCACACCCGCCGGGCGGAGATCATCGAGTGCTGCCACAAGCCCCGGCACCTCGTCCGCATCGGCACGGGGGAGCAGATGCCGCTGGAGTCGCTCCGGGGGAAGAAGATCGCGGCGCTCTCGGCCATCGCCCGTCCCGAGAGCTTCGAGCACTTCCTCGAACAGCTGGGCGCGGAGCTCGTCCTCCGGGACCACTACGCCGACCATCACCGCTACACCGAGCAGGAGATGCTGGACTTCATCGCTCAGGCCAAGGCCGCCGGCGCCTCCTGGATCCTCACCACCGAAAAGGATGCCGTCCGCATCCCGCCCCTCGGCCGCTGCGACCTGCCGCTGATCTACCTCAGGATCCAAATCGACATCCTCAGCGGCCAGGAGAGTTTCGACCAGTGCATCTCCCGCATCTGCTTCATGTAGGAGCCGGCCCTGCGGGCTGTGTCGGTTTCGTACAAATCTTTTTCACCGACATCCTATTTGTTTTTCCCGCACGCGGGTATATTATCGGTAAAATCGGAATATTTCTCTGCGGAAAAGGAGGACATTTCATGCAAAACGGGATCTTCGAAGAGAAAAAATCGGGGCGGTCTTTCACGTTGATCGAGCTGCTGGTCGTCATCGCCATCATCGCCATTCTGGCGGCGATGCTCATGCCCGCGCTGCAGCAGGCCCGGGAGCGGGCCAGGGCGGCCAGCTGCATCTCGCAGGTCAAGCAGATCTCCCAGGCCCAGCAGTTCTACACCGACGACCATGACGGCTGGATCCTGCTGAACGACTCCACGCTGGCCGAGACGGCGATCTGGGCGCGGATGCTGGCCGGCCGCACCGGCTGGTCCAAAAAGAAATACGCCGAGCCCAAGATGTTCCTCTGCCCGGCCATCACCAACGTGGCCCCCAAAAGCTCCTCCGGCGACCCCTTCGGCGACAGCTTGAACAGAAACTCCTACGGCATGTGGATGTTCGCCTATCCCCACGAGCGCCGCGGCGACCGGTCGCGCAGCATCGGCACGATCACCGGCATCTTCGAGTCCAGCTCGAAGCTGATCGGCTACCTCAAGCCGGCCTCTCTGCGCAAGCCCTCCGGCGTCGTCCTGATCTCCGACACGGGCATCCTCAAACAGGGGAGCGATTACGGGCGCTCGTACATGTTCTTCACGACGGTCACCGACGAGATCGACACCGACCGCGGCATCTGGCGGCTGCACAGCGACCGGGCCAACACGGCCTTCGTCGACGGACATGCGGCGGCCATGACCGCGGGCGATCTTCTGGCGACGCCCATGAAGGTCCAGCGCAGCTGGTCCCAGCTCGGCGTCAAGGAAGTCATTCCGTAGGAGGCCGCCCCATGAAGAAGCTCCTTTCCGCGGCCTGTCTCCTGTCGTGCCTTCTGCTCTGCGCCGCGGAGAACATGGGGCGCTTCGACGGCGATTCCGCCTGCTGGCTCATCGACGGCGGCAATTACTCCTGCCGCTTCTTCGAGGGGAACATGTTCCCCCGGGACTTCGTCCTCGAAAAGGCCGGCGCCATGCCCCGCTCGGGCTTCGGCGACAACATCACCACGCCCGCCGACAAAAAGGAGTGGAAACTCGACCTCGACCGCTGGACGAAGATGAAGATCCTCGCCAACACGCCGGAAGAATTCTCCGCCGAGTTCGAGGGCCGCTTCTGCCGCGACGCCCGCCCGAAACTGGAGGTGCTGGAAGAGGTGACCGCGATCTACCGCTACACTTTCCGGCGCGGCAAGCCCGGGTTCCGCGTGGAAACGCTCCTCCGGGGAAAGAAGGGGGGGAAATACCGCGTCAACCAGACCCTCTATTACTCGTGGCGGGAGACTTTCGCCGACAAGGTCGCCCTGCCGGGCGAAGCGGAGAAACCGGTCGTTCCCGACAAATATTATGACGTCCGGGGAGAGATCACGTTTGCCGGTCCCCGTTTTGCCGTGACGGCCAGGGCCCGCCGGGTCATCGGCCGCGTCTCCCCCGCCGCCTGGCGGGGCAAAGTCCTGCTCAATGCCGGTCTCTGGGGCTTCGACTGGGACGGCCGGGAAATCGAAAACGCCGCCGAGATCGAATTTGCGGCAAGGGGGAAATGATGATGTTTTCCGCATGGACTCTTTTGAAAAGGACGGCGATTCTGCCGCTTCTGCTGCTGCCCCTCCTGCTCCGCGCCGAAACCAGGCCCGTGGCCCGCTACTGCTTCGAAGACCTCAAAGACGGCGTCGTGCCCAACCGCATGGGCCCCCGCTACCCCGCCCGGATCAAAGGCAAGTTCGCCGTAACGAAAAACAACGCCCTGGCCATGGACGGCCTCACCACCGAGATCGTCCTCGAGGGAACCGAAAAGCTCGACCCCCTCAAGGGCATGACCTTCATGCTGACCTACAAGCAGCAGGCCCTCCCCGGCAACCGGGATCTGGAACGCAATCACGACATGTTCTTCTTCCGGTCCAAACAGTTCCTCTTCGGCCGGCAGAAAAACCGGATCTACACCAACTTCTGGGACGACTCCAAACACGACGTCGCCCCCAATTACGCCATGGAAGCCTATCCGCAGGACGGGGATTTCCACCACGCCGCCATGACGATCTTCCACCGCCTGGAACCCGCCCACGGCGTGGATCAGGTGGAGATCCGCGTCTACATCGACGGCGCGCCCGTCAAGCAGATCGATCACCGCCGCCTCAGGATGCGCTTCTGCGACGACACCCCCATCGAGCTGGGCTGCGGCAGCACCTTCGGTCCCCCGTGGCGGCTGGGCGGCGAGATCGCCGACGCCCGCATCTACGACCGGGTCCTCACCGGAAACGAGATCCGCAGGATCGTCGCCTCCCAGAAATTGGCGAAACCCGCCTTCCGCACTCCCGCGAAACTCTCTTCCGACGACGAAAAACTGCTCTCTTCCGTCGAAAACGTCCCCTTCCGCAGCGCTCTCTCCCGTCTGGCCGCCAAGGGCCTCCCCGCGTGGCGGCAGGCGGCTCAACAGCCCGAAAAGCATCTGCTCCTGCTGGAAGGAAAGGAGACCTCCCTCGTGGTCTCGACCATCCCCGGCGCCTCCGGGATCGTCTCCTGGTTCGACAAAGTTTCCAGGCGGGAACTTCTCCGCTGGGACAACCTCTTTTTCGAACTCGTGCTGAATAAGGACGGCCGCGAAGAGACCTTCTCCCCCGATTCCCCCGGAGTCGAAGCCGAACTCACGAAGCAGCCCCGCCGCGACGGCGGCGCCTGGCGCTTCACCGTCGATTACACCCATCCCGACTGGAAGGCCGCCGTCAGCTTCACCTATACGGGCGACCGGATCGAGTACGGCATAATGCCCGGGACGCGGCATCCCGTGACGGCGCTCAACGCCCCCCGGGTCAGTATTTCCGCCCTGAACAGGGGCAAGCCCTTCCTCGTCACGCCCGACGAGATCGGCCGCGCCCTGCCCTGCGACACGGCCTCCGGCGCGGCCCACACCGGCACGTATCCGGGCCGCCGGGCCTGCGTCCAGATGGGCGCCTACTACGACGGCGAGACCGGCGTCTTCCTCTCCTCCGGCGAACCCCGGGGCCGGATCAGCCGCCTGTCCATGACCGGCGACGCCTCCGGCGCCGAATTCGGCTTCCGCCAGAGCGTCGCCCGCGACGGCGGCAACGAGTCCCGGGCCGTCATCGAGCTCTTCCGGGGCGACTGGTTCGATGCGGGCGTCTGCTACCGGAACATGCTCGACCGCCTCAAACCCGTCTGGTGGACGCGCGAGGCCTTCGAATATCCCACGCCCCGGTGGCTCAAGGACAACACCCTCTGGCTCACCTACGCCTACGGCAACGAGAGCCACGACGATTTGGCGAAATTGAGAAAGTATTTCGGCCTCTCCTTCGCCGTCAACGTCGAAGGCAGTCACGACAGAGGGAGCAAATACATCCCCTGGCCGCGCCTGCATCCCGACATGATCAGCGACCTTCGGGAACTCCACGCAGCCGGGATCCGCGTCCAGCTCTACACCAACGCCCGGATCGTCCAGGAGATCGGCCGCTCCATGACTTTGCCTGAATTCAATCAAAAGATCCTCCCCGACGCCGTCCGCCAGGAGGGCAAGCCTGTCTTCGAACGCTACCCCGACACCTTCGGCAAAGCCGCGGTCATCTGTCCGTCGTCCCGGACCTATTCCCTGCAGATACTGGATTTCTGCCGCAGATTCGCTTCTCAGGGCCTCGACGGCATCTACCTCGACCAGCTGGGATGCACGACCCCGATCCTCTGCACCTCGAAGGACCATCTCCACGCCCCCCTCGATCCCGACGCCTGGTTCCTCAACGGTCAGCGCAAGACCGTGCTGGAGCTCCGCAGACTTTTCAAAGAGAAGGGCTGGACCGACCGGGGATTTTCCAACGAGTGCAACGGTGAGATCGTCGTGGGCCTGAGCGACATCGCCACCCCCTGGGGCGCCATGTACGACGACCAGATCCCCCTCTTCCACCAGATCTACGCCGGGCGCATCCAGAACGGCGACATCAACCGCGTGGGCGAGGACGAGGGCGCCGGGTTCGTCAAGGACGCCGAGGAACTCCTCCGCGGCGAACAGCTGGGCCGCCTCTACAGCCGCAACCTGACCTCCCCCCTGCGTTTCGACTACCGCGCCAACGTCAAGCGCCTCATGCACCTGCGCACCACTCTGCTGGACTACTTCAACGGCGGCGAAATGGCCCGCCCGCCCCGGCAGGAGCCGGAACCGCAGAAGATCCCCCATTTCTGGGGCGTTTTCGGCTCCCGCGTCGTCAGCCGTCCCCCCATCCTCGCCGCCTGCTGGCGGAAGGGAGAAAATTTCGCCGTCATCGCCGTCAACACGACGGGCGAACCCCGGGAGACGACTTTGTGCTTCACCCCCGACAGCCCCGCGCCCTCCTCCTGGACGCTCTACACCTCCGACGGAAAAAAACACGCCGTCTCCGGCGCGGAAAAGATGCGCTTCCCCTGCCGTCTGGGACCCTACGCCTGTCTCGTGCTGACCAACGCCCCCGGTCCGAAACTCGACAGGGCCTTCGAAACCATTGCCGCCACCTTCACGGAAAAGGACCCCTTCCGCTTCGATCCGGCGAAATATCCCGAAAAAGCCCTCGTCCCCGACAGGACCTATCCCGCCGTAGAGGCTTTCGTGAGCGGCGCCCAGCGGGCCGTGGCCCGCAACGAGATCAACTACATTTACTACGCCGTCGTCTATCCCGGCACCATGGATTTCGGCGGGGAACCTAAAACGCGGAACATCGACCTCCTCATGGCCGCTCCGCCCGAAAGCGGCGACGGCACGCTCCGCATCTACGTGGATTCCATCGCCCCCGAAAATCTGGTCTGCTCCTCCCCCCTCTGCGCCAATTTCCACACCGCGAACTGGCGCGACTACCGCATGATGACGCTGAAATTCACCCGGCCGCTCTCGGGAAAGCACAGGATCTTCTTCTGCTTCTCCGGCAGCTCCGTCTGCAACTTGCGCACTTGGAAGATCTTTTAAGTCACCCATAACCGTTTCGAGGTAAAAACATCATGAAAAAACCGTTCCTTCTTCTTCTCGCCGCCGCCGCCCTCCTCATCGGAGCCGCGGAGATCGAACTCGGCCCCCACCAGGTCATCACCCGCGCCTGGGGCGGCACCATGACGAAATCCGCCGACGCCGTCGAAATCAAAACCACCCAGATCGGCAAGACCTTCCTCGCCCGCGTCCGCCGCCGCCTCCCCCGCCGCCTCGACCTGTGGGGCAAGACTTTCACCTATACCTTCCGCGCCTGCGGCAAGGGCAAGATCAACGTCTCGTTCTACAGCGTGACCTCCCTCTACAAGGAACAGTTTTCCGCCTTCAGCCCGAGCATCAAACTTGCCGACGGCTGGCAGGAGCACAAGGTCGCCCTGCGGACCCTCAACCCCGACATCAACTCGGCTTATCTGGTCGTCGAACTCAGCGGAGAGGGCTCCTTCCTCCGCATCGCCGATGAAAAACTGGAAGCGCCCGGCCCGGACGTCAGCCCCATCTCCGCCGCTCCCGAATTCGTCATGCTCCCCGAAAAGGGCGGCGCGAAAATCACTTTCTCCGCCCCCGGCCGCGAACAGCTCTCCGCCTTCGACGGCAAAAAACAGCTCGCCCTCACCGGAAAAGACGGCGTCTTCACCCTCGAGACCCCCGCGGATATCGCCCCCCTCGGCAAATCCATCCCCGGCTCCGTCCAGGAGGCCGTAGCCAAAACCGGCGTCTGGGACGAAAAGTCCGGCACCGCCAAAAGCGTCTACGTCTCGCGACTCTCCGAACTCGAGTGGAGCCGCTTTTCCGGCATCGCCTCCGGGATCCATCTCCGCGGAAAACTCAACGCCCTTTTCCTCGGCGACAGCCTCAGCGACTTCTGCCGGGGCTTCAACTTCATCGACGAGATCAACTTCTGGATCAACAAAACCAACCCCGGACTCTTCTCCTGCCGCAACGCCGGCGTCGCAGGCTTCACCTTCAAGCAGCTCCACGCCGGCCTCGTCCGGCCCCCCGCCGATGCCTCGAGCCCCCTCAACGATCTCTGGGACCGGAAGTATGACCTGATCTTCATCTTCCTCGGCCACAACGATACCGTCCAGTACTTCGACAAGGCTTGGAAACCCATCCCCGGCCGCCAGGTCGAGACCCTCGAAACTTACCTGCCCAAAGTCCTGACCGAGATCCGCAAGCACTCCGACGCCCGGATCATCCTCGTCTCCCCCGCCTCCATGGATCAGGAAAACTGCCGCAAATTCGCCGAACAGCGCAAACGCCCCGGCCAGAGCTACTACCTCTTCGGCATGCCCGAGAACCTCATCCCCTGGTGCTCCGCCCTCAAAAAACTCGCCGAAAAACACGGCGCGAACTTCGTCGACCTCTACACCCCCTCCCTCGCCCTGCCGGAGAAGGGACGTGTCTTCACCCCCATCGACGGCGTCCACCTCATGCCCCGCGGTCAGCACTTCGTCGCAGAGACCCTCCTCCGCCACCTGGCCGCCATGCCCCTGTGAGCGGCGCAAGTCCGTGGGCCTGATGCGGGGGCGCTAGCGCCGCCCCCCGCACCCCCCGGCGCCCCGTGGCACGGGGAGGCGGGTAGGCCGGCGGTATGCCTGGCGTCGGGCTGGAAAGACGTGTTGCAAAATAAATGTCTCCTCTTCCCGCTTTTCTGCGGAAAGAGGAGACACATATTTTGCAACGGCTTGCCGGAAGGGGCAAGACAATCGTGTCGTACCTCCACGATTTTCTTTCCCCCTTCACCCCCTATCTTCCCTGTTACTCGGGCAACGCCCGTATGGTGACGGTCATACCGCTGCGGTTCAAGTCACCGTTGGGCCGTCCGGCTCGGCGCGTCTCCTCAAAACACACCGCTTTTCTTGAAAAGGGATGGGGGCCCGGGGGAACACCCTCCTCCCTTATCGGGAACTGCGGTTGAGGCGGGCGCGGTATTCGGAGGGGGGGATGCCGATGATGCGTTTGAATTTGCGGCAGTAGTGGCTGTTGTCGAAGAAGCCGCACATGACGGCGATCTCGGAGATGCCCGCAGCGGATCTTTCCAGGGCGACGCAGGATTTTTCGATCCGGAAGAAGGTCAGATACTCCGTGAAGTTCATTCCGGTCTTGCGTTTGAAGGCTCTTCCGGTGTATTCGGCGCTGTAGCCGAAGCGGCGGCCCAGGGTATTCAAGGAAATGTTTTCGGCGTAGTGCTCGGCGACGTAATCGAGGATCTCCCCCACGAGGTCGCCGGAGAAAGCCAGTCCGGCGGCTTCGGCGCTCTTTCTCCCGGCCAGGATCAGGAACTGGAGCAGGAGCGAGCGGGCCAGTTCTCCGCTCATGGGCAGATCGTTTTCCAGCTCCTTGCGGATGGTGTCCAGCAGGCCGAAGAGCGTCTCGCAGACCGAGGGCGGGAAAGTGTATTTGCTGCGGAAGGAAAAGTCGTCGCGGGAGATCCCGGCAAAGCAGTCGAACTTCTCCAGTTCGTGCAGTTCCTCCGGCGTGAAGACGTCCCGGTAGAAGGCCACGGTACAGTAATCTCCGTCGTGCCGGAAGAAAAAGGCGTGGGTGTCGTTGACGCCCATGGGGTAGAAGTCCCCGGGGACCAGGGGGAAGGTGTGTTCGTTCACCGAGCAGAACCCCGCCCCCCGGCGGGCGAACATGATCTCGATCCCGTCGTGCCGGTGGGCGCTGTTCTGACGGTATTTGTCCCGATCCCGCTCCACGATGAACCGCAGTCCCCGCAGCGCCCTTTCGGATATCCGGAACGTATACATGTTTTTCCCCGCCCTTCAGCTGTTTGCCGTATCGGCTCCGTACAACTTCCACAAATATACCACAAGTCCGTTTTTTTTCAAACGGGCCGCCGTCCATATCGGTTTCGGACAAAAAAAAATCGGGGACATGCTATCATTTTTCCGGAAGACGGAGTATATTCCGTACATGTGAAGAAAAGTTTCGGATATTTTGAAAAGAAAGGTGACGGCGATGGCGAACTTGAACAGGGCGGAATTCCGCGACCGGGTGCTGGGGTGCTGGACGGGCAAAAACATCGGCGGGACGCTGGGCGGGCCCTTCGAGGGGATCCGGGAGATGCCGGAGCTGGATTTCTACACCCACGACCTCAACGGCGATCCGCTGCCCAACGACGACCTCGATCTGCAGCTGATCTGGCTTTTCGCCGCGGAGGAGCTGGGGGTCTATCAGATCACCCCGAGGAAACTCGCCGAATACTGGGTCAATTTTGAAGGCGCGCCCATGGGCGAGTACCGCAACTGCCTGGCCAACATCGCCTGCGGATTTTATCCGCCGCTCTCGGGATCGTGCAGCAACGATCAGTGGCGCTGGAGCAACGGCGCGTGGATCCGCAGCGAGATCTGGGCCTGTTTCTTCCCGGGCTTCCCCGACGAGGCCGCCCGGTGCGCCTGTATCGACGCCTGCTGCGACCACGAGGGCGAGGGCATCTGGGCCGAGGTCTTCACGGCCTCGCTGGAGGCGGCGGCCTTCGTCGAGCACGACATCCGCAAGTTGATCGACATCGCGCTGACGCGTCTGACCCCGGACTGCCGCATCGCAAAAAGCGTCCGGGCGGCCGTCGAGGCAAAGGACCGGGGCCTCCCGCTTGCCGAAGCCCGGGCTGAGGTCGTCGCGTTCAACGCGGAGACGGGATTCTTCCAGGCGCCGCAGAACATCGGCTTCCTGACCCTGGCGCTGCTTTACGGCGAAGGGGATTTCGAAAAGACCGTCCTTTCGGCCGTGCGCTGCGGAGACGACACGGACTGCACCGCGGCCACCGCGGGCGCGGTCCTGGGGATCGTCCTCGGCCGCTCCCGGCTGCCGGAAAAGTGGTGTGCCCCCATCGGGAACAGGATCGTCACCAAGTGCATAGGCTACGGGATGGCCGTTCCCGGGACTTTGGACGAACTGACCGACCGGGCCGTAGCGGAGTCCTGCCGGGCGCGGTCCGCCAATCCCCGGCTGCTCCCCGTGTCGGACGCCCCCACCGACCTCGACGGCTTCGTCATTCCCGACGGAGAAGCGACGGCGCGGTGCATCGCCATGCGTTCGCCTTACGAGGTCTCTCTGGAAATGCCTTTCGCCCGGGTGGGTGCGGATCTGGCGGGCGGTCCCGAGATCGAGCCGGGGACGCGCAAACGCATCCGTTTCGTGCTCAGGGACGTAAGCAGCGTGTCGGCGGTGCTCCGGGGCGAACTTCTGCTGCCCGAGGGCTGGCAGGCGCTGCCCGGGAAGGATTTCGTTCTCCCGGGGACCTGTCTGGGGCCCCAGTGCGGCGAGATCGAGATCGATCTCATCCCCGGCCCCTGCGACGAGGCCATCATGTTCCTGCCGGTGCGCTTCACGCTCTCGGGCCGCATGATGCCCGAGATCCGCATGATCCCCCTGCAGCGCAAGGGGAGCGTGAGCTCCTTTCTCGAGACCCGCAACGGGGACGAATACGTGCGCCGCTGTCTGCGGCTGAACGTCAAAAAGATCTACGGCCAGTGCGAATTTTCGTTCTGAGGGCGGGCAGCGCAGAACACGGACACACGGACAGACACGGACAAAACACGGACGATCACGAACGGCCCTGCGGCACATGACACCCCTGCGGCCTGACCGTTACCCATCCGGCTTTGCCCGTCTCTCCCCAAATACCGCGCTTTTTTTTCAGAAACAGCGGCCGGTGAGGGAGACGGGGAGGCGGCCGGAGGCGGGGCGTTTTCCCAGCCAAACTTGGACGGCGGCGCGCTGGGCGGCGGGGCAGGGAGAGTAGAGGACAAGCAAGTTCGGCCAGTGGGGCTGTTCGTGGAGCAGGTAGGGGGAGCCGAAGGAAGTGAAGACGACGTTTTTCCTTTTGGCGTAGAAGGCGCGCCAAAAGGGCATGAGCATGGGGCCCAGCATGCGGATCGTTCCCAGCAGGGCGTGGGGGAAGGTCATGACGTTGACGAAGATCATGTCGTAATCGTCGGCCTTGGCCCGCAGTTCGGTATGGGGCGGATTGACCATGTGGTCCACAGTGAAGCCTTCGGCGCGGAGGAGTTCGTCCACCAGCGGCAGATCGGGGGCGGTGTATTTCGACGCGTCGGGCCAGCGGATGGAGACGGTCAGGACTTTCCCTCCCGGGGGAATGGCGACGGGGAAGTATTCCTCTCCGCGGACGATGGTGGCGGAGGCCTCCTGCAGTCCGACGAAAAATCTGTCGGCCTCGGCGTAGTCCTCCTGAGAGAGCACGGGATCGGGCCTGCGGCCGACACCGAGTTTCTCCTTGAGCCGGAGAACGCGATAGGCCGCGTCGCGCACGCGCTCTTCGGAGAGGTATCCGCGACGGACGGCGTCGAGGATCCGGCGGAAGTCCTCCACGGGATCGCTGAAGAGGTAGACGTCTCCCCCGGCCTTGAGGAACTCCACGGCGCAGTTTTCCACCGGGCATCGGCTGGTGAGGCCCCCCATGGTGGCGGCGTCGGAGACGATGACGCCCTCGAAGCCCAGTTCCTTGCGCAGGAGATCGTTCATCAAACGCGGCTCAAGCGTGGCGGGCATGGCGTCGGACTCCGCCTGGCCGCACCAGGCGGGGAAGGAGATGTGCCCCGGCATGACGGTCTCGAGACCGGCGGCAATGGCCGCGCGCCAGATCTTGCCGTAACTTGCCATCCACGCGTCGACGGAAAGGGGATTCACCGAGGTGCAGACGTGCTGGTCCCGGTCGTCCATCCCCGCGCCGGGAAAGTGCTTGCCCGTAGCGGCGATCCCGGCGTCGCGGAGCCCCGCCAGATGGGGGAGGACCATTTCCTTCACGGCCTCCGGGTCGTCTCCGTAGGTACGGACGTTCATCTCCGGACTGTCCGGGTTGCCGTTGAGGTCGAGGACGGGCTGGAACAGCCAGTCGTTGCCCAGCGCCCGGGCCTCGCGCCCCAGAAGACGCGCCCGCTCCCGCGCAAGGTCGGGATCCCCCGCCGCGCCCGCGGCCATCTGCGTCGGGATCAATCCCCGCCCCCCGCCCCGGGTGTGCTCCATGTCCGCGGCGAAGATCAGCGGGATCTCCCGCTCGTGCCGCAGCGGAACGATGACGTCGAGATTGTCCTCCCGGTAGTCCCGGACGAAAACGCTCCCCAGATGCGCCTCGTGAATGAGCCTTTTCAGCTCCTCTTGAGAATAATTCCGGTCCGTGGGCATCAGCGTCTGCCCCACGGCATCCTCCAGCGTCATATTTTCCGCAAGAACTCTCGCCTCATCCATGATCTGTCCCTTTTGTTTTATAAAGGCTGAGGAAACCGGGGGAAGGAAAAAAACTTTTTTCCCGTGAAAAAAGTTTTTTCCTTCCCCCGGGCCCCCATCTTTTTTCAAAAAAAGCGGCATATTCTGCCGCTTACTATACAGCCTCCCGGCGGGGTTTGCAAGGGGTCACTTGGCGGTGAGATATTTTTGGGAGAGCTCGAGGACCTGCTTTTCGTCCAGGGGCGTCTCGAAGATTTTGAGAGCGCCGATGTCGCCGGCGAGGAACCAGGTCCCGCCCCAGCCCCGGCCGACGGTGAGCTCGCTCTGCGGCTCCGGATATTCGCCCTTGAACTTGAACGTGCGGGAGCCTTTTCTCTCGCCGTCGATGAAAAGAAACGCGGTCCACGAGCCGTTTTTCCACGGTTTCAACACGACGGCCACGGTGCACCACTTGCCCCGGGGAACGGGCGTGATCATGACGGGCGTGTCGAATTTTTCGCTGCCGGACGCCCGGAGATTGAAGTACAGCCGGTTTTTGTTGGAGAGGCCCAGCAGGAATTCGTTGTTCTTGAAAAACAGCATGCCGTGCTCCTCGTCCTCGGCGAAGCGCACGAAGGCGAAGAGCGTGCCGCCGTTTTTGAGCGAGACCGCCTTGCCGCCGGGGATCGTCATGAAATTCTTTTTGCCGTCGAAGCGGATCGCGCCGGGCATCTCCTCGGCCATGAGCGTTTCACCCGCGATGACCGGAGCGGCCAGCTTTCCCTTGCGCTCGAAGGTACCGGACGTGTAGTCGTAGTCGAGCACGGGCTCCTGCGCGGAAACCATGACGCTTGCGGCGATGACGGACAAGATCGGGAACGACTTTTTCATAAAAACCTCCATTCCGAAAAGTTGCAGCACCCGTTCCGGTCGAAGCGGAACATGATGAATTTTTCACCTGTCAACGGCGTATCCAGTTTGAATTCCGATTCGCGGAAATCCAGCCAGTTCGACGTTGCGGGGACCTTGAACACGCCGACGCGCCGGCAGCTGTTCTGCGAAGACCCGGCGAAGAGTTCGACCGTCCCGCCGGAATAATTTTCCGGCACGGCGGTTTTGACGAAGATCTCCGACACCTTCCGGGAACCGAAATCGACGACGCCGTAGGAAACGAGGGAGCCCTCCGCCGTGTTCCCGAAATATTTACCGGAGGCGGATTTCGAAAGATTGTAGAACCCGGAGGCGTCTTCGGGCTTGTACCACTTGCCGGGGATTCCCTCGATCTTCCGCAGATTTTCGAACTTCACCAGATTGTCGAAAGATTTCCCGGGGGTGAACGAGGCGATCTTTTTCAGCGTCTCCTGAAGTCTTGCCGCCTCCTTCGCCGTGCCGCGGAGCGCAACGGCAGACTGATAGGGTCCCAGCTCGACGATGCCGCGGAATCTCACCGGCGCGACGGCTCCCTCGACGCAGAGGAACTCCGCCGGGACGAGGGGCTTGCAGACAAGTTTCTCACCGGTCGTGTTCACGAAGATGAAAACCTCGTTTTCCCCGAGCCGGTAGCTGTTGGAGACGATCTTCGGCATGGTGACTTGCTCCAGCGCCTTGCTGTCGGTGGACCAGCCCGTTGTGAGCAGCGGCAGCGGTTCGGCGAAACGGATGGGGGCCAGCATGTCGCCGTTGTTGAAATAATCGTTGAGCGCCATGCGCAGATGGCACATCTTCTTGATGTAAAGCCGCTTCATGTCCGCCTTATGGACCTCCTGAAGCTCGAACTTGCCGATCTTGAGGCCGTTGACAAGACAGTTGCCCATCTTGACGAAGTTGGAGGCGTATTCCCCCTTGCCATGGGAGTCGAAGACCAATGAGTAATACTGGGCCCGGCCGCCGTAGACCGCCTGAAATGCCGGGACCTGGTCGTCGAAGAACCAGCGCCAGACGTGACCGCCGTCGAAGAGGTCGAGGTAGGCTTCGGAGACTTCCTCCGAGGTCTGGACCACGCCCGGCATGGCGCTTCTGATCCTGCGGTAGAGGGGCCGGTAGCCCTGATCCAGCCAGACCGAGGGATCGTTGAGCGCGTGACCGTGTTCCGGGTTGAAGCAGGGGATCCCGTAACCCGTCATGACCTGATCGTGATACACGGCGGGGGCCAGCGTGCGGACGTACCGCGTCTGCCCGAAAAGCTCGTCCTGCCAGCCCTTGACCGCCGGGCACATGATGGCGTAAACGGTGGGTCCGTAATGCTCCAGCGGGATCTTGCCGTTTTCGTCGATGACGGCGAACTTTTTCCCGTGGGAGCTGTAGCGCCAGTCGGTTTTCCGGTCGGGACCGTCCATGACGGCCCACAGCCGGGAGTCGATGTAGGGTTCGACGATGCACTCCTCCTTGAGCAGCTGTTTATAGATCCCGGGAATGAACTTGCGGGCCCGGAAACAGGGCCACCAGCCCAGCGCCGGGTCGTTCCAGGCATAGGTCGGGCAGTAGATCGGCACGTCCAGATAGGCGCGGATCGCCGTCAACTGGGCATAACGGGTCATGGCCGTATTTTGATCCAGCACGGAATAGTTGAATACGGCGGGAATGTTCCGGAACCACTCCGGGGTGTCCCGCCTCGGAACGGGCTTTTTCCAGACCGCTTCCGAGAGCGCCCACTGCTTGTGGAGCTGACACGCCTCGAACCAGCGCCCGGAGTAGACCCGGAAGACGACGGAGCCGAAACTTGCGTAATGATTCCCGCCCTGCCGTTTGTCAAGCGGGATCGCGACGCACTGGCTCCAGGAGAACTCCATGCCGCCCCGCTTGCCGGTGGCCTGCATGTTTTTGAGGGTGCCCCGGGGATCGCGCCAGCCGAGGAAGACCCCGCGGCCGTTGCCGTAGTACGCCGTGAACTGCATGGTCATCGTGCCGGAGGGGTATTTGCCGAACTGTCCGCGTTTGAAGGAGTTGCGTGTCGGGTCGTTGATCTCGGCACCGCATTGGAAGGGGTAGAGGAACGCGTCGTCGTCCCCCAGTTTCGGCGTGCGGGTCTCGGGGAAGACCACTTCGCGGAGGACGAGATCGGATGTTTCGTTGTCGATCCGGAGACTTGCGCCGATGCCGTCGTTCAGAAACTCATACCGGGCTTCGGCAGTGAACTTGAGGGGAGCGACGCTCCGCCAGACCGCCGTGAAGCCTTTGCCGCCGAGATCTTTGATCGTGTATTTCAGGTCGCCGGAACTTGCACTGACCTTTTTGCCCTGGCGTCTGCCCGTGAAACTCCAGTTGAGAAGTTTGTCCTCAAGCACGCTTCTTTGACCGATGCGGTCGTACATTCCCAGCAGAGGTTCGCCAGTGCCGACCGTTTTGCCGACGAGGAGCAAAACCTGGGGCTTCACGATCAGCGCCGCGCCGCAGGCGGGGTCGAAGGCCCGGATGAATGCCGCATCGTCCTTTGCCCCGAAAGCCGCTTCCAGTTTCGCTGCGGCCGCCGTTCCCTGTTCGGGCTCCAGCCGGTGCAGCGCCCGGAGCGCCCAGCGGCCCGCCGGAGACTCGGCGGTGAGTTTTTCCAGCGCGGGATTGACTTTGCGCGCGGACTTGACCTTGACATACCGGCTGGAATCCACCAGTTCGGCGACGGCGGCTTCGTTCAGCGCCTCGGGGAACGCGCGGATCTCGGTGATTTCCCCGCGGAAGAACCACGGACCGCCCCAGCCCCGGCCGACTTCGATCCGTCCCGCAGTTTGAAGCGGCTCGATGAAGGGGTGTTCCCCGCGGCCGACCCGGTTGCCGTCGACGTACATAGTGGTGTAATAGCCGACATCCCCCTGGGCGTGGTCGTTGTAATACTCATAGACCACGGCGAAGTGGTGCCACACGCCGGGTTCCGGCTGGAATTCGCTCATCACGGGCGCAGCCATTTTCCTGCCCTTTTCCCGGCCGGCGATGTTGGAGTAGAGCTGGTGGGCGTAGTGGCTGTAGCGCCCGAAAATGAAGGGCGTCCCCGCTTTGGAGAAAAACATGTCGAAGGAGTCTTTTTTGCCGCTGCTCAGGGCGCTGTCGTACAGTTTGAACGCCCCGGCGCAGGTGAGCCCCTTTTTGCCGATGTTCCAGTCTTCCGTTCCGGCAAGTTCGATGTAGCCGCTTGTTCCGTCGAGGGTGACGACGCCGTTTTTCAGCGTTGCGCCGCCTTTGAGGATCAGTTCTTTCTCGGAGAAATCCTTCGCGGCGAGCATCACGCCGCAGAGGGCGGCCAAAAGCATACAGAGAAATCTGCTCATATTCCCTCCTTGCCGGATCTTTTATTTCAAAGTCCAGTCGAGATCGTCGAAGGCCGTTCCGGTTTTGATGGCTTTGACGGCGCCGTTGAAAAAGATCATGTTGTTTTTCTGGCCGTGCACCAGGCGGTTCTGCGCGTATTTGTCCGGCCCCACGAGACCCAAGGTGGCGTGTTTCCACTTGAGGTAGACCGTATTCTGACTGTCGCAGGAGGCGTATCCGTTCAGACTGGAAACGCCCGTTCCGTTCATGTCGGAAAAGAATTTTTCGTTCATGATGACCGTGCTGGGAAGGATGGTGCTGACTTTTCTGTGTGTATTCAAGCCTTCGCCGACCCATTTCACGCCGATGGGCTGCCAGCCGCCGTACTGTTTCCTGTTCAGTTTCACCTGAAAAGCCGCGCCCCAGCTGTTGAACTCGGAGTCGTAGCGGAACGCTGTGACGCCGTAGCTGGTGATGAAGGGCAGATTTTTGCCGATATCCGCCGGAGCGCAGTCGGAAGCCGTGATGGAGGGGCAGAGCAACGGCCCCACGCCGGCGGAAGAGCTCTCCCACGGCTTGTTGTCCGGACTGGTCGGCGAGACCTTGGGCAGGTATTTCGGAACGAGGCTCATCACCCACTTGGCCCCCGCGGGGAGGCATTCGCCGTTGGCGTCGGCGTAGAACATGACCGCCGAGTGGAGCTGTTTCTCCTTCGACGTGCACGAGATCGCCTTGGCCGTCTCGCGCGCCTGCTGCAGCGCGGGCATGAGCATCGCCGCCAGTATGGCGATGATGGCGACGACGACCAAGAGTTCGATCAAGGTGAATTTGAGGAGGAAGGGACCTCCCTCCCGGGGCGTGAAATTGCGAAAGACCATCTCTTTTTCCGACCCGTGCGCTCTCATGTTTTTCCCTCCCGCGGCAGAACCGCTTTGTGATGGACAAAAAATCTTTTTTCCGATTGTCAAGGCTCCGTTCACGGTGTATAGTATACCGCGGAGACCTGTGTCGAAAAATGCTGGAAATTGTCAAACATGTATCGTATTCTGCCGCGGTGAAGCGGGCCGGAAGGGAGATCCCCAAGATCACGCTGATCAACTGCGCCCGAAGCGTTCTTCAGACATGGCAGGTGCCCATGCGGAGTTTGCCTCTGTGGCACGTTTACTGGAACCTCACGGCGGGTGCACGGCTGATCCTGGCCGACAGGGAGATCTCCATGAAGCCCGACTGCATCTACCTTGTCCCGGGGGATCTGCGGTTCGCCGCGGCGTCGTCCGGGGGATTCGAACAATTTTTCTGCGATTTTCTGCTGGAGGGGGGAAAGTTCGCCCGCATCCGGAAGGAGCCGGTCGTTTTTCCCGTCCGCCCCTACGAAGCGCTGCTGAGAAAGTTCCGCAATGAAAAATTTTCCGCGCTGACGGTCAACGCCCTGATCCTTTTTCTGCTGGACGAGATCCCCGAACGCGCATTCGAACCGCAGGAGAGCCCCCCGCCGGATCCGAGGATCCGGACGGCGCTGGACATCATCGCCGCGGCGGTCTCGAAGTCCCCGATCCCCAAGCTGGACAACGGGGAGCTGGCCCGCAGGATCGGCATGTCCGTCACCCGTTTCCAGCATCTTTTCAAGCGCGAAATGAAGATCCCGCCCAGCCGCTACATCATGAACAAACGGCTGGAGCTGGCGTGGGATCTCCTGAAGATCAACAAGATCAGCATAAAGCGCATCGCCGAAGTCACGGGTTTCTCCAACCGCTACCGGTTCACCACGGCCTTCACGCGCATGTACGGCATCTCCCCCGGCATCTGCCGAAAGGAGACCCTTTCAAACGAGCCGCCGGACGACCGGGGGTAGGTACCGAGGAGTACGGATAAGAACGGATAAATACGGAGGTCCCGGCGGCAATGCGGGGCCGGGGAAAACCATCCTGTTATTCGGCTTGTCCGGCCTATCCGGTCTGTGACTTGAAAAAGCGGATTTCCGGTATACATTAGTGGAAATTGCTTGACTCGGAGGAAATTTATGGAAACGAAAGAAGAGATTCGCGCGCGGATGTACACCGACGAGTCCCGCGTGCCCGTTTACACCGTTCCCGATCCGCTGTGCATGAACGACGGGACGGCGGTCCGGACTCCAGACGAATGGATGACCAAGCGCCGTCCGGAGTTGTTGCGCTGGTTCGAGGAAAACATGTACGGCCCGCTGCCGCCGGAGCCGGAGGAGGTTTCCTTCGAAGTCCTTTCGGAGCGCGGCGACGCGCTTGGGGGGATCGCCCTGCGCCGGGAACTGCGCATCACCCTGACCGGGACGGCGGGGAGGCAGCATATTTTAAACATGCTCCTCTATCTGCCGAAGGACGCGAAAAGGAGTGTTCCCGCCTTTCTGGGGCTGGATTTCAAAGGCAATGCCGGGTGTTCCGGGGAGACGGATCTCCTTCTTCCGCCGGAACTGCCGATCCTCCCCGGGCCGGAAGGCCGTTTCGACGGCCGGGGGTGTCAGGCCCCGCGCTGGAGCTTCGAACAGGTGATCCGCCGGGGTTACGCGTCGGCCGCCATCTGGTACAACGAGATCTTCCCCGACACCCCGGAGGGATTCCCCCACAGCGTCTACGCCCTCTTCGACACGCCGGAACACCTGAAGCAGGAGCGCCCCGAAGCCGGGGCGATCTCCGCCTGGGCCTGGGGCCTCTCCCGGGGACTGGACGTCCTGCGGAAGATTCCCGAGATCGACGGGAAAAAAGTCATCGTCCACGGCCACTCCCGCCTGGGTAAGACCGCGCTGTGGGCGGCGGCCTGCGATCAACGCTTCGCCATGGCCGTCTCCAACTGTTCCGGCTGCGGTGGCGCGGCCCTCTCCCGCCGGGGCTTCGGCGAAAATCTGGCCTGGCTCCTCTACTGGCGCACCTACTGGTTCGATCCCGCCTGGCGCAAGTGGATCGACCGCGAAACGGAACTGCCCGTGGACCAGCACGAACTCATGGCCCTCATCGCCCCCCGGCCCCTGGCCGTGGCCAGCGCCGACGAGGATCTCCACGCCGACCCCAAAGGCGAATACCTCTCCCTCTACCACGGAGGAAAAGTCTGGAAATTGTGGGGCAAGGAAAGCTTCACGTCCCCCCTTCCCCCCGCCCCGGGCGAAGCCGCCGACACCGGCGTCCTCCATTACCACTTCCGCCAAGGCAAACACGACATCACCCCCTGGGACTGGGACAAATACCTCGACTTCGCCGACAGAGTGCTGTGAACGGGGCAACGGAAAAATAGGCCGAATAGGCCGAATAGGCCGAAAAGCGAGATGATTTCTCCGGTCAGGCTTTCTTTTTCTTCCGGCAGCAGAAGACGAAGAACAGCGCGGGGATGACGTAGAGGGTCATCAGCGAGGCGAAGAGGAGTCCGCCCACCACGCCCATGCCGCAGCTGGCGCGCAGTTCGGAACCCAGTCCCCGGCCGAAGGCCATGGGCAGCATCCCGGCCACGGAGGCGATGCTGGTCATGACGATGGGACGGAATTTGCTCTTCACAGCCTGGAGCATGGCCCGGCGGGGCGCCATGCCCGAGTTGCGCATGAGACTGGTGCATTCATCCATGATGAGGATGGCGTTGTTGACCACGATCCCGATCATCATGACGCCGCCCAGAAGGCCCATCATCGACATGGACATCCCGGCGAGGTAGAGCGTGAAGTACATCCCCAGGAATCCCAGGGGGATGGTGAACATGATGAGCAGCGGCTTGGTCCACGACTCCATGATGGCCGCGATCAGCAGATAGGTGAGGATCGAGGCCAGCACCATGACGCGCATGAACTCCATATTGGTTTCGTGCATGCGTTCCACGTTGCCGCTCATGCGGATGCCGTAGCCGCCGGGGAGGATCTCCTCGGCCACCTGACGCATGGTGTCCGAAACCAGTCCCAGGGGCTTGCCCGGGGCGGTGTTGGCGTAGATCCACGAGGTGCGCACCTTGTCGTACCGGTTGATGATGACGGGCCGGGCGTCCTCTTTTATTTCGGCGATGACTTCGGTGCTGAGGGGATTGTCTTCCTTGACGGCGGGAGCGTTCTGGATGAGCTGGCGTTCGCC
The DNA here is from genome assembly GCA_017450705.1 of Lentisphaeria bacterium. Taxonomy (GTDB): domain Bacteria; phylum Verrucomicrobiota; class Lentisphaeria; order Victivallales; family Victivallaceae; genus UBA1784. The sequence goes on along the minus strand of JAFSTC010000092.1, from coordinate 8,066 downwards.
GGGCTCCTTGCGGTTCCGCACGCGGATGTCGAAGGTCCGTGCGCCGCTGCGGAAGTCGCCCACCTCGATGCCGTCCAGAGAGCCCACCATGTACTGGTAGAACTGCTCGGCCGTCATGCCCATGTTCTGCAGGACCGTCCGGTTGGGGACGATGTTGATGTTGGGTTTGCGTTCACGCCAGGTGGAGTCCAGATCCCGGGTGAGTCCCAGCTGGGGCAGTTTCTCCAGGACCCGCATCTCGGCGCTTTCGAGGACGTTGAGATCCGGTCCGTGGATGACGCAGCGGATCTCCGCGCCGGAACCGCCGAAAGTGGCCGGGATCGCCAGCGTGATGCGGCAGTTGTCCATGAAGGAAAGTTCTTTTCTGATCATGTCCTGAAGTTCGTAGATCGTCTCGCGCCGCTCGCCCTTGCCCGTGGTTTTGAGGGTGATCTGCCCCATGTAGACGGCGGAATTGACCTGGCCCCGGGTGCCGTTGGCCTGGCCGATGCTCACCACCATGCCCTTGATGAATTCGAATTTTTTCAGCTGTTCCGCGGCCTCCTGGATCTTCGCCGTGGTGGTATCCAGATTGTAGTTTGTGGGGAACTCGAAGCGGATCCGGATCTCGCCCTGATCGCAGAAGGGCAGGAAGGAAAGCCCCACCTGCGGCACGATGAAGAAATAGACCAGCGCGGCGAAAAAGAACGTCGCGACAAGAAAGATCACGGCGTGATTGGCGGTCCAGTTGATGGAGCGGTTGAACCGGTCGCACAGCCAGTCGTACCCCCGGTCCCAGAAGAAGAAGAACCGGTCCAGCCGGGAGACTTTTTTCTCCTCGCCGGGCTTTTTCTTGAGCAGCACGCAGGAGAGGATGGGAGTCAGTGTGAAACTGACGAAAAGCGACACCAGTGTTGCCCCCACCATGACCCCCGCGAAGGGGACCATCATGCGCCCGATCATCGTGGTCATCATCATCACCGGCACGAACACCACCACGTTGGTGAGGGCGCTGGCGGAGACCGCGGCGATGACTTCCGCCGTGCCGTGTTCCGCCGCGGCCTTGATGGTGTTGCCCTGCTCCAGGCGCTTGAAGATGTTTTCGATCACCACGATGGAGTTGGTGACCAGTACGCCGACGGAACACCCGAGGGAGAGCAGCGTCATGATGTTGAAGGAGTATTCCAGATACGCCATGACGGCAAAGGTCACCACGACGGAAATGGGCATGGAGACCATGACGATGAAGGTGGATTTGGGATTGTGAAGAAAGAGGAAAAGCAGCGCGGCGGTGAGCGCGATGCCGATGCCGATGCTGGTCCAGGCGTCGTCGACCGAGGACTGGATGAACTCGCCGGAATCGGTGAACCAGAAAAGACTCATGCCGCTGGGCAGCGTTCCGGAAGTGTTCATCCGCTCATAGAGTTTGCGGATCCCCTTGATGACCTCAATGGCGTTGGCCTCGCCCTTCTTGACGATGTTGAACCGCACCGCGGGCTTGCCGTTGACGAAGTCCCGGCTCCGGGGATCGCGGCCCATGAGCTTCACATCGGCGATGTCCCGCAGATACACCCTTTTGCCGTCGTGCCGGCCGATCTCGAGGGACTTGATCTGCTCGAAGTCCTTGAATTCGCCGTCGAAGGTGACGTTCTTTTCACCCTTGTCGTACTCGATGCGGCCCAGGGGCTTGCGCACGTTGCTGGCCCGGAGTTTTGAGACGATGTCGTTGATGGAGATGTTGGTTGAGATGAGCTTCTCCCTGTCCAGCAGCACGTGGACCTGGATCTCGTTGCCGCCGTAGACCCGCACTTCGCCCACGCCGGCCACGGCGGAGAAGCGGTCCGAGAGAGTGTCTTCGGCGTAGTCGTAAAGATCGTCCCGGGTCCTGTCGCCCACGAGGAGCAGCTGGACCACGGTGGAGGCGTTGGTGTCGATCTTGCGGATCCGGGGCTCGTCCGCGCCGTCGGGAAAGTCGTCCCGCACGCGGTTGAGGGCCTCTCTGATATCGGTGGCGGCGATGTCCACATCGGTCCCCATGGTGAACTCCACCTGGACCTGCCCCTGATCTTCGAGCGAGGAGCTGGTGATGTGCTGGATGCCGTCGATGGAGGAGATGGCGTCTTCGATCCTCTTGACCACTTCGACCTCGATCTCCGTGGGACTGGCCCCCTTGTACTCGCAGCGGATGAGGATCGTGGGGATCTCCATGTTGGGCAGAAGATCAATGCTGATCCGCGAATAGAGACTCGCCCCGATCATGATCAGGACGATGATGAACGCGGTCATGGCGATGGGACGGTTGACTGACCAGCGGCTGAGGAACATTCTTCAGAGATCCTTGCAAAAAAAGGTGGATTACTTCTTTTTGACTTCCCGCAGGAGCGTTCCCGTATTGATGAACGTCTGCCCCGTGACGACGAAACGCTGACCGCGCAGTTTTTCGTTGTTCACGACCTCCGTGAGCCGGCCCTCGACGATGCCGGGAACGATGTCGAAGCTTACCGCCCGGCCCCCGGGACCCGAAGCATAGGCGATATACCTGTCCCCCGCCCGCAGCAGAATGGCGTCCGAGGGCAGACCGTAAGTCTCTTTTTCCTCGAGGATGATGTCGATGTCGCACAGCGACCCGCTGGCAAGTTTGATGTTCTTCGGCACCAGCACCTTGATCTTGAACGTGCGGCTGGCGGGGTCGATGGAGGGCGCCTTGTGGGTCACGACGGCCCGGCCCATCTCCTTGCCGAAAAGCCGTATGTGAACGGGCGTCTTGTCCTTCTCTATCATAGGATAATAAACGGAACTGATGAAACTTGTGATCTCGAATTCGGTCAGATCCTCGATCTTGATGATCCGGCTGCCGGTGGTCACGAATTCGTTTTCCTCGAAATACCTCTGAGTGACCGTGCAGTCGAAGGGCGCGGGCGTAGTGGAGTCCGCCAGATTCTTTCTGGCGATGACGAGATTCCCTTCGGCCTGTTTGAGCTGGGCTCTCGCATTCGTCACATCGGCTTCGGCCTTTTTGACGTCGGCATCGGCGTTTTTAAGATTCACGGATGCCGTCTCGTAGTCGGTCTGACTGGTGGCCCGGGAGTTCCACAGCCGGGAGGACCGGTCGAAATCCAGTTTCGCCTTCTCCCTGTTGATGCGCGCGCGCTCGAGAGCGATGCCGGCGCTTTCCAGCTCCGCCCGTTTCACGCTGATCTCGTTCTCCTTGACCATCACCTGGTTTTTCAGCACCTGACGGTCGATCTCGAAGAGGATATCGCCTTTTTTGACTGCGTCGCCCTCGTCGATTTTCAACCGTTCCAGCACGCCGCCGATCTTGGCGGAGATCACGGCGTACCGCACGGGGGAGACCGTTCCCTGGACGGGGATGATGCGCCGGAAGACCCGTTTCTCCAGTTTCTGCAGCGTCACGCGCACCTCGCGCTCCTTGCTGCTCCTCACCTTCTTTTTGCCGCAGCCCGCCGTTCCGATCAGGACTGCCGCCAGAACCGCGGAAAAGATCATACGAACCGCTTTCATACGCACCACTTCCGTCCTCCGTGAAAAAACCAGGCCTCAGCGGCCGAAAACAAAACCACGTTACTCTTAACGGATAGAAAATAAACTATATTTTGAAAAAAAGCAAAGGAATTCCGAAAAAAATGAAAAATTTTTTAGGGACAAGGTTCATCTTTCGCCGGATCCGTCGGACATGCCCGGCAAGTCCGGCGGAGAAAAGATCCGACCGGGGCTCCGTCTCTCTTTTTCCTTTATTTTTCAATAGAGTAAATAAGGGTAGCAGTAGAGAACGCTCCTCTCTGTTAATAACTTTTTTTCTTGTTCTTCTTTAACGAATTGCAATGAAAAATACTGTTAAGAAATCTGATGGAAGGGGGCGGAAAAGCGGTTGACGGCATCTTTTTTGACTGCCTGCTGACAATTTATTCACAGCTTTTTGATAAGGTTGTTGTCAGGGCCGTCGGAGAGACGTCCCGGGAAAAAGCTCCCGCTTTTGTGTGATCGGCGGTTGAATTTGCTTTTCAGCAAGGTTATATTACAGGCGTTCTGTTGCCGATGTCATCAAGAGGAAGGGAAACCGGCCTTATGCCTGAAACGGGGACTGCTTTCAAGGTCCGCTACATTTTTTTATTTGCCGCGGTGCTGCTGGCTTTTCTCGCTGTCGCGAGCTACTCGCCGCAGGATGCCGCGCTGCTTGCCGGGGGCATCGACGGGGTCCCGAAGAACTGGATCGGCAGGCTCGGCGCGGTCTTCGGGCTGTGTCTCTTTCATCTTTTCGGCGTGGCCGCCTATGCCTTTCCGCTTCTGGCGCTGATCAGGATCGTGCGTCTTCTGGCGCCCGGACCGGGGAAGAGTTCGGCGTTTCTCGGCGGTTCTCTGCTGATCGTATCCGGTCTCGTGCTGCTTTTCGGACTCGATCCTGAAATGTTTTCTCCGCTGTGCGTCCGTCTGGGGCTCGGCCGTCCCCAGTCGCCTGCCCTGTCGCTCTCCGGCGGCGTCATCGGACAGGTCCTCGCCGCTCCGGCCTGTGCCTCCCTGGAGTTGTCGGAAGGGATCCTGCGCAGTTTCATCGGTGTGGTCGGGACCATGATCCTCGGCTGGGCCCTTTTTACCGGCGGGGCGATCGTCATCTACGTTTCCGACTGGCACAGATTCATTATGGACCACATTTCCCTGCCGGAAGTTTCCGCCCGCCGTCCGGTGCCGGGCGATCAGCAGGATGAGACCGGAAAGGAGGCGGAAACGCCTCAGCCGTCCGTAACGCCCCGGACCCGTCTGGCTTCCATGCTGAAAAAGATGGAGACTGACCAGCAGGGTGTCGAGATCGTTTCCGAAGAGGTCCCTCCTGAAAAAGAGGCGGTTCCCTCCCCCGCGCCCGGTCTCCCCGAAGAGGGCGGCGATCTGCTTCCGGCTGCGGAGGAAGTCGAAAAAGCTCTTCCCGAACCGGCGAAAACCGGTGAGAAGATCGACGGCAGGACTTCCGGCGACGTTCCCGCGGTTTCGCCGGGCAAGTCCGCCGGAGCCGCACGGGTGCCCGACGTCGGCCGGACCGTCGTCGAGGCCGGGAAACGCGTCGAAGCCGTCGAGCGGCCGACCTACGTGCTTCCTCCCGTGACCATGCTCGGCAAGGGAACGGACATCTCCGGCGAGTCCCAGGAAAACATCAAAAAAGCCATGCTCGTGCTCCAGCGCACCCTCGACAGTTTCAAAATTCCGGGCGAGGTGGTGGGGTACGTTTCCGGTCCCAGGATCACCTGTTACGAGATCAGTCTGGCCGAGGGCGTCAACGTGAAGAAGGTGGAGACGATCTCCGACAACATCCGGATGAATCTGGCCGCCCCCAGCATCCGTGTTTTGGCGCCCATCCCCGGCCGGACCGTTGTGGGCATCGAGGTCCCCAACGCCAAGAGCGAAGCGGTCTTCATGCGCAGCGTCATGGAAACGGAGGTCTGGGAAAAAGGCAAGGGCATCCCCATCGTCCTCGGCAAGAACATCGCCGGAACGCCCGTCGTCGTCGACCTGGCGAAAGCGCCCCATCTGCTGATCGCCGGTTCCACGGGGTCGGGCAAGTCCGTGTGCATGAACACGCTCATCATGAGTCTGCTTTTCAAGTTCAACCCTGAGGAGCTCCGTCTCATCATGGTGGACCCCAAGCGGGTCGAGTTCGAAGATTACCGCCGTCTTCCCCACCTGATCACTCCCGTGATCAACGACGCCAAGAAAGTGCCCATCGCCCTGCGCTGGGCTGTGACGGAAATGGAGAACCGGTACAAGATCCTTGCTCAGGCCGGCGTGAAAAAGCTCGTCGAATTCAATGCGCTGTCCAAGGACGGCGAACCTCTCAGAAACAGTGACGGCGACGTCATCGCCGATGATTTCGGCCGGCCGATCACCCGCATCCCGATCCTGATCGTCATCATCGACGAGCTGGCGGAACTCCGCATGCAGGACTCCTGGAAGGACTCCGAGACCTACATCGCCCGCATCGCCCAGCTGGGCCGGGCCGCGGGCGTCCACATCGTCGTCGCCACCCAGCGGCCCTCCACCGACATCATCACGGGGTTCATCAAGGCCAATCTGCCCACCCGGATCGCCTTCCGCGTCATGCAGCAGGTGGACAGCCGGGTCATCCTCGACCAGCCCGGCGCGGAAAATCTGCTGGGATACGGCGACATGCTGGCCCTGCTGCCCGGCGCCTTCAGTCTGGAACGCATCCAGGGCGCCCTGGTGGACGACAAGGATATCAAGGCCATCGTCAAGTTCGTCTCCGACCAGCGGCCCCAGAACTTCGACGAATCCGTCGTCGCCGATGAGGAAGAGGAAGGCGGAGAGCTCGGCGAAGGCGAATTCGACCGTCCCGGCCGCGGCGGCAGGGACCTCGACGACGACGACGATGTCTTCGACGACATGGACAAGGCCGAGATCGCCCCCCTGGTCAAAAAATACATGCAGCCGGGAGACGACGAGACCATTCGCCGGGCCCTGGAGGTGGTGATCCTCGACCGCAAGGCCAGCACGAGCTATATCCAGCGGCGGCTCAAAATAGGTTACAACCGCGCCGCGGAGATCATGGATCTCATGGAGGAGCGCGGCATTGTCGGACCTCCTTCCGGCAGCGGAAACAAGAGAGAGATCCTCATATTCGACGGAATGGAGATCAACGAACAGGGAGGCGGATACAATGGGTGATGCAAGACAGGACGATCCGGGACTTTTTGCCGATCCTCAGGAATCGGATGAAATGCTGGTGAACGCGGACTCCGAGTCCGCTCCGGAGGAAAAGACACGGTCCCAGGCCTGGGACGCCTCCGATGCGGATTTTTCCGCGAACGTCGTCGCGGCGGGCGAATTTCTGCGCCGCCGCCGCGAGGAGCTGGGGATGGACATAAAAACCGTGGCCGCCGAGACCTGGCTCAAGCCCCGGCTGATCGAGGCCATCGAGGCCGGACGCCTCGAAGATCTGCCTCAGCCGGTCTTCCCGGTCTACATCGCCGGCTGCGTGAAAAAGCTGGGGACCTTGTACAAAGTCGACGCGGAAACCATCGAAAAGATCACGGCGGGGATCAAGGAACGCATCCTCCGTCAGGCGCCCGACGATGTGAGCAAGTCCTGCTACGGGCACGAGATCAGCGAGGAGAGCATCCGCCGTCAGCGCCGTTTGCTGGCCGTGCTGTTCACGCTTCTGGCTGCCGCGGTGCTGCTCGTTGCGGCGGGCGTGATCTTTCTCTTCATGGTGTTTTTCCGGGAACCCGATCCGGTGCTGAACGAGCCCTTCAGCAACAAGACTCTTCTGAGCATCCAGCCGGAGGTCAAACTCGACGTCACCCCGCTGCCCGTGGTCGAGTGAGCCTTTTCCGTGCGGGAAATTTGGCAAATCGCCAAAAAGGTGCTATATTGTTTATATGTCGAAGAAGATTTTACTGATCAACGGTCCGAATCTTCAGCTGCTGGGCGTCCGGGAGCCGGAGATCTACGGAGTCGCGACCCTTCCCGAGATCGTCGCGGATCTCAGGAAGGAGGCCGGTTTGCTGGGCCTGGAGCTGGAGGATTTCCAATCCAACAGCGAGGGCGCACTGGTGGACAAAATAGGAGGATCTCTTTCCGCCGGGATCGACGGCATCATCATCAATCCGGCGGCCTACACGCACACTTCGGTCGCCCTGCGCGACGCGCTGGCGGCGGTGGCGCTTCCCGCGGTGGAGGTGCACCTGAGCAATGTTTCCGGAAGAGAGGATTTCCGGCACAGATCCTATACGGCGGAGAAGTGCATCGGGGTCATCTCGGGTTTCGGGGCGCTTTCCTACAAGCTCGCGCTCCGGGCCCTGGCGGAGTATCTCGATTCCCGCGGAAAATAAAATAAACCTTCGGCTTGAAAACCGTATGTCAAAACAGGAAAGAACGTTAAAATGATGAAAATAGAGGAAATCGAATCTCTGGCGCGCATGATGAACGAGTACGATCTGAGCGAGTTCAAGATCGAGATCGAGGGCTGCAACCTCTGCATCCGCCGCGGAGCGGGCAAGGCCGCCTCCCCGGTCGTCGTCGCTCCGGCGATCGCCGCCGCGCCGGCCGCCGCCGTTCCCGTT
>JAFSTC010000091.1 GCA_017450705.1 Lentisphaeria bacterium | reverse complement strand
GTCCCGGTCCCGGCGGCAGTCCGCTGCCGCCGCCAACGCCCCCACCGCCGCCCAAGCCGAACACCCGGCCCGACTACGTGAACACCCTCGAGGCCCTGCGGTCGGAATTCCGCAACACCCCCGCCTCCCGGAGGGGAAAATTGCTTGACAAGGCCGACGAAACCTTCGCCCGGCTCGGACATCCGCAGACGCCGGAGGAACATGCCGTTCTGTGCGGCGCGTGGGAGATGTACTCCACCGTCGACGAGATGCTCCGCTTCCGGCCCGGACGGGAAAACGCCCGCAAGCAGTACGAAGCGGCAGCCGAAGCCCGGCGGGCGGCAAAGGAGGAAGAGGCGCGGCAGCAGCGGCAGCGTCAGGAAGCCGAGGAACAGCGCAAACGGGAACAGGAGGAGCAGAGCGCGAAACTCGCCCGCGATCAGGAACAGCGTCAGCGGGAGACCGCCGCCCGTACGGAAAAACTCAAAAAGGAGCTGGATGCGATCTGCGTCTCTCTGGTGAAGGCGATGATCCTCTCCGCCGAGAGCGGCGACGGGCAGCAGCTCGCCGACGCCCTCGCCTCGGCGGACAACTACATCATTTCCTCCGAATGCGACACGCCCGCCGAACGGCAGCTCATCGCGCAGTTCCAGGCCCTGAAGCGGGGCGTGAAGGGCGCCGGAGACGCCTACGGGAAATTCATCGCGAGCTGCGCGCAGTTCCAGTCCCGCGGTTTGTTCATGGTCGGGAGGAACACGCTGGCGAAACTCACGGGGATCAGGACGAACGGCGACGTGACCTATGTCACCACGAGAAACGTCCAAGGCGTCTTCCGGCCGGAGACGGAGAAACAGCGCGCACAGCTGCTCAAACACCTGATGAAGAACACCAGCCTCCCGCCGGTGACAGCCTTCTATTACGGTCTGATGACGCGGCATGTGACGCCCGACGTCGAAAAACAGGCGCCCTCCCCGTTCTGGAAAAACGCGCTCAGATTTTACAGGGAAGCCTTTCTCAAGTAAGGGGTTTTCCCCTTGCAAAAAATGACTTTCCGGGCTATATTATGAGATATGTTGTCGTATCGTAAACCGTTCCGGGACGTTCTCGCCGTCCCGGAACCCAATCGGGAAATATCATGGAAAAACTCTATCTGGGAATAGATATCGGATCGACCACCTTCAAGGCGGCCCTCATCAACGGGAACGGACGTGTCCATCAGACGCTGTACCAGCGGACCCGTCCGGTGGACACGGGGAGAGTCCGCTGCTCCGGTGTCTGCTCCCGCTGCGGCGCGTGCAATTTCGGGCAGCTCCGTCAGACGGTGGACAAATTTCTGGCGGATTCCGGCATCCGGGATCTGGAGCAGATCACCTGCACCGTGGTCACCGGCAGCCAGATCGTCGCGGACACGTCGGATTTTCTGCCCTACGACTTCCGGGTGAGCGAAGTCTCCGCCCACGTGGCGGGAGCCCGGCATTTCTACCCCAACTGCAAGGCCATCCTCGACGTGGGCGGCCAGGACAGCAAGGCCATGGTCTTCAACGACGGCATGGGGATCTGGAACTACAAGATGAGCGGCATCTGCGCCGCCGGGACCGGCGCCTTCCTCGACAGCGTGGCGGGCAAGCTCGGCGTTCCCGTGGAGACCATGGCGGACCGGGCCAATTACGACAGCAATCTCGAGTTTTCCTCGGTCTGCGCCGTCCTCTCCGCGACCTCCATCAACAAGTTCAAGAACCGCTTCCCGCTGGGCGACATCATCGGCGGCGCCTGCCGTGCGCAGGCGCGCACCATCATGTCCGGCGTCGGACAGCTCTTTCTCAATTACAAGGGCGACATCGTCTTCCAGGGCGGCGTGGCCTACAACCGGGCCGTGGCCTATTATCTGCGGCAGATCACCGGCAACAACATCATCACGCCGGAGTTCAACGGCGTCATGGGCGCCATCGGCGCAGCCTGTCTCGCCCGCCAGTTCGCGGGACTCAAGGGCAAACTCGACACGAAGATCGGTCTGCCGCCTCCCGAGCGGAAGCTGGAGTCCGTCGGACTCCGGGCCAAAGCCACACGGGCGGATTTCCTCGGCCGCGGCCAGAGCAAGCTTGTCTGGCGCAACCTGTTCTTCCCCAGCGAAGTGCTCAACGCCATCGGGGTCCGTTCGCTGACGCTGGAGACCTATGCCGCGCTCATGGCCCGCAGTCAGCGCAAGGTGCGGAGCGCCTTCGACCAGGCGGCCTGCAAGGGCTTCTCCGCGGAGACCTGTTCCTTCCTGCGGGTACTCGAGGGCGTCGATCTGCCCCAGGCGTCGGCGGTCATCACCACCAGCCAGCCCTGCCAGCAGGGGGAACGCATCTTCCGGGATCTGGCCCGCAGCTACAACATCGAGGACAACTACATCTCGCTCCACACGCCCGCCGAGGGCGGCGTGTGCGACAGCAACGTGGAGAACATGGCCGAGGAGCTCTCCCGCTCCGTCCATGCCATCGAGCATGCCACCGGTCTCAAGATGGACATGGGAAAACTGGCCGAGGCGTGCCGCCTCTCCAACGAGGCACGCAAGTACTCCGTGCTCTGCAACGAACTGCGTTACCAGTCCCCGCCCCTCATCCGCGGCGGTCAGGCCATCTATTTCGCCAACATCTTCAGTCAGCTGTGGGGACGGCAGGAACTGGTCGACATCCAGAAGAAACTCTATGAGGAACTCCAGGAGATCCGCGAGGAACGGATCCGCTCCGTGGACATCTCGAGCACCCACAGGCTGCTGTGGCTCCATCTGCCGCCCTTCTACGACAGCTCGCTTCTGGATCACATCGAGATCAACTGCCGGGCCCCCATCGTCTTCGAGGAAGTGAACTTCATCGGCTGGAACGATCTGGATCCCGACGACCCCTACCGCAGTCTGGCCAGGAAACTGCTCACTACGGGTTTCCTGGATCCGGCGCTGCGCGTCCGCTCCATCGTCGAGGAGGGGCGCAAGATCGGCATCAACGGCTGCATCCTGTACAATCACGGCTTCGGGCGCTGCTCCATGTCCGACAGCTCCTTCGCCAAACATCTCCGGGAGGAGCTGAACAAGGCGGGGATCCCCCTGCTGGTCCTGGACGGCGACTGCGTGGACACCACCATCGATCCGTGCAGTACCGAAACCAAGATCAGCGCCTATGTGGAGGCGCTCAACGAGAAGAAATACGGCAACATTTTCGGTCCGTTGTCTTAAGGGAGGACTTTCCATCATGATCCGGAAAAAAGAGGACTGCCGCATCGAGGAGCGTTTCGAAATGCGCGGCGGGAGCGGCACGGTCAGGATCGCGCACATGTTCGAGACGGGGAAGGAGATCCGGTCGCGCAACCGCCTCTGCGCCCGGCTGATCCTGGAGCCGGGATGCTCCATCGGATCCCACCGCCATGAGGACGAGGAGGAGCTTTTCGTCATCATGCGCGGCAGAGCCGAGATCGACGACAACGGCAAAATATCGCAGGTCTCGTCCGGAGACGCCGTCCTCACCGGCGGCGGCGAGAGCCACGCCATCAGAAACATCGGCGATGAAACGCTTGAAGTCGTCGCCGTCATTTCGAAATTCCCGGAGTAAAAAATGCTGTCCGACTCTTTTCTGCTCCAACTCGCCGACCAGTACGGGACTCCCCTCTTCGTCTACGACGGCGATCTGGTGAAGGAACGCTACAGTGAACTGTACGACTTCATTCCCTGCGACAAACTGCAGATCCATTACGCGCTGAAGGCCAACTACAGCATCGGACTGCTCAAGATCCTGCGCGACGCCGGAGCCGGCATCGACGCGGTGAGTCCCGCCGAGGTGGAACTTGCCCTCCGTCTCGGATTCGCCATGGACAAGATCATCTACACGGCCAACAACATGACCGACGCCGAGTTCGAAAGCGTCTGCGCCACGGGCGTCGTGATGAACATCGGCTCCCTCTCCCGGCTGCGCAAGATCGCAAAAAAACACCCCGGCATGCGCCTCTGTCTGCGCTTCAATCCCGACGTCTGCGACGGGGACAGCGTCCACACCATGACGGCCGGCGCGCTGACGAAGTTCGGGATCCTCCTGGATGACATGGAGGAGGTCAAGGCGCTGGTCCGTGAGGGGGATCTCCACGTGATCGGACTCCACGAGCATACCGGCAGCGGACTTCAGCACGCCGAATCGGTCTACACGGCCATGAGCCGGCTCATGGCGGCCGCCGCGCCCGAAAATTTCCCGGAACTGGAGTTCCTCGATTTCGGCGGCGGATTCAAAGTTCCCTACAAACCCGGGGAAGAGCGGATCGACTACGTCACCATGGGCGGCAAAATCGCCTCTCTCTTCAATGATTTCTGCAAGTCCTACGGCCGGGATCTCGTGATGCGCTTCGAGCCGGGCAAATACCTTGCGGCGGAGGCGGGGCATCTGCTGGTCGAGGTCAACACCATCAAGCGCAACAGGGAACGGCTGATCGCCGGATGCAACTCCGGTTTCCCGCAGCTGATCCGGCCCATGCTCTACGGCGCCTGGCACACCATCGACAACTTGAGCAATCCCGACGGGCCCCGGCATCTTTACGACGTCTGCGGCAACATCTGCGAGACCGGCGACCGTTTCGCGGAACAGCGGGAACTGCCGGAGATCCGGGAGTACGACATCCTCGCCATCCGCAACGCCGGAGCCTACTGCTACTCCATGGGCGGCATCTACAATCTCCGCAGCATGCCCGGGGAAGTGGTCGTTTCCGGCGGCAAAGTCGTCTACCGCCGCCGCCGTCTCTCCGACGGCGAGATGATCGAGAACATCCTCAAAGAGGGAGTCGACCTTTAAGTCATGTACCGTGCCGTCATAGACCCCGCGCCGGATCACACGGCTTTTACCCTGCTGCGCGATGACGAGGTCCTCTGCGTCGAACGCCGTCCCATGCGCGGACGGGACGCGGCGGAGCTGCCGGTCTTCATCCTTGAAACGCTGACGGCACACGGTGCCGCTCCCGGGGACGTCAAACGCTGGACGGTGGGTTCCGGTCCGGGGAGCTTCACGGGACTGCGGCTCGTCGCCGCGCTGACGGCGGCCTGGTGTCTGGGCAAGCCGGACGTGCTTTCCAGAGCCGTTCCCGGCGCCGTGGCGCTGGCGGGCATGCTCCGTCCGGCCCCCGGGGAAAAGGCCGGCGCCGTCTATGACGGGCGCAACAAAGAAGTCCTCTACTTCGGTGTGGAGGGGATGCCGGGGAACGACGTCCGCCCCACGGGTGAGACCGCCGTGCTCGACCGTGAGCGGGCGGCGGCGTTTTTCGGGGACCGCCCCGGTGAGCGGCTGGCGATGTTTTCCTGCGAGGAGACCGCCGTGCGCGCGGTCCTGCCCCCCGGCGCGACGGGGGAGAGTTTTGCGTATTCGGACACGGTTCTGCTGGACAGAACATCGTTTCAACCCTTCGACAACGATCTGACGCGCCCCGTCTACATAAGACCTGCGGTCTACACATCAAATTGAAAGACACTCCGGACATGACCTCCGCCGCCGGGAATGCCGGCGGGAACCGACGGCGCAGAAGGGCCGTCGTCATCGCGCTGTCGGTCGCCGTCCCACTCGCGGCGCTGCTGGTTTGTCTGAGCGCCGCCGTGTTTTCCGGCCTTGAAACGGTCCCCTTCCGTCCGCCGACCGAAGAGGATCTTTATCTTCAGCAGAGACTGGTCCGCCGCCTGATGAACGAGGTTTTCCGGAAAAAACCGAAAATGGAATCGCAGATCGTTCTGACGGAACAGGAGGTCGAGTCGCTGTTCCGGCTGGCGGACTGCGGGCTCACTGCGGCAAAACGGGCGGGACGTTATCCGGGCCCCCTGCCCCGCACGTTCCGCCCGGTCTTCCGGAAGGGGCGTCTGCGTCTGGTCTGCCCCTTCGACACGGGCTGCCGTCTCCTTTTCGGCGGCGTCCTGAAGATCCGGCTTTCGGTGACGCCGGAGCTGGACGACACCCGGCTTGTCCTCACACTGCACAGCTGCCGCGCGGGGATGATCCCCCTGCCGGCCTCCGCCGCGGAGAAGATCCTGGACCAGCTGGCGGACACCGTGCGGACATCCGAAGAATATGCCCTTTTCTGCGGCATCGTGAAGAAAGTGAGCATGACGAAGGAGGGCAATGTGCTGATCGTCTACCGGCCGGCGCGGGTCCTTCCGCTTCTGCTGGGAAATGTCTGAAAATGAAAGGAGAGGTGATCTTATGAGCGGAACTTCCCGTCCGGGGTGGGACAAGTATTTCATGGATATCGCGCTGGTCGCGGCATCCCGCAGCAACTGCAGCCGCCGTCACGTGGCCGCCGTGCTGGTGCGGGACCGCAGGATCATCTCCACGGGGTATAACGGCACGCCCCGGGGCGTCCGCAACTGTTCGGACGGCGGCTGTCCCCGCTGCAACTCCGATACGCCCTCCGGTCACGGCCTGGGCGACTGCCTGTGCTGTCACGCGGAGGAAAACGCCATCGTACAGGCGGCCTATCACGGCATCGCCGTCAAGGGAGCAACGCTTTACACGACCTTCAGTCCCTGCCTCACCTGCGCCAAAATGATCATCAACGCGGGGATCGTCGAAGTGGTGTATTACAAGCACTACACCATCGACGACGTCTCCACGGCGCTGCTCAAGGAGGCGGGCGTGGTGGTGCGTCCGCTGGAGGACGCCGAGGCATGATGAGGGATCCCGGAAAATCTCTTCTGACGCTGGAACAGGCGGTCGTCTGGCGGGACTCCCTGCGCCGCCGTGGCCGGAGACTTGCGGTGACCAACGGCTGCTTCGACCTGATGCACCGCGGGCACGCCTCGTATCTGCTCGAGGCAAGAGCCTGTGCTGACGCCCTCCTCGTTCTGCTCAACTCCGATGCCTCCGTGCGGGCGCTGAAGGGACCGGAGCGTCCCCTCGTCGGAGAACGGGACAGAGCTTATCTGCTGGCCTCCCTGCGGGCGGTGGACAGGGTCGTCATATTCGACAGCCCCCGCTGCGACGCCGAACTGGCGTGTCTGGCCCCCGACGTCTACGTGAAGGCCGGAGACTACACGCTGGAAAAACTCGACCCGGGCGAACGGGGCGCTCTGCTCGAGGCCGGAACGAAGATCGTCTTCATGCCCTTCGTCCCCGGACTTTCGACGACGGGGATCGTCGAGAAGATACGCGGGAGAGATTGAAAAACGCCGCACGGGCGTGTATATTCTAACTCTGTCGGACGGAGAAACTCCGATCCTCCGCAGACCATCGTAAAGGAAAGGCATCGTCGTGGCCGGGAAAAAGGTCATACAATCGGCGCATTTCAAGCGCAATACGCTGACGGCACTCGCGGTCGTTCTGTTCTGCGCGATCATCTTGTCGGAGATCCTTCTCGCCGTGAGCATTCCCTGGTATCTCCGGCGGGAGGACACGATGGCACTGGAGGTCCTGCGGCTGAAAATGCGCAGCACGTTCGACGCGGCCAGAAACAGGACCGGCTCCTACCGGGGCCGTGACGAGGTAAAGGAGGCCGAATTCCGGCTCCTCCGCTGGGCTCTCGACAGCATGGCCGATTATCTGCGGGAGAACATCTCCCGCCTCGATGCGGCAGAGCTGAAATCCATTCAGTCCAAGATCGACACACTGCACAAGACCGCTCAGGAGCTGGCCCAGGGGAAAAACCGTTCCCGGGAGCAGAAGCTGGACACCTCCCTCTACCTGAACAGTCTGCTCGCTCAGGAGAAAACTCAGAAATGATCCCGGAAAGAAAATCCGAAGTCCTTTCCCGGTTCGGCTCCGCAAGGGTCGCCGTCCTGGGAGACATCATGCTCGACGTCTACCTCTGGGGCCAGGTCACCCGGGTGTCTCCGGAAGCCCCCGTGCCCGTGGTGAGCGTCAAGAAACAGACCTGCTGTCCGGGAGGGGCCGCGAACGTCATGCGCAACATCGCCACGCTGGGCGCAAACGCCGAGGGCTTCGGCGTCATCGGAGACGATGACACCGGGCGTCAGCTTCTGGCGGAATTCGCCGCCGCGGGCATCGGCGCCCGGGGCATCCTCGCGGATGCGGACCGTCCGACGACGGAAAAACGCCGGATCATGGCTTCGGGCCAGCAGCTTCTGCGGGTCGATCAGGAAGACACCTCCTCCGTCCCCGATGACATCCGGCGCAGGCTGGTGAACATGATCGTGGACCGCATCCGCTCCGGCGGTCTGGACGCGATCATTTTCGAGGACTACGCAAAAGGTCTGCTCGCCTCCTGGATGCTCGAAGAGATCGTTGCCGAGGCCCGGAAGCACCGTGTGGCCACGGCCCTGGACCCCAAACCCGGCGGCATCGATCCCGTCAGGGGGCTGACCGTCATCAAACCCAACCGGAACGAAGCCTTCGCCATGGCGAATGTCCAGGACCGGACCCCCGGCGCGGATCCGGCCGGCGATCCGGCGCTGAAGGAAGCCGCCGCCCGTCTGCTTGAGCAGTGGCAGCCGGAGCATCTGCTGATCTCCCTGGCGGCCCAGGGCATGGCGCTTTTCAGACACGACAGGGATGCGGAACTCATTCCGACCCGCGCCCGGGAAGTTTTTGACGTTTCGGGAGCGGGCGACACCGTCACGGCGGCCTATACGCTGGCCCTGGCCTCCGGAGCCGATCCGGTGACGGCGGCCGACATCGCCAACAGGGCGGCCAGCGTCGTCGTCGCCAAGGTCGGCACCGCTCCGATCTCCTTCGAAGAATTGTGTCACGTTTGCGAACAGGAGGATCTCTGATGTCCGATACCGCCGCCGTTGTCATTCCCGCCCGTTACGCCAGCAGCCGTTTCCCGGGGAAGCCCCTGGCCGTGCTGGCCGGTAAACCGATGATCCTGCATGTCTGCGAAAAGGCTGCCGCCAGCAGTGCCGACGCGGTCATGGTCGCCACCGACGATTCCAGGATCTTCGACGCGGTCTCCGCCGCCGGATTCAAAGCGGTGATGACCCGGCAGGACCACCCCTCCGGGACCGACCGCGTCTGCGAAGCGGTCTCCGGGACCGACGCGGAGATCGTCATCAACGTCCAGGGCGACGAACCGCTGATCCCGACCTCGGTCATCGACGAACTCATCTCGCTCATGAAAGGGCATCCCGAACTGGATATGGCCACCGTGGCCGTCCCCGCCGTCCGGGACAACATGACCGAAAACAATGTGAAGGTCGTTTTCGGGAACGACCGCATGGCGCTCTATTTCAGCCGGGCGCCGATCCCCTTTCTGCGTTCCGGCGGCGTGGAGGCTCCCATGTGGCTGCACTGGGGCATCTACGCCTACCGGCGCGCTGCGCTCGAAAGATTCGTCAGCCTGCCCCCGGGCCGGCTGGAAAACTGCGAAAAACTGGAACAGCTCCGGGCCCTCGAAAACGGCATGAAGATCTACGTGCTGACCTCGAACCTCTCCAGTATCGGCGTGGACACGCCCGAGGATCTGGTCAAAGCCGAAGCGAAAATAAAGGAAAGCATGCGATGAATAAAGTCGTTGTGGCAGACAAGATAACCGTCGGAGACGGAAAACTTGTCCTCATCGGCGGACCGTGCATGGCCGAGAGTCTCGACGTGTGCATGGAAACAGCCGGATTTCTCGTCGGGCTCTGCAAAAAACTCGACATCCAGTACATTTTCAAGGCCTCCTACGACAAGGCCAACCGGTCCAGCGGGACCTCCCGGCGGGGACCGGGCCGCAAGGCGGGCCTGGCGTTTCTGGCGGCGGTCAAGGAGCGCTACGGCATCCCGGTCCTGACCGATGTGCACGAAAGCGCCGAAGTCCCCGAAGTTGCCGAGGTGGCGGATGTCCTCCAGATCCCGGCCTTTCTCTGCCGCCAGACCGATCTGCTGCAGGCCGCGGGCCGCAGCGGCAGGCCCGTCAACATCAAAAAAGGCCAGTTCATGGCTCCCGAAGACATGCGCGGAGCCGTGGAAAAGGTCCGGATGACGGGCAACGCTCAAGTCATGCTCACGGAGCGCGGCACCTCCTTCGGCTACCACAATTTAGTGGTGGATTTCCGCAGTCTGCCCGCGATGCGCAGTTTCGATGTTCCCGTGATCTTCGACGCCACGCACTCCGTGCAGCTGCCGGGAGGGCTGGGAAGCGCCTCCGGCGGCCAGAGGGAATACATCTTCCCCCTGGCCCGGGCGGCCGCCGCAGTGGGGATCGACGGGATCTTCTGCGAAGTGCATCCCGATCCCGCGCACGCCCTCTCCGACGGGCCCAACTCCCTCGATTTCGCCAGTGTCGAAAAGATACTCGGGAAAGTGAAGGCGCTCCATGATCTCTTCTGACCGTTTCAAAGCCATCCGCGCGATCATTTCCGACATCGACGGCGTCCTGACCGACGGAAGAGTCGGCTACGGCGCGGCGGATTTCATCAAGTTCTTCAACTACCGCGACGGCCATTGGCTGAAGCTGGCCAAACGCCACGGCTACATTGCGGGACTCATTTCCGGGCGCGCCTCGCAGGCGAACAGGACGCGGGCAGAAGAGCTGGGCCTGGATTTCTGTCTTGAAGACGTTCACGACAAGCTGACCGCCTTCGAGGGGATCCTCGAAAAATACAAGCTCGCTCCCGGGCAGTGTCTCTACGTCGGCGACGATCTCGTCGATGCGCCGATCATGAGCCGCGCCGGCATCGCCGTCGCCGTCGCCGATGCCGTTCCGGCCCTGGACGAATTCGCCGACTGGCGGCTGAAAACGCCCGGAGGCCACGGCGTCTTCGTGGAAATACTTGAACCCCTCTTCCGGGAAAGCGGCGTCTGGGAGAAAGTGATGGAGCGGTACCGCAAATGAGATCCGGACCGGTCATCCTCCTGATCCTCCTGCTTTCCGCAAATGCCGCCTTCTGCCGCAATGACCTGAGCGACTTGCGCGGATTGACGCTGACCAGCGCGAAGATCCCCATCTACAACCGCGGGGGAAAACCCCAGATGATGATCTTCGTCACCAGGGCGGAACGCCGCGGGAGGGTCATCTCCGGGACCGCCACCGTGCTGGATTTCATCCGGCCCACGGCCAGCGTGGACGACATCGGGGATGCGTGGAAACTGCGTC
This sequence comes from Lentisphaeria bacterium, assembly GCA_017450705.1. Taxonomy (GTDB): domain Bacteria; phylum Verrucomicrobiota; class Lentisphaeria; order Victivallales; family Victivallaceae; genus UBA1784. The sequence goes on along the minus strand of JAFSTC010000091.1, from coordinate 20,266 downwards.
CCTACCCCCTCAAAGCCCCCTTCGGAGAGGTCTTCAATTTCTGGCTTCCCCGCATGAAATACAGCGAAGCCGTCGTGACGACCGCAAGGGCGGACATCGATCAGGAAACGCGCAAAGCCTCCGGATCGGACCGGATCTTCCTGCGCTCCCCCCTGCTCGATCTCAACGGCATCGGCTTCGAAGCCGACTTCGACCGCCGGGAGATCCGCGTGAATTCCGAGATCGAAGTGGTGCTCAGGACCGCCGGCAGCGACCCCCGGAAGCTGGAATCCATCAAAAACAAAAAGCATGGTTTCATCTCCGCGACAGGGGATTCCCTGCTCATCGAACTGGCCGAAAAACGCATCATGCTCATCGGCAGCGTCGTCATCAGGGAAGAACAGGCGACCATAACCTGTGACCGGCTGACCATCCTGCTGTCGAAGAACGATTCCGACAGCCGACCGGGCAAGCGTCTGCTCGACGCCGAGTCGGAGATCGCCGGCCTCTCCCGCGTTCTGGCGGACGGCAACATCGTCATTTCCGGAACGAAGGGCACGATGGGGCGGATCTACGCGGATCATCTGATCTACGATCTCCGCGCCGGAAAGATCACTCTCACCAGCGACACGCCCCGTCCGGCGCCCACCTTGGCGCAGATCAGAGAACAGGCGCCGGCCATGCTCAAAGCCGATCCGCGGGCGGCGAAGGGGTTCGTCGTCATCGACGATCCTCAGTCCCGCTCCTACGGCATGACCGTACTGGTCGACCTCAGAAGATCCGGGGAAGAAAGCCTGCCCGCCGGGAATTTCATCACGGGAATGACGGAGACAACGGGGTCGAGCGGCGTCTCTTCGGTGCAGCGCATCGTCTATCCTCAGGGGCTCGTCATCGCCGGAAAAGAGACGCCGGGAAAAAAGGACCAGTCGTTCCTCGTATGCGCCGATCACGGCGAGTTCCGCCCCGACGGCAACGCCATCGATCTCAAGACGAACGTCTTCGCCCGGGACAGCGGGACGGTCCTGACCTGCGATGCGGCCCGGCTCGATCTCAAGAAAAACGGCTCCGGGGCGAATTTGTCGTCCGGAACGGCGCTCGAGGCGATCCGGTGCCGCCGGAACGTGAAACTGCATCACACCCAGCCCGGATCAGTGGCTGCGACGCTCCTCGCCGAAAAGGCCGATTTCCTTCCGGAGCAGAACAAGATCGTCTTCTCAGAAAAAGTCCGGGGCCGGCATGAAAAATCGACGCTCGACTGCGACAGACTCGATCTCTTTCTGGCGGACCGCAGGACACAGGGAGGCGCAAAGGCCCCCGTTCAGTCCGCGGCCCTGCGGGAAGCCGCCTCTTCGGGAAAAACCCTCGACAGAGCCGTCGCCGCCGGAAACGTCGTCATGACCGATCCCGGCGCGACGCTGCGCACCGGTCAGCTGACGCTGTACTTCCGCGAAGCACAGCCCGGAGAAAAGACGTCCGGGACCATGCTGCAGTCTGGAGGGGCCGTTCTCACCCGCGTCGAGTGCGACAGCGGCGTCCGTCTGGAGAGCACGGGAGCGATCTCCCCGTCCGCAGCTGCGTCACATCTGCCGGAGGGCGTCTCCGGAAGCAAGGGCAAAAGGAACCTCACCGCCATGCGTTCGGTCACCGAGATGGCGGCTCACGTCAGCACCTTTTCCGGCAATGTCCATGTTTACGACGAATTGTCGCACCTGAAATGCCAGACGCTCAAACTGTACGGGGCCAGGACCGCTCCCCTCCCCTCGGCGACAGCGGCACGGGAGGCGCTTGACGCCGATCCCTACGACATGACCTCGACGGAGAATTTCGCCCCGTCCCGCATCGCCATATCGGGCGATCTGGAACTGGACCGGGTGGAGTGCATCGATGACGTGGTCATCACCCACAAGACGGAGGACAGGACCGTGGCCGCGGGCGGAGATCATGCCGATTACAAGGTCAAGACGGGCCGCATCGTCATAACCGGCCGGCCGCCCCGCCGTCCCTGGGTGCAGTCCGAACAGCACCGTCAGGAGAGCGACCGCCTGATCTACCATCTCAAGGAAGAACGTTTCGAAAGCCTCGGCGATACCGAGACGTCGATGCTCGATCCGGAAACCGAAGGAGAAAATCGTGAAGGAACGACTGGTGACGATAAGGAACAAGGCCGGAATCCACTGCCGGCCGTCAAGTGAGATCCTCAACGCCATAAAGCAGCATTTCCCCTTCCACCATGTGGAGGTGTCCGCGGGGGGCGAGACCGTCGAGATCGACGGCAGCATCCTCTCGCTGATCTCCCTCGGCCTGGCCTGCGGGACCTCCGCCGTTTTGCGCATCGAGGGACCGGATGAGGATGCCGCCATTTCACAGATCGGTGATCTCTTTGAAAAAGAATTCGATTTCCCGCCTCGCTGACGGACGGCCTGACATCTGGCTCCCGGCGCTGCTGCTCCTCGCCGGCGCCCTGCTGCGGACGGGGTACCTGCTGGAATACGCGGGCGCGATCAATTTCGACGTTCCCCTGGGACCGGACATCAACGAGTACGACCAGCGCGCCCGGGAGATTTTGAACGGACGTCTTTTCCCCGACATTCCCGATATCCACGCGCCGCTCTACTCGCTGTTCCTCGCCCTGCTGTACCGGATCGGCGGCATGTCGGTCCCTCTGGTACGCGCCGTCCAGCTGCTGCTCAACTTCCTCTGCTGGCCGGCTCTGGAGCGACTGCTCCGGCGCCAGGGCATCGCCTTCGGGACGCGCATGATCTTTCTTGCGCTCGGCATGCTGTACGCCATCCCCGTCTTTCATCAGGCTGAGCTGATCTCCGAGTCGCTGCTCCTGCCGCTGCTGACACTCTCTCTGTGGCTCCTGGAATTGGCCGCTTCCGAGTTCGATCTCAGGAAGCGTCTGCTGCGGTCGGGCGCCGCCGGAGCCGCCGCGGGGCTGGCCGCGATCACCCATCCCCTCACGCTCACTTTTGCCGCGGCGGTTTTTCTGTACGGCTTCGTCCGCAACGCACGCAGAGAGGCCCTGCTTTTCCTCGCAGGAGTCCTGCTCGTCACTCTTCCCGTTGTCGGGATAAAGAGTCTGCATTACGGAAAATTGACAGGCATACAGCAGAACGGCGGCTTCAATTTCTGGCTGGGCAACAACCGCGATGCCACGGGAGGCTGCTGTCTTCGGCCGGGACCGCGGTGGAGAAAACTGCACCGCGAGGCGGATGCGGAAGCCCTCCGGCGCGGTGTTTCCTCCGACCGGGTCTGGGTCGGCCGGACCCTTTCCTTCTGGAAACACGATCCCGTCCGGGGCGTGTACCTGCTCGTCAAAAAAGCCGTGATGGTGTGGTATCCGTCGGAACTGGTCGCCGGGGCCGATCCGGGGATCCTCCTCTACCGGACCCGGATCATGCGGTACGCGGCCTTTTCAGCGCCGCTGGTCCTCTTTTTCGCCCTGTGGGGGATCTTCTCCGCCCTGGCGAAAAAGGACCAGGCAGGGATCCATCTGTGGCTTCTCGCCGGTGCGCTTTACGCGGGTCAGATCCTGACCGTCACTTCCGGCCGGTACCGGCTGGCCATGCTCCCGGCGATCCTGTTTTTCGCAGCGGCAGGAGCGGCCCGCTTCGACTGGAAAAAACTCTTTTTCCTCCCCTGCCTCGCCGTTTTTCTCCAGCTGCCCCTGATCACGGCCGCCTTCACCGAAGGGCGCTATGAGGCGGCGGCTCTCACCGGCGAAGCCGCGTGGCGCAAGGGGGATGTTCACCTGGCCCTGCGGGATCTCCTCTTCGCCAGGAAGGGCTACGACGACCCGGCGCGCATCAGCAACCAGATCGGCATGCTGCTGGAACGGGGCGGCGACTTTGCCGGCGCGGAACGGGCCTACAGGGAAGCCGCGCAGGGCGATCCGGAGGCCATGGAGTCATTCATGAATCTGGCCAACCTCTTTGCCCGCTTCCCTGCGAAACACGCCGAGGCCCGGCGTTTCTACGAAACGGCCCTGAGAAAGGCGCCGAGATCGGCCACGCTGCATTACAACTACGCCGTTTTCCTCAACAGCCGGAACAGGCCGGTGGAGGCGGAGAAGGAACTCCTGACGGCCCTCGAATGCGACGACACCTGTCACAGAGCGTACAATCTACTGGGCATCCTGGCCCTGCGGTCGGGGCGGCGCGAGGCGGCCGAGAAGTGCTTTTCCGCCGCGCTGGAACTGGCGCCGGACGAGCCCGGTTACCGGCACAATCTCGAGGTCACGAGAAGCGGAATCCGTGTTCGTGCAGATAAGTGACCGCAATGTGACAGGAGAGGCGGAAACACCACTTCAGCGATTCCATGAGCGCCAGCAGGGGATCGGTTCCCGCCGGAACGATCTCCGAATGGATCCAGTCCCAGAAATTCTGGGCGCATTCCCCCGGAAAGCTCAGATTTTTGAAATATCCCGTCAGCTGTTCATCCGCGTACAGAGGCGACTTGCCGTCGAAAAGTCCCATCATGGAGAAGTCGTCCGGACGGCGGTTGGCGTAGTTGGTCACCGCCTCGGCCGCCCGGGCGAAGACAAAAGTGAACATGGAACTTACGGTGTCATCGGTCAGCGCGTCCCCTTCCCTGCGCCGCTTGTCCGCGACGGCGGAGAGGATCTTGATCATGAGCGCCTTTTCCGACTCGGCCAGCTCGGGCGCGGTGAACACCGGCCCCGTGATGAATCCGCCGCGGCGCGCCGTTTCGACGATCACTGCGGCCGCCTGCTGAGAGGCGATCGAACGGCTGAAAACAGGTTTTTCCGGCTCCGGCATAAACTGCCCTCCCTTATCACATGAGAAGAAAACTCCCCCACGGAAAGCTCCGGAGGGAAACGCCCCGCGGCAGGCAGGCCCGACCGCGGGCCCCCGATAAAAACAGACGGCCGTCCGCTGCCGGACGACCGTCGGTAAGAGTCACCGGAAGAATTACTTTCCGGAAACGACGCCGTGCACTTTGAAGACACGGGTGGGAGCGAACTCGCCGAGCTTGTGGCCGACCATATTCTCGGTCACGAAAACCTGGACGAAGCTCTTTCCGTTGTGAACGCTGAAGGTGTGTCCGACAAAATCCGGAATGATGAGGGAGCGGCGGCTCCAGGTTTTGATCGGCGATTTGGCGCCGGTCATCTTTTCGACTTTGTCGAGCAGATGCTGATCGACAAACGGTCCCTTCTTGATAGATCTTGCCATTACTTCTTCCTCCGCTCAACAATGAATTTCTTGGAAGTCTTCTTGGGATTGCGGGTGCGTTTGCCCTTGGCAAGTTTGCCCCACGGAGAAACGGGATGACCGCCGCCGGAGCTGCGGCCTTCGCCTCCGCCCATCGGATGATCCACCGGGTTCTGGGCGACGCCGCGCACGTGCGGACGGAATCCGAGGTAGCGCTTCTTGCCGGCCTTGCCCATCTTGGTGTTCATCAGATCCAGATTGCCGACCTGGCCGATCATGGCCCGGCAGTTCACGTGGATCAGACGGACTTCGCCCGAAGGCAGCTTGACCTGGGCATAATCCTCTTCCTTGCCGCGGAGCGTGGCGACCTGACCGGCGGAACGGACAAGCTTCGCGCCCGATCCGGGGACGAGCTCGATGCAGCAGATGTCGACGCCAACAGGAATATCCTTGATGGCGAGGCAGTTGCCCGGTTTGAGCTCGGCTTTGGGACCGTTCATGACCACGTCACCGACTTTGAGACCGTCGGGAGCGACGATGTAGGATTTCTCACCGTCCGCATAGTGGATCAGCGCGATGTCCGCGCTGCGGTTGGGATCGTACTCCAGAGAGACGACCTTCGCGGGGATCCCGTCCTTGGTGCGGCGGAAATCGACCAGCCGGAAACGGCGCTTGTTGCCCGCGCCGCGGAAACGGGTGGTCATTCTTCCGGTGTTGTTGCGCCCGCCCGTGGACTTCTTGCCGCGGGTCAGGGACTTCTCAGGACCGTTCTTGCTGAGCTGAGACTTGTCAACGACCGTCATGTGACGGCGCGAGGGAGTCGTCGGATTATAACTTTTGATAGCCATTTTATCTGTGTTCTCCCTTAGATGATCTCGATGCTGCCCTCGGCAAGGGTGACGACGGCGCGTTTCCAGTCGGGACGGCGTCCCGCCTTGAGGGAGCGGCCGGCGCGCTTTTTCTTGCCCTGGTAGTTCATGACGTTGACCGACTTGACCTTGACTTTGAAGAGCTCTTCAACGGCTTTGCCGATCTCGATCCGGCCGGCATCCGGCGCGACGCGGAAAGTATATTTCTTCTCCTGGATGAGAGCGTTGCTCTTCTCCGTCACGACCGGTGCGATGATGACATCGAATGCAGATTTCATTGTAACACCTCCTTACGCCAGACGCCCGATGAAAGCGTCGAGAGCCTCTTTCGTGAAGACGACCTTCTTGAAACGGAGCAGCTCGTACACATTGACGGCGACGGCGCGGCGCAGCACCATGTTGGCGATGTTGCCGGTGGCGCAGAGCGCGGCTTCGTCAAAATCCCCGACGGTCAGCAGGACCGTGTCATCGGCAATTTTGAGGTTCTTGAGAATGGCGACGGCACTGCGGGTCTTGTGATCCGGAAGAGCGAACTTGTCGAGCACGATGACATCGCCCTCTTCGACACGCTCCGAAAACGACCGCTTGAGCGCGAGCGTCAGGACTTTCTTATTCACTTTCTTCGCGAAGGAACGGGGCACGGGACCGAAAATCGTACCGCCGCCGACCCACACGGGACTGCGTCCGGAACCGGCGCGGGCACCGCCGCGGCCCTTCTGACGGAAAGGTTTGGCACCGCCGCCGGAAACCATCCCGCGGGTCTTGGTGCAGGCTGTGCCGGCACGGGCTCCGGCCAGGTAGGCCACGACCGTATCATGCACGGCCTGAGCGCCCTTTTCCATCTCGATCGCACTCTCGGGGATCGTGTAATCACCGACCTTGGCGCCGGTGCAATCGAGGATATCCAAAGTTTTAGACATGGTTCATTCCTCCAATTACTTCGCCGCCGGTTTCTTCAAAGCGCCGCGGATGGTCAAAATGCCGCCGTTGGCCCCGGGAACAGCTCCCTTGACCAGCAGGACGTTGTCCTCAGCCATGACACGGACGATCTGCAGATTCTGGACCGTGCGCTGAACGTTTCCGGTGTGTCCGGGCATGCGTTTGCCCTTGATGATCCGGCCGGGCCACTCGCGGCAGCCGATGGAACCGGTGCAGCGGACCCACGCTCCTCCGTGGCTGGCACGGCCGCCGCCGAAGTTCCAGCGCTTGACGACGCCCTGGAAACCGCGGCCCTTGCTCACGCCGATGACATCGAGAAACTCCCCGTCGGCGAAGATGTCCGCCTTGAGAACGGTCCCCGGCTCGGCAGGCTCGCTGGTGCGGATCTCGCGGAGGACCGCCGGGAGCTTCTCCCCGGAAACGCCGGCCTTCGCCAGATGGCCGCGATCGGCCTTGGTGAGATTCTTGGCTTTGCGCGATCCGAAACCCAGCTGGACGGCAGCGTATCCGTCGCGCTCGACGGTCTTGACCGCGGTCACGACGCAGGGACCGGCCTCGATCACCGTCACCGGGATCAGCACGCCCTTGTCATCGTAGACCTGAGTCATTCCGACTTTTTTACCGATTAAACCTTTCATACCTTTCTCCTTTCCTCGAAGTAGAGAAACTTTCGATACGCGCCCCCAATCGGCCGGGGACGGCGGTATCTAGGGATCTTCCCGAAACCGTTACACCCGGAAAAAAGCGAACCCCGCCGCGGTCCGTCCTGCCGGACGGGACACGGCGGAAGCGCCTCTCCCCGACGGTCTCTCAGAATCCCGTCTTGATCGAAATATCCACGCCGGCGGGCAGATTGAGCCGCTTGAGCTCGTCCACCGTCTTGGCGTTGGGATTGACAATGTCCAGCACACGCTTGTGCGTCCGCATCTCGAACTGCTCCATGGACTTCTTGTCCACGTGGGGCGAACGGTTGACCGTCCAGCGCTCGATCCGGGTCGGCAGCGGGATCGGACCCGCGACCATGGAACCGGTACGCTTGGCAGCATCGAGGATCTCGTTGACCGACTGATCCAGAATCCGGTGTTCATACGCCTGAAGCCGAATGCGGATCCGTTGAGTTTTTGCAGTAGCCATATTATTTTTTCTCCAAGATTTTTTCCTGAACCTGCTTGGGAACTCGCTCAAAATGCGCCGGCTCCATCGAGTAGGTAGCCCGGCCGCGGGAAAGCGAACGGATCGCCGTCGCGTAACCGAACAACTCCGACAGAGGAACTTGGGCAACGACCTGAGTGAAACCGTTGTTCCCGGCTTTGATCTCGATGATCGCGCCGCGGCGGCTGGTGATGTCGCCGATCAGATCGCCCATGTTTTCGTCAGGCGTGGTCAGCTCAACCTTCATGATCGGCTCGAGAAGCTCGATGCCCGCCTTCTTTGCGGCATCCTTGAACGCCATGGATCCGGCGATCTTGAACGCCATTTCGTTGGAGTCGACGGGGTGATAACTGCCGTCGACGATCTCGACCTTGAAATCGACCACCGCATAACCGGCCAGAACACCGCTCTGGGCCGCCTCGCGGATACCGTTCTCGATCGGCTTGATGTACTCTTTGGGGATGTTCCCGCCAACGACCTTGTTTTCGACGGTGATGCCCGCGCCCCGCTCCTGCGGGATGACGTTGATGATACAGTGACCGTACTGGCCGCGGCCGCCGGTCTGACGGACGAAGCGCATGTCGCTGGTGGCTTCCTTCTGCAGAGCCTCGCGGTAGGCGACCTGCGGCGCACCGGTGTTCGCCTCGACCTTGAACTCGCGGATCAAACGGTCGAGAATGATCTCCAGATGCAGTTCGCCCATACCGGAGATGATCGTCTGCCCGGTCTCCTCGTCACTGTGGATCTGGAACGTCGGATCTTCTTCGGCCAGCGCCAGCAGTCCCTTGGTCAGCTTGTCCCGGTCACCGGAACTCTTGGGCTCCACGGCGATGGAAATCACCGGCTCGGGGAACGTCATGGATTCGAGCGCGATGGGGCAGGACTCGAGACAGAGCGTGTCACCGGTGGTGACGTTGCGGAGCCCCACCGCCGCAGCGATGTCGCCGGAGAAGATCTCCTGACGCTCCTCGCGCTGATTGGCGTGCATCTGCAGCAGACGGCCGAAACGCTCGGCCCGGCCCGTGCGCGGATTGTACACGGTCATGCCCTGCGCGGCGATGCCGGAGTAAATGCGGAAATAGTAGAGCTTCCCGACGAAGGGATCGCTCATGATCTTGAAGACCAGCGCCGAGAAGGGCTGCATGTCGCCCACGTGACGGGTGATCTCCGCCCCGGTGTTGGGATCAGTCCCCTTGATGTCCCAGATATCGATGGGACTGGGCAGATAGTAGGTGATGGCGTCCAGCAGCGGCTGCACGCCCTTGTTCTTGAAGGCGGAGGCCGCCGCGACGGGAACGACCTTGCCGGCCAGCGTGGCGCGGCGGAGCGCGGCGCGGAGATCCTCCACGGGAGGAATCTTGTCTTCGAGGAAGACCTCCATGACGGCGTCGTCAACGTCCGCCAGGGTCTCGACGATCTTGTGGAAAGCCTCTTTCTGCTCGGCCAGCTGTTCGTCGGTGAGATCCTTGATATGCTCCTCGGCGCCGTTGTCCTCGCTGCTGAAATAGATCGCCTTGCCGGCAAGCACGTCGATCACGCCCTGGAAATCGGCTTCCTTGCCGATGGGCAGGTAGACAGGCAGCGGATTGGCTCCGAGTTTGCTTCTGATCTCGTCCACGACGCCCTGGAAATCCGCGCCCGTGCGGTCCATCTTGTTGACCAGCGCGATGATGGGGACGCCGTACTTCTGGGCCTGACGCCAGACGGTCTCGCTCTGAGGCTGGACTTTCCCGACAGAGCAGAAGACAGCGACGGCACCGTCGAGGACCCGAAGACTGCGCTCCACCTCAGCGGTGAAATCGACGTGTCCGGGGGTGTCGATGATGTTGATCCGGTGCCCCTTCCAGAAACAGGTGGTGGCGGCGCTGGTGATGGTGATGCCGCGCTCCCGCTCCTGGGCCATCCAGTCCATGGTGGCCGTCCCGTCGTGGGTGTCGCCGATCTTGTAATTCCGCCCGCAGTAGAAGAGGATGCGCTCGGTGAGCGTCGTCTTCCCGGCGTCGATGTGGGCCATGATTCCGATATTGCGGACGTTGCCGAGGCGCACCTGACGCCGCGGACTCTCATTGTAATCCTGTCTGTCGCTGCTCATGATCGTACGATAGAAATCTCTTTGCAATTACCAGCGATAATGAGCAAAAGCCTTGTTGGCCTGGGCCATCTTGAAGGTATCCTCCTTCTTCTTGATGGAGGAACCGGTGTTCTCGAAAGCGTCAAGAAGTTCGCCGGCCAGAGCCTCGGTCATAGACTTGCCCTTGCGGCCGCGGGAGTAGGTGCAGATCCAGCGCATCGCCAGCGCGACCTGACGCTCGGGATCGACCTCGATGGGGACCTGATAGGTGGCGCCGCCGACCCGGCGGCTCTTGACCTCGAGTTTCGGCTTGACGTTCTCGAGAGCCTGAAGAAAGACGTCCATGGGGGCCATGTCCTTCTTCTTCTCGCCGATGATGTCGAGCGCGCCGTAGACGATCTGCTGCGCGGTGGACTTTTTCCCGCGGCTCATGATCGTGTTGATCAGCCGGGCGATCAGCGTGCTGTCATACTTCATGTCGGGAACCAGTTCCCGCTTGACTGCTCTGCGTCTTCTCATATCTCAGCCATTCTCCTATCAGTGGTTATTTCTTCTTCTTGCCGTCGTCGGCACCGGCCTTGGGCTGCTTCGCGCCGTATTTGGAACGGCCCTGACGGCGCTTGTCGACGCCGAGACTGTCCAGAGCGCCGCGCACGATGTGATAGCGCACACCGGGAAGGTCACGGACCCTGCCGCCCTTGACCAGAACGACGGAGTGCTCCTGAAGGTTGTGTCCCTCGCCGCCGATGTAGGCGGTGACTTCCTGTCCGTTGGTCAGACGGACACGGGCGATCTTGCGCAGAGCCGAATTCGGCTTCTTGGGAGTGCGGGTGGTCACCTGGAGGCAGACACCCCGGCGCTGCGGACAGGCCGCAAGAGCCTTGGACTTGCTTTTCTTTTCTTTCTCTTCGCGTCCGAAACGCACCAGCTGGTTGATTGTCGGCATGGTCTTTTTTCCTGCTTCTTTCCTGTTATATACCCGAACAAAAAACTACAATACAAATACAACAATTCATATAAAATAGCACATCAGCGCGGCAAATTCAAGTCTTTGCCGCGCAAATATGCCGATTTATGACTGTTTTTTCCCTTCCATCTCAATAATTGTCCGATTCCGTGCTGAGATCCTGAACGTCTGTCTCATCCAGACCGAGCTCCTTGGCCTCGTCGGGGATCATGTCCTCCTGATCGTCGCCGGTGTCGCGCCACTGGGCGGCAACTTCGCTGGCGGTGCGTTCGGCGGCTTCCTCCACCAGGGGTTCGGGTTCGATCTCGGTGCCGAGATACTTGAGCTTCAGTCTCTGCATGTGCTCCGTTCCCGTTCCCGCCGGAATGAGATGTCCGGTGATGACGTTCTCCTTGAAGCCCGCGAGGACGTCGATCTTGCCCACGGTGGCCGCTTCGGTCAGGATACGGGTGGTATCCTGGAAGCTGGCCGCCGAGATGAAGCTCTCTGTCTCCAGCGCCGCCTTGGTGATACCCAGCAGCACGGGCTCGGCTTCGGCCGCCGTCCCGCTGCGCTCGAGGACTTCGCGGTTGACCCGGTTGAACTCACAGCGGTCGACCTGTTCGCCCTTCTGGTAACTCGTATCGCCGGGCGAGGTGATGCGGACCTTCTGCATCATCTGCCGGATGATGATCTCGATGTGCTTGTCGTTGATCTCGACCCCCTGGGTACGGTACACCAGCTGGATCTCGTCGACCAGATGGCGCTGCAGCTCGTTGATGCCGCAGATCTCGAGCAGCTTCTGCGGAACGATGGAGCCCTCGGTCAGCTTCTGGCCCTTCTTCACGAATTCGCCCTTGCTCACGGTGAGACGCTTGTGCAGCGGGATGTTGTACTCCTTCTCGCTGACGGGACTCTTGCCGCGGATGATGAGCTGACGTTTGCCGCGGACCAGATTGTCCACCTCGACCACACCGTCGATATGGGCGATCTCGGCCACATCCTTGGGCGTGCGGGCCTCGAACAGTTCGGCGATCCTCGGCAGACCGCCGATGATGTCCTTGTTCTTCGCGGACTGACGCGGCACACGGGCCACGACCATACCCGGCGTGACTTTCGCCCCGTTCCTGGTCATCAGCACCGCGCCGGAGGGCAGCGGATAACTGGCGAGCATCTGGCCGTCGGCATCGGTGATGACGATCTGCGGATGCAAGTCGTCCCGGTGCTCCATCACCGTTCCCTGATCGCCGGAGCCGCGCTTCTGCTTCTGGATGGTGACGCCTTCGACCAGGTCGTTCAGACGGACGATACCCGCCTGCTCGATGATGATCGGAACCTGACTGGGATCCCAGCTGATGAACGACTCACCTTCCTTGACGGAATCGCCGTCCGCCTTGTCCAGAACGGAACCGGCGTCGAGGTCGTAGCGTTCCAGCTCGGCTTCCTCGATGGCATCGGTCCAGAAGTCGAAATCCTTCTGCACCGTTCCCAGCGCGGCGATCTCGCCGAGGATGTTCTCCCGGACCCGCTTTTCAAGCTCCTTGGCCTTGACGGGATCGTAGATGACCACGTAGCCGTTCTTGTTGACGACGACGGATTTGCCCTTGCTGTTCTTGACGGTGCGGACATTGAAGTACTTGATCGTACCGTTGCTGTGCGCCGTGATGACGGGCTGCTTGTAGGCGCTGGACGCCGTTCCGCCGATGTGGAACGTACGCATGGTCAGCTGCGTACCGGGTTCGCCGATGGACTGCGCGGCGATGATGCCAAGCGCGTCGCCCACCTTCGCCTCGCGGTCGCTGGCCAGATTCCGGCCGTAGCACTTCACACAGAGACCGTGACGGGTCTCGCAGGTCAGCGCCGAGCGGATCAGCACCCGCTTGATGCCGCGGGCATCGATCAGATCGGCCGCTTCCGGCGTGAACACCTCTCCGGCGGCGATGATCAGGCGGCCGTCGTTGTAGGCGGGATCGCGGATGTCCTGCGCGCAGTAGCGGCCGATGATGCGGTCGCGCAGCGGGAGCATGACTTCATCCCCTTCGGTGATGGCGCTGGTCCAGATGCCGTTGGTGGTGCCGCAATCCTCCTCGCGGCAGATCACATCCTGGGCGACGTCCACCAGACGCCGGGTCATGTAACCGGAGTCGGCGGTCTTGAGCGCGGTATCGGCCAGTCCCTTGCGGGCGCCGTGGGTACTGATGAAGTACTCCAGCACCGACAGACCTTCACGGAAGTTGGAGAGGATCGGCCGCTCGATGATGTCGCCCGAAGGCTTGGCCATCAGGCCGCGCATGCCGGCCAGCTGACGGATCTGGTCCTTGCTGCCGCGGGCGCCCGAATCGAGCATGGCGTAGACCGGGTTGATCTCACCGCGCTGACTGGCGGCTTCCAGATGTTCGAAGAGCTCGTTCGCCACGGCGCTGCTGGTCTGGGTCCAGATATCGATGACCTTCTTGTAGCGCTCGCCGTCGGTGAGCAGACCGTTGTTGTACTGCTCGAGGACGCTGTCCACTTCCTTGCGGGCGGCCTCGATCATCTCCGTCTTGCGCTCGGGGACCTGGAGGTCGGTGATGGAGATCGAAAGCCCCGCGAGAGTGGAGTGCTTGTAGCCGAGATCCTTGAGGTCATCCAGCAGCTTGATGGTCGCTTCATGACCGGCGATCATGTAGGAGTTGCTGATGAGTTTCCCCAGATCCTTCTTCTTGGCCACGGCGTTGTAGAATCCGAGACGCTTGTCCCAGATCTCGTTGAAGAGGCAGCGGCCCGGCGTCGTGAGGATGTACTTGGAGTTCTTGTCCCCGTAGATGGTGTCCTTGCCGAAATCCGGATTCGGGATGCGCACGGCGTCGTGGATGCCGATGAAACCGGTCTGCATCGCGTACAGCACTTCGAAGTAGTCGCGGTACAGCTTCGCCTTGTCCTTGTTGTTAGGCTGACAGGTGAGATAATAGCTGCCCAGCGTGATGTCGTGAGTGGGACTGGCGATCGGTTTGCCGTTGGCGGGCGAGAAGATGTTGTTGGGAGAAAGCATCAGAAGCTTCGTCTCCATCTGCGCCTCGTTGGAGAGCGGCACGTGAACAGCCATCTGGTCGCCGTCGAAGTCGGCGTTGTACGCGGTACAGACCAGGGGGTGCAGGCGGATGGCCGATCCCTCGATGAGGACGGGGTCGAAGGCCTGGATGCTCAGACGGTGCAGCGTCGGCGCACGGTTGAGCATGACGGGATGCCCCTTGGTCACCTCGTCGAGGATATCCCAGACCACCGGCTCGCCGCGCTCGATCATTTTCTTGGCGCCGCGCACCGTGTGGGCGTAACCGCGCTGCTTCAGGTGACGGATGATGAAGGGCTCGAAGAGGATCATCGCCATCTTCTTGGGCAGGCCGCACTGGTGGATCTTGAGTTCGGGTCCCACCACGATGACGGAACGGCCGGAGTAGTCCACGCGCTTACCCAGCAGGTTCTGGCGGAACCGGCCCTGTTTGCCTTTGAGCATGTCCGAAAGGCTCTTGAGCGCCCGGTTCCCGGCGCCGGTGACGGCCCGTCCGTGACGGCCGTTGTCCAGCAGGGAGTCCACCGCCTCCTGAAGCATGCGCTTCTCGTTGCGGATGATGACTTCGGGCGTGTTGAGCTGAAGCAGATTGTTCAGGCGGTTGTTGCGGTTGATGACCCGGCGGTAGAGATCGTTGAGATCGCTTGTGGCGAAGCGGCCGCCGTCCAGGGGGACCAGAGGCCGCAGATCAGGCGGGATCACCGGCAGGACCGAGAGGATCATGTACTCGGGACGGGAATTCCCCGCGATGAATCCTTCCACCAGGCGCAGACGCTTGGCGAATTTCTTCTGCAGCGCTTTGTTGTGGGCATCCTTGAGTTTCGCTTCCAAGTCGGTCTTCAGCTCGAAGAGGTCGATGCCCTCCAGCAGCGTCTTGATGGCGGGAGCGCCCATTTCGGCCTTGAAGGCGTCGCCGTAGTCCTCGCGGTACTCGCGGTACTTGTTCTCGGACAGCGTCTGCTGTTTCACCAGCGGCGTGTCGCCCGGATCGGTGACGACGTACTCTTCATAATAGATGATGCGTTCCAGACTTTTCGCAGGCATGTCCAGCATCAGGCCGATGCGGCTGGGCATGCACTTGAAGAACCAGATGTGGGAAACGGGAACGGCCAGTTCGATGTGGCCCATGCGCTCGCGGCGCACCTTGGCCTGGGTGACCTCCACGCCGCAGCGGTCGCAGATGGTGCCCTTGTCCTTGATGCGCTTGTGTTTTCCGCAGTTGCACTCCCAGTCGCGGGTGGGACCGAAGATCCTTTCGCAGAAAAGGCCGCCCTTCTCGGGCTTCAGACTGCGGTAATTGATCGTCTCCGGGTTCTTCACCTCGCCGTGGGACCAGGAACGGATCGTTTCCGGACTCGCGACATTGATGGAGATGGCGCCGAAATTGTTGGCTGAATCCTTGGAGAGCAGCTCCCTGTAAGCATATGTATTGTCGATCAAGGTAACACCTCACTTGAATTATTGGTTGTCGCCGGGTTTGCGGATCGTGCGGATATCGAGCGCGAGACTCTGCATTTCCTTGAGCAGAACGTTGAAGGACTCCGGACGTCCGGCCTCCAGCACGTTCTTGCCGTTGACGATCGACTCGTAAATGCGGTTGCGGCCGATGGTATCGTCGGATTTGACCGTCAGCATCTCCTGCAGCGTGTAGGCGGCACCGTAGGCTTCAAGAGCCCAGACTTCCATTTCGCCGAAACGCTGACCGCCGTGCTGGGCTTTGCCGCCCAGAGGCTGCTGCGTCACCAGCGAGTAGGGTCCCACCGCGCGGGCGTGGATCTTGTTGGCGACCAGGTGGTCCAGCTTGAGCATGTAGATCTGACCGACCATGACGCGCTGGTCGAACCGGTCGCCGGTGCGCCCGTCGTACACGTCGGTCTTGCCGTCATACACATAGCCGCCGTTGCCGTCGGGACGGAAGCCCCAATGATAATTCCTGCCGTTCTCCCGGGCAAACTTTTCGTTCGCTTCGGTCATCAGGCGGACGATATCCTCCTCCCGGACACCGTCGAACACCGGCGTCGCCGTCTTGATCCCCAGCATCTTGGCCGCCCAGCCGAGATGGGTCTCGAGCACCTGCCCGACGTTCATACGGCTGGGCACGCCGAGGGGATTCAGAACGATATCGACGGGCGTGCCGTCCTCGAGGAACGGCATGTCCTCCACGGGAACGATCCGGGAGACGATGCCCTTGTTGCCGTGACGTCCGGCCATCTTGTCGCCGACCTGCAGCTTGCGCTTGCAGCCGACGTAGATCTTGACGCGCTTGATCGTCCCGCTGTCGGTGTCGGGAGAATCGATGTTGTCCATGAAACGGCGGCGCTTCTCCTCGTTCTCCTCGAACTGCGGAATGAAGCCGGCGATGATGTCCGTGATGGTCTTCTTGGCGTCGCAGTCCTCCATGGACCAGCTGTTGTAGTGGGCCGCCAGCTTCTGGACGCCGTTCTTGTTGACCTTGCGGTTGGCATTGATGAGGACCGCCCCGTCGCCCTCGGTGTCGATGACGGGATAGGGCAGTTTCACGCCGAGCAGCACATCCAGCAGACGGGAGGTCAGATCCTCGATGAGTCCGTTGTAAGTCTCGCGGTACTCGGTGCGCATCTGTTTTTCCTGATTCTTCTTTTCCGTCTTGGTCATGCTGGGCCGGGCGGCGGAATCCTTGACGCATTCGGTCCGGATGTCCATGACGATGCCGCCCTTGCCGCTGGAAACGGTCAGACTGGAATCCTTCACATCGGCGGCCTTCTCACCGAAGATGGCGCGGAGCAGACGCTCCTCGGGAGCCAGTTCCGTCTCGCTCTTGGGCGTGATCTTGCCGACGAGGATGTCCCCCGGACGGACCTCGGCGCCTTCGAACACGATGCCGCGGCTGTCCAGATTGCGCAGGGCGTCTTCGCTCACATTCGGGATATCGCGGGTGATCTCCTCGGGTCCCAGCTTGGTCTCGCGGCTGGTGATCTCGAATTCATCCACGTGGATGCTGGTGTAGATGTCCTCTTTCACCAGACGTTCACTGACGATGATGGCGTCCTCGAAGTTGTACCCGCACCAGGGCATGAACGCCACAAGGACGTTGCGTCCCAGAGCCAGCTCTCCGCCCTGGGTCGCCGCGCCGTCGGCCAGCAGATCGCCCTTTTTCACCGTGTCGCCGCGGCGCACCACGGGACGCTGGTTGATGCAAGTTCCCGCATTGCTGCGCAGATACTTGTACAGGCGGTACTCCTGTTTGCTGTCGGAAGGCAGCTTGCCGTCGGGGGTGACGATGACGTGATCGCTGCTGACCTCGGCGACGATCCCCGGCTCACGGGCGACGACCACGGCGCGGGAGTCGCGGGCGATGCGCTCCTCCAGGCCTGTCCCGACGAGGGGAGCCTCAGGGACCATCAGGGAGACGCCCTGACGCTGCATGTTGGATCCCATCAGCGCGCGGTTGGCGTCGTCGTGCTCCAGGAAGGGGATGATCCCGGCCGCCGCGCTCACCAGCTGCTTGGGAGAGACGTCCATGTACTGCACGGACTCCCGGGGATGCTCCCCGGATTCACCCTTGTAACGGCACATGATCATGGGCCGGATGAAGCGGTTTTCTTCGTCGAGAAGCGCGTTAGCCTGAGCGATGACGAACTGCTCCTCCTTGTCGGCGGTCAGGTAGTCGATCTGATCGGAGACCTTCCCGTCGATGACACGGCGGTAGGGCGTCTCGATGAAACCGTACTCATCGATGATGGCGTACAGCGACATGGAGCTGATAAGACCGATGTTCGGACCTTCCGGCGTCTCGATCGGGCAGATGCGCCCGTAATGGCTGGAATGAACGTCGCGCACCTCGAATCCGGCCCGGTCGCGGCTCAGACCGCCGGGACCAAGCGCGGAAATGCGGCGCTTGTTGGTGAGTTCGCTCAAGGGATTGGTCTGATCCATGAACTGCGACAGCTGGCTCCGGGCGAAGAAATCCCGGATGACGCCGGCGAACGCCTTGGGATTGATGAGCTTCGAAGGCGTCATGTTGCCCTCGTCGTAGGTCATGTGCTCACGGATGAGCCGCTCGGTGCGGAGCAGCCCGACGCGGCACTGGTTCTGCAGCAGCTCGCCCACGGTCCGGACGCGGCGCGCGCCCAGGTGGTCGATGTCGTCCACGGGGCTGTTGTTGAGACGCATTTTGATCAGCATCTTGGTGGCGGCCATCAGATCCTTGGGATCCAGCACCCGCAGATCGGGCGGCAGATTGACGCCGAGACGCTCGTTGAGCTTGTAGCGGCCGACGGCGCCCAGATCGTAACGCCGGTTGTCGAAGAACAGACGCTTGATGAGCAGACGGGCGTTGTTGATGTTCGCGGGATCGCCGGGACGCATGCGGGAGTAGATCTCGTTGAGCGCGCTTTCCTCGTCGCGGGCGGGATCTTTGCGGAGACTGGCGAAAAGGTAATCGTCACCGTCGGCCACGTAAGCCAGTTCGATCTCGTTGATGCCGTTTTCGCGAAGGACGTTGAGGGAGTGCTCGTCCAGCTTGACCAGCTCGTCGATCAGGATCTCGTCCCGTTCGTTGGTGATGTCGTCGATGGTGTAGAACTTGGAGAGATCCTTCTGCTTCATCAGGTAGGAAAGCGTGCACTTCTTCACTTCGTAGCACTCTTTGAGGATGTCCCGGTTGGTGGGATAACCGATGGTGCGCAGAAAAGTCGTGATGTAGAACTTGCGGCGCCGGCGGCGGCGGTCGAGATAGATCTGGATGCAGTCGTTGGTGTCGAACTGGACGTCCATCCAGCTTCCGCGGTCGGGAATGATCCTGTAGCTGTAGAGGGTCCGACCGGAGGTGTGGCGGGTCTTCTCGAAACAGATGCCGGGACTGCGGTGGACCTGACTGATGATGACCCGCTCGGCACCGTTGATGATGAACGTGCCGCTGTCGGTCATGATGGGAATGTCGCCCATATAGACGCGTTCCGGGATCTCCGCGCCCTTGGTCTTGAGCAGGAAATCGACATAAAGAGGAGCACCGTAGACCTTGCCGTCCTTGATGCAGTCGATGACGTTGTTTTTCTGCTCATCGATGGCGCCGACTTCGTAAGAAACGAATTCCAGAGACATCTGCTTGTCGAAACTCTCTATGGGGAAGATCTCCTGGAAGACCTCCTGGAGGCCCTGCCTTTTCCGATCCTCGGGACGAACGTCGCGCTGGAGGAAGTTGGCATAGGAGTCGAGCTGCAGTCCGATCAGATCCGGGATTTCCAGAACGTCACGAAGCTTGCCGAAATTCTTTCGTGTTGACATTACGTTGCTCCTGTTTTGGGTTGAAAATTCAAAAAATTTTTTATTTTTTCTCACAGAAGAGGCGAAAACCGCCTCCCCTTTACACGAAACAACCGACCCTCCGCCGCAAAGCGAAGCATCGGACGCCCCGCGACCCGCCTCCGTCCCTCCGGCTCCACCGGAACGGACCCTCGACGGATCGACATATTATTTTTACGCGAACGGCAAAAAACCACACCGCCGCGAGAAAAATCTTCTTTGGGAAACCGGTCTCGGCACCCGGCAAAAACCCACACCGGGGAAGACCTTTCAAAAAACCATCAGGACCTCTTTGTCACTGAAGAAACCATGAAACGAAACCGCGGCAGAGGGGCGGGGATCCCGCCCTCTGCCGTTGAACTGAAGACAAATGATCTTACTTGACTTCGACTTTGGCGCCGGCCTTCTCGAGCTGCTCTTTGATCTTGGCAGCTTCGTCCTTGGCAACGCCTTCCTTGACGGCCTTGGGAGCGCCCTCGACCAGGTCTTTGGCTTCCTTGAGGCCGAGACCGGTGATCGCACGGACTTCCTTGATGACGGCGATCTTGTTCTCGCCGAAGCTGGCGAGGATCACGTCAAACTCGGTTTTCTCCTCGGCGGGAGCAGCGGCGGCGGCGGCAGCCGGAGCCGCGGCGACGGCGACCGGAGCAGCAGCGCTGACACCGAGACGCTCTTCCAAAGTCTTGACCAGCTTGGAGAGTTCCAGAACGGTCAGGTTCTCGATATAGGAAACAACTTCTTCCATCTTGTTTTCGTCCGACATCTTTATGCCTTCCTTACTTCAGTTTGCGTTTTGAACTT
>JAFSTC010000008.1 GCA_017450705.1 Lentisphaeria bacterium | reverse complement strand
GTCGACGTGACCGATGGTTCCCACGTTGACATGCGGATTGGTTCTCTCGAATTTTTCCTTGGCCATTTCTTTTCCTCCAGATCGATTTGGTGTCTGTTGTTTCTTTTTCTGTTTGCCGTGACAAAACTCTTATTCAAAAATGGAGCCTACATCCGGACTTGAACCGGAGACCTCATCCTTACCAAGGATGTGCTCTACCGACTGAGCTATGTAGGCACTTCCTCCACCATAGTGAATACAAAAAAATGGTACTCGAGGGGGGACTTGAACCCCCAAGGATTACTCCATATGGACCTCAACCATACGCGTCTGCCAGTTCCGCCACCCGAGCACTGAAACACATTTCAAATAGCACCGTCCGCCGTCCAAAACGGTCAAACTGTTACCTAATATAATCCCTGTCCGGGCACAATGCAAATCCTCAAACCGCTTTTTTTGTACTTTTTTCTCAAAAAATCGCATTTTTTCCCTGCATTTCGTCTTTGAATCGCTCCGGAAGCAGGCTCCAGCGGGGTTCCTGCCGGAGATTGGCGACGGCGATGTCCAGCGCCTTCCGGCTCCCGATCAGAACGAGGAGCTTCTTCGCGCGCGTCATGGCCGTGTAAAGAAGATTGCGCTGCAGCATGACGAAGTGCTGGGTGAGCAGGGGGACCACCACGGCGGGAAACTCGCTCCCCTGGGACTTGTGGATGGTCACGGCGTAGGCGGGGACAAGCTGCTCCAGCTCCTCGCCCCGGTACTCCAGGATCCGGGAAGCGTCGAAGCGGACACTGAGCTGCCGTTTTCCGGCTTCGACCGAAACGACGCGGCCGAAGTCCCCGTTGAAGACGGCCTTGTCGTAGTTGTTGGCGATCTGCATGACGCGGTCGCCGCACCGCAGGACCCGTTCTCCGCAGGCCACATGACCGCCCTCCCCCGGATTCAGGCGTTCGCCCAGCAGACGGTTCAGATTCTCCGTGCCGCAGGTGCCGCGGTTCATGGGAACGAGGACCTGGATCTGCTCCATGGGATCGAACCCGAAACGCCGGGGGATGCGTTCGGAGACCATGCGGCAGATCATCTCGGCGGCCTTTTCCGGATCCTCCTGGTCGATCCAGTAGAAATCGGCGGCGCCGGGGCCGGGGGCGAGCACCGGAGCCTGTCCCCGGTTCACCCGGTGGGCGTTGGCGACGATGGTGCTTCCCGCGGCCTGACGGAAGATCTGCGTGAGGGCCGTGACCGCGAAGAAGCCGCTTGAAATGAGATCGGCCAGCACCCGGCCCGGACCGACGGAGGGCAGCTGATCGGCGTCGCCCACGAGGACCACATTGGTCCCCGGAGAAACCGCGTCGAACAGGGCGTCGGCAATGATGAGATCCAGCATGGAGCATTCGTCCACGATGAGAAGGTCGCAGTCCAGCGGATTGCCCGCGTTGTATCCGAAACGGTTGGTCCCGGGATCGTACATGAGAAGCCGGGGGATGGTTTTCGCCTGAAGTCCCGCCGCGTCGCCGAGCCGTTTCGCGGCCCGCCCGGTGGGCGCGGCCAGCTGGAGCCGGAGCTTCTTCGCCGCGGCGAGGGAGGCCAGTTCGCCGATCACGGTGGTCTTGCCCACGCCGGGACCGCCGGTCACGATGGAAAGGGGCCGGGAGGCGGCGGCCGCAATGGCGGCCTGCTGTTCGGCGGAGAGATGCGATGAACTCTTTCTTTTGTCCAGCCCCCGGCAGGCGAACTCCCCTGCCCTGCTCAGGAGGGCGATCTTGGCCGCCAGACGCCGCTCCGCCTGGAGCAGACGGGGCGTGTAGACCATCTCCCGGTCGAAACGCAGGAGCCCGCGCAGCAGAGCGGCCTCGACGCCCCGGGCGGCCTCCGCGGGGGAACGGCCGGTCAGTTCGGCGGTTTTGCTTTCCAGCTCGGACCGGGGAGCGCAGACGTGGCCCGAACTCACCATCATGTTGAGGGAGTACACCGCCGCCGCCGTCAGCCGTTCGGTGGAGTCATCGGAAAAACCGAGGCTCCGGGCGATGAGATCCGCCCGGAGGAAACCGATGCCGGAGACCTCCTCCGCCAGCCGGTAGGGATTTTTTCTGACGATATCCGCCGCGCCGGAACCGTAGGCCGCCATGAGACGGGCGCAGTAAGCGGGCGAGATCCCCAGCCCCTGCAGAAAGATCAGGCAGTCGCGCCGACCGGCGGATTCCTTCCAGATGCGGCCGATCTCGGCGGCCTTCTTTTTGCCGATGCGGGGGATCTCGCTGATCCGGAGCGGGCAGTTCTGGAGGATCTCGGGGGTTTTCTCGCCGAACCGGTCGACGATGAGCGCCGCCGTCCGGGCGCCGACGCCGGGGACGGAGGCGGCGAGGAAACGCCGGATCCCTTCCGTCGTAAGTTCGGGACGCACGGAAAAACCGGTCGCCTTGAACTCCTCGCCGAAGTCGGCATGGTTCTCGAAGACGCCGGAGAGTTCCACGAACTGGCCGGGCTGGATCCCGGCCAGCGTGCCGCAGGCCTGAACACGGTTGCCCTCGGGCGTGACCAGTTTGATGACGGCGAAACCGTTCCCGGCGTTTTCGTAGAGAACGCGTTTCACCTCGCCGGAGATCCGGAAGGTCGTCCTGTCGTCCTTTTCCGCCATCAAACCGTGCCGGAGTGATCCTGCTTCCGGGCGAATTTTTCTCTCAGGCGCTGCTTCGCGGCCTTGAGAGCGTCGAAATCGGCGGTCCGGGCCTGATAGAAGCGGTCCAGCGGGTAACAGCCGGAGACGATGCCGTGGCGGGGCGCCGTGGTGCAGTCGCCGAAGGTCCGGCAGATCCGCCGGGGATCGAGGGGATGCCCGGCCAAGGTCTCGGCGCAGATGTCGGGATAGGAGAGGACCAGCCGTCCGTAGCCGACCATATCGGCCAAGCCCTTGCGGATGACCTGCTGGGCCACGGGGACGAGATACTCCTGGAGACAGCTGTAGCCGGAGCCGATGAAGACCATGCCGCTGCCGGAAAAATGCTTCTTCACGGCGGCGACGGCGTTGATCTGCCGCGCCGCGCCCCAGACGGGATCCTCGGGCGGCAGATAGCCGTCGGAGACGGGGTAGTAGGCCGGACGCTGAAAATGGGGATTGTAATAAGGACTGCACACCGTCGTGCAGACGAGGGTGATCCCCAGATCGCGGACCATTTCGAGGAATTTCAGGGGTTCGGTCAGGTCGTACCCCAGTCCCGTGCCGTCACCGCCGAAGGCGTACTTGTAGTTGCCGACGCCGATGCCGTTCCGTTCCATGGGGATGCCGACCCGGTCCGGACCGGGTTCGAAGGGCAGGCAGTCGAAGAGGGAGAGCCGGGTGGCGATCTCAAGTCCCGGCGCGGCGCGGCGGATGGTCTCGACGATCTCCCGGAAGAAACGGGTCCGGTTCTCGAAACTGCCGCCGTAGGGACCGGGTCGGGTGAAGGCGCTCAGAAATTCGTGTCCGAGGTAGCCGTGGGCCATCTTGACGTCCACGAAGTCGAAGCCCGCCTGCTGCGCCAGCTGTGCCGCCCGGCCGAAAGCCTCGACGATCTCGCGGACGCCCGCATCGCTCACCACGTTCTTTTCGGTGCAGTGGAAGCGCTCGTCCAGCAGGGGATGCGCGTACGCCGTGACGGACTCCAGCTTCGCGTCGTCATTGGGATGACTGAAGCGGCCGGAGTGGGTCAGCTGAAGTCCCGTGACGAAATCGTCACAGGTCCCGAATTTCTCCCGGTGCACCCTGAGCATCTCTTCGCGGAGCGCCTTGATGGCCGGCAGAGTCTTTTCGGAGATCATGAACTGACGGGTGTTGCTCTTGCCGCTGTGCATCACGGCGCAGGCTTCGCATCCGAACAGCAGTTTCGCGCCGCCCGCGGCGAAATTCAACCAGCGGCGGCGGGTGAGGTCGCTGGGAGCCCCGTCAGGCAGACAGTCCCATCCCTCCATGGGCAGGACGCACCACCGGTTGCCGATGACGCGGCCGTTCCACTCCAGAGGCTGCGCCAAAGGCGACTCCGGCGCGGGAAGAATGGCATCGTCCACGTCGAGACTGACGCCGAGTTTTTCGATATGTCTGCGAAAATCGGCCGCCGTCTTGAACGACGCGATCCGGGGGTAATTCTCCGCTGCCATGACGTGGTCTCCTCAGTTCCGTGCTGTCACTTTTTGTAAACGTCGCCGTTGCGGTACTCGGCCCAGACGGTCTCGAACCAGCCGTCCTCATGGGGGACCGGGCGGCAGTCCACGAAGCGGTGGACGAAATCATGTCCGTCGAACCCCGTCTCCAGCACCTTCTTCCTGTAGAGGGCGTTCTCGGGGACGATCTCTCCCTTCGCGTCGAGGATCGCGGCGGAACCGCGGCTGCCCACCCCCGCTTTGGCCTGGAACAGGATCGCCGAGAGATAGGCCCAGTGGGCGAAAGCCAGCTGGATGTTGATCAGGCCGTTCTGTCCGGCGGAGGCGGGATAGCCCTCCCGGTCGATGGCCCGGACGAGTTTTTTCGCGGCCTTCACCTCTTTTTCCAGCTCATCGGGGCGGCGCAGATGTCCAGCGGCGCGGGTCATGCGGGCCTGAAGGGCATGACGGTCCGCCAGCCAGTCGCGGTGACCGCGGAGTTTTGTCTGGAGATCCCTGGTGATCCGGGCCGCCGCCCTTTCGGCGGCCGGCACGTTCAGCGGATCGTCGGCCGGCGCGTGGGAGATGAACTCCGCCGCGCGGAAAGCGCCCACCTGCCCCGCGTTGAGCGCGGACCCGCCGGGACGGGCCACGCCGTGGGAGCCGTTGACTTCGCCGATGGGGAAGAGATGACGGATGTTGACCGATTCATACCAGATGTTGCCCGCCAGTCCCCCGTTGTTGTGCTGGGCGCAAACGGCCACCTCCAGCGGCTCCTTCGCAAGGTCGATGTTGTGATCGAGATAGAGCGAGACCGCGCCGGGGTTCATTTTGAGCAGACGCTCCAGCGGCGTTCCGGAGAGGGCTCCTGAGCGCTCCAGATACTCCCGCGCCTCGGCGGAGATCGCCTTGAAATCGAGCCCCTTCGGATTGGAGCGGAAATCCAGCCACACCCGGCGGCCCGAAGCCGTCTCCTTGTGGACCAGCATGTCCACGATGGAGGAGCCGTCGGGGACCTTGCGGACGTCGAAGGGCCACTGGTACCCCTTGAGGAAGACCATGGAGTTGAGCCGCCCGTCGTCGTGGAAATAGTCGCGCAGGAATTCCCGTTCGTCGGAGCCGTCCTGCGCCGTGGAGATGAAGCGTGGCAGCACCTGCATGTAGGTCCCGGAGACGTTCCAGCGGAACTTGATGGACGCCAGTCCGAACTGGGATTCGGGCAGGTTCTGGGCCACGGCTCCCCGGGCCAGAGCCAGCCCGATGGCGCCGGTGTGGCCGCAGGGATAGACGCTCTGGGCGTAAAGTCCCCCCGGTCCGCCAACGGCGAAAACCGTGTTCTCGGCCAAGACCGTGTCGAAGGTCTTTTTGACGTTGTCGAAGATGACGGCCCCCGCGGCGCGGCGGCGCAGGGTGACGAGCCCGGCCACGGTGCACTTTTCGCGGATGGGGATCCCGGCAGCCTTCACCGCCCGGATGAGGGCGAGGCACATCTCCTTCGAGGTGTAAGGTCCGCAGCTGGTGGCCCGGCGCCGGGGATCATGGTCGGTCTTGTAGCCGATGTACTGCCCCAGATGATCGCAGGGGAACGGCACGCCGAGATTGGCCAGATTCATGAAACAGCGGACGGAGAGCGCCGACTCGATCAGCGCCACGTCGCCGTGACAGGAACCGTTGTCGAAATAGCTGGCGGCCATCAGCTCCGGCGCATCCGGTTCGGAACCGTACATCCCCAGCTTGTAATAGGTCTGCTTGTCGCTGCCGGTATTGATGGAGGTGCCCCGTTTCAATCCCTCGGAGACGACGAGGATGTTCTTCACGCCCTCGGCGTGGAGCCTGAGGGCCGCGGCCAGCCCGGCCGCGCCCGAACCGATGACCAGAGTGTGGACCTTTTTCATTGTGATGCACTCCTCAGAGCCGGGCGATGTCCATGCCGCCGCCCACGTTGATCACCTGCCCCGTGGAGTAACCCAGGTCGCCGCGCACCAGCATGGCCACGGCCTTGGCGATGTCTTCGGGATAGCCCCAGCGGGGCTGGAGGGTCAGCCCCTCGGCGATGAGCTTGTCGTACTTGGCCTTGACCACGCTGGTCATGGGAGTGGAGATGACGCCGGGACGGATCTCGTAGACGTTCACGCCGCACTCGGCCATCCGCACGGCAAAGAGTTTCGTGATCATGGCCACGCCGGCCTTGCTCATGCAGTATTCGCCGCGGCTGATGCTGGCCACGGTGGCCGAACAGCTGCCGATGTTGACGATCACGCCGCCCGCCTTGCGCTCGGCGAAGTAGCGTCCCACGGCCTGCGAGAGGAAGAAGGTCCCCTTGAGGTTGACGCCGACCACGAAGTCGAAACTCTCCTCGGTCATCTCGAGGATGTCCGCCCTGACTTTCGGCGCGACGCCCGCGTTGTTGACCAGGGCGTCCAGCGCGCCGAAATCGGCGGCCACGCTTTTGACCAGATTTTCACGGTCGGAAGCGGAGGAGATGTCCGCCCGGTAGTAGCGGGCCTCGACGCCGTATTTCCGAGCGAGTTCGGCGCACTGGGCATTGCCCTCTTCCACGGATTTGAGGTCGCAGACGGCGACGTTCCACTTTTCGGAAGCGAGTTTTTCGACGATCCCCGCGCCGATCCCGCGGCCCGCGCCGGTCACAAGAGCTGTCTTTGCCATGATGAAACATCCTTTCGGTTTGTTGGATTGGAAATCGATCCCTGATACCTTATAAATATACACTCGGGAAAAAGAAATATCAAGCCTGCGGCCCGCCCCGTCAAAGACGGCGGCCCTCCCGTCCGGTGCCGGAGGGGAGAGCCGCAGGAAGCCGAAGACGCGGGTTACTTTGCCTTGAACTCGATGGAGCGGGGCCACACCCCGTAACCGCAGGCGGAGATCAGCGTGAGCCGGTGTTTTCCCGTCGTGAGGGAGACGTTTTTCAGGACGGCCTTCTCGGCGTTTTCCGGCGCGACGAAATCGCCCGCGTAGACGCCGTCGATCAGCACCAGGGCGCGCATCGGCCAGAAACGCCGGTTCTCATCCCGGTCGAGAACGAGCTCGAAATCGCCGCCGCGGACGGCATTGAAGCTGAAGTTGGCCCATTCGCCCGCCTCGCGGAGATTGAGTTTCTTCCGGGAGAACATCCCCTCCCGCCCGACGGGGAAGGTCCCGCCGTTGCGCTTCTGCTTGTAAGTGGCGTTGCCGTTGCCGCCCTCGTCGTACTTCGCCGTGTCGATGACGCCGGGAACTTCGGGCAGGACGCCCTTGTACGGGCGGCTCTCGCCCATATCCGCGATGACGGGGAAGCAGGACGTCGCGGCCACGCGGCCCTTTTCATCCTGGACCGCCGCGGTGAAGAGGTGAGGATAGGAATCCAGCACGGCCTTGGCGGAACTGCGTCCCGCGCTGGCCCAGATGGTGTCCGCGTAATGTTTGCGGTCGATGGCGAAGGAGAACCGGGCCGAATCGCCGCTCTTGAAGTCGATGAGATTGCCGTTGTCGAAGAGATAGACGTTCCGCACTTTCGCCTTCGTGACGGCGGAGGGGGCGGAGGTCACGTCGAACACGATCTTCTCACCGGTTTTGACCAGGGACTTCGGCGGCGTGCTCCCGAACCGGACCGAGGGATCCTCCCCCCGGGGATACGCGTAGGCGCGGACCCAGTCGACGATGTACTCCTCGGCGCCCGCGCTCTTCGCGGTCCCGCCGGAGCTGCCGCACTGGCCGCTCACGCAGATGTGCAGAAGACTGGTGCAGAAGCCGTGGTTGATGCCGTCGTAGGTCATGGATTGATAGGGACTGTGCCGCGACGAGGAGCCGATCAGTTTCCCGTCCAGATAGAAGGAGACCTCGAAGGGGGTCCACTTGCACCCGACGGTGTGGAATTCGTCCAGGGAGCCGGGGACCTTGAAATGGTAGCCGTAGCTCCGCTTGCCGGGACCGAAGCCCACATGCAGATTGTTGGCGACCATGTTCTTTCCGCCCCGGGTGGAATAGTCCTCGAAGATGTCGATCTCGTAGCCGCCGCCCACGCTCATGTTGCGCCCCTCGGAGAACATCCAGAAGGCGGCCCACCAGCCGGGCGTCTTCGTGAAGCGCACCCGGGCTTCGTAGTAGCCCCAGCCGAAACGCTTCTGGCTGTACAGGCCGACTGTGCGTCCGCTGAATTTGGCGGGATTTCCGGGAACGGGGCTGAATTCGGCCCGGATATGGAGTTTGCCGTCCCTGACGTAAGCCATATCCCGGTTGCGGGGAACGGGGTTCCAGGGGGAATTCATCCACTTGGTTTTCCAGTCCACTTCTTTTCCGTCGAACTCGTCGCTCCAGACGAGCTTCCACCCGGCCTTGACGGGATCGAAGACGGGCTCCAGAGCCACGCTGAAGGGGACGGTGTTGCTCTTGACCTCGCGCTTGGCGACGCCGGTGAAGAATTCATCCACCGTCACCGAGGGCGCATCGACCCGGATATGGGCGGTGAAGGGCCCGGACTCGGAGAAGGCCGCCCGGCCGTTGACGGCCCGCAGGCGGCTGTCCTGAAGACTCATGGCGTTGACGTAGTATTCGTTGGCGTCCACGGCGAAGATGATGTCGCTGGGAAGCGCCGCCGCGGGGAGGATCGTCGACTTGAGACTTTTTCCATCTCGCTTCACGGTCATGGTGAAGTCCGACTTGGCGTCGGCGCGCCCGACGGTGAGCGTCATGCCTTTGCCGATGGAGAAGACCAGCTCTCCCGCGCCCCCGAATCTGTGGAGACGCAATCCGACGGCAAAGAGTTTGCCGCTCACGGGTGACGGCAGAGAGTAACGCCGGTCGAAGGAGATGACCGCGCCTTTTTTATAGACCCCCTGCCCCGTCTTTTCCTCGATGCCGTCGGTCAGGATGTCCCGGATCAGTTTGGGATCGCCGCTGCGGGGAGCTTCCTTCTCGTAATCGTCCTTCAGATAAGTTTCGACCACGGTGAGGATCGACGACAGGTTGCGCAGATCGTCCGCGCCGCCCAGGGAGATGCGCGGATTGTTCCCGGAGCCGGACTGGAATTTGACGGCGATGACGTTCTTCCCCTTCCGCACGGACGCGTTGGCCTTGTGGTTGCTGAAGTGGGGCGTCCCCGAGGCGTCGCCGCTCTTGAGCGTGTCGATGATGCACTTGCCGTTGACGTGGACCGCCATGAAGTAATCCGCCCCCGCGCCGATGGTGTAGAGGCCGTCGGAGGGCGCGTCGAATTCCGCGAAGAGCCACGCCGTGTTGCGCACTTTCCGCTCCGGGAAGAAGGGGGCGAGCACGATGGTGTTGTTGTCGAGGGAAACGGTCTTCCCTGAAACGCCGCCGATCTGCTCGGGGATCTTATCCAGGGTGGGAGCGGCCTCCGGCGGCACGGGGGCGAACACGTGCCAGTGACGGGGGAACACGCAGTCGCCTGAAAATTCGCTCTCCTCCCGCTCCATGCGGGTCTTTCTGATATGGAGCTCCCCGCCCTTCCCGACGCCGGTGGTGGCCACGGAGAAGGCGGTGACCCGCTCCTTGTGGTTCTCGACTTTGGTGCTGAGGGTGATCTCTCTCCACTCGGAAGTGAGATCCGCCCTGACCGCGCGGCCCGCCACGCCGAGCCATTTGCCCGACGCGTCGTAGTCCTGGAGCTGGAAGAAGATCTTTCCGCGTCCCTTGACCAGCGCGGTGAATTTCATCACATCCCCCGCCTTCGAGGAGATGCGCTTCCGGGAGATCAGCCCGACGCCGTACTTCGCCGTCACGTTGGTCAGGCTGATGCCGCCGTCGGCAGTCTTCTCCATATCGGGCGCCGGTTTGTACCCTTTCCAGGCGTTCAGCGACCAGCTGCCGTCAAGATCGGCGGCGGAAACCGTGAGCCCCAGCAGAAAAGCCCCTGCCGCGGACAGAATATTTTTCATTTCGTTTTTCATTTTCCGATCCCGATCCCCGTTCTCAGTATCCGCCGCCCCAGAACATGACGCCCCGGTCGGGATAGCCTGTGTTGAGCTCGTAGCGGATCGTTCCCTCCGTCACGGTGGAGGCGTGGCCGTCCACGAACATCACGTTGGTCTTGCCGCCGTGACGCGCGGTCGAAACGTAGCATTTGTCCTCACCCGAGGTCCTTTTGGCAACTTCATAGCGTCCCTGCTTGTCGTTGCCGGAAAGATCGGCTGTGAAGGAGACGCTGGTCGTATCGTTGACGGAGTCCAGCAGCATCGCCCGGGAGGCGGGCTGCTTCACGGAGCCGAACTTGGCGCCCACCTTGCGCAGGATCTGCCCGTTGCTGTAGTAGTCGAAGCCCCCGACGTACAGCGCCGGCATGCCGTAGCTGATCGTCAGGAGGTAACGGTAACTCAGCACGGCGCCCTGGGCGTTGATGACGTAGGCGGGCTGCCCGATGGCGGGGCACTGCATGATCCCCGTGGCGTACTTCTTGGGGATCTTGGCGTTGCGGTAGTCGCCGTCGCTGGGCGCGGTGATCTCGTTTCTCTTGCCGATGTAGCCGAAGACGAAGTAGAGCCACGGACACTCGTTCTTGGTGCCGGGGTGGACAAGCCCCCGGTTGGTGCGCTGGGCGTTCAGCTTGTCGGGCAGCCAGACGTTGGCCGGCACGAGGATGTCGTTGTTGTCGTTCCCGTAATTGATGATCGCGCCGCCCACCTGCTTGATGTTGCTGAGACAATTGCTGGTCTTGGCCGCGTTGCGCGCCTGCTGGAGCGCGGGCATCAGCATGGCGGCGAGAATGGCGATGATCGCGATCACGACGAGGAGCTCGATCAGGGTGAAACGCAAGAAAGAAATCCACCTGTCTCCCCGCTGCCCATCCCCTTCCGAAGCGTTCCGGGGGGAAAGTCCCTCTCCCGCGGGGAAATGCCGTAGCAATCCGTGTTCATCCATGCTCATTATCCGAGTTCCTCCTTTTTTTCGCGGAACGGGACCTTCTCCCGCACCGCCTGTTTTTATGTCGTCGAAGAAAGAATTTTCGATAAATCTTCCGCACCGCCCGTCATATGAACCAGGCCGCTTCATACTTTTTGCCCGCCGCCTGACCGGAGACCAGCATCCGCACGGCGTCGTACCCGATCTGGATGGCGGGGAAGGCCATTTTGCCGAAAGCCCCCTCAAGGCAAAGCAGATCGTCGGCCTCCCAGAGGATGACTTTCACCTCGGGGGGAATATCCAGCACCGCATTGACGTTTCCCTGCACCCACAGCGGAAAACACACCCCGCTGACGACGAGTCCGTCGAACCGGCTCCGGCGGTAAAAATCCCCCAGCTGAGGGACCGATTCGGCGGGCTGATTCAAAATGTACTCCTCCTGCCGTCCGGCGATCCCCCTGCGATAGCCGGTGACGACCGGCGGCTCCTCCTCGTCCAGAAAAGGATGCACCAGCGCGATCCGGCCGCACCCGGCCGCCCGGAGCATGGAGACGGCTCTCCGCATCCCGTCGATCCGGTTCATCTCGAGCAGAGTCCAGCCCCGCATGAAGGAAGCGTACTTTTTCACGTGAAAGCTCTGCCGGTGGACGAACGCCACTTTGCATCCCCGCCGGGACAGCTCCTCGAACACGGGGCTGAACCACACCGACGCCAGCAGCACCATGTCACAGGGATGCACGTTTTTCAACGCCTCCGCATCGAACTCGGCGCTTTCGCTCTTCCGCGAAACGGGAACCGTCACCAGGCGGCAGTTCATATCCGCCGCTGCCAGATTCGCGCCGCGCAGAAGCTCCCGCACCTGCGCGCCGGACCGCTTCCAGTCCTTGCCGAACCCCGGATAGGGGATCGGGAAGTTGATCCGCGGCGCTTCGCCGTCACTCACGACGAAGGTCCCCTTGCCCGGGTGACGCTCGAGAACGCCCTCCTCTTCCAGAATGCGCATCGCCCGGCGCAGCGTGTTGCGGGCCGTCTTGAACTTGGCCGCCAGTTCCGGCTCGGACGGCAGCTGGACTCCGGGGGGAAGCCGACGGGTCGCGATCATCGTCTTCAGCTCGTCGTACAGCTTTTCACTCTCACGCGGCGGGCGCATGGACCGTTATCCCCCCGAGTTATTAAACAGAATTGTTTACTAAATACTATAGTACCTGATTTTCCGTTTGTCAAGACGGAAAACGGATCCGGAGAGAAAAACTTTTTCCCGGTGAAATACGGGACCGCAGGCCGCTTGAAAAAACACGTTCCCTAAGGTATATTAACGGTCGGCCGACCGCGGCGGGAGCACGCCCGCCGGAAAGGACGAAGTGAAAATGAACCTCGACACATTCTGCGCGGATCTGGGGCTGGACCGGACGTTCCATGAGGAGATCGCCCCCGCGTGGGACGCCCTGACGGAAGACTGGACCGGCGGGACTCCATTTTTCCTCGCCGAGGACTTCTTCGAAGAAAACTGCCCCGGGTGCGGCGGACCGCCGGTGGAGGAGCTCCGGCCCGGAGTGCGGCGGGTCCTCGGGATCGTCGGGACCCTTCCCGCGGCGGCGCTGCTGGGGCACATCCTGTACAGGGGCTCCTTTCTTCTCTCGCCCGCCGTCACGTTCAGGAGTCTGCCGGAGGAACTGCCCTGTTTCGGGAGGGACACCGGGCTCTTTTCTCTGCTGGTCTCGCTGGGCGCGATCCCGCTGATGGTCAAAGCCTGCGAAACGCGGGGGATCCCGGTGGAGTACGCTTACGCCGCCAAAAAGTGGATCGGCGGCACGATGATCCAGTACGCAACGGGCCACGACGGCGCGCCCGGCCGGGCCCTGCAGTTCAACTGGATCCGCAACTACGTCGACGGCAAGCTGTTCCGCATTGGGCGGCTGGAGTTTCTGATGCACTCCTGCCCCGACTGGCTGCCCGCGGTCTACCGGAACGCCGAGGGGCGTCTCCGGGTCCTCTGCCGGGACGGCTGGGGTTTCAGATCCGACGGGAGCCGCACGGAGGATCCGGCGCTGGTCGTCCGACGCACCCGATTGAAGAGCGACGGCATGACGGTCACGGGAACGCCCGTCGCCCCCGACGGGACCGTGGGGTTCGACCGCGAAACGACGCTGGATCTCAAATCCTGGTCCCCTCTCGTCTCTCCGTGGGACCTCTGCCCCTCGATCCACATCCCCGGCGGGGAACCGATGCCTTTCGAAGCGGTGAAAAGCTCCCTGATGCAGGCAAAAGAGTTCTTTCGAAGATATTTCGGGCGCCATGTGCCCCTTTTCTGCTGCGCCTCGTGGATCCTCAATCCCGCGTGGGAAGAATTGATGCCCCGCTCCAACATGGCGGCGTTCCGCCGGGAGTGCCGCGCGCTCTGCTCCCTCTACTGGGGACCGTCGGCAGGCATGATCTTCCTCTTCGGACGCAAGGACGTTTCCCCGCTGGAGCTCCCCGCACGCAACACAGCGCAACGGGCTTTTCAGCAGGCGTTCAGAGAAAACCGCATCGTCGCGGGCAGTCTCCTCGTCGCCGCGGACGACGTGGAGAAACTGGGGAACGGATACTACCGGCGTCAGGGCGACGATTGAACCGGCCCGCCGGGCCTCACAGGTGATCGCGGACCGTCCAGCGCTCGACGGGAACGCTCTGCCGCCAGTAATCCACCAGAACGGCGACGTCCAGATACTCGACGTACAGAAGATCGACGGCTTTCAGCGAAGAGAAGACAAGCAGCATCTCGCGGCCGTTCTGTTCGGTGAGGATCGTCCCCGACTTCCGCCGGATCATGCGCCGGATCAGGGCGGCATCCGCAAAAGGCACGGCGGCGGTCCGCCGGGGCGGGACCACGCGGAAGAGCACGTTCCCCTTGGCGTCAATGAGCATCTTCTCGCTGGTGAAGCGGGTGTAACGTCCCTCCGTGGCCAGCACGTTGCGTGTGAGTTTCGTCAGCGAAAAATCGATCCCGGCGACGCCCAGGGTCTTTCCCTCGGCATTGCGGATCGCCGCGGAACAGGTGACGACCGAATCGCCGTTGACGCCGGCATCGCGGTAGGGATCGCTCCACACCAGACGCCCCTTGGCCTCCAGCGCCCGGGTGTACCACGGCCGCTTCGGGGGGAAGTAATCCCGCGGGAATTCATCGGGCCCTCCCGGATAGCAGACGAACATGCCGTCGGTCAGGGCGAAATAGACGGACATGATCGGCTTGCCCTGCTGAAGCAGCTGGGAAACGGCGTGCTTTTCGCCCTCCTTGCCCGGATTGAGGAGAGCGCTGCGCATGAACTGCCCGGTGTTCCCGAAATACCGGAGTTCGTTCATATCCACCCGGCCGCCCCGGAAGTTGAACACGCAGGCACGCTCGGGGTCGATCTTGTGCCCGTAGGCCTGGGAGAAAGCGAAGCCGGGCGGCGGTGACGTGACGTACTCATCGACGGGAATGAAGAAATTTCTGACCGCCCCGGGCGTCGGCCGGGCTTTCAGCAGCGAGAAGAGAAGGTTCGTGCGCAGCTGCTCCAGCTGGTACTCGATCCGGCCCAGATCCCGGTCGATCCGGGCGGCGGCGTTCACCGCCTCGCTGTAGACG
This sequence comes from Lentisphaeria bacterium, assembly GCA_017450705.1. Lineage (GTDB taxonomy): Bacteria > Verrucomicrobiota > Lentisphaeria > Victivallales > Victivallaceae > UBA1784. The sequence goes on along the minus strand of JAFSTC010000008.1, from coordinate 9,969 downwards.
GAGCCCACGACGTTGTCCCGCAGCCGCAGTTCCGTGCTCCACTTCATTTCGCGGTACAGAGTGCGGGCGACGCCGGCAATGCCCAGAAGCAGGACGGACATGGTCGCCAGCAGCATGCCCCGTCTGTGGTTGATGCCCCAGCGGGCGGCTTTGGCAAAGAGATTGTCCGGCAGGGCGACGGTCTCCTCGTTGGCAAGGTAGCGGCGCAGATCCGCCGACAGATCCTTGACCTCGGCGTAGCGTTTCGCGGGGTCGACATTGATCGCCTTGAGGATGATCGCCCTGAGATCGGCGTCGATCCGGCACCCGAAGCGGTGGCGGAGCGGAACGTGCTTGCCCTGCTTGACCAGTCCGAGGAGCTCCTTGAGTTCCTTGTGGGGAAACGCCGGCGACAGGGTCGTCATTTCGAAGAGGATGATGCCGAGGGAGTAGACGTCCGACCGGACGTCCGCCCGGCGCTCCACCAGCACCTCCGGAGCGATGAAGCCCGGCGTCCCCGTGACCCGGGGCAGTTCGCCGGCATCTTCGATGCGCATCGCCAGCCCCCAGTCGGTGACATAGGTCTCGCGGTGCCGCCCGATCATGATGTTCTCGAGCTTGAGATCCCGGTGGATGATGCCCCGGGAGTGGGCATGCTCAATGGCATCGCAGACCCGCAGGAAGATCTCGATACGGTTGTAGAGGGACTTTCTCTCGTCGAAACGGTCGATGCCTTTTCTCTCGTACACGTCGACGATGTTCTTCATGTAATCGCTGAGGGTGTGCCCCGAGATCAGCTTCATGGCCAGATGCATGCCGTTCCCCGTATCGCCGAACAGGCCGTGGATGGGGATGATCGCCGGGTGATCCAGCGCCGCCGTCAGCCGGGCCTCATTGACGAAGGCGCTCCGGGCCGGTTCATCGTCGCAGAGCTTTTTATGGAGGGACTTGACCGCAACGACGCATCCCAGCGACCGGTCGAGGGCCTGCCGGAGACTGCCCTGTCCGCCGGTGGCGAAAGGAGCCTTCTCCATGGTGTAAAGCTGGTTCACATCCCGCAGTTCGCCCTCGACGGCGCGGGGAGTGGCCTGTTCCGGAGCCTCCGGTCCGGCGCTGATGATCTCGATCGTCTCATCCACCAGCGTGCGGCGGCGGGGGAACAGGATATTTCCCAGATCGCCCAGAATGCTGCGGCGGGCGGAGACGAAGGAATCCCCTTCCGCGATGGACTGCGTGGCGGCGGACGGGGGCGGAACAGCCGGCGGGACCGCGGCGGAACGGGGCAGCGTGTCGAGCACGACGGTCCGGTCGAGCCGATCGTCCTGATTTTGAGGCAGCCGCTCCGTATCCATGATTTTCTCCGCGCCTGTTTCCTGTTAGAAAAAGAGCCGTTTCCGAAAAATGCCTTTCTACTAATATATCCCTTTTTCGTTTCCGCCGCAAGGCGCAAAACGCCCCGGGGCGTAAAATTTTTTCAAAAAAACGCTATTTGAAACGGCTGAACCCGCCGTCGACGTAGAGGTTGTGTCCGGTGATGTACGCGGCCGCGTCGGAGCAGAGAAAGACTGCCGCTCCCTTGAGGTCGTGCCCGTCGCGCCCCATCCGCCCCAGCGGGGTCCGTGAACTGTAGGCATCGATGAATCCCTGCGGCTGACGGCGTTCGAATCCTCCGGGACTGATCGCATTGACCCGGATGTTGTGCCGCCCCAGCAGCGCGGCGCAGTCGTAAACGAGACCGATCGCGCCGGCTTTGGACGCTGTGTAGGGCACGGCGACGGGGATCATCTCCTGACCGTCGTACACGCGCCGGTCGCGCCCGAGCAGGGAGGAGACGGAGGCGATCACCACGACCGCCCCGCGGCGGTGGGGGATCATCAGGCGCGCGTATTCCCGGAGCACGAGAAAGGCGCCAGTCAGGTTGTCCCGCAGATACCCCTCCCATGTGGCGAGAGGTTCCTGCGGCAGATCCCCGGTCGTCACGCCGCCGCCGTGGCCGCCCGCGTTGCTGACCAGCGCGTCGACGGTGCCGAAGCGCTCCTTCGCCGCGGCGAACGCTTTCGCCACGGATTCCTCGCTGTTGATGTTCATCTCGAGGCCCAGCGCTTCGACGCCGAACTCCCGGCGGATATCTTCGGCGCGGGAAGCGGCCTTGTCGCGCGACCGGGAGGTGACGATCACCGCCGCCCCCATTTCGGCGAATCCGTCGGAGATCTCCAGACCGAAGTTCTGGCATCCGCCGGTCACCATCGCCGTTTTTCCCTCGAATGAGAGGGCCTGTTTCAAACTTGCTGTCTTCATGATTTTCCACAGCTCCGTTTTTTCAGGCACGTCTCAGCGGTTCCCGAATTTCCGGATGACGCTGCGGAAGACGGCCAGCTCCCGGTCCAGTTCCTCCTGCGAGCCGTAGTGGGTCTTCATCTGGACCATGCGGGGCTGGAGATACTCTGCGTTGGGACAGGGCTCCGCGGGAGCGAGATGAGCCATCGCCGGTTCCCGGTAGGCCAGACGCCACGCGCCGTAGAACCCGTCGGATCCCTCCGCCAGCATGGCCTTGTGGAACTCGTGCCAGGGGACCCGGTCGGTGTCCAGGCACATGGCCGCGGCCCAGAAGGAGTTTTCGACGCCCGCGGGGGCTTTCTGAGGTGCGAGCCAGGCGCAGGAGGAGGCGGCGTCGAAGAAGGCCTCGCCGCATTTCCGCCGGAGAGCGACGAAATTCTCCAAGTTCTCCAGCTGGGCCAGGGCAAAGGCCGCGCAGATCTCCGAGAGCCGGAAATTGAAGCCGTAATGGGTATGACGGATCGTCTCCGGGGCGGCGATGTCGTTTTTGTCGATCTTGGACTTGCCCGGCTCGGGACTGATCTGGCCGTAGCCGAGACTGCTGAACCGGCGGACGGCGGCGGCCAGATCGGGATCGTTCGTGACCACCATGCCGCCCTCGCCGCAGGTCATGTGCTTGGAGTTCTGGAAGCTGAAGGAGCCGAGATCGCCCAGGGTCCCGGCGATGCCGGAGCCGATCCGGCCGAGGAAACACTGGGCGCTGTCCTCGACCACGGGCAGTCCCAGTTTCTTCAATTCGGGAACAGGCGCGGGCAGACCGTAGAGCGAAACGGGCATGATGGCTTTCGTTTTGGGCGTGATCTTCTTTTTCGCCGTCTCGGCGGTCATGACGAAGCTTTCGCGGTCCACGTCGGCGTACACGGGGGTCGCTCCGGCGTGGAGAACGGCAAGGCTGGTGCTGGACATGGTGAGCGGCGGCACGATCACCTCGTCGCCGGGCCCGACGCCCAGCGCGGTCAGGGCGGCGTGCAGCGTCGCCGTGCCGTTGGTGAAGCTGACGGCGAACTTCGTGCCGAAGGTTTCGGCGAACCGGGCCTCCAGCCTTCCGGTGAAATTCGGCTCCGACTTGCCCGGGAACCCGCCGTCCAGCAGTTCCATCAGATACTTTTCCTCGTTCCCCGCGATCCTCCACGACCTCATGATGACTTCCTCCCGTTTTAAGGTTTTTCGACGGCATATTCAATAGAAAAAATGCGGTCACAGTGATAATATAGACGAAGAACCGAGAAAAGCAAGACATTTTCTATAGAATTTTTCAAAAAAGATCGTTCTCCCTCCCCGCGGCGTTTTTGCGCCGCTTTGTCCGACTTGTCCGACTCGTCCGACTTGTCCGACGATCGGGGCGGCGGCATTTTTTTCAAAATTCGCCGCGGGAGGCGGGGAGAACGACTTGAAAAAATCGAAAAGCGGTGCTATGTTAATGGTTCTGACTGGTGTACATGTCGCGTTTTCCGCGAGGAAGATGCGTTATCATTGGCAGAATAGAGAAGACAGCAACAGAAAGTCAAAATCGAGGTAAGTCAAGATGAAAAGAACGTTTCAGCCTTCGAACCGCCGCCGCAAACGCCGCATCGGATTCTTCGCCCGCATGGCGACCCGCGCGGGCCGTCTGGTCATCAAGCGCCGTCGTCAGAAGGGGCGCGCCAGGCTCACGGCCTGACGCCGGATCTCGTTCGATTGCAGCGTGAAGACCGCGGCAGACGGCTGTCGCTGAAAAAGAGCGACAAGCTCGTCCGCAAGTCCCAGTTCGATCAGGTCCGCAGGGACGGCCGGAAATCGGCGGGACCGGGGCTCGTGGCCGTGGCGGCGCCCTGCGACGAACCGGGATGCGGGGTAATATGCTCGAGGAAGTTCAGTCTGCTGGCCGTGGAGCGCAACCGCGCCCGGCGGCTGCTGTGGGAGAGCTTCAGACACCTGAAGCCCCACCTTCTCCCGTGCCGCCTGGTTCTGATCCCCCGGCAGAAGTTGAAAAAATACAAGATGGGGGATGTCCTTGCGGAACTTGCGGATCTGCTGGCGCAGCAGGGAGTGATCCCGGCGGACGTTGCGGATTCGTTTCGCGGGCGGTCATCGGATGCATCCGGCTCTATCAGAAGCTGATCGCACCGCTCCTTCCGGAGTGCTGCCGCTTCGAGCCGACCTGTTCGCACTACGCGGTCGAGGCGTTTCGGATGCATGGTTTCTGGAGAGGTTCCCTGTTGACGGTATGGCGGCTGATGAGGTGTCAGCCCTTCTGCAAAGGCGGTTACGATCCCGTTCCGCCCCGCAGAGAAAAGAAGTGATCCCCCGCGGGGGAAAAGATTTTTCCGGATCTGGTTTTCGGATATGAAGTTCGACAAAGACATCGTGATGGCGGTGGTCATCTGCGCCGTGGTCCTCTTCGGCTGGGAGCCTTTCTGCCGAAGCATGGGCTGGATGCCCGCCGCGCCCGCAAAGGGTTCCGCGCAAACCGCCCCGCAGGCGGCGAAGACCGCGCCCGCGGTCCGGGCTTCCGCCCCCGCGGCGCCCGCACAGAAAACGAAAGTCTCCGCGCCCGGCAAGCCCGCGGCGGCTCCCGCCGCACCCGTGGTGAAACTGCCTCCCGTCGAGATCCGGAACGGGGACATGATCTACCGCCTCTCCCCCGTCACGGGGAGCATCGACGCGATCACCCTCGTCAAATACAAGAATGCCAACCAGACCGCGCCCGTGGTGCTGGAGCGTACTTCAGGCTCCGAGCAGGGAGCGCTGTCGCTCCGCGGCGCCGCGCCGTGGCGGCTGGAGAAGATCGTCGACGCCCGGGCCGCAGAAAGGAAATACACGCTGACGCGCCTCATGAGCGCGCCCGCGGGTGAGCGGTTCGTCGTCACGCAGACGTGGGAGCTGGCCGAAACGGGGTACGCCTCGAAGTTCCGGGCGGTGCTTTCCAATCCGGGCACCAAGGCGATCTCCCTGCCGGGGACGGTGCTCTGCGGCGCGGATCTCCCGCCGTGGCAAGTCGTTTCCGGCGACAAGGTGCGCATCCCCTCCCACCGCATGGATTTCCTCACGGCCTCCGGCAGTTACGCGGACATCAAGGCCGACAAAAAAGATTCGGGCTTCTTCGTCAATCCCCCGCCGCAGGTCAGGTGGGTCTCTCTGGGCAACAAATATTTCACGGCGATCCTGGAATCGGCGGCGCCCTTCGTTCTGCACCAGAGCCGGATCTTCCTCAACGACGGCAAGCCCTACCCCGTGATCTCCGCCGGAGCCGCGCTGGGCGATATCGAGCTGGCCGGAGGCGAGAGCAGGAGTTTCGAATTCAGCTACTACAGCGGACCCAAGATCATTGCGGACCTGGACAAGTTCGATCCCTCCACGGGGCGGGTCATGCATCTGGCCTGGGGACCGCTGGACTATCTGGCGCGGCTTCTTCTGTGGATCCTCGTCAAGTTCCACGGGCTGCTGGGCTCCTACGGCTGGAGCATCGTTCTGCTGACGGTGGTGGTGCGGGCGGTGTTCTACCCGCTGACGGCCCGGGGGAACGCCTCCATGCGCAAGATGCAGATAGTCCAGCCCCAGCTCAAGGAGATCCGCGAAAAGTACAAATCCAATCCCCAGCTCATGAACACCAAGATGATGGAGCTGTACCGAAAAGAGGGGGTCAATCCCTTTGGCGGCTGTCTGCCGATCCTGCTCCAGATCCCGGTGTTCTTCGCGCTTTACGCGACGCTGGACGGCGCGGTGGAGCTGCGTCAGGTGCCCTTCCTCTGGTGCAAGGACCTTGCCGCCGCCGACACCGTGGCGAAGATACCGCTTTACTTCTTCGATCTGCCCGTGAATCCTCTGGTGCTGGCCATGACCGCGCTGATGGTCATCCAGCAGCACATGACGCCCATGTCGATGGATCCGGTGCAGAAGAAGATGATGGCTTTGATGCCGATAGTCATGCTGTTCATGCTCTATGATCTGCCGTCGGGCCTCACGCTTTACTGGACCGTCAGCAACTTCTTCAGCATCATTCAGCTGAAACTCCAGCAGAAGAGCCGGGAAAAGGAAAGCCAAAGCGCTCCCGCCGGAACGGGGGGCGCCAAATAACCCACACGACCGGGAGCGGGAACTCCCGTCAGCCAACAAGGAACACGCAATCATGTCAGAAGAAAATCCCAAGTTCGAGCAGCAGAAAGAGCAGTTGATCCGCACCCTCGCCACCATGTTCGACTACCTCGGCCTCAACGGCACTTTCAGGGTGGAGATGCGCGATGACAGGATCTCCGTCAAAATCGCAAGCGACGACGCCGGACGTGTCATCGGCCGCAAGGGCCAGACCCTCGAGAGTCTCCAGCTGCTGGCCAACCGCATCATGTTCAAGACGGACAACGAATTCCCCCACGTCATGCTGGATATCGACGGCTACGCCAACGGCGCCCGCGAGTCCCGCGACGACGAGGAGGGCGGCGAGCCCCGCCGGCCCCGGTCCGAGTCCGGACGCCGTCAGTCCCGCCGGAGCGACGACGGTCCCCGCAACTCCCGCGAACAGCTGGAACAGCAGGCCCGCGACGCCGCCAAAGAGGTCAAGCGCTGGGGCGAACCCGTGAAGCTCCCCGAGATGAACGCCCACGACCGGCGCATCATCCACCTGGCGCTTCAGGACGATCCCGAGATCACCACCGAATCCGAGGGCGAAGGCAATTTCAAAAAGGTCGTCGTCTCCCTCAAAAAGGCGGAGTAAAAAATAGTTTCGTATAATCTGGCGCTCCCGTAGCTCAGTTGGATAGAGCGGCTCCCTCCTAAGGAGCAGGTCATGCGTTCGAGCCGCATCGGGGGCGCCATTTTTTGAAAGTTTCGCAAGCACTCCCCTCCCACCGAGGGAGGAGAGCCGCTTGAAAAGCACGGAAACCTGTGCTATATTAGGTTTTCGACAAAAGGGTACCGATAGGAAAAAGTTTTGCAACACACATTTACGGAGTACTGCACAACATGAAGAAAGATATCCATCCGAAGTACGGCGACGCGGTCATCTCCTGCGCCTGCGGCGAAGTCTGGCACGTCAAGTCCACCCGTCCCGAGACCAAAGTGGCCATTTGCGCCAAGTGCCACCCCTTCTTCACCGGCAAGCAGAAATTCGTCGATACCGCCGGGCGCATCGACAAGTTCAACCGCCGCTACAAGAAGGCGTAAGGCTTCACGCATTTCTCCGATTTTCCGGTCTGCCCGTTTGCGGCAGACCTTTTTGTGTCACGCGCTGTGTCCCTCAGGGGTCGGTGCAGTTGCAAAATACATCGCTTTTTTTGAAAAGGGATGGGGGCCCGGGGGAAGGGGAAAACTTTTTTTCACGGGGAAAAAAAGTTTTCCCTTTCCCCCGAGAACAAGTCGGTTTGTAAAGGGGCAGAAAATATGGTTCCGGAAGATATCGCAGGCTACGTGGAGAAACTCAAGGGCCGCTTTGCCGAGCTGGAGCAGAAGCGGGGCGACCCCGCGATCTACTCCCGGGCCGGGGAGTTCAAAAGTTTATCTCAGGAGCACCGCAAGCTGGCCACCCTCTTTTCTGACTTCGACGCCTGGGTCAAGGCGCTGAAGGACATCGCGGACAATCACGAGCTCATGGCCTCCGAGAGCGATCCCGAAATGCGCGAACTGGCCGCTGCGGAGATCGCCGAGCTGGAGAAGAAGGCCGCCTCCCTCGAGGACGGCATCCAGCTTCTTCTGCTGCCCCCGGATCCCAACGACTCCAAAAACATCATCGTCGGCATCAAGCCCGCCGCGGGCGGCGACGAGGCCGCGCTCTTCGCCGGGGAGCTCTGCCGCGCGTACATGTACTTCGCCGAAAAACAGGGCTGGAAAGTGGAGATCCTCGACCAGACCGACACCGATCTGGGCGGGATCAAGGACATCTCCTTCTCCCTTTCCGGCAGCGACGTATACAGTCTCATGAAGTACGAAAGCGGCGTCCACCGCGTCCAGCGGGTCCCCGAGACCGAGTCCGGCGGCCGGGTCCACACCTCCACCGTCACCGTGGCCGTCATGCCCGAAGCCGAAGAAGTGGAGCTGGACATCAAGCCCGAAGATCTCCGTTTCGACGTCTTCCGCTCCAGCGGTCCCGGGGGCCAGTGCGTCAACACCACCGACTCCGCCGTGCGCGTGACCCACATCCCCACGGGCCTCTCCGTCGCCAGCCAGCAGGAGAAGTCCCAGCACCGCAACAAGGAGATCGCCCTGCGCATCCTCTATGCCCGGCTCCTGGAGCAGAAACAGGCCGAAGAGGCCGCCAAACACGCCGCAGACAAACGCTCCCAGGTCGGCACCGGAGACCGCAGCGAACGCATACGCACCTACAACTTCCCCCAGAACCGCGTCACCGATCACCGCTACAACGTCTCCTGCTTCGACCTCCCCAAAGTCATGCAGGGCGAACTCGACCTCATCCTCGACCAGATCCTCAAAATCGCCTGCGAACAGCGCCTCGAGGAACTCCGCAATCAACAGTAAGGAAACAAAATACTCCGCTTTTCTCGAAGACTCCGTCCACCATATAAGTAGGCGCAGTTAAAATACACCACTTTTTTTGAAAAGAGATAGGGGCCCGGGGGAAGGGGAAAACTTTTTTTCTTGTGAAAAGAAGTTTTCCCCTTCCCCCGGAACAACCAACTCTTCTCCCCCAAAAAAAAGGAAACATCATGTCTGAACTTTTCGGCAATATCGGAACCACGCAGTTGCTCATCCTCGCCCTTTCCGCCTTTCTCATCGGCATCAACAAAACCGCCGTCCCCGGAATCGGACTTCTGCCCGTCATTTTGCTGGCCTCCACCTTCGAGACCCGCCTCTCCACCGGTCTCCAGCTGGGCATGCTCGCCATGGCCGACGTCATGGCCGTCGCCTGGTACCACCGCCACGCCGACTGGAAGATCCTCCTGCGCCTCCTCCCCTGGGCCCTCCTCGGCCTTGCCGTCGGCTCCGCCATACTCCACCTCATCCCCCCCGACGACACCCGGTCTATGAATATACTCATCGGCGCCATCGTCCTCGGCCTCGCCATCTTCAGCATCATCCGCAAACGCCTCGCCCCAGACGCCCTCCCCTCCGGCACCCGCGCCGCCGCCGGTTACGGCATCCTCCTCGGCACCACCACCCAGCTCGCCAACGCCGCCGGCCCCATCTCCGCCCTCTACCTCCTCTCCATGAAACTCCCCAAAGAAAAATACATGGGCACCGCCTCATGGTTCTTCCTCATCGTCAACTGGATCAAAGTCCCCATCTTCGCCGCTGAAGGCCGCATCACCCTCCAGTCCGTCAAACTCGACCTCCTCATGCTCCCCATTATCGTCATCGGCGCCGCCATCGGCATCCTCCTCCTTAAAAAAATGCCCCAGAAACTCTTCAACGACATCGTCATGGCCCTCGCCGTCATCGGCGCCCTCAAACTCCTCTTCTTTTGAAAAAAGAAAGGAGTGCGTTCCCGGGGGAAGGAAAAAACTTCTTTTCCACGTGAAAAGAAGTTTTTTCCTTCCCCCCGCCCCCCATCCTTTTTCACAAAAAGCGGGGTATTTTGAGAACCCACGGCAACGCCGCCCCGAGTACGATTTGATGTATTTTGGGGTGGGCTATAGTTCCGGACAAACCGGCCGCCAGCCAAACGAGGTTGTGATTTGATGTTTTTTTGAGGTGTGCTATATTTTGCGGCGGCGTTCTTCCTCG
>JAFSTC010000090.1 GCA_017450705.1 Lentisphaeria bacterium | reverse complement strand
CGTTCCTCGAACTGGCCCCGGTACTTGGTCCCGGCCACCATGAGCGGCAGGTCGATGGAGTAGATGAGCTTGTCCGCCAGAAGTTCCAGGACCTTTTTGGAAACGATGGCCTCGGCCAGTCCCTCGATGATGGCGGTCTTGCCCACGCCCGCCTCGCCGATGAGCACGGGGTTGTTCTTGGTCCGGCGGCAGAGGATCTGGATGACGCGCTCGATCTCGTCGGTCCGGCCGATGACGGGATCCAGTTCGCCCCGGGCGGCCAGACCGGTCAGATCGCGGCCGAAGGTGTTGAGCGCGGGCAGATCGCCCCCGCCCCCGTTGTCGGCCGGCCCCTGCGGAACGGGTCCCTCCTGCGGAGATTCGCCGCCGGGGAGATAATCGGCGTCCAGAGCCCGGATGACCTCGTCACGGACATTTTCCAGGTTGATGTTGAGGTTCTGAAGGATCCTCGCCGCCCGGCTCTCCCCCTCCCGCAGCAGGGCCAGCAGAAGATGCTCGGTACCGATGAAGCTGTAATTCATCGCCGCCGCCTCCTTGGCCGCCATCAGCAGGATCTTCTTGAGCCGCGCCGTCAGCGGACGGGGCCCGGCCGTGCCGACCTCGCCGGAGGGAGAAAAGTTCTTCTCCACCTCCATCCGCAGCTGGTTGAGCTTGACCCCCATGCCGGTGAGGACGTCGCAGGCGACCCCCTCCCCCAGCGCGATGATCCCCAGCAGAAGGTGGATGGAACCGATGTGATCGTGATTGAAACGTTCCGCCTCCTTGTTGGCGAGAAGCAATATCTGCCTCGCCCGGGGCGTGAAATTGTTGAATTCCTGACTTTCCTTGGCCATAACCGCTCCTTTGACGTACACTGCGCGCAGGGCGCTTCCTTACCTTAAGGATAATATACAACGGCGGCGGCGCACTTTCAAGACCCGGCTCCGTCCGTCGGCGGCGGTGAATTTTTCACTCCCGGTGTTTGAAATCCACAAAAAAAGTTTGAAATTAACATAACCGCTATTGCAATTCCGCTTCCGGCGTGTTATATTTAGCGTGACAACAGGGACAAACCCGGGGTTGTGATCGTGCAGGATCGTCAGAACGCAATTTTCGACTACATCAGGGAACGCGGAGACGTGACCATCGGAGAACTGGCTTCCCAGTTCAATCGCTGGTCCGAAATGACGCTCCGGCGGGATCTTGCGAAACTTGCGGCCCGCCGCGCGGTCATCCTGACGAGGGGCGGCGCGAAGTACCTTCCCGCCAAATACGGTCTGAGCGAAGACATCTACAGCGAGCGGGAATCCCGCAACGCCTCCCTGAAGCGCGAGATCGCCGAAAAGGCCGTCGGTCTGATCGAGCCGGGCATGGGCATCTTCATCGATTCGGGCACCACGGCCATGACTCTTGCGAAGCTGCTGCCCGACGTGAACCTCGTCATCGTGACCCCCGCCCCCAGTCTTGCGCTGGAAGTCATGTCCCACAAGCAGCTGCCTTCCGTCGTCCTGCTGGGCGGGACTCTTTCGCGCCACACGCTCTCCGTCTCCGACCCCGAGGCGTGGCACCAGCTGGACATGCTCAACATCGACACGGCCTTCATCGCCGCCAGCGGCTTCGACAAAAAGACCGGTTTCTCCGTGGGCAGTCAGCTGGAGGGCATCCTGAAGCGTTCGGTGATCTCCCGGGCCCGGCGCGCCGTCGTCATCGCGGATTCCTCAAAACACGGTTCCATGCTGCCCTTCAGCTTCGCGAGTTTCGAGGACATCGATCTCATGATAACCGATTCGGCTTTCCCCGGAGAGCTCAAAGAGGAATACGGAAAGTTAGTCAACATTCTTTAGAAGACAAACCAGTTTCAACCTGAAACTTCTTCAACAAATAAAGAAAGAAAGGAACAAAAATGGCTGATTTCATTCTCATGCCGCAAATGGGTGTCTCCGAGGAGAGCGCGCTGCTCGCCAACTGGATCGTCAAAGAGGGAGACACCGTGAAGAACGGCGACCCGCTCTTCTCGCTGGAAACCGGTAAATCCAGCTTCGAGGAACTCTCGAAGTTCGACGGCACCGTGCTCAAAATTCTGGTCCCGGCCGGCGAGGAAGTCGCCATCGGCGTTCCCGTGGCCGTCGTCGGCAAGCCCGGAGAGAAATTCGATCTGCCCGCCGGCAGCGCCCCCGCGGCCGCTCCGACGCCCTCTCTCGGCGCGCCTGAAGCGCCTGCCGCTGCGTCTGCCGCTGCGCCCGCCGCTGCTCCTGCGGCCGCTGCCGCCGTCGACGGCGACAAAGTGCTGGCTTCTCCCAGAGCGAAGAAGCTCGCTTCCGATCTCGGACTTGACATCGCCGCCGCTTCCGCCACCGGTCCCGAGGGCCGCGTGGTCGAGCGCGACGTGAAGGCTCTGGCCGCCAATCCGGCCGCCGCCAAGGCCGAAAAGGCCGCGCCGGCAGCCGCGCCCGCCGCCGAAGCCGAGTACGAAGACCAGCCCATCAGCCGTCTCCGCAAGGTCATCGCCGAAAACATGCATTCGTCTCTGGCCAACATGGCCCAGCTGACCCTCAGCCGCACCTTCGATGCCACCGCGCTCAACGCACTGCGCAAGCAGATGAAGGCCTCCGAGGGCTACGGGCTCGAAAAGGTCACCATCAACGACATCGTGCTTTACGCCGTGGCCCGGACCCTGCCCGAATTCCCGGACATCAACGCCAACTTCATCGACGACAAGATGCGCCGCTTCAAACACGCCCAGCTGGGCGTCGCCGTGGACACTCCCCGGGGGCTGCTGGTCCCGGTGATCCATGACGCCGACAAGCTCTCGATCCGCGAGATCTCCAAGCAGGTGAAGACCCTGGCCGGCCAGTGCCGCGATGGCGCGATCAGCCCCGCGCAGCTCTCCGGCGGCAGCTTCACCGTCACCAATCTGGGCTCCCTGGGCATCGAGAGTTTCACGCCCATCATCAATCCGCCCCAGACCGCCATCCTCGGCGTCTGCGGATTCTCCCTGAAACCCCGCGAGACCGCCGACGGCGAGATCGAATTCTACACCGCCATGGGGCTGTCTCTCACCTTCGACCACCGCGTGGTCGACGGTTCGCCCGCCGCCCAGTTCCTCAAGGCCGTGGCCACCCGTCTGGAAAACATCAATCTGCTTATGGCAATGTAATACAACGGAGTCAATGAAAAATGATCTATGATGTCCTGATCATCGGCGGAGGTCCCGCCGGATACCGCGCCGCGGAACGCGCCGGTCACAAGAAAATGAGCGTCGTCCTCTTCGAGGAGCGCAGTCTCGGCGGCGTCTGCCTCAACGAGGGCTGCATGCCCACCAAGACGCTGCTCTACTCGGCGAAACTCTACGACTACGCCAAGGGCGGCAGCGCCCATTACGGCGTGACTTCCACCGGCGCGAAGATCGACCACGCGGCCGTCGTCGCCCGCAAGGACAAGGTCGTGAAGACCCTCGTCTCCGGCGTCGCCGCCCAGATGAAGGGCGCCAAAGTCACCGTGGTCAGCGCCAGCGCCAAGATCGTCGGCAAGACTGCCAACGGCTTTGCCGTCGCCGCCAACGGCGAGACCTACGAAGGCAGGAAACTCATCATCGCCTCCGGCTCCGCCGCCGTGGTGCCCCCGATCCCGGGCCTGAAAGAGGCCGTCGCGGCGGGAGTCGCCCTCACCAACCGCGAGATCCTCGCCCTGACGAAAGCCCCGAAAAAGCTGATCGTCCTCGGCGGCGGCGTCATCGGTCTGGAGATGGCCTCCTACTTCAACAGCATCGGCAGCGAAGTCACGGTCGTGGAAATGATGGATAAGATCGGCGGTCCCTCCGACGCCGAGATGTGCGCCCAGCTTCAGGATATCTACACCCAGCGCGGCGTGAAATTCATGCTTTCCACCAAGGCCGTCGGCGTGAACGGCAACAAGCTGGCCGTCGAGAACGCCGCCGGCAAGAGCGAGATCGCCGCCGACAAGATCCTCGTCTCCGTGGGCCGCCGGGCGCGGACCGCCGAGATCAACACCGACGCCATCGGCCTCTTCACCGAGCGCGGCGCCATCCCCACCGACGAGGAGATGAAGACCAACGTTCCCGGCGTCTTCGCCGTGGGCGACGTCAACGGCAAGTCCATGCTGGCCCACACCGCCTACCGCGAGGCCGAGGTGGCCGTCAACGTCATCGCCGGTGAAAAGGACGTGATGAACTACAACGCCATCCCCTCGGTGATCTACACCAATCCCGAGCTCTCCAGCGTGGGCGAGACCGAAGACTCCGCCAAGAAGAAGGGCCTCAAGGTCAAAGTGGTCAAACTGCCGCTGCAGTTCGCAGGCCGCTACATCGCCGAAAACGACGGCGGCAAGGGCTTCATCAAGATGCTCCTCGATCAGGACGGCATCATCGTCGGCGCCTGCATCGTGGGCAATCCCAGCTCCGAAATGATCTACGGCATGGCCATCGCCGTGGAGCGCAAGCTCACCTGCAAGGACATGGCAAAGGTCGTGTTCCCGCACCCGACCGTGAGCGAGATCTTCCGCGAAGCCGTCATCAGTCAGATCTGAACGAACCACCCAATATTTTTTGGCAGCAAATAAAAAGGAAAAAACAAAATGCCGAAAAGTCAATTCATCGATCCGGCGAAAGTCCGGAAGCCCGGCAAACTCGAGCTGGGCAGCATCGACCTGAACGTCTACAAAAAATCCTTCGCCGAAGAGAAAAAGATCTTCAGCAAGAAGGACTTCCTGGCCATCTACAACAACATGCAGTTCATCCGCGAGTTCGAGACCATGCTTTTCAGCGTCCGTACCGCGAAGCACTACAACGGCGTGGACTACCAGTACACGGGTCCCGCCCACCTCTACATCGGTCAGGAATCCGCCGCCGTCGGTATGGCCTTCAGCCTCACCGATGACGACCAGATCTTCGGCAGCCACCGCAGCCACGGCGAAGTGCTGGCCAAGGGCTTCAACGCCATCCGCAATCTGCCCGAGAAGAAACTCGAGCAGGTCATGAAGGAATTCCTCGACGGCGCCCTGCTCAAGGTCGTCGAAAAGCAGAACAAGACCGGCGACATCCGCGATCTGGCCACCGACTTCCTGCTCTACGGCTTCATGGCCGAGCTTTTCGGACGCTCCAACGGCTTCACCCGCGGGCTGGGCAACTCCATGCACGTCTTCTTCACGCCCTTCGGCATCTATCCCAACAACGCCATCGTCGGCGGTTCGGGCGGGATCACCGTCGGCGCCGCGCTGTACAAGAAGATCAACAAGAAGCCCGGCATCGTCGTCTGCAACTTCGGCGACGGCGCTCTGGCCCGCGGCCCCGTCTGGGAAGCCCTGAACTTCGCCAGTCAGGATCAGTTCTTCGAACTGTGGGAAAAGGGCTACAACGGCGGACTCCCGCTGATCTTCAACTGCTTCAACAACGGTTACGGCATGGGCGGCCAGACCGTGGGCGAGACCATGGCCTACAAAATTGCCGCCCGAGTCGGCGCCGGCGTCAGCCCCACCAACCTCTACAGCGAGCGCGTCGACGGCTACAATCCGCTGGCGGTCATCGACGCTTTCAAGCGCAAGCGCGAACTGCTCAAGGCCAACAAGGGCCCGGTCTTCCTCGACACCGTCACCTACCGCTACGTCGGCCACTCCGCCACGGACAGCAGCAGCTACCGCACCATGGAGGAGATCGACGCCTGGAAGGCCGTGGACGCCATTCAGGCCTTCCGCGACAAGCTGGTCAAGAACAAGGTCGAAAAGTCCGACTGGTTCGACGCCGAGAACGAAGCGATCCGCGCCCGCATCACCCGCATCATGAAGCTGGCCATCGACAACGAGATCTCTCCGCGCATCGACCCGGCCAAGGATCCGGACGCCATCCGCAAGTACATGCTCTCCAACACCCGCATCGAGAAGCGTGACGACCGCAAGCCGGATGTCAACACCAAGCTCGAGGCCAACTCCCGCGTCATCAAGCTCAAGGACAAGGTCCGCTTCGCCTACGACGCCAACGGCAAGGAAGTCTCCAAGCTCAAGGTCTTCTCCATCCGCGATGCGCTGTTCGAAGCGATCATCAACAAGTTCTACACCGATCCCACGCTCATCGCCTTCGGCGAAGACAACCGCGACTGGGGCGGCGCTTACGGCGTGTACGGCGGTCTGACCGAGTCCATCCCGTATCACCGCTTCTTCAACGCGCCGATCTCCGAGAGCGCCATCGTGGCGGCGGCCGTCGGCTACGCCATGTGCGGCGGCCGGGCGATCCCCGAACTCATGTACTGCGACTTCCTCGGCTGCGCCGGTGACGAAGTCTTCAACCAGCTGGCCAAGTGGCAGAGCATGTCCGCGGGCGTCCTCAAGATGCCGGTGGTGCTCCGCGTCTCCGTCGGCGCCAAGTACGGCGCTCAGCACGCACAGGACTGGACCAGTTTGGTCGCCCACATTCCGGGCCTCAAGGTCTGCTTCCCGGCCACGCCTTACGACGCCAAGGGTCTGATGAACGCGGCGCTGTCCGGTTCCGATCCCGTGGTGTTCTTTGAGAGCCAGAAGCTCTACGACATGGGCGAGCGTTTCCACGAGGGCGGCGTGCCCGAGGGTTACTATGAAGTCGCGCTGGGCGAGCCCGACGTGAAGCGCACCGGGTCCGATCTCACGATCCTCACCGTCGGCGCCACGCTGTATCCCTCCATCGAGGCCGCCGAGAGACTGCAGAAGGAGTACAACATCTCCGCCGAAGTCATCGACGCCCGCACGCTGGTGCCCTTCAACTACGACAAGGTCATTGAGTCCGTCAAGAAGACCGGCCGCATCGTGCTGATCTCCGACGCCTGCGAGCGCGGATCGCACCTGAACGACCTGGCCAGCAACATCACCCGTCTGGCCTTCGATTACCTCGATGCGCCTCCCGTCATCGTCGGCGCGCCCAACTCCATCTCGCCCTGCCCGGAACTGGAGAAATTCTACTATCCGCAGGCCAGCTGGATCCTGGACGCCGTCAGCGAAGCCATCCTGCCGCTGCCCGGCTACACGCCCGCCATGAACTTCACCAAGATGGAGAAGATCCGTCGCGAAAAACTGGGGATCTGACAAATGAAAACCACAGCAGTAAGATTGTACGGCAAGGAAGATCTCAGGCTCGAGACCTTCGATCTTCCCGAGATCACCGACGGCGAGATCCTCGCCAAAGTCGTTTCGGACAGCATCTGCATGTCCAGTTTCAAGGCCGCCGAACAGGGGGGCGCGCACAAGCGCGTCCCCGACAACGTGGCCGAGAATCCGGTCATCATCGGCCATGAGTTCTGCGGCGAGATCGTCAAGGTCGGTGCCAAATGGCAGGGCAAGTTCAAGGCCGGGGCCAAGTTCGCCATCCAGCCCGCCATCAACTACAAGGGCAGTCTGGCCGCGCCCGGGTACTCCTACAAGTACATCGGCGGCGACGCCACCTACGTGATCATTCCCGAAGAGGTCATGGCCCTCAACTGCCTGCTGCCCTACAACGGCGAAGCGTTCTTCATGGCCAGTCTCTCCGAGCCTATGAGCTGCATCGTGGGGGCGTTCCACGCGAACTACCACACGGCCAACGGCAGTTACACCCACAAGATGGGCATCGTCGAGGGCGGCAACATGGCGATCCTCGCCGGCGTCGGCCCCATGGGACTGGGCGCCATCGACTACGCCATCCACGGCCCCCGGAAACCGAAACAGCTGATCGTCACGGACATCAACGACGCCCGTCTGGAACGCGCTGCCCAGCTCTACACCGAGAGCGACGCGGCGGCCAACGGCGTCAAGCTGCTCTTCGTGAACACGGGCAAGTTCGAAGATCCCGCGGCGGCTCTCCTCGAGTACACCGACGGCAAGGGCTTCGACGACGTGTTCTGCATGGCCCCGGTCCGCCCGGTGGTCGAGACCGCCGACCGCATCCTCGGACGCGACGGCTGCCTCAACTTCTTCGCCGGTCCCATCGACCCGAAGTTCTCCGCCATGTTCAACTTCTACAACGTCCACTACAACAGCACCCACATCGTGGGCACCAGCGGCGGCAACACCGACGACATGATCGAGAGCCTCAAGCTGATGGAAGAGGGCAAGATCAACCCCTCCGCCATGATCACCCACGTGGGCGGCCTGGACGCGGTCATCCCCACCACGCTCAACCTGCCCAACATCCCGGGCGGCAAGAAGCTCATCTACACCGGGATCCGCATGGAGCTCACCGCCATCGCCGACTTCGCCGAAAAGGGTAAAACGAATCCCCTCTTCGCGAAACTCGACGCCTGCGTCAAGGCCCACAAGGGCCTCTGGAACGCCGAAGCAGAGAAGATCCTCCTCTCCGCTCTGGCGTAAGCCCCGTCCTTCTCCTCGCCCGGCATGCCCTCATGCCGGGCGTTTTTTTGCAAAAAAAAGGAACCGGGGAAAGGGGAAAACTTCTTTTCCGCGTGAAAAGAAGTTTTCCCCTTCCCCCGGGCCCCCTTCCCTTTTCAAGAAAAGCGGGGTGTTTTGAGGGGGGAGAGGTGTGACGAATCACGCGTCCGATTTTTGGATCCGATGACGTATTTCCCGATTGGCTTCCACTTCGGCGAAATCATCCAGATTGGAAAAAATGTGTTTGAATCCCTGCCGGATCAAGTCCCGGCGGATGGATTCGATTTTATCTCTATATTCCGAAAACACGGAATAACATTCGGGCCGATCCAATGCCCGCAGGTATTTGATGTAATAAAAACCGCATTTCGTCATGAGCGGCGCGACCCACCCCGGACAATGCAGGCAATATTTTCCGCAGGGTTCGGCATCGCTGTCCAATACCTTGGAAAGGCTGGGACACCGGCTCATGTGCGAATACCGGACCCCGTCCTCGATATAGGATGTGCAGACGCAGTTTTCCTCCACCCTGATCGTCCCCCAATACTCTTCCATGCCGAGGAGCCCTTTTTCCATAAAGAGCTTGAGACAATGCCGTTCCTGATGACGACTGATCTCTTCATAATACGGCTTAAGACCGTTTTGCTCATCCAGAAATTTGAAGACCTCGTTGTAAAAACGCACGAAATGATCACTCGGTATCATCTTTCTCCGCCTTTCTGAAAATCTGGATACAGTGCCCCTCGCCCAGCACCTTGAGTTCGGAGTGCCACGGCGTTCCCTCGCACATGCCCGCATTGACCTCACTTGTCTGCAGACATATATGCGGAGACGGCTCCATGTTCAATTTCCGCAAGTGTCGGATCGCCGGACATTCGAAGACTTCGAAAAGGATCTCGTTTTCCGAGACGGTCAGTTGGTATTTTCCCCGTTCCCGGTAAAAGAACCAGTTCAAGTGTTCGATCAACTCGGAGCCATCGCCCTTTTCGAGTTTTTCCCGGATGGACTTATAAACGTCATGACCGGTTTTCCGAAGGATCGTTTTGAGCGCATCGACGCCGTAATGTGCCGCGATGTAGTTCAACGTGGCGTTGGTCGTACCGTGGAAATCCCGGTGCAATTCGTTGTTTTCCTGATAGCGCAGCATGATTCAATCCAGTTCCGCCTTGAATTCCTCCAGGCACTTTTCGATCCGCCTTTTCGCCTCATCGGTCAGAGAATCCATTTCCTGAGCGAAAGTAAAAGGAGAAGCGATCAGGCCGAGTTTGACCAGCGCATATTTCTGCCCGTTCCAGCAGTTCCGGATATCTCGGCCGTAAACGCCGTGGAACACGCGGATTATGTTGTTCTGGGTCTCGACTGCTCCGGAAATATCCCCCCGGTCCACACAGTCGGCGAGTTTGCGCATCATTTTGGAGCACAGCGCCCCCATGCCGCAGATCATGCCGTCGTAACCGGCCATCAGCGCCTCGTCGGCGGCCCATTCCTGCCCCTCGAAGAACAGGGTTTTCAATCCTTTTTCCGCCCGCAGAAGCAGCAGTTCGCGCCGCAGCCACATGTTCGCCGAGGAATTCTTGATCCCCTTCAAATTCGGATGGCGCATCATCTGTTCAAATTGGTCAAGAGTGAAATTGATTCCGTTATTGGGGGGACAGTGGTACAGATACACCGGCCGATCGGCGGCATCCAGCACTTTCAAAACCGATCTCACGGGATCCAATTTCGACGTTTTTCCCGGCGGCATGAAAACATAGGCATCGAAATCGTATTTACGGTAAGAGCTCATGATTTCGAGGGACAGCGGCAGACTGGTCGCATTGATCCCTGCAAGCAGTTCCGTCCGATGCTGCACAAGACCGCAGGCAAATTCAAGGGCTTCCTCTTTCAGGTTGCCGTTCAAACCGCCCCACTCGCCCATGGAGCCGAACAGGAACACCCCGTCCAGTCCATGCCTGATGTTGCGTTCCAGAATGTTTTTCAGCCCCCTCCTGTCAAGTTCTCCATTTTCAAGCAGAGGCGTTACGGTTGCACTGATGACTTTCTTTCTCATCTCTTCAAATTCCTTCCATATCAGCGGCACAAAGAAAAAATCACATCAACGGCGGGAGTCACTTCAAATCCCGTATAAAATTCCAGAAGACGGGATTCCCGGTGAGATGGCATGCTTCAAAAAAGATAACGCCATCCAGATGTTCCGACCAACGATCCCATTGTTTCAGGTACAAATCAAGGCATTTTTCCGGAGAGGACGAACTGACGTTCATCCACAGCCATTTTTCCAGCGGAGAAGGCTGTAGAAAATCATTGTACTCCTCGAGACCTGTTTCCGGAGGGATCGGCAACTGATACGCCATGAAATCCAGTAATCCCCCCCGGGAAAGGTATTCCCAGTCGAAGAAATCCTTTCCGTAAATGAAAAAACTGTTGAGCGAACCGCCATACCGGAGACCGAATCCCAGTTTCCCCGATGCCGCATCGCGGAATTTACGCAAGGCACCGAGAAAATAAGTGCCCCGGAAGCGCTGCCAGTCCGTCATATCCCGCGGCATCTTCCCGTACGCCTCCAAAGCGGGCGGATCGAATCCGAATTTACCGACCGATTCGGCAACGGCAGCCGCGATCCGACCACCGTTTTCCCGACACCACCGATTTATCCCCGTCATGTCCTCTTTGCAAAGCAGATCCATAGCTTTCCGGATTTCAGGCGGACGCGAATGCGAACGGTTGCAGAGATAAAGACCGTCTCCGCCGTAAGCATTTATTTCGCGTATCTGGCGAAGCCGATATTCGACGACTTCAGGATAAACATAAGACAACATTCCGGCATAATATTCGAGGCCGTCAAAGGAGCGCCAGGAATACTCGGGATGATCACGGTTGATCCGGGAACTCAGACCGTTGACGCCGTAACCGCGGTCATCGTACAATGTGATCCAGAAAAAAATCCCGATCCCGTTCCTTCGGGCTGCGGCGACCGCCGCTTCCGCCGGATCGAACCGGCGGAGAAGTTCCACGGCCTTCCGCCCGTATTCATTGCCGGCGAAATCGAACCGATCCGGCGTATTTGACCGGTACAGAAGCTTCCCGCAGCAGGAGAGCCGCCACAGGACCGAAGTGATGCCAGCTTCGGCATAACCGGCAAAGAGCCTGTCGATATCTTCGGGGGTCCATGGAGACTGCCGCTGACCGATCAAGTCATAAAAATCAACAGCAATGCATTTTTTCATCACGCGCCGCCTTATTCCTGATCGGTGAGCCAGTCGAGCGTTTCGGCACTCAACGCATTTTTCACCAGCGTCTCGATCCGAAAGGGAATGAACACGAAGGTCCCCTTGCCGATATTGTGCACAACGGCCACCGGCATACTGTTCTTTCTCCGACCGTTTTTCGCAACGGCCAATGCCGTGAAAATGACATTGCCGTCCGCACGAATGACATTGCGGAAACCGAATGAAACGGGAACCGGCTTGCTGACGACAAACCCATGACTGAGAGGACACTCGACCATGGCGGTGACGGATTCTATTTTCATGGCGGCATGTGCGTGGACACCGGAGGGCGGCCATTGCTTCGGACGAGGGTGGCCTTTTTTGCGTTTTGCCGGAGCCTGAAGAAGAGAAAAATCCTCTTTGAAATCACCGTCAGTATCAATGCCGCTCATGACAGACTCGGTAATGATCAGCCCCCCGTCAGTTACATATTGGATAATGCCGTCGATCATCTCCGGGGAAAAGACGCGGGGAGCGGCGGGGATCACGATGCGCTTGATGTTTTCAAGTTCTTTCGGGCGGGCAAGGCGGTCCGCATCGATCAATTTTGCGTTCTCCGGGAAGAAACGGGTCCAACTGCGGAATTTCTTTTCCGAAAATTCCGGGTCCCGGGGTTCCCTGACAATGGCAAGCTCCACATCCCTGGCAAAAACAAATCCGCCGAGAACAGAGAAAAACAACAGACAGAAAATCTTCATTTGCCGCCCCGCATGATTTGGATCATTGTCAGCAGCAACTGTCTCTCTTCGCCCTGAAAATCGCCGACGGGAGACCCATTGGGCGAATCGCCGAAATGTCCGGGAAGTGTGCCGAACACGCCGAGAAAACCTTTCCCGAGTCTGCCGATCCCGATGACCGGACGTCCGTTCCCGTCAGTTGCCAGGATATGAACGTCCTTCGTGAAAGAGCAGTCGTAGTGATCGTAACGGAAGCATGGCAGAAACTCTTTTCCGTCATAGGAAACCAGCTTCGGATCGCCGGGCTGAACATGTTTGATCGCCCGAGATGAAAAAATTTCAGGGAAGTCTTCATGAGCGCTTCGGAGGGCGCTGTGGCAGATGATGATGCCTTTTCCCGCGGTCAACGCCTTCCGGAGTTCGGTCCGACCGTCCCTGTAGAAGAAGTGGTTCAGCGGCTGAGGCACAACAATGATATCGCAGGCCCCGCAGCATTCCCCATCAAGCCGTGGAATGAGATAAGGGTTCAAACGCTTGTCGGCAAGCAGGGAATTCAGTATTTTTTCCGCTCCGAGGCCGGACATCCAAATCCCGACTTTCACCCCCGGTCTGCCGGGGATCAGGAGAGGCACTTCCGGGTTTTGGATCGTGGCTCCGGAAAAATCTTCCAACTTGGCGAAAACCTGCCGATTCGGATAGATACCGCGAAAATCCTTCATTTTTTCCCGGGGACCGATGCCGATGGCACAGGGCTCGCTCCGGTAGACAGTTTCAATTTCAATGCCCTCCGCAAGTTTCGCGGCGCTGCAGGAAATGATGCACTCCCCGGTCAGGAGGTTGCGGACTTCATGATCCCCATCGGGCATCCGACAATGCAATCTGGCTTTTGACGGTTTTTCTGCGGGAAGCGAAACGCAGACGATGCCGTTTTTTTCGCAGACATTGTGCAAAATGAATCCATTGTTTTTTGTCAGAAGGATCCGCTGTTCGGGAAGCATTCCGGAAACGGCGTCAAGAAACATCTTTTCGGATTTCGCGCTGTAACTTACCGGGATGAAGCATGTTCCCGGCTTCGGAGTTCCCGAGACACGGCTGATGCCGTTGCTCCAATATTTTTTCCCGTTGACACGGACAAACCCCGGCATACCGCTGCGTGTGGGCGTGATCCCGAACAATTCCGAAGTGACGTCCTTTTCCCCTGTCAGATCCCGTTTTGCAACGGTGACGGGCGAAGCAACGCCGATGAGTTTACCGCCGAGTTTGACATATTCTTTCAACGCCTCGACCGTTTCGCGGGAAAGACCGATCCCCTGATTTTCGGCAAGGATCAGAAGATCGAAGCGTTTTCTCAAAGCGACCGGATCACGGGTCAGCAGACTTCCCGCCAACACTTTCACGGCGGGATACCGCCGCGTGACGGCATGGTACAGTTCGTTGACGCACCGGTCATATTCCCCGCCGGGATTGACCGGATGACGCAGAACGTTCGGCAGGCTGGAAGCGAGCACGCCGATGCGTGTCAGCGGTTCGGCCCCCTGCCACCGGAGAACTTCCTTCAGCCAGCGCGTCATCTTCTCCTGCCCGAAAAACAACTCCATGACGGAAGCGCTTTTTCTGAAATAGCCGGTATAGAAATCTCCGTTCAGATCGGTAAATTTCCTGTTGGTTCCGTAGAATTTTCTGACGATCCCGGGGTAAAAGGCGGAACGCATCTCAAAGAATGCCTTGGGGTATTCGGAGAAAGCCATTGCGACCTCCTGAGCCACATTCGAGCCCCTGTAACTGATGCCGACTTTGGCGTACATTCCTTTCAGCGTCGGGTAGTCCGAAGACCAGATATGCCCGCAGAGATCCTCAAAAAACAGCGTATCGTATCCCCAGGCGGCGGAAAAACTCCGGAATGATTCAGGAGGATACAGAATAAAATTCGTCTTCATTCCATATTTCTCCGCTTCTTCGGCCAATGCCCGGCTCCAGCGGCTGAGACAATCTATCCGGTAGAGATTGAACCGGCGGTTCCACAGCGTGCCGTCCTGACCGTCCGGCATCGCTTTGCCGCGGAAGGGCTCGCCGAATGACCGTTGGCAGAAATCCGAAAATTCGGCGATTTCTCCGGAGTGGCTGTTCCCGGCTTCCGGACGGTTGATCTCATGCAGTACGATCCCCGCCACAACCTCCGGATAGCGTTTTTTGAACCGCTCACCCAATTCAGCCACAACGGAGCGCCAGTGTGCGGTCGATCGCGGATCGGAGCTGGTCAATACCAGACTGTTGTCCGGAAGTCTCGTCTTGACCGGAGGCGTCAGAACCAGCCAGCAGCGGATGCCGTGTTTTCCGGCCGCGGCAAACAGTCTGTCCACGGCGTCGGCCGGAACGCCGGGATCCCGTTTCCCGGGACCGACGGCACTGTCGTAATAGAAAATGCCGCCGCTGTTATTCAGGCAAACGTCCATATCCGTCACACCGGCTCCGGCGGCGGCGCTTATGATCCGTTCCGCGGGAAACGCTTCTCCGGAATATTTCCAGGCACCGGACGGGGCTGCCGGTTCGATCCACATATTCAATTTCATGGTGCCGTCTGCGGCCGTCAGCGGAAAGCAAGACAGCAGAACCGCGGCTGCCGTTATAAAAATGACGTTCGGTATCACCATCCGGACTGTTCGATCGATTCCGGTCATTTCGCCTGTCTCCTCAATCCAACGAGCTGTAAGCGCCGTTATGCCAGTAGGTGTAGGCGCCCGTTGTGTTGTTTCTCTTCGACGTCAGCGGTATCCGATCAGGCCAATCGACACCGTTCGTTGCGGTAAAACTGCCGACGCTTTTGACCGATCCGTTCATAATCAGACAATTGATCCTTCCCCTGTGCCGGAAGGCAAATCCGTTCGCGCTGTTTATCACCGAGTCGGCCGGGACCAGTTGATTATCCGTGGAACCATTGGCAGGCATGTCGAATCCGGTTGGACCGTTGTGCTCGTACAAAACAAGAATGTCCGCGGCATGGGGCACGGGAGACGGACCGGTCCGCTGATGCGTTCCCGGGATGGAAGAACCGTTTCGGGACGTTGTGAACGTGTTTTGACTGTAACTGCACTGGTTGTGTTTTTTGGGTATATCGGGATTCATTTTTGACGACGGACAGTGAAATAGCATGGGCCCAGTATTTTTTTCCGCGTCGTAACCGACATACGGACCGATTTTCCCCGGCCACACCTTTGGTTGAGCGGGCCCCGTGTTTTTGTTGTAACAGTCCGGCAGCATGTCACGATTGTACATGGAATAGGAAAACATGCCCGTGCCGCATTGGCGCAGATTGTTCATACAGTTGGCTTCCCGAGCCTTTTCTCTGGCATTGCTCAATGCCGGCATCAGCATTCCGGCGAGGATGGCGATGATAGCGATAACAACAAGAAGTTCTATGAGCGTGAACGATGCCGATCTCATCTCCTCCGGACCTGACTGTTTTTGCGGTGAACAGTTTTTTTTCATTTGGGCTCCTCATTTTTTGCGGGGTTAATGGTGCGCATTTTATCGAAATAGGGCTGAAAGTGCTTTCGCATGGCGGCGGAAAACTCCATGGCCGTGCCGTTCTCCAGCACGTCACATAATTCCAGATGCTCCTCCCGCGTTTTCCGCCAGAACTCCCGGTCGTGGGGCTTGGGAAACTTGAAACTTCCCACGATAACAGCCTGAAATTCACCCACGCAGCGGTTCCCGGACATGTTCATCAGGCAGGTATGAAAGTCGGCATCGGACGCCGCATCGGTGAAGTCCGTGGCGATCTTTCGGAGCGCCTCAAGCTGGTCCCGTGTTTTGCGCATGTGAATGAGTTCGCACATCCCCAGTTCCAAGGCAGTCCGCATTTCGATGAAATCCTGACGGTCTTCCTCGGAAAACAAATTGGTGCTGACGATCTTGCTGAAGGAAAGGAACGGATCGGGTTTCCGCAAGACGGTTCCGCGGCGTTTGCGCGGCTCGATCAGGCCCAAGGCCTTCAAGCGCCCGATCCCTTCGCGCACGCACAAACGGCTGACATTGAGTTCACTTGCGATCTCCTCCTCTTTGGGAAGCAGATCTCCCGGTTGCATGGTCCGGTGCCGGATAAACCGAATCAGGCTGTTTTCCACGCTGTCCGCCAGCGTCGTCGTCATTAAAGGCTCGAAAGGCATCCCAGTTCTTCCCCCTCGTCAAAGTTGAAACATCAGATATGTAATACATATTAGATATAATATATTGCGGCAAACGCAGATGTCAAGCCCCGTTTGATAAAAAAACGGGGTGGACCAAAAAATGAAGGCGCACCGCGCTCAGTCAGGGAGGCCGGGGGTTTCCAAGCGGCGGCTGAATTCGAGGGCGAGGCAGAGAGCGGGGGTGTAGCGCTCGGCGGTGGAGGCGATCCCCGTGAAGGGATCGATCTGCTGGCGGAAGGCGGAGGCGCGGGTCACGGCCTCCAGCCAGCGGCACATCAGGTGTTCCAGCTCCTTGCCGAAGCCGTAGTACGGGAAATAGCGCAGGGCCCGCAGGGCGGTCAGCGCCTGGGAGGGGCCGCCCCAGCTGTTCTCCGGCGCGGGAGAAACGAAGGCCGGATCGTCGGCGGCGATGGAGGGCATGGGATAAGGCGTCCAGAAGGCCTTTTCGTCGAGGATGTGACGGCGGAAGATCCGCTGCGCCCGTTCCCGGTCCGGCAGATGTTCACCGAGGACACGGAGCCCGGCGTCGCCGACGATCCGGACGAAACGCCCGTCGGGCAGACGGTCGAAATAAAACTCTGTCTCCGGATCGTAGCAGAACTTTTCCACGCTGATCCGCGTCCGTTCCGCGGCCTCGCGGTAACGATCCGCCGCTTCGCGTTTCCCCAGGTGTTCCGCCATCTTCGCCAGGGCCAGCCGGGAGGAGTACAAATTGGCGGAGAGGTCCGGTGCGAGCCGGGGCTGGACGCCTGCGGGCATCACCCCCGCCCCCTCCGGGCAGAAGTCGGGACATCCGGCAAAGCGGGGCGAGTGGTCGTGTCCCGTATCATAGGTGCACCAGGCCTCGATCAAATCGAGCTTGCGCGGATCCCGGTGGCGGACCAGCCACGCTTCCCACTTGGAGCAGGCGTCGAAGCTCTCGGCAAGAAAAGCCTCGTCCCCGAGGATCTCGGCCAGTTCCAGCGCGGTGCAGGCGATGGGGACAACCTGCTGGATCTGCCGGTATCCCGCCCGGTCCGCTTTCACGGCATGGGGGAACTGCCCGTCCGCTTTCTGGTGGATGTAAAAGATCCTGTGGCTCATCAAGGCAGCTTCCGGCGCCTCTTTTGCGATGGTCAGGCTCTCGTGGGGGCCGCATTCCAGCCAGATGCCCTCGTACCCGATGCCCTCGATCAGCACCCCCTGCCCGCTGGTGCCGAAGACCGGGCGGATGTTTTTCAGGATCTCCCTCTCTGCAATGCGCTTCGACGCCGAATACATCTGTTTTCTCCTCGATGCCCGTTGGACTGCTTTATAACGTATCACATATAGAGGAATCTTCAAGAGCCCCCTTTGCGTTTTTTGCCCGGAGTCCTCAGGGGAAAAATTTTTCGAATTAATTAGCTAAAACTAATTGACAAGGCATCAAAGGCGTGCTATTTTATGAAAAGAGAACGGAAAACCGAAAAGGCTGCATCGGAATTCCCATAACCCGGACCATGGACGGGGATCACCTGTTTCAACAAAGTTAGTTAAGACTAATTAATGTTCGAGCCGACGGTCTCCTCCGGGCCGGAAAAGCAAAAACAAAAGGAGAAAGTCATCATGAGGGAGAGGGATGCAGCGGCGGGACGGATCCCGCGGGCCGGCAACAGACGGAGAAACGGTTTCACGTTGATAGAACTTCTTGTCGTTATCGCCATCATCGCCATATTGGCGTCCATGCTGATGCCCGCGCTCCAGCAGGCCCGGGCCCGGGCGCAAGCGGCGGACTGTCTGGGCAGGCTCCGGCTGATCGGCACGGCGGACTCCCAGTATCAGAGCGACACGAGTTACTTCTGTCCCGCGACCGAAAAGATGTCGGGCGAAATGAAGGGCTGGTGCGGACGCCGCCTCTCCAGTAAAAACTTCGACTTCACGCAGGACGGATACCTCACTCCCTACCTCAAAAAGGCCTCGGACGGTCAAAGTCTGGGACGGCATATCAGCAGCAGCGTTTACTTCTGCACGTCTCCGCTGATCGCGGCGGACTTTTCGGCGAAGGGGTACACGATCACCTCGGCCCCCGGCAGCGGCATCGGCGCCAACACCTGGGTCCACGGCTGGGAGAATACGAAAGTCCAGATGGGCCCGATGAGCATGGATATGGGCGCGGATTATCTGGTCAAAAAGGCGGGAAAAATGAAAAATCCCTCGAAAATCGTCAGTTTCGCCGACCAGCAGGGCTCGACCATGACGACCAACGGCTGGGGATATTCCGTCGGCAACACGACGACGGCGTTCCGCCATGGCGGCCGGACCAGCGTCGCTTGGGCCGACGGACACGCAAGCGGTGAAGCCTACGGCTATCTCGGAAGCGATGACGGGGCCGAACGCAAGGTCGGCAACCTCGGCGGAACGGCGACGCACAACGGATTTTATTCCGAAAACGTGGATGAAAACGGCGAACCCCTGTAACAAATCGAGGTAAAAAAATGAAAAAATCTCAACTCGTTCTTCTGGCGATCCTCCTCGTGGCGGGCGTGATGGTATTCGCCGCGCGCAGCAGAAAAGGCCCCGTCTTCACCGTGGCGGAAGAACCGGCCACCGCCGCCGAAAGTGCCGAAACAGTGAAATTCATGGACGATGTGGCAAAATACTGCCGCACCAACAACACGTATCGGCTGGACCGGGTCTTCCTGATGGGCAAAAAAGAAAGAGCCGTCGCGAAGCAGGAGTCCGGCAAAGACCCCGTTCTCGAGGCCGCGGGCTTGCTCAAGGCGAACTCGGGAAGTCTCCGGCAGGGGCGGAAGATCACCGTCTTTGCCAAACACCGGGAGGTCCGGTACGTGCGGAGCAAGGCCGGAAAAACGATGCTGAAAGTCACCGTGGTCCGCGCGGGCGGGAAACTCAAAATCAGCGAAGTTGCCGCGGAAAAGATATGACGCTTTTCATCATACTGGTCCTTTGCCTCGCCGCCGTGCAGAGCCTCTGCAGGCTCGCGCTTCTGCCGCGCCGCTGGTGTTACGGCACGGCGGCGCTTCTCCTCCCCCTGCCCTTCTGCTTCGAATCGGCCATCGCCGCCAGCAGCATGCGGCAGGTCACGGCGATCCTCTCCTCGGCTTCCACCCTCGAAAACCTCTGCGCCCTCGTGGTGATACAGGAATTGTTCTCCCTGACGGCGGGCTTCTCCCTGCTGGGGGACCTCTCCTGCGGGCCCCGCACGACGCCCCCGCGGCGGAAGATCCTGCGCGGCGTCAAGTTCGCGGTCTTTCTGCCCTCAGTGCTGTTTCCCGCGGGGATCCTCTACTTTCAGATGTATCTTTTCAACCGCTTCCCGGGGCTGGGGTTCAGGGCGCTCAGCGGGGCGACGTGCCTCATCCTTGCGCTTGCGGCCGTCGCGACGACCGAGGGACTGCGCTTTTTCCGGCCCGGCCGGGACGGACGGCTGCTGACCGTGCTGCAGCTGGAGTATTTTCTCGTCTTCCCCGCCGTCTTCCTGCCCGTGGCCGCTTCGGCGGAACTGGTCGGAGACGGCAATTTTGCTTTCCCCCGGGACGCGCTTCTTCTTTTGTCCGGATCGGCGGCGGCGGTCCTCGCCGCGACGGCCGTTTGGTATATCTTCTTCAAAACAAAACTCCACAGGAAAATCAAATGTCGACCGTAACGCAAATACTCAACTGGATCTCCTCAAGTCTCCTGCTGCCCGTCATCGTGCTTCTGCTGGCGGCGCTGGCAAGTTCTCTTGTTTCCCTCGGGGGCTTCTGCGCCACGTATCTGCTCCTCATCCAGGAACGCAAAAAGCGAAAAGACCTCCTCGCCGCCCTCCGCGCGGGGGAACTGGATGTGGCGGCGCTGAAACCCGACGGTATTTTTTCGGCGCACCTGGCGGACATGGCGCAACTCGACTGGAACGAACTCGAATGCGAAAAGTACATTTCCGAAGTCCGTCAGGACTACGACCGGGAACTGGAACGCACCCGCTTTCTCGCCAAAACCGCCCCCATGCTGGGATTGATGGGCACGCTCATCCCCATGGGTCCGGCGCTGGCGGGACTGGCTTCGGGCGACATCGGAAACATGGCCTACAACATGCAGATCGCCTTTTCCACCACCGTGGTCGGATGCGTCATCGCGGGCATCGCTCTGTTGGTCAACTCGGTGAAGAAGCACTGGTACGCCGAGGAGATCGGCGATCTCGTCTACGTTCTCGACCGCACCGTCGCCGCCCGGGAGGAGAAAAAATGAAAAGCCGCAGCCGCTATCTCCCCTTCGGCGAGAGCGAAGACACCAATCCCATGAGCAGTCTCGTGAATCTGTTCGACGCGGCCATGGTCTTCGCCGTGGCCCTCATGGTGGCCTTCGCCATCCAGAGCCGCATGACGGAGTTCCTCACCTCGCAAGACGCGACCTTCGTCAAAAATGCGGGCAAAAAGGACATGGAGATCATCGTCAAGAAAAACAACAAGATCACCCGCTACAAGTCGGACAGGACTTCCGGCTCGGGCAAAGGCCGCCGCGTGGGCATCGCCTACCGGCTGGAATCAGGCGAGGTGATCTACGTTCCGGAGGAGGACGGCAAAAAATGAAAAAAATCTCTCCACGCACAAAAAAACTGCTCGCCGTCTGCGCCGCACTCCCGATCGCGGCAGCGGCGGCGCTGTACGCAAGATTCGCCTCGGACACCCGGATCGCCTTCGTCAACTACCCGGAATACATGATTGCCCCGCTGCTGGATCAGGAGATCAATCCCGCCGTCAGGGTCGATTGTCTCAAGTGGAACGACAGAAGCGGGGAGGAACTCGAAAACTACGACTGCGTCATCTTTTTCGGCATGGGCCTCAACTTCACCGGGAAACAGCAGGAGATCGTTTCGAAGCTCAGGATCCCCGTCTTCACCACGGCCTCGACGAAGAAGGAGACCGCCCTTGCCGCCATGACGGCGAAACAGCGGGACACGTTGCGGGACTACCTGGCCTTCGGCGGCAAAAAGAATTTCAAGCGCATGCTGGACTACATCCGGTACGAACTCGACGGCAAGCGCATCAACGCGCCCCGGCCCCTGCCCCCGGAAAAACCCGAATACAAACCATTTTTCCACATTGCGGAGACCGACGCCTTCAAAACCGCCGACGAATATCTCGCCTGGTACAAGTCCACCGGCCGGTACCGGGAAAATGCGCCGCGCATCTGCCTGCTCTCCGGCAACGGCGGCGGCGCGCTGGAGGAATTGATCCGCGCGCTGGAAAAGAAGGGGATGAACGTCATCGGCGTCGCGGGCTTCGGCGCGGGGATCCCTCTGCTTGAAAAACTCCGGCCCGACGCCGTGATCTACCAGCCCCACGGGCGACTGGGCGAAGAGGCCGTTTCCTTCCTCAAAAAGCACAACATCCCCCTCTTCTGCCCCATCAAGGTGAGTCAGCCCTATCACGAATATCTCAAAGACCAACGGGGCATGACGGGAGGCATGCTCAGTCAGAGCATCACCATGCCCGAACTGGACGGCGGCGTCGTGCCCTTCGTCCTCTCGGCGTTGTACCCCAACAAGCGCGGTCTGCTGGAGTTCCGCATGATCCCCGACCGGCTGGAGCGCTTTTCGGAACTGGTGCGCAAGACCGCGGCCCTCAAGCGCATGCCCAACAAGGACAAGAAGATTGCCTTCATCTATTACGGCTCCATCGGCAAAGAATCCGCCACCGCGGGACTGGGCATAGCCCAGTCGGTCCTCAATATCCTGCGCCGCCTGAAAGAAGCGGGCTACACCACGGGAGAACTGCCCGCCGACGTGACGGAACTCGACCGCGAGATCAAGGCCAACACCGCCGTTTTCGGGACAAACGACGGCATGAAGGAGGGCCGGCGCAAGCTGGATTCCGCCCATGTCGGCACCGTGACGATCACCCCCGCCGAATACGCGTCATGGGTCGCAAAAAGCATGCCCGCAGATCTTTACGAAACCGTGACAAAGCGCTACGGCGATTTCCCCGGCAGGACCTTCCGCACGAAAGAGGGCTGCATGCAGCTGGGATGCATCCGCTTCGGCAACATCATCCTGATGCCCCAGTCCCTCCCCGGCGAGGGCGCGGAAGAATCGCGGCTCATCCACGGCGCGAAAATGGCCCCGCCCCACACCTACATCGCCACCTATCTTTATATCCGCCACGGCTTTCGGGCCGACGCCATGATGCATCTGGGGACCCACGGCAGTCTCGAGTTCACGCCGTGGAAACAGGCGGCGCTCTCGAGTTACGACTGGCCCGACGTGCTCGTGGGAGAGATGCCTCATTATTACCTTTACATCATCAACAACATCGGCGAAGCGCAGATCGCCAAGCGACGGGCTTACGCGACCATGGTGAGCCACCTGACTCCGCCCTTCATGAACGCCGGATCCTGCGGCTATGTGACGGAACTTCACGAAAAGATGCACCACTTCGAGATCGCAGACAACGCCAAACTCAAGGCGGAATACGCAAAAGCCATCTGCGAGCTCGTCAAGCGCGAGCACATCGACCGCGATCTGAAACTTTCCGCCGGCTTTGCGAAAAGCAAACCGGCGCAAGAAGATCTTGAACGCATCGAAAACTTCCTCCACGAGATCACCGACGCCAAGGTCAACCGGGGCATGTACGTCATCGGCCGGTCCTACACGCAGGCCGAAGCCGACGAGACCGCCCGGCTCATGACCGCGGACGCCATCGCTCTCGCCCTTTTCAAGGCCGACGTCAAGGCGGGCAAAGTCGATGAAGGAAAGCGCAGAGACAAGATCTTTTACCGTACACACTACCTCGAAAGGGCGAAGGAACGGGCCCAACAGGCCCTTCTGCACCCCGAGCGCTTCAGAAGGAAGCCCGCAACTGTTCCGTCCCGCCCCGCCGGACATCCCGGCAGGAGCATGATGAGCGCTTCGGGGGCAGAGATGGCAAAGATGATGAAGTCGGGGAAACTCCCCGACGGCCGGGACATCCCGCCCGCCATGCTGGAAGCCATGAAGCGGATGGCGGCAAGTCCTGTCCGCCGCCCCGCGCCGCCCAAGCCCGCTCCCGCGCCGGAGGAGATCGCCTTCAGGGCCCGGGCCGATCTTCTAAACTCCACGGAGGCCGAACTCAAATCCATTCTTAACGCCTTTTCCGGCGGCTACATCGAAGCGGCCC
The DNA here is from genome assembly GCA_017450705.1 of Lentisphaeria bacterium. Taxonomy (GTDB): domain Bacteria; phylum Verrucomicrobiota; class Lentisphaeria; order Victivallales; family Victivallaceae; genus UBA1784. The sequence goes on along the minus strand of JAFSTC010000090.1, from coordinate 1,034 downwards.
CGGGCGGGGACCCCATTCTCAATCCCGACACCGTGCCCACGGGGAAAAATCTCTACGGCATCGACCCGGAACGCACGCCGACAAAAGAAAGTTTCGCCGTGGGCAAGGAGCTGGCCGAAGCCCTCATCAAAGAGAAACTGCGGACCACGGGAAAATATCCCCGCAAAGTCGGCTTCACCCTCTGGGGCGGAGAGTTCATCCGAACGCAGGGAACGAATATCGGCGAAATATTCCATCTGCTGGGCGCAGCGCCCGTCTGGGATTCCCGGGGAAGAGTCCAGGACGTGCGCCTCGTTCCCCTGACGGAACTCAAGCGGCCCCGCATCGACGTGATCGTGCAGACCTCGGGCCAGTTCCGAAGCGCGGCGACCAGCCGCATGCGCCTGATCGACAAGGCCGTCCTCCTGGCCGCCACGGATCCCGACAACGGCGATTTCGCCAATTATGTGCGGGAGGGCTCCCTCGCCGCCGTGAAGGCCCTGACCGACGCGGGCATGTCTCCGGAACAGGCCCGCGCACTGGGCCACAGCCGCATCTTCGGCGGCGTCAACGGCAATTTCGGCACCGGCGTCACGGGCATGGCGCAGAACACCGGCGGCTGGGAGGACACCAGAGCCGTCGCCGATCTCTACCTCAACAACATGGGGGCGCTGTACACCGAGGGCCATTGGGGGGAACACGTCCCCGGCGTCTTCAAGGCGGCGCTGACAAACACCGACACCGTGGTGCAGTCCCGCTCCTCCAACAGCTGGGGGCCCCTGTCGCTGGATCATGTCTACGAGTTCACCGGCGGTCTGTCGCTGGCCGCGCGCCATGTGACGGGCAAGGACCCCGGCGCGTTCTTCAACGATCTGCGCACCCCCGGACACGCCAAAGTGCAGGAGGCGGGAGAAGCCGCCATGGTCGAAGCCCGGAGCACCGTGCTCAATCCGAAGTACATCAAAGAGATGATGAAGGAGGGAGCTCCCGCGACCGGCGCTTTCACGGAGGTTTTCCGCAATACGCTCGGCTGGGAGGTCATGAAACCCGACATG
>JAFSTC010000089.1 GCA_017450705.1 Lentisphaeria bacterium | reverse complement strand
GTTCTTTGAGCGGCGCGCCGCATTCGGGACAGAATTTCATTTTGACCTCCTGTTTTTGGTTGGTGTTGGAGGGGATTGTTTGAGGGGATTCAGTCAACCGGGCATGTTCGCTGTACTTTTCTCCTTTATCGAGGAGCCGGTTCAACAAGCTGAACGCGAGCGCCAAAAGAGGAACTCTCCGGAAGTCATGGGGATTCCTAAGTCTGCGGATTTCTGGTCACACCCTGCTGGCTTTTTGAAATAAGGTCGGTCAAAAACTTAACCGGCGACGATCGTTTTTTACCTGTGGAACAGTCTCTTGCTCTCGTACACCGGTTCGCAGGTGAGGTTGACGCCGAGTTTGCGGAGGGTTTCGGCGTCGATGGAGGAGACGATGACGCTGGAATGGGCCTCGCATCCGCGCAGACGGCTGAGCATGGCGTAGGCGGCCTCGGCGTTCGGATCGGTGACGGCGGAGATCGACAGGGCGATCAGGACCTCGTTGACGTGCAGCCGCGGGTTGCGGGATCCGAGGGCGCCCGTTTTCAAGCGGCAGATCGGTTCGAGGACGGAGGGGCTGATGAGGCGGATCTCATCGGGGATCCCGGCCAGAATCTTGAGGGTGTTGAGCAGCGCGGCGGAGCAGGCTCCGAGGAGTTCGCTGGTGCGGCCGGTGGCGACGGATCCGTCTTCCAGCTCGAACGCGGCGGCGGGACCGTCGGTTTTGGCGGCTTTGTCCAGGGCGGCGCGGACGGTGGGGCGGTCGTCGACGGAGATCTTGGCCCGGTTCATGATGAGCTCCGCCTTATAGACCTCCTCGCTGTCGCAGAGCCCCTTGCGCTTCTTGACGAGGCAGCCGTAGTACCGCCGGATGATCTCGGCCCGGGAAGCGTCGCACACGGCCTCGTCGTCGTAGATGCAGAATCCGACCATATTGACGCCCATATCGGTGGGGCTCTTGTAGGGGCATTCGCCGTAGATCCCTTCGAAGAGGCGGCGCAGGACGGGGAAGACTTCCACGTCGCGGTTGTAGTTGACGGTGGTCTTGCCGTAGGCCTCCAGATGGAAGGGGTCGATCATGTTGACGTCCGCCAGGTCGACGGTGGCGGCTTCGTAGGCGAGATTGACGGGGTGGGTGAGAGGGAGGTTCCAGACCGGGAAGGTCTCGAATTTCGCGTAGCCGGACTTGATCCCCCGCTTGCTGTCGTGGTAGAGCTGGGAGAGGCAGGTGGCCATCTTTCCGCTTCCGGGCCCGGGGGCGGTGACGACGACGAGCTGGCGGGTGGTTTCGATGTATTCGTTCTTGCCGTAGCCCTCGTCGCTGACCACGTGTTTGACGTTGGTGGGGTATCCCTCGATGGGGTAGTGCCGGAAGACCCGGACCCCCAGGTTGGAGAGCCGTTTGATGAACGCGTCCGCGGCGGGCTGGGCGGCGTAATGGGTGACGACGACGCTCCCGACGTAGAGTCCCCGGTCCCGGAACGCGTCGATGAGACGCAGGGCGTCCATGTCGTAGGTGATGCCGAGGTCGGCGCGGATCTTGTTCTGTTCGATGGCTGCCGCCGAGACGACGATGACGATCTCCGCCTTTTCCTTCAGCTGAAGGAGCATATTGATCTTGCTGTCGGGGCGGAATCCGGGCAGGACGCGCGAGGCGTGGTAGTCGTCGAAGAGTTTCCCGCCGAATTCAAGGTAGAGTTTCCCGCCGAACTGGGCGAGCCGTTCGCGGATCTTCTCCGTCTGCAGGGTCAGATACCGCGCGTTGTCGAAGCCTTCTCTGTACATGGTGAATCTCCCGTTTCTGTAATCACGCTTATTATAATATAAAATGAGGGAAAAGGCAAGGCGGGAGAGAAAAAAAGAGGAAAATCCGGGAAAGGAATCTCTTTTGTGGATTCTGCCGGAAGCACCTCCATAGCGATCGGCCGCGCTTTGTCCGGAACGCCGAAACGTCGGAAAAGGACCAAAAAACTTGAAAAAAGGGGTTGACAATGGGGGAAAGAAGTGCTAGAATAGCGGGGCTGTCACGGAGGAGACGTGAGCGCAGGCAAGGCCGAAAAAAGTTGAAAAAACTTTTGGGAACCCTCTTGACAAACGGAACTCTTTGTGATAAGATAAACAAGCTGTCACGCAAACGGAAGCGCGAGCGGGGGCAGCGGATGGCTCATTGAAAATTGAAC
>JAFSTC010000007.1 GCA_017450705.1 Lentisphaeria bacterium | reverse complement strand
TCTGTTCGGGATCGAAGGCGTAGGTATATTTTCCGGAGCAGATGGATTTGAAGAACTCCTTGTAATACGCGTTCTTCTGGCGCAGTTTCTGCCCGTGGGCGTTCAGAATGAAGACGATCTTGTCCTTCTCGACGGAGGAGGGGGGCCAGTGTTTCTGCATGCCGTAGCCGATGAAGGTGATGGCGGCGGGCAGGGACTTTTCCTTCGCGTTTTTGGGCATGGTCATGTAGCCCGTGGCCGGACGGGGGCCGGGCGCGGGGATCGAAACGGCGTAGACATAGCCGTCGGGATACTCTTTGACCAGTTTTTTCTCGACTTTCCCGGCGAAGGGCACTTGGGCCAGACGTTTTTTCTGCCGGGCCCAGAAGGCGTCGAAATCCGCGGGTTCGCCGCAGTCCTTGAGTTTTTCGATCTGCACGCCGGCTCCGGAAAAGAATCCGATGGCCTGCCGGACCTTCCTCTTGTCCCGGCGGGTGTGTTCCTGAAAAACGCGCTTGCCTTTTTCATCGACGAGAAAAACGTCGACGCTGACGAATCCGGGGCGGTCGAGAGAGGTCTTCACGACCAGCGGCTCATCTGCGGGCGCTTTGCCGGAAAAGGTTTTGTTGTCGTCGCCGCGGCGGGTGTACCGGAGAAAGAACTTTCCGGGCTCGACCTTGCCGAAATCGGTCTTGAAGGTGAAAACCATCTCTTCGCCGGGTTCATAGGAGAGCGCCGATTTGTTCGTTTCGCCCAGAATTTTGATTTCGGCATATTTCCTTTCGAGGGCTCCGGCCTTCTGCGCGGCGCTCTCCGCCTTTTCGGCGTCGGGCTTCACCAGCAGGATCCTGTCGATGAAGACGGCATTTTCCTTCTTCGAGTTTTCAGAATAGGCCGGTCCTTGAAGTTTGATGGAGACATATACGTCGAACACGTTGTCCCCGTCTTCGCGGTAATAGGGGTCGAGATTCTGCTGGATATACCAGGACCAATGCGCCCAGAGAAGGCACAGGGGCGTCAATGTTATTCTGCCGTAATGATAGAGGTGATACTTTTCATCGGTGAATGTCTTTTGGTTGAAGACCAGAAGGTCTTTCAGCAGGTAACGGCTTCGGATCCCGCTGACGAAATTCCCCCGGTGCAGATCTTTTCTCCTTGGTGATTTTTCGAGGCACATGGCCTTGCCGCCGCAGGCCTCCTTGTCATCGACCAGTTTCAGACCGCAGTGCCGGGTGATGTCGACGGTGAATTCCCGCCAGGTGATGTCGAACAGCGTCTTCCCTTTGAACTCTTCCGGCAGGGGATATTTCGCGCCGAATTTGACGGTCTTGCGGCGTTTTTTACCCGCGTTTATTTTGGCCCGCGTCCGGTGTTTCCAGTAGGGATCGGCCGTTCTGTTTTTGGCCAGACGGTCGAGAACGGCGGCTCTTGCCGGCAGATGCTCCTCAGGTTCCCAATGCTCGCTGATCGCGGAGCGGGCAAGATCGAGAGGGACCCGTTCCCGCGTTATTCCGGCGAGGTACAGGCTGTTTCCGCAGGCCAGTTTTTCCGCTTCCGCCAGCAGTTTCTCCGCGGTGCGGAAGAAGTCGCGGTCGAGATATTTCGGGCGGTTTTGATTGCTGAAGACGCAGGGAGCGGTGTTCCTCATCTTTTCGGCGAGGAGATCGTAGAGTTTCCGCATGGGGACAGCCGCGGGACCGTAACAGCCGGAAAAGTACTTGTCCAGCAGCACGTCGAGCTCCTGCGTGCAGTCTCTTTTCATCTGATATCCCACGTACTGCCGCAGCGTGTGGAATGACGAACTGTCCGGGAATTCACATTCCGAGAAGACGTAATCCGCGCCGCACTTCTTGAAGAATTTCAGGTTTTTGTATATCGTTTCGACGTTGACGACGCCGCTGTTGCTCGCGTCGTCCGCGTAATTGACAAAGTAGTTCCATATCTGGATCGGCCCCAGTTCGGACCATTTGCGGATGTTGTCCGCGCACGTCTTGTTGGCCGGATGTTCCATGGGAAACATCGTCTTGCACTTGCCTTTGAGATAGGCGTCGATGGGCGTGACGCGGACCACCACGTTTTTATGCGGGACGATCCCCACAGGCGGTTTCTCCGTGAAGTAGTAGGCGGAGGTCTGGATCCGGACGTCCGGATAGACTTTTTCGATTTCCCGTGCGACATAATTGACGAATTCGAGCATTGCACCGGAGGCGGCCTGATATTTTTCCGTCAGCGCTTTGCAGTCCGGGCACACGCACATCCCCTCCGGCGTATCGTTGATGGAAAGATTGTAGAACAAGGGCGGGAACTCCTTGAATTCCTCCCTGTCCTTTGCGATGAATTCCTTCATCTGTTTCGCGAACATCTTTCTCGCCTTGAGACTGCTGAAACAGACATGGCCGGGACCGTAAATGTTTTTCGGGCGCAGACGCTTTCCCGCCGCATCGAGACTGAGGGCATCCTCCATCCCCGTCTTGGGCCAGAATTTTATGTAGTGATAAAACGTGTTCAGAGGGGCCGGTCTTCCCAGCACCGGCGTGATCCCCCAGCGGGCCTTTTCCTCGGGAGTGAGTCTTGCCATTTCCTGCCAGTGGATGTTTTCGCGCATCCTTACGCGGAATCTGATATTGGCCCGGCCGAACTCATTCATCCACGTGTACGTGGTGACGAAGACGGCTCTGTACCGGAAAGACGGTTGGATACGCAAATCGGTTGTCGGCGGGATCTTCAATTCCTTCAGTTCCGGGATCGTCGTCACGAAGGGCGTCAGCCAAGTAACTCCGACGAAGCGTTCCAGAAACTCGTAGGCGCCGTAGAGCGTGCCCCGCGGTTCGCCTCCGCCGATGAGGATGTCTTCCCCGCAGCTGCGGATCAGGGACTCCTCCATGCCGAATTTCGAGAAATCGATCCCCTGCCTGCGGGCAAATGCCGTGTTGCCGAGATAGATCCTCTGTCCGGAAACCTTTTCGTTTTCCCTGACGATGCCGACTTTTTGCTTCAGGGCTTTCCCGAGATGTTCCGCCAGTTCCTCCGCCGCGTATACGGTGGAGGGTCTCGCCTTTTCCGGGATGACGACCGTCACCGCCCGGCAGAACATGGCGGCGGTCAGCAGGATAAACACGCAGACTGTTTTTCTCATGAGTCCGATCTCTCCGGCTTCAATAACGATACGGATAAGCCTGATAATACCTCCACGATCCCAGGCTTGCCTTCGGATAAGAGCCGCCATGCCAGTTGAACGCCGCATAGTTTGTTTCTTTGTCCATTGTGAGCGAAATGGCCCGTGAGCCGCCGTCCATCGTCAGAATGTTGCGTTTGCCGGCGTGTGCGGCAAGCCCGGCCGCCGTGCCGTCACTTTCGGGG
>JAFSTC010000088.1 GCA_017450705.1 Lentisphaeria bacterium | reverse complement strand
TTGGCGCCGGGGACTTCGGGGGGGAGCCGGAGCATTTCCTCGGTGGGGAGCTGGCTCGAGAAGGTGACGCCGAGGAGTTCCTCGATGGCGGGGAGGTAATAGGCGCCGTATTCGCAGAGGAAGCTGATGGACTTGCCGGTTTTTCCGGCGCGTCCGGTGCGGCCGATGCGGTGGATGTAATCTTCGGCGCGTTCGGGGAGGTCGTAGTTGACGACGATGGAGATATCCTCGACGTGGATGCCGCGGGCGGCGACGTCGGTGGCGATGACGATCTTTTCCTCGCCGGTGCGGAAGCGTTCGAGGATCTTCATGCGTTTTTCCTGGGGGATGTCGCCGGAGAGGACGGGGATGTGGTAGCCGTAGCGCTCCAGGTCCTGCTGGAGCCGCAGATTCACGTCCTTGCGGTTGCCGAAGATGATCATGCGTTCGAAGGTCTCGGTGCGGAAGATATAGAGCAGGAGGGCCAGTTTCTCTTCGCGGAGGACGGAGTAGAAGGTTTGTTCGATGTTGTCGCTGACCAGATGTTCGGGTTCACTTTCGACGACGAAGGGATCGGTGAGCCAGCCGGAGGAGAGGCGGAGGATATCCGGACTCAGGGTGGCGCTGAAGAGCATGGTCTGGCGTTCGCCGCGTTTGGGGAGCTGGGAGACGATGCGTTTGACGTCGGGGATGAAGCCCATGTCCAGCATGCGGTCGGCCTCGTCGACGATGAGGATCTCGACGCGGGAGAGGTCGAGGAAGCGGCTTCTGGAGTAGTCGATGACGCGGCCGGGGGTGCCGATGAGCAGGTCGAACACCGAGTCGAGGGATTTCTGCTGTTTGGCGTGGTCCATGCCGCCGAAGACGACGAGGCTCCGCAGTCCGGTGAAGACGCCCAGCTGGAGGGCGTCCTTGTGGATCTGGACGGCCAGTTCCCGGGTGGGGGCGAGGATGAGGACCCGGGGCGCGCCCTTTTTCCGTTCGGGCAGGGGGTTTTTCAGCAGCTTGTCGAAGACGGCCAGCAGGAATGCGGCGGTTTTGCCGGTGCCGGTCTGGGCTTTCCCCGCGAGGTCCCGGCCCTTGAGGAGTTCTGGCAGGGCGAGGGCCTGGATGGGGGAGCAGTACTTGAAGCCTGCGGCCTGGACGCCGAAGAGGACCTCTTTATGGAGATCGAAGTCGCCGAAGCGGACTTTTCCTTCACAGGGCGGGACCTCCTCCAGCACGTCCGGATGGGGAATGACGATCTGCTCTTCGGCGGCCGGGGCGGACTCCGGTCGTTCGGGCTTTTTCGCCTTGGGTTTTCTGTCGGGTTTTTTCTCGGTTTTTTTCTCCGGTTTTCTGCCGGATTTTTCCCCGGCGGGCGGAGGAGCCGGGCGGTTTTTCTTTTTGTTCGGCTGACTCTTCTTTTTTCCGGCGGCCCGGGGGGCCGTCTGCTTTTTTTCGTCTCCGCCGAAAAGCAGGGCAGAGAGTTTCTTCAAAATTCCCACAATAACTTTCAACTTTCCATTTTTGCGACTGTTTCGCGCAGAAACGCGGCGAATTCCCGGTGAAATTCGGGACGGCGCAGGCCGAATTCGACGGTCCCCTTGAGGAAGCCCGTCTTGCTGCCGATGTCGTAGCGCTTGCCCTGGACCCGGCGGCCGTACATGGGGCCGGAGTCGAGAAGTTTCTGCATGGCGTCAGTCAACTGCACTTCATTGTTCTTCCCTCTGCCGGTGCGGTCGAGGGCGTCGAAGATCTCCGGCGTGAAAATGTATCTTGCCGCGAAAGCCAGCCGACTGGGCGCCGACTCCGGAGAGGGCTTTTCCACCATGCGGCGGATTTTGAAGATGCCGGGGGACGTCTCCTCGCCGTCGGCGATGCCGTATTTCGAAACGGCTTCGAGGGGGACTTCCTCCAGCGCCACCACGGGGCGGCCGGTTTCGGCGAAGACGTCGGCCAGCTGTCCCGCGACGGGCCGGTCCGTGTCGGAGCGCATCACAGTGTCGCCCAGCAGCACGGCGAAGGGGTCGCTGCCTGCGAAACTGCGGGCCTGGGCCACGGCGTCGCCCAGACCGTTGAGTTCCTGCTGGTAGACGTAGTGGATCTTCGCGAGATGCGAGGCGCTTCGGACTTCGGCGAGAAGCGCCGTTTTGCCCCGCTCCTCCAGGCGGCGTTCCAGTTCGGGGGCCGGGTTGAAGTGGCGGATGATCGGCTCCTTGTCGGAGCTGATGACGAGCAGGATGTCGGTCATGCCCGAGGCGGCGGCTTCCTCGACGACGTACTGGATGACCGGCTTGTCCACCAGCGGGATCAGCTCCTTGGGGACTGATTTGGTGAAGGGCAGGAAGCGCGTTCCGAACCCGGCCGCCGGGATCACGGCTTTTCTGACGGCGGGGAAGGTCATCGCACCTCTCCCTCCCGCACGATGTCGGGTTTCAGCAGATCGATACGGTTCTTTTTGAACTGCCGCCGCAGGGCTTCGAACATGTCGTCGTCCTTGTAGGTGCCGATGATGGCGCCGCCGGAGCCGGTGAATTTGGCGGAGGCGCCGCAGGAGCGGGCGATCTCCACCATGCGGCGGTTCTTGGCGCTGACGGAGCCCGCGCAGACCTCGCAGCGCAGGTCGAAATTGCGGTCCAGCAGGGCGGGGATCTTGTCGAATTCCCTGTCTTCGAGGGCTTTCTTCACTTTTTCGGTGAGTTCCGCCCACTCCTTCATGGCGGCGACGACCCGGGGGACGCCGGCCTCGTAGTCGTCGCGCAGGCGGCTGTGGAGGATCTCGGAACCCTCGGCCAGGTCGGTACGGTAGGCCACGTAGAGGCGCAGTTCGTCGGGGATGGCGATGGGGCTGTAGCGGCCGATGCCGTGCTCCTCCATGTAGGCCTTGTCGAAGTCCATGAAAACGGGGGTGTTGCACGCCTGGGCGACCCGGTCCTGGAGCCCGGCGGGGATCCCCAGCTCGTCCCGTTCGGTGGAGAGGACGAGATTGGCCAGACGGGCCGGTTCGATGGTGATGCCGTAAAAGGTGAACATGGCCCGCATGGCGGCGGTGATGATCGCCGAGGAGCCCGCCAGTCCGAGACGGTTGGGGATGTCGCTGAAATACTTGATGGTGAAGTTTTTCTTCTCCAGTTCGACGCCCGCTTCGTGGCAGTGTTCGTTGAATTTTTTTGCGGCGGCCTTCATCAGGCGGATGCCGCCGTAATAGCCGAACTGGGCGATGTCGTCGGAGAGGGCGTCCAGGCTGCTGAAGCGGTTGTAGTCCCGGCGGCTCGACAGGAGTTCCAGATCCGGCGTTTCGTACAGCTGCACCTCGGCGCGGTAGTTGCGGAAGACGAATGCGATGGTCTTGCCGTGGTATCCGTCCGACGGATTGCCGACCAGCGCCGCCCGGGGATAAGCTACGCTCGTGATGATCATATCTTCTTCGAATCCTTAAGTGAGACAGCGTTCGGGGTCTGTGCCGGGGACGGAAAAACGGGACCCGGCATGCCATTGGGATTAATATATCATACGCCGCGGTGTTTTTCAATGTTTCGGGGCCCGGGGGAGGGCGTTTTTACTTGACGAAACGGGTTTTTCAATGTATTTTTATAGCGGAATGAAAAAATCCTGCATGAAAGCGGCACTGATGGAATTTGCTCCGATCGTCCTGTTCGTCTACAAACGCCCCGAGGAGACGCGCAGAACTCTGGAAGCGCTCCGCGCCAACGAGGGGGCGGAGCAGAGCGAGCTTTTCGTCTTTTCCGACGGTCCGAAGAACCCCGGGGAAAAGGCACAGGTGGAGGCGGTGCGCGCGCTTTTCGACCGGCTCCCGGGGTTTGCCCGCGTCACCCTCCGGACGTCGGAGACCAACAAGGGGCTGGCCCGCTCCGTCATCGACGGCGTGACGGAGATCCTCAAAGAGAACGACCGGGTGATCGTGCTGGAAGACGATCTGGTCACGGCACGGTACTTTCTGCGGTTCATGAACGAGGCTCTGGAAAAATACCGGGACGACGACAGGATCTGCTGTGTCCACGGATTCGCCTACCCGACGGAACACCCGGAGATCCCGTGCTTTCTGCGCCGGGGCGCGGACTGCTGGGGATGGGCGACGTGGCACCGGGGCTGGGCGCTTTTCCGCCCCGACGCGCGGCAGCTTCACGACGAGATCGTCGAAAAAAAACTGCGCCGGACGTTCGACCGGGACGGGGCGTTCCCTTACACCAAGATGCTGAGGGATCAGGCCGACGGCCGGATCGATTCCTGGGCGGTCCGGTGGTACGCCTCGGCTTTCCTCGCGGAGAAATACACGCTCCAGTCCAACCGGATGCTGGTGGAGAACATCGGCTTCGGCGGGGCGGCGACCCATTACGGCGTCCGGGGAAAGTACCGGATCGCCCTGGATCCCGATCCCGTGGACATCTCCGCGGAGCCCCCCTTTGAAACGGAGGAGCTGAAAAGGGAGCATCAGCACTTTCTGCGGCTGGAAACCATCCCTCCGGCAAGGCGCATCTTTTTGAAACTCAAACTGATCTTCGGACGGATCGGCGGGAAAAATGCTTGAAAAATTCAAAAAATATCTCATGCGCCGGGCACGGCCCGTGGTTTTTGCGGACGCCTCCCGCCGGGAACCCGTCAGCCGGGATTTCGGCGTCGGCCGCGGGATGCCCGTGGACCGGTACTACATCGAAAGATTCCTCGCCGAAAGGAGTCGCCTCATCCGGGGGGAGGTGCTGGAGATCTCCGAGGACACCTACACCCGGCGCTTCGGTTCGGCGGTCGCCGGATCCTCGATCCTCACCTTCGACCGGACGGCCGCTCCTCCGGCGCTTTTCGGCGACCTGACATGCCGCGAGACCCTGCCGGAAAAGAAGTTCGACTGCTTCATCGCCACGCAGACGCTGAATTTCATCCCCGACGCCGCATCGGCGGTGGAAAACGCGGCCTTCCTGCTCCGGGAGGAGGGCGTGTTCCTGGGGACCGTCGCCGGGCTCAGCCAGGTCAGCCGGTTCGACCGCGAGCGCTGGGGCGATTACTGGCGGTTCACCGACATGGGCCTGGCGCATCTCCTCGGGAAGAGCTTTTCCCGGGTGGAGGTCACGCCCCTGGGCAATTTCGCCGCGGCGCGGCTGTTCCTCGACGGTCTGGCCGTGGAAGATCTGCCCTCGCGGGACGTCCTCGACGGGGATGACCCCGATTACGCCGTCGTCATCGGATTCGAGGCCCGCAGATGATCCCGAAAAAAATCAGGCGGCTTTTTCAGGTCGGGCGGAACTTCCCCGGCAATCTTCTTCAGGCCCCGGTCATCGTGCTCTGTTATCACCGGGTCGCCCGGCTGGAGCACGATCCCCATCAGCTGGCCGTTTCGCCGGAGAACTTCCAGGAGCAGATGAAATTCCTCCGGGACAACTTTCCCGTGCTGCGCTTCGACGGGGAATGGTTTTTTAAAGAGTGTTCCTTCGTCATCACCTTCGACGACGGCTACGCCGACAATCTCCACGAGGCGCTGCCCGTTCTGCACGAGATGGGCCTGCCCGCGACGATCTTCGTTTCCTCCGGCTTCGTCGGGGGCGCCCGGGCGTTCCCCTGGGACGGGAACGACGTCCCCGCGCGCCCGGAACACCGGCAGCTTTCCGCCGACGAACTGCGGCAGCTCGCCGGGGATCCGCTGGTGACGCTGGGCTCCCACACGCTGACCCACCCCCGGCTCTCGGAACTGGCTCCGGCGGAACAGGAGAGAGAGATCCTTGCCGGTCACAGGACCCTCGAAGAGGTCGTCGGGAAAAAACTTGCCGTCATGTCCTACCCCTTCGGGAATCACGGCGATTTCGACAGAAACTGCCGGGAGATCTGCCGGCAGGCGGGCTTCATGCGCGCCGCGGCCAATTATCCCGGACAGGCCCACTCCTGGACCGATCCCATGGCAGTGCCCCGGCACGTCATCCGGGACTACGGCGCCCGGGAGTTCCGCGAAAGGCTTTTCCGGTTCCGCTTCTTATGAAGATCCTCCACGTCAACTACCACGACATCCGGGGCGGCGCGGCGCTGGCCGCGTTCCGCCTCTGCCGCGCCCAGCGGGAACGGGGACTGGACGCCCGGATGCTGACGGTGGAGAAACTCTCGGACGCCCCCTGGGTCGGGACCGTTCCCGCCGGGGCCGCGCTCCGGATGAAGATCCTCCAGCGGGGTGAGCATTGGCTCCACAGGCTCTGCGGCGACAGAAGAAACTTCATGCCCCGCAGTCTGAATCTTTTCCCCTGCGGTACGCTCAAGGCGATCGAGGCGCTTCGGCCGGACATCGTCCATCTGCACTGGGTCAACGGCCAGATGCTGTCGCTGGGGGAGATCCCGCGGATCCCTTTCCCCGTGGTCTGGACTCTTCACGACACCTGGGCGTACTGCGGCAGCGAACACCATCATCTCGCGGGCGACACCCGGTATGCCGCAGGTTACGGCGGCTTCTCGCCGGAGGCCTTCGTCTGGAAAAGGAAACTGAAGCTGTGGCGGGAGTTTTCGCCGGTCATCGCCGGGCCCAGCGCATGGATCTCCCGGGAGGCGAAGGACTCCCGGCTGTTCCGGAACTGCCGGGTCGAGCACATCTTCAACGGCATAGATCTGAAGACGTTCCGTCCCCGTCCCCGGGAGGAGGCCCGCCGCTTCTGGGGCATCCCCGACGAGGCCCGCGTCATCGTCATCGGCGCGGTCTCGCTCCGCGATCCCAACAAGGGCGGTCCCCTGCTGACGGAGACGCTGGCCGCTTTTCCCGATGCGACCGTGCTGGCCGTCGGCGGGAACGTCCCGGCGGGACTGCACGGGAAGATCGTCGCCGCCGGAAGGATCGACGACCCGGAAATCCTCGCTCTCGCCTATTCCGCGGGAGACGTCTTCCTCTCCGCCGCGTTGTACGACAATCTGCCGAACATGGTGATCGAAGCCCTGGCCTGCGGCACGTGCGCCGTCGCCGTCGACACGGGGGGCGTCGGCGAGATCGTCGGTCCGTCCGACGGGATCGTCACGCCGTCAAAAAGCGGTTCTCTCATCGAGGCGCTGCACGTCATTCTTGAAAAACGCCGTCACTTTTTCCCCTCCGCGGCACGGTTCGACATCGCCGCGACGGCGGAAAAGTACGAAGCCCTGTACCGGTCTCTGGTGTAGATCCTCCGGGGCCGTCACTTTTTGAAATGACGGATTTTTGACGGGGCACTTTGACGGCGGTGTCAGGCGAGGCCGATCCGCTGGGCGCCGTCGAGGGCGGGGAGCGTTTCCTCCCGGGAGAAGGTGAAAAAACGCTGGTCCGCGGTCCCGACGACGTCGAGGAAGAGGGCGCGGTTGACCTGATCGAGATCGCCCGTCACGTCGTCGATCAGGGCGACGACGGGGAGAGCCGCCATGGACCGCACCAGTTCGAACTCCGCCATCTTGATCAGGAGGGCGGCCAGGCTCACCTGCCCGGTGGAGCCGAAGATCCGCAGCTCCCGGCCGCCGAAGGTGAAGACGAATTCGTCCCTGTGGGGACCGGCAAGGGTGCAGAACCGCTCCTTTTCCCGGGGGCGCAGTTTCTCCAGATGGGCGAGGAACGCCGCCGTTTCCGCGGGATAATCCGGGGCGTAGGAGATGGCGAAGTCGTACCGGCCGCCGGAGAGCCGGTTGAATCCTCCGGCGATTTTTCCGGCGAACTCGGCCCGGCGGGCGCAGATGAGCCCGATCTGTTCCGCGAGCTCGGGTTCGAAGAGCCTGACCGACCGGGGATCGGTTTTGAACGCCCGGTTCCGCTGGGCCAGCGCGCGGTTGAACCGCATCAGCGCCGTCAGGTAGGCGGGGTCCAGCGTCGAGATGAGCATGTCGAAAAACCGCCGTCTGCAGCCCGAACTGCCGGCGATGACGGCCCTGTCCTCCGGAACGAAGGCGACGGTCCTGAACTCCCGGATGAATTCGCTGGAGCGGGCTATTTTCGCATCGCCGATGGCCAGCTCCCGTTTCCCGGAGCGGGTCTCGGCGATACGCAGCCGCTCCCGGAAGCGGCCCCTGTCCAGCACCGCGGAGAGGGAAAAGGCGCTTTCGTCGAAGGCGCACAGCTCCCGGGAGGCCACCCGGCCCCGGAAGGACCGCAGGACGCTCAAGTAGGAAACGGCCTCCAGCAGATTGGTCTTGCCCGAACCGTTGGGACCGAAAAGCAGGACGTTTTCCGAAGAAAAATCGAACCGCCTCCGGCTGTAATTCCGGAAGCGGTCCAGCTCGATCTCAAGAAGGACGGTCAATTTTTCGGACCGTTACTTTTTGCGGATCGGCATGATGACGTAGAGGAAGCCGTCCCCGGACTCCATCGCCACGGGGTTGAGCGGGTCGTTGATCTTGAAACGGACCGTTTCCGCGTCGATGTTGCGCAGGGGATCCGCCAGGAACACCGGATTGAAGGAGACCTCGAAGGGTTCGCCCGAAAAGGCGATCTCCATGGTGTCGCACCCTTCGCCCACCTCCGAGCTGCTGGCGATGACGGAGAGCTGGTTCTCATCGAATTTCAGCACCACGTAGGAGCTGCTTTCGGAGAGCACCAGGGAGACCGATTCGATCTTGCTCTTGAAGACCGCCGAAGGCAGCTCGACCTCCTGCTTGAAGCTCTGGGGGATGACCAGCCGGTAGTTGGGGTAGCTGCCGTCGATGAGCTTGGTGTCGAAGATGAAATCTTCCGAGGTGAACCGGCACACCTTTTCGCCGATGCTGACGGAGAGCGTGCGGTCGCCCTCCAGGAGCCGCCGGACCTCGGTCATCGCTTTGAGCGGGATGATCGCGTCGCCGAACTCGCCGGTGACGGATTCGGGCACGAATTCCTGCATGGCCATGCGCTTGCTGTCGGTGGCGACCAAAGTGAGATTGTTCTCGCCCACGCTGAAAAGAATGCCGGTCAGGGCCTTGCGGGAGTCGTCGGCGCCCACGGCATAGCTCACCGCGCCGATCATGCGCTTGAAGTCGCACTCCTTGATCTTCACCTCGCGGACGGGGGTGAGATCCGTGTCCTCCGGAAAGTCGTTGGCGGGCAGTCCCAGCAGTTTGAACCGGCCGCTGCCACAGATGATTTTGAAGTGGTCCTGATCGTTGACGTCGAACTCCACTTCCGGAGAGGAGAAGGAGTTGACCAGCGAGACCAGCTTGCGGGCGGGGGCGGTGCTCCGGCCCTCCTCGGCGACGTTGGCTTCGATCGAGGTGGACATCCGCAGATCGAGATCCGTGGTCGTGAGCTGGATCCGTCCCTCTTTGGCTTCGATCAGGACGTTGCCGATCAGCGGCAGCATGGACCGGGCGCCGATGATGCTGCCGACGCGGGAGAGCGCCTTCTGCAGTTTTTCGCGGTTCACGTTGAATTTCATTTGGTATTCTCCTGTATTTTCCTGAAGAAAAAGACCTGTACAAAAAACCTCCGACACTATAATATAACGGGCGGCTTGGAAAATACAATCGCCCCGGGAAAAATTTTTCGTCTTCCGCGCGCCGGGCGGCTTGACAACGCCCTTCCTCCGGTGTATTTTGAAGGCCTGAAAACCCGCTTTGCCCGAAACGCGCCGGATGGAGGCCGGAAGTTTATGCGCAGGATCATCATGTTCGATCTGGACGGAACGCTGATCGACTCCGTGGGAGGGATCGCCAACTCCGTCAACGTGACGCGGCGGCAGTTCGGTTTTTCCCCCCTGCCTGAGGAGAAGATCGCCTCCTTCACCGGGGACGGAGCCCGCAAGCTGCTGGAGCGTTCCTTTGCGGACGTTTCTCTGCCCTGTCCCGTGGAGGAAGCCGTGAAAAAAATGGTGACCAACTACGCCGCCGACCCCCTGCACGGGACAAAACTCTACCCCGGCGTCGCCGAGGGTCTGCGGCAGCTGGCCGGGGCCGGATTCCTGCTGGCCGTGGTGAGCAACAAGCCTCAGGAGGTGGGGGAGAAGATTTTGGCCGGACTGGGCGTCTCCCCTCTGCTGTGCGACAACATCGGCGGCGGGCGGTTCCCCCTCAAGCCCGCGCCGGACGCCTTTCTCCACGTCATCGAAAAACACGGCGTTTCGAAAGAGAACGCCTGGATCGCGGGAGACAACCACACCGACATCGGCGCGGCGCAGGCCGCGGGGATCAGGAGCGTCTTCTGCCGCTACGGTTTCGGGACCATCGGCGGGACTGCCCCCACCTTTTCGGCCGACACCTTTGCCGATCTTGTCGCCGTCGTCCTCGCCGGCTCCCGGTAAGGGGAGGACGCGCGGTTGAAATCGCCGTCCCGCCGGGGTATATTAACGCGCGGAAAAAGCCATCGACTTCAGCGTAAGGAAAAACATCCGTGAAAAACTTCAGGATAAACCTCATTCCCGGGGACGGCATCGGCGTCGACGTGATCGCCGAGGGCGTCCGGGTCCTGGACGCGGTCGCCGTCAGGCACGGCGGACTCAAATTCACTTACAACAAACTCCCCTGGAGCTGTGCCTACTATCTCGAGCACGGCCGCATGATGCCGCCGGACGGCATGACCGTTCTGCGGGACTGCGACGCGATCCTGCTGGGGGCGGTGGGGTTCCCCGGCGTGCCCGACCACGTTTCCCTGCGGGAGCTCCTGCTCCCCATCCGGACCGGGTTCGACCAGTACGTCAATCTGCGGCCCATCAAACTCCTGCCCGGCCTGGTCTCGCCGCTCAAAAACGACGACATCGATTTCGTGGTCGTCCGGGAGAACTCCGAGGGCGAATACTGCGGCCGCGGCCGCTCCGACGACAACGGCGCCGTGCAGGAGGCCGTCTTCACCCGCAAGGGGACCGAGCGCATCATCCGCTACGCCTTCGAGTACGCCAAAGCCCGCGGCATGACCCGGGTCCTCAGCGCGACGAAGTCCAACGCCCTCAATCACTCCATGGTCTTCTGGGACAAGATCTTCAATGAAGTCCGGGTGGATTACCCCGGCATGGAGTCCCGGCAGATGCACATCGACGCGCTGGCCGGATTCTTCATCATGCATCCCGACCGCCTGCAGATGGTGGTCGCCAGCAATCTCTTCGGCGACATCCTCACCGATCTCGGCTCCGCCATGCTGGGCAGCATCGGCATTTCGCCCTCGGGCAACATCAATCCCGAGGGGATCTATCCCGGCATGTTCGAGCCCATCCACGGTTCCGCGCCCGACATCGCCGGCAAGGGGATCGCCGATCCGGCCGGGACCTTCTGGGCCATCGCCCTCATGCTCGAACAGCTGGGCGAAAAGCCCGCCGCCGATCTGCTCATGGATTCCCTGTGCGCCGTCCTCAAGGCTGGCGCCGCCACAACGCCCGACATCGGCGGACGGGGAACGACGACCGAAATGACCGACGCCGTCATCGCTTCCATCCTCGGCCGCTGAACTTGCAATCCCGGGACCGGAGCTGTATATTAGTTCAAGAAGTGTACGGGGGCGCGGAAAAACATTTTCTTCCCCCAAAAAAAACATAAGGAGACCGTTCCGATGAAAAGATTTCTGATCGCCGCACTGGCGGCCCTCGCGGCGGCCGGCTGTACGTGCCCGGACCAGGGGTGCAAAAAAGAGCAGCCCTCCGCCGCCGAAGTCAAGTCCTGCGACAAGAAAGCCGCCGCCGACAAGAAAGCCTGCTGCAAGGCGGGCTGTGACAAAAAGACTTGCGACAAAAAAGCCTGCTGCAAGGCGGGCTGCGACAAAAAGGCCTGCTGCGGGAAGGATTGCGACAAAAAGACTTGCGGCGAGAAGGCCTGCTGCAAGGCGGGCTGCGACAAGAAAGCCGCGCCCGCGGTGAAGGCTGCCCCGGCGAAAAAAGCCGCCCCGGCGAAAAAGGAGAAGGCCGCCCCCAAGGCCCTCGATACGAAGTACGCCGGAGTCCGGATCCTCTGCGAGACCAACAAATCGGCCCTCTCCTACGCCCCCGGCGAAGAGATGATCTTCACTTTCAAGGCCGATCTCGGGACCGTCGCGCCGGAGAAACTCTTCCTGCGCTACACCCGCCGCGGCGACGACAACAAAACCGTTTCGGGACACGGTCCCGCCGATCAGCCGCTTGTGGTGAAGACCTCCCTCGACAAGCCCGGATTCGTCAGCGTCGACGTCTTCCTCACAGATGAAAAGGGCAAGCGCCTCTCCTACGAGTACATCCGCTGGAACAAGCGCAAAGCCCGTCAGGCCGTCGCCTTCTACGCCGGCGCCGGCGTGCAGGCCGAGACCCTCAAGGACTGCGGCGAGCCCGCGGATTTCGACGCCTTCTGGGCCCGCCAGAAAAAACGCCTGGCCGAAGTGCCCTTTGCCGGAAAGGTGGAGAAGACTCTCGTCAAAGAGTATCCCAACGGTTACGTCTACGCCGTTTCGATCCCCGCACCCGGACCCCGTCCGGCCACCGGCTACATGACCGTTCCCAAAAACGCCAAGGCCAAATCGCTGCCCATCCTCATCAGCTTCTTCGGCTACGGCACCCACATCCAGCAGCCCCTCACCGCCGTCCCGCAGAACAAAATTTTCTTCTCGCTGAACGCCCACGGGCAGAAGCTGGGTCAGAAGAGCGCGTATTACAGGGAGTTCTTCAAATCCATCCGCACCGAGAAATACACTTACGCCTTCGATCCCGAGCAGAACAAGGATCCCGAAAACTGCTTCTTCAACGGCATGGTCATGCGCATCCTGCGGACCCTCGAATACCTCAAGACCCTTCCCGAGTGGAACGGCAAGGACCTGACCGCCGCGGGCGGCAGCCAGGGCGGACTCCAGACCATGTGGGCCGCGGCCCTCGATCAGGACGTCACCGTCGCCCAGCCCTCCATCACCTGGTGCTGCGACATGGCCGGGACCGAGAAAGCCAAACGCATCCACGGTCCGTGGCGCATCAAGTACGTCCCCGGCCTGGATTACTACGACCCCGTCTTCATGGCCAAGCGCATCAAAAAGGCCACCGTCGAGATCACCCGTGCGGGCCTCGGCGACTACACCTGCCCGCCCTCGGGTCTGGCTGTCAGCTACAACAATCTGGCGACGCCCAGAAAGAGCATCCGCTGGGTCCAGGGCAGCAACCACGGCTTCGTTCCTCAGAAGTCCGAGGTCATCGTCTGGAGCACTTTCAAAAACAAAAAGTAGTTTCCCCAGTTGATCCGTCGAACACGGGGTGCCGGAGCCGAGGCTTCCGGCATCCCGGTTTTTCCATTCGAGAGGAGTCCGATTTCCGACCATGATCCTCAACCGCCCGCTGACGCCCGAGGAGATGAGGACGTCCCAGCGCTTCTACAACCTGTACAGCGCCGTGAACGGCATGAGCTACATGTGCCTCGGGGACACGATCCTGATCCTTTTCGCCCTGCGGCTCAAGTGTCATGACGCCGTCATCTCCGCCCTCGGCGCCATGGTCTACGTGGGGTTCCTGTTCCTGCCGCTGGGCAAATGGATGACCGCCCGCACGGGCGCCGTCCGCAGTCAGGCCGATTTCTGGGTCCTGAGGAACATCGCCTCCCTCTTCATCGCCGCGGCCGCGCCCCTCGCCGCCTGCGGCTGGCGCGGTCCCGCGGTCTTTCTGCTGGTCGCGGGTTCCCTGGTGTTCTACGGATGCCGGGCCGCCGGCATCGTGATGTCGCAGCCGCTGATCGGCGAAGTGTGTCCCCCGGGGACCCGGGGGCGCGTCATTGCCCGGTCGTGGATGTTTTTCTACGCCGCGGGATTCCTGGCGCTGCTCGTCATAACGGTTCTGCTCAGGCATCACCCCGGGGCGAACACCATCTGCGGGATCATCATCACGGGGGCGTTTCTGGGCATCGCAAGTTCCTTTTTCATGCGGGCCATGTGCGAGACGGGCGAGATCCGCGACGCCGCCCGGCGGCCGGTCTTCCGGGAGTACCGTCGGGTGCTGGGGCTCCCCGCGGTGCGCCGGCAGATCTACGCCGGGATCGTCTGCTATGTGGGCGTGATCCTGACCGTTCCCATCTCTCTGCTCACGGTGAAAAAGGGGTTTCTCGCCGCGGACACCCAGGCGCTGGTTTTTTCCATGGTGCAGCTGTTTGCCTCCGTCCCCGCAAACTATCTTCTGAGCCGCGTTTCCGACCGGTTCGGCGGCAAGGTCATGATCGCCGGCGGATATCTGCTGATTTGCCTTCTCGCGCTGTACTGGATCGTCGTTCCGGCCGGTTTTTCGTGGGGTTTCCTGCTGGTGCCGTTTTTCGTCGCCGCCTGCGGGAACGTCTGCATCACCAATGCGCTGGCGCAGTATTTTCTCGAGACCGTTCCCAAGGAGGCGCAGGTCTCCGCCAGCATCTTCATCTCCATCGCCTCCGGCGCCCTGGCCGGACTGCTGGGACTGGCTTCCGGCGGTCTTCTGCTCAGGATCGCCTCGGCCCTGAACGGTTCCGCCCGGCCTCTTGCGACCTACAGGATCTACTTTCTTCTGGTCCTGCTTCTCCTCGCGGTCCTGAGCGTCCCGATCCTCCGCCTCGACGATCCGCGGAAGAAAAAGGCGTGAGGAGAACGGTCCCTCCCGGGAGTCACCGCGTTCCCCGGCGGGCGAAGGAAAAGTACTTGTGACCGAAATAACTTGCGGTGACGACGACCGCCGTCCCGAGGATGTTGGCGTACGCGGGAGACATGCCGAAAAGTTCCGTGAAAAGCCAGAGGAGCCCCATGCCGGCAAGGGAACCTCCGCCGTAGACGAGATAACAGCGCAGATACTCCCGCAGCCAGTTCCCCTCCGTGCGGAACACGAAGAGCTTGTAGCAGAGAAAGGCGTTGGTGATGGCGGCGATGTTGACCGGGACGGCAAGAAGAAGATAGTGGACTTTTTCTCCGAAAAGGCGGTAAGCCAGAGCGTAGAGACCGATGCCGAAAAGGGTGTTCCAGCCCCCGGCCGCCAGGTAGGCCAGTACTTCGTACTGCCGGGGAGACAGCCTGTTCAGCAGAGGGAGTTTCGAGGGGTCGGTCAAGGTGTTCGTTTCCTTCACGGGGCATCCTGTTTCCGGGCGGCGGAGAGCCGGATCGCATCGGCGAGGGAAGTCGTCACGGCAAGCCCGAGCTCGTTTTTCGCCCGTTCCACGGAGGGAACGTAGCGGGCGGGCAGGCGGCCCGGAACGGGTTTTTCCATGAGGACGACTTTCCCCGGCGTCCGCAGGACTTTGCGGATGGTTTCCGCGAGTTCCGCGATGGAGACGGCTTCCGGACTGCCCACGTTGACGGGGCGTCCCGGCGTGCCCCTTTCGAGGATCCTGAAAAGCCACGTCACCAGATCGTCGGCGTAGAGATAGCTGCGCAGGGGGGTCCCGTCGCCACGGATGACGATGGGCTGTCCGGCCAGGGCGTCCCGGAGGAAATTGCCGAAGGCGAAATGGATGTTGCGGTCGAGATAGGGGCCCGCGAAGGCGAAACAGCGGGCGATCAGCGCGGGAACGCCCGAATCGGCACAGATCTTTTCCGCCTCCAGTTTGGCGATGCCGTACTCCGTGACGGGGCGGCAGGGGTGATCCTCGGGGATGTTGGCAAGTTCCGGCGGCTGGATGCCGTAGACCGCGCCGGAGCTGGTCAGCAGGAGTTTTTTCGCGCCGCAGAAATGGGCGAATCCGGCGGCGCGGCGCGTCCCCTCGACGACGATGGAGCGCATTTCCCCGGGGGCCAGCGTGGTCACGGCGGGGGTCGCGGCGTGGATCACCGCGTCGAACTCTTCCTCGGGGAAGGAAAAATTTCTCACGTCCCCCGCGATGTGGCGGACGCCCGGGAGACCGGCGAACTCCGGATACGCCGCGAGAAACTTTTCCGGCGTGCGCGAGAGGATGACGAACTCCGTTCCCGGCGGCAGCAGACCGCGGCGGAGACACGACAGGATGCTCCGGCCGAAAAAGCCCGTTCCCCCGGTCAGAAAGATCTTGGACGCGACTGCCGAAGGCGGCGGGGAGGGGTTTGCGATGCATTGCAAATACGGCGGAGCAGATGATTTTGAGGGGCGTACCCCCTGCGGTACACCCCGAAAAAGCGGCTGTTCCGTTCTTTTGCAAGGCGCGCAAAGATGGACCGCCGGTTTTGGCTGTCGCGTCGACTCACTCATCGAAATTGATCCGCTCCTCTTCGACGACCAGCGGGCGGTTCTTCACCTGCGTCCAGACCGCGCCCAGGTACTCGCCGATGACGCCGATGAAGATGAGCTGGACTCCGGAGAGGAGGAACATGCCGATGACCAGCGGCGCGAGTCCCAGACTGAAGGTGTTCCACCAGATGAGTTTCAGCACGAGATAGACCAGCGCGATGCAGAAGCTGGCCAGCGCGATCATGAAACCTGTGAACGCCGCCAGGCGCAGGGGCAGTTTCGTGTGATTGACGAATCCCGTCATGGCCATGTCGTAGAGGGTGGCGAAATTGTTTTTCGTTCTGCCGTGTTCCCTTTCGGCCTGGACGAAGGGAACTTCGCAGCGCCTGAAGCCGATCTCGCTGACCAGTCCCCGGAAATAGGGGTAGGGCTCGTGAAATTTTTTCAAGGCGTCCAGAAAACAGCGGTCGTACAATCCGAAGCCGGTGAACTTCTGCACGACCTCCTGATCCGCGGCGAACTTTTTCAGCAGATGATAGTAGCATCCGCGCAGAAACTCCATGAGGAGACTCGCTTTCGTCCCGGAGCGGACGCCGCAGACGACCTTGAAGCCCGCTTCGTACTTTTCGAGAAACGGGGTCAGCATTTCCGGCGGCTCCTGCAAGTCGCTGCAGAGGTAGAACGCCGCATCGCCCGAGGCGTTGAGCAGACAGTTGAAGGGGCTGCGGATATGCCCGAAGTTGTTGGCGTTGAGGATCACCTTGAATTTGGGATCCTTCGAGGCGATCCCGCGCAGGACTTCTCGTGTCCCGTCGGTGGAGAGGTTGTCCTCGACGACGAACTCGTAGTCGTACGCGGGGTGCTTCGCCAGTTCCGCCTTGCAGCGTTCGTAGAAGATCGGAATATTCTCGACCTCGTTCCAGCAGTTCGTGACGATCGATATCTTCGGCATTTCAAAACTCCTCCGAAACGGGGGGGATCAGCATGTTTTTCAGAAATTCCTCCCGGGGCAGGAACGGCGCCAGATCCTCCAGCGGCGCGGAGACCATGGTGCCGTCGGGCAGACGTTTGGAGGCGGCCTTCGGTCCCAGCACCTCGAAGGGATCGGTCATCACCTCGATGACGGCCGGACCTTCGGCGGAAAGGATCTTCGGCAGAAGTTTCCGCGCCTCCTGATTGTTCGCGAGGCGGAAGAAGGGCAGTTCGTAAGCCGCGGCAATTTTCCCGAGATCCGGCAGAACGACGCCGGAGCCCGCTTCGGAGCCGACGAAGTTCCCCCCGAAAAAGGCCCGCTGGGTCAGCTTGATGGAGAGGTAGCCGGCATTGTTGTAGACGAAGAGCTTGATCGGCAGATGAAGATTTTTCATCGTCTGCAGTTCCTGAAGATTCATCTGCAGACTGCCGTCGCCGGTCAGGCAGAGGACCTCGCGGCCGCCTCCGGCCAGCGCGGCCCCGATGGCGGCCGGGAAGCCGTAGCCCATGGAGGCGCAGGCCTCGTTGGAGAACATCCGCATGCCTTTTTTGAGCGGGATGGCCTGGAAGGTGCTGGTGTACGCCGTGCCGTTGCCGGTGACGACGATGGCGTCGTCGCGGCAGAGTTCCCCGATCATCTCGGGGAAGGCGTAACTTGAGACGTAATCGGTCCGGGACCGGTGCTCGCCGGTCACAACGGGATACTGTTTTTTCAGGCGCCGGCAATAGTCCAGCCACGCGGGATCCCCCTCCGCCGCGGGCAGGGCGGCGTTGACGGCTTCGAGAAATCTCCCCGCATCGGCGTTGACGGCGATGTCCGGGCGGAACGTGGGCTTGCACAATTCGCCGGGGTCGGCGTCCACCATGATCTTGCACGCCGCCCGCGCGACGGTCTCACAGGCGTAGCCGATGATCCTGATCCCCATGCGCGTCCCCAGCACCAGGAGCAGATCGGAGTTCTGCATGATGAAATTCGCCGCCCGCTCGCCCAGAATGCCGGGCCGGCCGAAAAAGAGCGGGTGATCCGACGGGATGAGGTCGATCCCCGAGATCGAAGTCAGCACCGGGATATGGCGTTTTTCGGCGAATTCGAGAAGCGTTTCCGCTCCGCCGCCGTGACGCACGCCGATGCCCGCGACGATGACGGGCCGCCGGGCGCTCTGCAGTTTGGAAATGATTTCGGCCATCTGCGTCGGACGCAGTTCGGGCGTCTCCGTGCCGTATTCCTTTTCGTATCCGCGCAGTTCCGCGGGGTCGATCTCCGCCGCCTGGATGTCCAGCGGCACGTCCAGCCAGACCGGACCGGGACGGCCCGAACGGCAGAGATGCCAGGCCTTTTCCAGCTCGTAACGGATATCGCGCCTGTCTCTGATCATCACGGCGTATTTGGTGACGGGCCGCACCACGTCGACGATGTTCAGCTCCTGATCGCCGAGCTGGCGGAGTTTCAGCGTCGGGCACGCCGTGACCGACGTGGCACGCTTGATCTGCCCCGAGATCACCAGCATGGGGATCGAATCCAGCCACGCGCCGACCACGCCGGTCAGGGCATTGGTCCCGCCGGGCCCCGTGGTCACGCTGACGACGCCCGGCCGGCCCGTGATCCGGGCGTACCCCTCCGCGGCGATGGCACAGGCCTGTTCGTGGAGATTGCAGATGTAGCGGATCCTCTTTTCGCGCCCCAGGGCGTCGTTGAGATGCATCGCTCCGCCGCCGGAAACGAAGAAGACGTGCTCCACGCCGCGGTCGGCCAGCGTTTTGAAGATGTAGTCGGCAACTCTCATTTGCGGATGAACTCCCTGATCGTTCGGATCATATAGTCCAGTTTGTCATCGCTCATGCCCGGATAAAGCCCGATCCAGAAAGCGTCGTTCATGATGCGGTCGGTGTTTTTCAGGCTCCCGGCCACCCGGTAGTCGACGCCTTCCGCCAGCGTCTCGAAGCAGGGATGCTTCAAAATGTTTCCCGCAAAGAGGTTGCGGGTCTGTATCTTCCTTTCCTCGAGATACTTCACAAGATCGTTGCGGGTGAATCCCGCCCTGTCGGTCAGAGTGATCAGAAAACCGAACCACGAGGGATCGCTCTCGGGATACTTTTCGAAAAGCTGCAGCTCGGGAAGATCTTTCAGCCCGTTGAAGAGGCGGGTGAAATTCGCCTTGCGTTTCTCGACGAAAGAGGGGAATTTCTCCAGCTGCGCACAGCCCACGGCGGCCTGCATGTCACTGACCTTGAGGTTGTAGCCGAAGTGGCTGTACACGTACTTGTGATCGTAGCCCAGGGGGAGTTTGCCGAACTTTTTGGTGAAGCGGCAGCCGCAGGTGTTGTCGACGCCCGAGGCGCACCAGCAGTCTCTTCCCCAGTCCCGGAGCGAGAGCATGATCTTTTTGAGCAGGGGATCGTCTGTGTACACCGCGCCGCCCTCGCCCATGGTCATGTGGTGCGGCGGGTAGAAACTTGAGGTGCCGATATCCCCCCACGTGCCGGTGAAACGGCCGTCGTACTTCGACCCCAGCGCATCGCAGTTGTCTTCGACGAGCCACAGGCCGTGTCTGTCGCAGAATCCCTTCACCGCCTTGATGTCGAAGGGGTTGCCCAGCGTGTGGGCGATCATCACGGCTTTCGTTTTCGGGGAAAGGGCCTTTTCAAGCATCGCGGGATCGATATTGGCCGTCCGGGACTCCACGTCGACGAAGACCGGGACCGCCCCGTACTGGACGATCGGGGCGATGGTGGTCGGGAATCCCGCCGCCACGGTGATGACTTCGTTCCCCCGCAGGATCCTCCTCGCTCCCAGCAGCGGCGAGGTCAGCGCGGCAAAGGCCAGCAGATTCGCCGAGGAGCCGGAGTTGACCAGAAGCGCGAAGCGGATCCCCAGATATCCCGCCAGTTTCTTCTCGAATTCCCGGGAGTACCGCCCGTAGGTGAGCCAGAACTCCAGCGCGGAATCGACGAGATTGCACATCTCCCTTTCGTCGAAGACCCGCCCCGCGTAGTTCACCCGGGACTCGCCGGGAACGAACGCCTCCCCGGCCTCCGGCGCGTGCACCAGACGGTAGTACTCCGTCACCTTCCGCAGGATCTCGTCGTGCAGCTGTCTTACTTTGTCCATGAAAGTCCTTCCTTCTGCGCCGAAAGGATATAGGCGGCAATATCATCCGCCGTCCTCAGCTTCCCCGAGGCGTAAAAATCCCGGTACCACGCCGCGGTCCGGGCAAAAGTCTCCTCGGGCGTCCAGACGCTGTGCCACGCAAGTTCCCGGGCGGCCTGGGAGCAGTCGAGGGCCAGAAGCGCGGCCTCGTGAGGCGCGTCGGCGGGCGGGTCGATGCGGTAGCGGACGGCATCCCACGCCTTCGCGAAGGCCGAAACGACCTCTTCGACCGGGATGTTCCCCCCGTCGGAGGGGCCGAAGTTCCATCCCCGGGCAAAAGCTTTTTCCCCGGCCAGCAGCCGGGCGCCCAGGGCGAGGTAGCCCGAAAGGGGCTCCAGCACGTGCTGCCACGGCCGGGTGGATTTGGGACTGCGGATCGTCACGGTCTTCCCTGCCGCCGCAGCCTTCATCATGTCGGGGACCAGACGGTCCTCGGCCCAGTCGCCGCCGCCCACGACGTTGCCCGCCCGGGCGGAGGCCAGCAGCAGATGATGTTTTTTTCCGTATTCCTCCGGTGCGAAGAAACTCCGGCGGTAGGAAGAGATGACGAGCTCCGTGCAGCCCTTGCTGGCGCTGTAGGGATCGTGGCCGCCCATGGGGTCGCTCTCTTTGTACCCCTCTTTCCGGCCCGTGTTTTCGTAGCACTTGTCGGAGCTCACGGCCACCACGGCCCGCACGGAATCGGTCCCGCGGCAGGCGTCGAGGACGTGGATCGTCCCCATGACGTTGGCGGCAAAGGTCTCCACCGGCTCCCGGTAGGAGCGCCGCACCAGCGGCTGGGCGGCCAGGTGGAAAACCGCCTCGGGGCGGAAATCCGCGACGATCTCCGCGATCCTCTCCCGGTCCCGGATGTCCGAAATCTCGGAACGCATGCCGGGCTTCAGCAGATCGAAGTGGCTGTATTCCGTTTCCATGGGCAGGGCGATGCCGCACAGTTCGGCGCCCAGTTCCTTCAGCCAGAAGGCCAGCCACGAACCCTTGAAGCCGGTGTGGCCGGTGATGAGAACTTTTCTGCCCCGGTAAACGTCGCTGAACATCGGTCACTTCCAGAATTTCGTCCACGGGGCGCTCCCGCGTTCCCACAGGGCGTTGAGCAGATTGTACTCCCGCTGGTTGTCCATGCACTGCCAGAAGCCTTCGTGGCGGAGGACGCCCATGTTCCCCTCGGCGGCGCAGCGGGTCATGGGTTCGCGTTCGAGGAAGGTGTCCTCTTTCCCGTCCAGGTATTCCGGGATGAATTTGCGGTCGATCACCATGAAGCCGCCGTTGATGTAGCCGCCCGCCTGCGCCGGCTTCTCCTCGAAGCCCCGGATGGTGTCGCCCTCCAGGACCATCTCGCCGAACCGGGCTTCGGGATGCACCGCCGTGAGGGTGAGCAGTTTCCCCCCCGCCAGATGCCGGGCGTAGAGGGCGTCGATGTCCACGTCGCAGAGGCCGTCGCCGTAGGTGAGGAAGAAGTTTTCGTCTGTCTTTTTGAGGTACTTCGACGCGCGGAAGACTCTTCCTCCCGTCATGGTCTCGAGGCCCGTCCCGGCCAGCGTCACTTCCCAGTCGGACTCCTCGGGCTCGTCGTAAAAGGTGATCTCGGGCGTATGTCCCAGCCGGATCGTGGCGTCGGCGGTGCGCAGGTGATAGTTCATGAAGTAGTCGACGAAGGCCTCCCGCTTGTAGCCGAGGCAGAGGATGAAGCGGCGCACGCCGAAAGCGGCGTAGGTTTTCATGATGTGCCAGACGATGGGCTGTTCGCCGATGGAGACCATGGGTTTCGGAAGCATTTCCGTCACATCGCGCAGACGGGTCCCTTTGCCTCCGCAGAGGATCATCACGGGCGGCATTTCCTTTTTCGTCGTCATCGTTTCCCTTCCCATTTTCCGACTGATTTTTCCCGACGGCACGGTGTTTCGGGCGTCCCCGCGGGTCCATTCCCGGACCGCAGGCGCACGGAGCCTCGGTCGTAATATATCCTCTTTGCCCGGGGCTGTCAAGCCGTCATCGGTTCGCCCGCCCGCATTTTCCGCCTCACGGGGGGACCTTTCGGAAATTTCCGCCGATCCGGTCCCGGGTGAGCCGGTTTCGGCTTGAAAAATCGCGGAACCGTGCTAACTTTACCGGGTGTGCCGTTCAAAGGAAGGAACATTTCATGAGCATCACAGCCGCGGTATTGATCTTCATTTCCGTTTTCATGCACGTCGCATGGAACATGCTTTCGAAAACCACGACGCCGTCGACGGCGTTTTATCTCATCATGAATTTCATCGGCGGGATCATCTGGCTCCCGTTCTTTCTGATGAGCTGGAGCGCTTTTGCGGGACTTGCGGCCGTCTTCTACTGGCTCTTCGCCGGGAGCGTGGCGGCGGAGGTCCTCTACATGTACGGCTTGGCCCACGGTTACAAGCACGGCGACATCTCGCTGATCTATCCTCTGGTCCGGGCCCTGCCGGTGGTCATGCTTGCGGCGATCACGCTGCTCGCCGGGATCGGGAAGCCCTTCGGGAT
This sequence comes from Lentisphaeria bacterium, assembly GCA_017450705.1. Lineage (GTDB taxonomy): Bacteria > Verrucomicrobiota > Lentisphaeria > Victivallales > Victivallaceae > UBA1784. The sequence continues at coordinate 21,091 of JAFSTC010000088.1, read as the reverse complement.
CCCCGCGCTGTGCGGCATGGTCATCATCGCCGCGGGGTGCGTCATCATGCCCTTCCGTTCGTTCCGGCACATCTCCTTCAAGGGGCTGAACGGTCCCGCGCTTTTCTTCATCGTTCTCGGGGCGGTCGGGACGACGGGCTACACGCTCTGCGACAGTCAGGCGTTGAGTCAGATCGCCGCGGGCGGGCGCGTCTCCAACGTCTGCACGCTGGGGTATCTGTTCCTGATCCAGATGGGGCTCGCCCTCGGTGAAGTGCCGCTGGTGGTCTTCGATCCCGCCGAACGCGTGGCCATGCGGGAATTCAGGGGCAAAGCCTTCCTTTTCCCGGTGGCCGCCGGGATCTGCTGCTCCGGCGCCTATGCGTTGGTCCTGTTCGCCATGCAGCACGTGACAAACGTGAGTTTCATCCAGGCGTTCCGCCAGCTGAGTCTCCCCCTGGGGTTCCTCGCCGGCGTGATCTTTCTGCACGAGAAGAATTCCGGCACGAAGACGGCGGGGCTGATCCTGATCCTCGCGGGGCTCCTGATCGTCTCCTTCTTCAAGTGACCGTACCGGGGGAACATCGGCGTGAAGCCTACCACAGGTAAGCCTCCTGCGGTATCTCGACGACTTTGTTGGTCAGCCGCGCCTCCTCGATGGCGTTGCCGATGACCGTTGAACTCAATCCGGCACGGAAATCCACGCCGGAGGGGCGGTCGCTCAGCACGCAGTCGATGAAATCGTCGAGGAACGCTTCGTCGCTGCCGCCGTGCCCGGAGGTATTCTCCGCCTTGCAGTCGATCTTCCGCGTCTTCCCGGTCACGGAATTGTGGAGCGTGATGGATTCGTCGGCCGTGTCGGCGTAGAGGATCGCCTCGGTCCCCGCGACGCAGATGGTGCGCTTGGCCACCTGGGCGAAGAGATTGAGCGCGAAGTTGGCTTTGACGCCGTTGGCGTAGTCGATGATCGCCACCTGATGGTCGACCACGTCCTTGTCGTCGTTGTAAACGCAGAGATCGAAGGGCTTCTCCGCCTTCGACGGCGCATTTTTCTCGCTTTCGCTCATCCGCACCATTTCGCCTTTGAAACGGAAACGGCACGTCTCGTCCGGGCACTGGGAACAATAGCGATACTTGAGTTTGTCCGGCGTGAAAAAGTCCAGCGAACCGAAGGAGGCCACCCGGACCGCGGGCGCGCCGGCGACCGTCGAGATGATGTCGATGTCATGACTGCACTTGGCCAGAATAAACCCCCCGGAGTTGGCGGTCTTGCGGTGCCAGCGGCGCATGTAGCTTGCGCCGTGCATCACCCCGATGTGTTCCGTGGAGGTGATGTTGAGGATCTGGCCGAGTTCGCCGGAGCGGGCGATTTCGATCACCCTGCGGAAGATCGGGTGATGACGCAGCACGAAGCCGATCTGCACCTTGCAGTTGTTGCGGATGATCGCCTGGATGATCTCCCGGCACTCCGCGGCGGTCGGGGCCATGGGTTTTTCCAGCATGACGTGCTTGCCCGCGTTGCAGCAGGCGATGGCGCTCACGCCGTGAAGATAGTCCGGCAGCGTGATGACGACCGCCTCGAAATCGCCCCGGGCGATCAAATCCTCCACGCTCCGGAAGATCGGGACGCCCTTCAGCCCGAGTTCCCGGGCAAAGGATTCCGCCCGGTCCGGAGAAGCCTCGCAGACGGCCGTCAGCTCCGCCGCCGGATGGTCCATGATCATCTTCACGTAGGCGCAGCCGCGCTGGCCGAAGCCGACGACCGCCATTTTGCATTTGCGTTTCATTGTCGGATCCCGTGATGCCTTTTCACTGTTTCACTAAAGTCAGGTGCCGGAGCGTCAGCTGGTTGGAGCTCGCCGCGTGCCCGTCGGCGCAGAGATAGTTGACATAGCCGTTGTGTATGTACCCCGTGCGGGCGTTGGTTGCTGTCATTTCTCTTGTCAGGACGGTCTCATTGGCGATGATCTGATTCACGGTCCCGGTCGCCGCATTGTAGGGATTGGCGTCGCCGTGGAGAAGGGTGGCGCTGGGCGCACGGACATCCTTTTCCTTGACCGGCGGCATCGTGTTGACGTACACGAACCCGTTGTTGTTGTAACTGATCATGCGCTTGTCGGCGGCGTTGCCGGTGGCGACCGCGTACCAGTCCTTGCTGTTCTCACGGCCCTGCCGGAACGGGAGAAAAGTCGGACACTGCAGCACGGTCGCAAGACTGGAAAACCGCTGCAGATTGTAGGCGGTGCCGTCTTTGGCCTGATTGCCGATGTACTGCCACGGCCAGTTGGAGCGGTTCGCATAATAGCCCTCGAACTGGTCCGTGTAGGCCAGGACATGATGGCCCAGCTGCTTGAGATTGCTGAGGCACGAGGCGCTGCGCCCCCGCTCCCGGGCCTGCTGCAGCGCGGGCATGAGCATCGCCGCCAGAATGGCGATGATGGCGATCACGACCAGCAGCTCTATGAGGGTGAAACTCCGGATCCGGCATTGGACATCGGTTCGCTGACTTGATTTCGGCATCATATCGTTCCTCCTTTTTTTTCGGGGTTGTGTTCTTTCCCGGTCTCTTTCTGCAGTTTCATGATCATGGCGGCGATCTTTGCCCGCGCCCGGTCGAAATCCTCCACGCTCCAGCCGATGGGCGGCAGATAGTCGCCGGAGGCGTACCTGACGCCGTCCTTTTCGTAACTTTTATCCCAGACGCTGTTGATGAACAGGCTGTTTTTGAGAAAGCGGGTCTGGTCGACGGAGTTTTCGAGATCCGTCAGGAGCTTCTCGGCCTCCGAGGTGTCGATGCGCTTTTTTTTCGCATCGGAAACGGCCTTTTCGAGGGTGCGGATATAACGCATGTCGTCCGTTCCCTCGCGGAGGGCTTCGAAGTCGATGGAGCACCCTCCCCTGCGTCCCTCGGCGGGAGGGTACGTGTAGCACCAGTCGGCGGTCCCGTCCAGATCGGTGTAGGGCGAACCGCTGATCCCCAGATACATGTACCAGCTCATGCCGGAACTGCCCTTGCCGATGCTCCGCAGGAACCAGCCGTGGGCGAACCGCTTGCCCGCAGGCTGGGCCAGGACCAGACAGCAGTCGTTGTTGTAGGAAAGCAGCATCTTGCCCCCGGCGGCGCACGTCTTGACGATCTCGGGCCAGGTGTCGACATAGTAAAGGGTCCCCGTGTTGTATCGGAGGATGAACATGTCCGAAAGCGCCGCCAGCTTTTCCGCCGCGTCCTGCCGGGGACGGACGGTCTTTTTCCACAGGTGATTCGTGCCGACCCGCAGACCGGCTTTTTTGTAGATTTCCATGCGCGCGATGCAGTCGTCGATCCGGCGCGGATGGGAGAGGACCTCGTCGTCGCCGAGCCAGTAAACGCGCGGGAAATTCCGTTTTTCGCACCAGGCGTCGAAAAATTCCCGGACTTTTCTTACGGCCTCGACCTCCCTGCCGCGGTTGACTTTGATGACCTCCTTGAGCGCGTCGTCATAGAGCGTGATCAACGTAACCGGCGTATATTTCTGCAGGGTTTCCGCCGCGACGGCGAAGAGGGAGTGATCCAGGTCTATCTTCATGCTGTCCAGTCGCATATCATCGAACTTCACCGCCTTGTCGGAATGCATGCAGACCCAGTTTATCCCGTGCTTTCCCATGGCGTCGAAATCCTCCCGGACCACCCGTTCGTTGAAGAGCTGCACCCACATCCCGTAACTCATCCGGGGCGCTTCCAGCTCGAAAGGGTAGACTTCCACCTCCGCGGGGATCGTTTCCCGGCCCGCGCCGGAAATCAGCTCGAACTCCCCGCGATAACGCCCCGGCGGCGTCCCCCCGGGGACGTGAAAGGTGATCCAGAACTGCCGGGCGATCTCTTTTTTCACTTCCACCGTATCGGTTTTTTCCAAATACTGCGGAGCTGTCATGTATTCGGACTTGCCGTGATAATTGGTGGAACGTTTGGGGATGGACTCCACCACTGCGATCTCCGCGGAAATGCCGCCGTCGAAGGGACGGCACAGCTTCAGCGACACGTTTCCCGCGTCCCGCAGTCCCCTGACGCCCAGTGTGGCGGGTTCGTACTCGCCGGGGGCGGCGGCGACTTTGAGCACTGCCTTCCCCGTATCCTCCGCGGCGCAGCTGTTGGTGAAAAGAAGCCTCATCCAGGGATGGGAAAAAATTTGAAAACCCCGTTCCCGGGAGATCTCCGAAACCGGGGGGGCCGGGCGGCTTTCCACGTATTTGCGCTCCGTGAAAAGGGGCGCGCAGGCGGCCACGGCTTCAGCGGGCGAAACTTTTTCCGCCGGGCCCCGGGTGACGGAGACGTCGGGATCGGGCGTGTTCTCCCGGGGACGGCGGTTGGCGACCGGAATGAATTTCAGATACCCGAGATAATAAGACGTGCCGGGATAGAAGGTTATTTTCAAATCGTCCATCGCAAGATCCCGGGCGATGCACACTTCGTAATTGCGGTGGACGGCGTTGAATTCCGCCTGCGCCGCGCCGCTGACGAAATACGCCTGCGGGTCGTCGCCGATGGTGAGCTGCAGCCGCGTTGGACGGGAGAGCAGCCGCCCGCAGAGGTAGAAGTCGTACCTCCCCTTGAGATCGGAGTGCCACGAGATGGTCCCGGCGTCGATCTGCGGCGGATAAAGCGTGCCCTCCGGTCCGGTTTTGAAGGTCCGTCCGAAGCACCAGTAACGGGGATCCGCCCCGGCTCCCGTCTCGGGAGCGGGACGGAATTTGCCGAAATCCGACACGATCACCGTTCCCGGCGGATCGACGATCGGCTGCGGCTTGAACACCGCTTTCGGGACTTCCCTGACCGCGGTCTCGGCGGGGACGAGGGTCTTGTCCCACGGCTGGATCTTCACGTTGTAGATGTTGCCGAAAAAGGGATAGTAGGTCGTGCCGATGAAAAGCGGCTGCCCCCGGGTGATCAGGTTGCCGCGGTAATTGCGTTTGGCGATCAGTTTGCCGTCCGCGAAAATTTTCACCGTGCCGCCGCCGGCAAAGATCTGAAGTTTGCAGTCCCGGTTGTTCCCGATCATCCCGGCCTTTGTCTGGCACCAGAGGTTCTCCTTGTCCGTAAGCAGCGTCAGCAGCAGCGCGCCGTCGGGCCGGATCAGGACGGCATAACCCGAACTGTAATTTTTGCCGGTGGAGAGCAGTCCGAACCACTTGCTGCGGGGAGAGGCCTTGAAATCGACGGAAAACTCCGCTTCGAGGATGAACCCCTCCGGGTAGTCGATGTTCTTCAGAAAGGGGATCTCCACCGATGCGCCGTCCAGCCGCAGGAAAAATCCCCGTTCGTCGGCCTGCGCCCAGCGGGATTTGCCGATGGAGCGGATCTTGCCGTCGAGCATGGGGGTCGAAGAGCATTTGACGACGGCGGACCCGTCGCCGTCGCCGAACTTCCACTCGTGCTTTTTTCCGGCGGAGCCAAGCGCGCGGTTTTCCGGCAGGGCCGCCTCGTCGAAGGAACCGAGTTTCACGTCCCGCACCGTTCCGAAGTAGCCGTAATACCCCGCGCCGATGTAGAGCGGATGCCCCGCGTCCTGCAGTTTGCCCTTGTATTTCCGGGAGGCGATCAAATTGCCGTCCACGTAGATCTTCGCCATGCCGTCATGGGCGGAAACGGTGACGGTCTGCTCCTTCCCGGAACGGACGGCGCCGCCTTTGGTCTGAAGCCAGAGCAGTTCCCGGTCGGTTTTCAGCGTCAGCAGGATCGCCCCCGCCGGATCGAACATCAAAGCGTAGCCGGAACTGTAATTTTTCCCCTTGGAGATCAGTCCCATCCATTTCCGGTCCTTCCCGGCGGTGAAATCGGGGTCGCACCGGGCGCTCAGGATGAAACCCGCCGTCATATCCAGCTCGGGCGAGGGAGGGATGACCACGGAGGCACCGTCCAGCCGCAGGCGCGTCCCGTCCTTCCCCTTCAGGAAAGCCGCCTGTTTGGCCGGAGAGATGCGGCCGTCATGCCCGGTCCGTCCGGCGCACCGGACCTTCGCGGGCGGCGTGCCGCCGTCGTCGCAAGGCCAGAGAAAGACCGTCCCGGCGGCCAGTCCCCGGACCGTCGCCGCAACGAGCAGACAACAGAATCTTTTCATCCCTCGTCCTCCTTTTCAAAATTCGATGATATTGCCCTCGATCCCCCGGGCCGCGGGAACGGCGGGATCCTCGATATAATAGACGGCCATGGCATGGTGTTCGTCCAGCAGGGTTATCCCCGGATATCCGGTGTCGGGGAAGGGCGAATCGTCGCGGATGACGAATTCCTCCGCCGTGTCCAGATCCTCGAACTCCGGCGAAACGATCCGCCCCCTGACGCCGCAGGGTTCCTTGCGGTAACCGTAGACGATCATGGTCCTGCCGTCCGGCAGACGGCAGGCGGCGGCAGGTTCGGCGTGGATGGCGTGACGCAAGGGAGGCGTCCAGGTGCGGCCGTTGTCGGTCGATTCGGCGGTGACCAGATCGGCCCGGGTCAGGGAGCCGTCGGTCCTGCGCCTCTGCGACCGCACCAGAAGCACGTATTTCCCCGCGGGCGTCACCGTGAGGAACGGTTCCTCGTAAAGATACCCGGGGTCGCCATGGGAGTCGATCGCGGCGGTGACGAATTGCCATGACACGCCGTCGTCGACGGAGCGGTAAAGCATCACGTCGGCAAACATCTGCGGCGTGAATTCGTTTTCGAACCGGTCGCCGACCCACAGGAGCGAACCGTCGCCGCCGCGGGTGATGTTGCCCCGGTTGTGCATCCGGCGCGGATGTCCCGGAAAAAGCTCCGGCGTGCCGGGCAGGGGATCGGGGCGGTAGGGACCGTGGAAACTTTTGCCGAGATCGTCGCTGCGGAGCACATAGACCCCGCCGGGCAGGGCGACGGCCTCCTTGTTGACGTCGAAGCGCGACAGATAGTGCCCGTTGCCGCTCTCGTCCAGCATCCGCACCAGGTGCGGCGGAACGTGCTCCCAGATGAAACTGCTGACGAAGAGATATTTGCCGTCGAAGAAAAGCGAGGCGTCCTGACTTGCGCCCTCCGGCGGGGAATAAAGAAGTTCCGGCTCGCTCCAGTTCCTGCCGCCGTCCCGGGAACGGGTGAGCATCAGCTGACTGACCGGACTGTAGTGGCAGCAGTATTTTTCATCCACCCCCGGCCAGCCGTGGTAGCTCGGGCAGCGGCGGAATGCGGCGAAGATCTCGCCGTCGGCGGCGGCGACGCCGGGAAAAGTCGAATAAAACCGCTGATCCCGGTAGATGACGAAGGGCGGATGGATTTTCATTGCAAAACCTTTCCCGATAAAAAAAGACCCGATCCCCATTCAGTGATTTGCTTTACATATACAGCAAATATATATTAAAAAAAATGGCAGAAACGAATTATTTTTTGACCGAAACGAACATGGACGAAAAAAAGCTGTTCCTGACATCGGAAACCGACGACGCCGGACAGTTCCTGAATATCGAAGGCCAGCCGGTGGTGCCTTTCAACTGTCACGTGTTTTTGCGCCGGGAACCGTCGATGCGCGTGAAGTACGGCGGGAATCTGCATCACCATCATATCCTGTGGTTCTGTCTCTCCGGCAGGGGGTGTCTTGCGATCAACAAAATCCCGTACATCCTCGGTTCCGGCGAAGCGATCCTGCTCTATCCCGGTCAGGTGCACGGGCGTCTGCCGCTGAACAACGAAAAGGTCCAGTGGCTGCTGGTGCGTTTCACGCTCAGGGACGAACCGGCGTGGTTCACGCTTCTGCGCAACCAGATCTTCTGTTTCGACGGGGAGATCGGCCGGTTGCTGGACGAATTCCGGCAGGCCTGTGCGAAATACCGTTCCGGCAGGGGCGGCGGCCGGGAAACCGCCGCCGGGGAGTGTCTGCTGCGGCTGGGACTGCTGCTCAACGCCCTGCGGCCGATCGCCGCGGTTTCCCCCGTGACCGCGGCGGAGGAGCAGGAATCCTCTCTGATAAGACAGTTGTGCCAGCAGTTCGTTGGCGCCACGGGGATCAAAAAAAACTTTTCCGAGATCGCAAGGGAACACAACATCTCGCCGGGCCATCTGCGGCGGCTGTTCAAACAGGCCACCGGCGGCACCCCCAGCCGCGCCCGGCACGATGAACTGCTCATCCGGGCCGAGAGACTTCTCAGTCACTCCCATCTGAATATTTCGGAGATCGCTCTGCGGCTGGGGTTCGGCAGCATCTACGCCTTTTCCCGCTTCTACAAGAAGCAGCGCGGCATTTCCCCGCTGCAGTTCCGCAAAAGGGTCAAATCCGGCGACTTCACCTGAGTCCGGATCCTCCCGTGTTTCCTCCCCGCCATTGAAAAAAAGCCTCGCGCGTGTATATTATTTCCGATTCGGATTTCGGGTGACCCGGGGGAGGATGAACAAATGACTTACGAAGAACGAATGAAGTGGTTCCACGAGGCGAGGTTCGGCATTTACGTCCATTTCGGACTCTATTCATTGCTGGAGCGGGGCGAGTGGACCATGTATTCCGAACGGATCCCGAAAGAGGAGTATGCCGCGTTGGCCGACAGGTTCGATCCCGTTCCCGGGTGCGCCGGGGAGTGGGTCCAGGCCGCGAAACGGGCCGGAGCGAAGTACATGGTGCTGACGACCCGCCACCACGAGGGCTTCTCTCTTTTCGACTCGAAATACTCGGACTTCACCTCCGCAAAGCGCGGCTGCCGCCGGGACATCGTGCGGGAATACGTGGAGGCCGCCCGGGCCGCCGGACTGAAGGTCGGTCTCTATTACTCCCTTCTGGACTGGCGTTATCCCGGCTATTTCGAGCCCGGGAAGTATCCGGAAAACAAGGCGGCTCTGGTCGCGTACGTCCATAATCAGGTGCGGGAGCTCATGACGAACTACGGAAAAATCGATCTGCTGGAGTACGACGGCGGCTGGATGGCGAATTATCCCAACGACAGCCCGGAGCAGAGGATCGATTTCTGGCACGCCCGTGAACTCAATGCCATGGTGCGGGAGCTCCAGCCCGGGATCATCATCAACAACCGCTCCGGTCTGCAGGAGGACATCGACACGCCGGAACAGGTCGTGAAGGCCAGCGCCTCCGGCCGCGCCTGGGAGACCTGCATGTGCATCGGCGACTCCTGCTGCTGGGGCTACACCCGGTTCAACCCCAACTGGAAGACCCCCGTGCAGCTGATCCAGCATCTGGTGACCGCCGCGACGGGGGAGGGGAATTTTCTGCTCAACATCGGTCCCGGCCCCGACGGACGGCTCCGCGCCGAGGAACTGGAACGGCTTGCCGTCATGGGCGACTGGCTCGAAAAAAACGGCGAAGCGATCCGCAGCTCCCGGCGCTGCGAGCTCATCGGCACCTGTACGCCCGACAGCGTGGACCTGAACCTCCAGGGCCCCTGGGCCCGCAAGGGGAATACCGGCTACTGGTTCTGCTTCCGCTGGCCCGGGACCCGGGCGACCGCCGTCCGCGTGGCCTCGAGACCCCTGAAAGTGACGCTCCTCGGCGGCGACGGCACCGCTTTCCCCTTCACCTGGGATCCCGGAACGCAGCGGCTCATCATCACAGAGTTGCCCTCCGTCCCGCCCGATCCGAACTGCACTGTCCTCGAGGTCCTGTTCGAAGAGGTCCCCCGGCGCGGCGTGGAATCCGACAAGTCCGCCTGGCTTTCTCCCGCGACTTGAAAAAAACCGGAACGGGTGTATATTAAACGGATCGACGGTCCGTTCCGGTCGGTTTGCCCCTTTGTCCGGGGGGGCCGGCTGGCGGATGCGAAAAACGGCAGGAGGGGCCCGGAATGCGGTTCCCCGCAGATGAGGCGGGCGCGGAAAAGAGGGGCGCCTCCGCAATAACAAGGAGATCATGAATCATGGACAAAGCACAGCGCAGTGAGATCATCGCCAAGTATGGCCGCACCCCCGGTGACACCGGCAGTCCCGAAGTCCAGATCGCGCTTCTGAGCGGTCGGATCCTCGAGCTCACCGAGCACCTCAAGGCCAATCCCAAGGACCACAGCACCCGCCGCGGTCTGCTGGCCATGGTGGCGCTCCGCAAGAAACTGCTGACCTATCTGCAGCGCGAGAACCGCGCCAAGTACATCGAGATCACCGACGCGCTCGCCATCCGCCGCGCGAAGTAAGGTCGAGACCGAAGAAGGATCCGGAGAGCCCGCTCTCCGGATCTTTTTGTTTTTTGTGAAGTTCTGTTTCCTCGCACGGGCAGGCGGCAGTTTCAAGATCCGCTCATCGGGAACGGAGCGTTTATGAAAGGGAGGGGCATGGAAACGCGTTTATCGGGAAAAGTCCTCATTCTGACGGGGGCCGGCGGGGGGATCGGCCGCGCCGTGGCGGAAAAACTGGCCGGACACGGCATGAAGACCGTCCTTCTCGGCGGCAAGAACGAAAGGAAACTCGATGAAACGCGGGCGGCGGTCGAAAAATGCGCCCCCTGCCTCGCGCTTCCCGGGGACCTCACGGATCCCGGCTTCATCGCCTCGGGCGTGGCGGAGGCCGTCCGGACCTTCGGCGGCATCGACGTGCTCATCAACAACGCCGGAGCCGCCCAGAGCACGCCCTTTTCGAAGGTGAGTCTCGCGGAGTTCGACCGGCTCATGGCCATCAACGTCCGCGCGCCCTTCTGCCTGACGCAGGCGTGTCTCGAGCATCTCAGGCGGTCCGCGGAGCCCTCGATCGTCAACATCTGCTCGGTGGTCGCCCATGCGGGATATCCCCTCCAGAGCATCTACGCCGCCTCGAAGCACGCGCTTCTCGGGATGACCAAAAGTCTCGCCCGGGAGTATTACGAAGAAAACATCCGGGTGCATGCGATCTGCCCCGGAGGCGTCTACACGGATATGGTCAAACTCTCCCGTCCCGATCTCGGGCCCGAAGGCATGATCATGCCCGAAGAGATCGCCGACATCGTCGAGTTTCTCCTTCTCCGCCGGGGCAGCGCCGTCATCGACGAGATCCTCGTCCACCGGGTCAACAAGGAGCCCTTTCTGGTGTGAGTCTCCGCCGCCGGCCCCCCCGCCTTTTTGCGGGGAGAGGGGGGGCGTGCCGTCTCGGAGAACGGGGTTTCCGGGCCGTTTTTCTTGATTTTTGCGGAAACAAAAGTATATTATGCGGAATGTCTTATTCGCGGGAGAGGTTTTTCCCCGCAACACAGGAGATCACCGAAAATCGAAACGCAGCAGTCTGTTTTCATCGTCGAGCCCCGGGATTACCGGCTGACGGAGCCGCTCCGGCTGGATTGCGGCCGGGAGCTGGCCGATGTCAATATCCGCTATGAGACGGCGGGAACGCTCAACGCGGACGCCTCCAACGCGGTGCTCATCACCCATGCGCTTTCGGGCGACGCCCACGTCTGCGGACGCCATGCGCCGGAGGATCCCAAGCCCGGCTGGTGGGACAACATGATCGGTCCCGGCAAGTACATCGACACGGATAAATACTTCGTGATCTGCTCCAACGTGATCGGCGGCTGTTCCGGGACCACGGGTCCGCGGTCCGTCGATCCGGCCACGGGGAAGCCGTACAACCTCAATTTCCCGGTCATCACCGTCCGGGACATGGTTCGGGCCCAGAAGCGTCTGGTGGACCATCTCGGAATAAAGAAACTCCTGGCCGTCGTGGGCGGTTCCATGGGCGGGATGCAGGTCCTGCAGTGGGCCGTGAGCTATCCCGACAGTTTGGCCAGCTTCATCGCCATCGCCACGGCCTGTCAGTTTTCGCCGCAGAACATCGCCTTCGACTGGGTGGCCCGCGAGGCCATCAAGGCCGATCCGGACTGGAACAACGGCGACTACAACGGCGACCGTACCCCCGACCGGGGCCTGGCTGCCGCGCGCATGCTCGCCCACATCACCTATCTCTCCGAGGAATCCCTCGGGCGGAAGTTCGGGCGGAATCTTCAGGACAAGCAGGATTACGACTACGATTTCGACCGCGACTTCGCCGTGGAGAGCTATCTCGAGCATCAGGGCCGCCGCTTCGTCGAGCGGTTCGACGCGGACAGTTACTTCTACATCACCCGGGCCACGGACTACTTCGACCTCACCGCCGAAACGGGGGGCGATCTGGTCAAGGCCGTGAGCGGCGTGGAGGCCGCCGGCATGATCGTGTCGTTCTCCAGCGACTGGCTGTTCCCGACGGCCCAGTCCAAACGGCTGACCGACGCGCTGCTCCGCAACCGCAAGGAGGTCACGTTCTGCGAGATCAAGTCCGGCTACGGCCACGACGCGTTCCTGCTCGAGGTGGAGACGCTGGGACGCATGGTCCGGGACTTTCTCCGGCATCAGGCGGAGGTGCGCAAATGATCGACCGCAGAGATCTTGACTTGAACCGCCGGCGGGATCTGGAGATCATTTCCGCGCTGGTGAATCCCGGGGACCGGGTGCTGGACCTGGGGTGCGGCGACGGCGCGTTCCTGCTCCGGCTCCGCAAGGAGCGTCAGGCCCGCGTGCTGGGCATCGAGATCGATCAGGAGTCGGTCATCCGGTGCATCGCCAACGGCGTCCCCGTGATCCAGGGCGACATGGACGCCGGACTGGATTTCGCCGGGGAGGACGCCTTCGACCTCGTGGTCCTCAACCACACGCTCCAGGAGATCCGCCGTCCCGACATCCTGCTGGAGAACATCGTCCGTGCGGGGAAGCGGGCCGCGGTCAGCGTCATCAACTTCGGGCACTGGAACTGCCGGCTGCAGCTGTGCTGGAAGGGGCGTATGCCCCGCAACGCCCAGATCCCCTATCAGTGGTACGACACGCCGAACATCCACTTCAGCACGCTTTCGGACTTCCGGGAGCTGTGCCGCAAGCTGGATATCTCCATCGTCAGCCAGACGCCCATCGCGTCGCGTTTCCCGCTGCTGACGAAGATCGCCCCCAATCTCTTTGCCGTGGGTGCGGTCTTCGTGCTGGAGAGAAAAAGTCAGTCCCCGGCGTGAACCGGGCGTGACGGATTGACGATGTCCGAGAGCCGGAAGTCCGGCGGCGGCAGGGTTTCTCCCTGCAGGAAACGCCGGGTCAGCTCTTCGGCGGCGGCGGGGTCTCCCCGGAGCAGCCAGCGGATGACGTGCCCCTCCCTCTCCATCTTGCGGAAGAAGATGTCCTGCCGCTTGGCGAACTGGCGGATCTTGTTGAGCAAGGTGTCGCGCATCTCCTGCGGTGTGCACTTGCCCGTGAGGCAGCGGGCCATTTCCCGGTATTCGAGGCCGAAGAACTCCAGCTGTTCCGGCGTGACGCCCGAGGAAAGCAGCCGTCTCCCCTCGTCCAGCATGCCGGCCGCGAGGCGTTTGTCCAGCCGGATCCGGATCCGCTCCCGGACTTCGGCGCGGGGGTAGTAGACGCCGAGGATGAGCGCGTCGAGTTCGAAGGGCGGCGCAAAGGAATCGGCGCCCCCCTCCTGTTTTTCCCGGGGCCGTCCCGAGTTCCGCGGGGGCAGGGCCTCTCCCGGCAGACGGTAGCCCGCCAGCAGGGCCAGCAGGTAAAGCGCGGTCCCGCCGCACAGGATCGGCAGCTTGTTCCGCCCCGCGATCTCACCGATGGCGGCGAAGGCGTCGGCGCAGAAGCGGGCGAGGTTGTAGACCTCTTTCGCCGGATCCGCGATGTCGATCAGGTGGAAGGGAACGGCGCCGTACTCTTCGAGGTCCTTGCCGGAACCGATGTCCAGACCCCGGTAGACCTGTCTCGAGTCGACGCTCACGATCTCGCCGCCGAACCGCTCCGCCAGCCTCACGGCCAGGGCCGTCTTGCCTGTTGCGGTGGGCCCCGTCACGGCCAGAACTTTGATGCTCTCCGACAAAAAATCCCCCCTGCCGCCGAAAAAATCGCCCGATTGAATTTTACTTTTCTCTTATCTGTATTATATTATGATACGAGAACGTGAAAAAATCAACCCGATAAGGATGATATTTTATGGAAAAACAGCAGACTCTGGCGAAAAAAGTCCGTCTTTCCGGGATCGCGCTGCACACCGGGATCCGGGCGACGCTGAATCTTTTGCCCGCGGATGAGAACACCGGGATCGTCTTCCGCCGGGTGGACATGGAGGGCAAGCCCGAGGTCCGGGCCTTCGTCACCAACGTGGTCGACGTTCAGCGCGGCACCACCATCGCCTCCGGCCGGGCCGTGGTCTACACCGTGGAGCACATCATGTCCGCCCTCCACGCCTCGGGCATCGACAACTGCGTGGTGGAGATGGACGGTCAGGAACCGCCCATCTGCGACGGCTCCAGCCTTCCCTTCCTGGAGCTGATCCGCTCCGCCGGGACGGTCGTGCAGAGCGCCGACGTTTCGTTCTTCACGCCCTCCGCCCCCCTGCGGGTCGTCAACAATCACTCGCAGATCGTCATTTTCCCCGATCCCGAAAAGCTGACGATCACCTGCGTCACGAGTTTCAAGGGCTGTCCCTTCGATCCCCAGTTCATGGAGTACACCCTCGATCCCGAGAGCTACGGCGCGGAGATCGCCCCCGGCCGCACCTTCGTCGATTTCAAGGACCTGAAGATGCTCCTCGCCATGGGGCTGGTCAAGGGCGGCAGTCTCGACGCCGCGGCGATCATCCACAACGGCGCCATCATCTGCAAGGAAAAACTGCGTTTCCGCGACGAGATCGTGCGTCACAAGATCCTCGATCTCATCGGCGATCTTTATCTCACGGGGAAAAGGATCCGCGGCGCGGTCGTCGCCATCCGTCCCGGACATCCCACCAACGTCAAGATGGCGGGCGAGATTTTGAAGAACATGCAGAACAATCAGTAGGAAAATTTCAAAGATAAGGAAATTCAATCATGGAAAAAGTCCTCGGCCTCAAGGAGATCATGTCCGTCCTCCCCCAGCGCAGCCCCATGCTCATGCTCGACCGCGCGCAGCAGATCGACGAAACCCACTGGACCGCTTTCAAAAACGCCTCCATGGACGAGGCTTTCTTTCAGGGCCACTTCCCCGGGCATCCCATCATGCCCGGCGTGCTCCAGCTCGAAGCCATGAAGCAGCTGGCCGAGCTGGCCGTCCGGGACCGTCTCGATCCCGCGGGCAAGGCCGACGTCTACATGAAGGAGGCCAACAAGGTTAAGTTCCGCCGTCCGGCGAACCCCGGCGACCGTCTCAAAATTTCCGCGGAGATCCTCGAGGTCGGCGCCGATTCCGCTCAGGTGAAGACCTCCATCGCCACCGCGTCGGGCGTGGCCAGCGAGGCCGTGGTCTCCCTGGGCGTGAGGTCCATCGACGCCTCTCCCGCGGCGCTGCCCTGCGATTTCAACGAGTACGACAAAACAGATTCCGTCCTCATGGACATCTCCCGGGTGGTCGAACTCATGCCCCACCGCTTCCCCTTCCTGCTCATCGACTACGTTTCCAGCATGGAGGGCGACCGGGTCATCGCCGTGAAGAACGTCACCGGCAACGAGCCGATCTTCTCCGGAAACTCGAAGCTTCAGGTGCTCCCCGAGGCCATCCTGTGCGAGATCGCCGCCCAGTCCGGCTGCGCCTGCGTCCTGGCCCGTCCCGAAAACGCCGGCAAGCTCGGCTACTTCATGGCCATCGAGCATGCCGAGTCCGTCGCGCCCGTGTATCCCGGCGACCAGCTGATCATCGACCTCATCCTGCCTCCGGCGAAATCCCGCTTCGGACGCGGCGGCTGCGAGATGCGCGTCGACGGCAGGACCGTCTTCAAAATCAACCTCATGTTCGCCATCGTTGACGCCTGATTTTTTTCAATCTGCTGCTTTTTTCAGGAGGAAAAAGTGAAGAAGATCGTCATCGCCCTCATCGTCGTCGCCGTCGTCGGACTGGCGTTGTACAGCATCAAATCCTATGTGGACAACGCCATCTACCGCGATCCGGCTTTCGCCTCCGGCAACGGGCGGCTGGAGGCGACCGAGGTGAATGTTGCGACCAAACTGGCGGAAAAGATCGAAAGCGTTCTCGTCAAGGACGGCGATTACGTGAAGAAGGGACAGCTGATCGCCAAGATGCAGACCAACGTCCTCGAAGCCCAGCTGGCCCAGGCCAAGTCCATGGTCGCGGTGAAGAAGGCCGAACTGGCCTCCGCCAAGGCCGTCGTCCTCCAGAAAACCAGCAGCCGCGACAACGCCTACCGCCGCTACAAGAGGGCCGAGTACCTCGTCTCGAAAAATGCCACCTCCCAGCAGAATTTCGACAATGACAAGGCCCTGTTCGAAGCGGCCGACGCCGAGCTCGCCGCCGCCAAGGCCGCCGTCGTTCAGGCCGAAGCCGCCATCAAGGCCGCCGAGGCCGACGTGAGGCGCCGGGAGGAAGACATCAAGGACAGCAACCTCACCTCTCCCATCGACGGCCGCATCCAGTACAAGGTCTCCGAGCCCGGAGAAGTTCTCGACGCCGGCGGGTGCGTGGTCAATCTGCTGGATCTGACCGACGTCTACATGACCTTCTTCCTGCCGGAGGAGGTCGCGGGCAAGGTGCGCATCGGCGCCGACGCCCGGATCCTGCTGGACGCCCTGCCGGGGATCCCCATCCCCGCGAAGATCACCTTCGTCGCCAACGAGGCCCAGTTCACCCCCAAGACCGTGGAGACCCGGATCGAGCGGCAGAAGCTCATGTTCCGCGTCAAGGCTTCGATCCCGCCGGAGCTTCTCAGAAAGTACATCGACATCGTCAAGACCGGTCTGCCCGGCGTGGCGTGGGTGAAGATCGACCCCAAGGTGGAGTGGCCTGAATTTCTCCGTCTCCGGAAAGCCCTCGCCGCCACCGCCGACAAGGCCGCAAAAGCCGCAAAAGCCGCCGCTCCTGCAGCCAAGGCCCCGGCTGCTCCGGCCGCCAAGGCCCCGGCCGCTCCGGCCGCCTCCGCTGCCAAGGCTCCCGGAGCCGGCGCAAAATGAGCGTGCCTTCCCCGGCGGAAAACAAAGACGCCGTCGTCAGCTTCAGGGATCTGACCCTCTGCTACGGCAAGGTCCGGGCTTTGGACGGCGTCTCCCTCGACATCCCCGCCCGGCGTCTGGTGGGGCTGATCGGTCCCGACGGCGTGGGCAAGTCCACGCTCCTGTCTCTTGTCACCGGGGCCCATGCCCTCCAGCAGGGAGAGCTGACCGTTCTCGGCGGCGACATGCGCGACGCCGGGCACCGCGACCGCATCTGCCCCAGGATCGCCTACATGCCCCAGGGACTTGGCAAAAATCTTTACTTCACGCTGACCGTCGAGGAGAATCTGCAGTTTTTCGGCCGTCTTTTCGGCCACGACGCCGCGGAACGCCGCAAGCGCATCGACCGTCTGACCAAGAGCACCGGACTTTTCCCCTTTCTCGACCGTCCCGCAGGGAAGCTCTCCGGCGGCATGAAGCAGAAACTGGGGCTCTGCTGCTCTCTCATCCACGACCCCGATCTGCTGGTCCTCGATGAGCCCACCACCGGCGTCGATCCCCTGGCCCGGCGGCAGTTCTGGGATCTGGTGGATTCCATCAAGGCGGAACAGCCCCAGATGAGCGTCATCGTGGCCACTGCGTACATGGACGAAGCCCAGCGCTTCGACGATTTGATCGCCATGGACGAGGGGAAGATCCTCGCCACCGGCACGCCGGAGGAGATCCTGGCCCGGACCGGAAAGGCCGACCTCGATGCGGCCTTCATCCAGCTTCTGCCCGAGTCCCGCCGCTCCGGCCACAAGGAGCTGACCGTGCCGCCTCTCGTCTGCGACAAGGAAGACGGTTACGCCATCGTCGCCGAGGGACTGACCAAAAAATTCGGTTCCTTCACCGCCGTCGATCATGTGAGTTTCAAGATACGCCGGGGCGAGATCTTCGGCTTCCTCGGCTCCAACGGATGCGGCAAGACCACCACCATGCGCATGCTCACCGGACTCCTGCCCGCCACCGAGGGGCACGCCGAACTTTTCGGCAAGCCCGTGGACGGCGGCTCCATGGAGATCCGCAAACATCTGGGCTATATGACTCAGCTCTTTTCTCTCTACGGCGACCTCTCCGTGAGGCAGAACCTCATGCTCTACGCCCGGCTTTACGGTCTCCCCGAAGCGGAGGTCCCCGGCCGCGTGAAACGCATGATCGACCGCTTCCAGCTCGTCGACATCGAGCACGCCCTGCCCAAGGATCTGCCCCTGGGGCTCAAGCAGCGCCTCTCCCTGGCCGCCGCGGTCATCCACGACCCGGACATCCTGATTCTCGACGAGCCCACCTCCGGCGTCGATCCCGTGGCCCGCGACCTCTTCTGGGAGCTCATCATCGAACTTTCGCGCAAGGACAAGGTGACCATCTTCATCACCACCCACTTCATGAACGAGGCCGGGCGCTGCGACCGCATCTCCCTCATGCACGCGGGCAAGTCCTACGTCTGCGACTCCCCCGAGAACATCATCTCCGCCCGGGGGACCTCCACCCTCGAGGAGGCCTTCATCAACGTTCTCGAAGAGGCCGACCCCGTGGCCAACCAGCGCTCCGGAGAGGCCATCCAGACCGCCGAGGAGACCCCGGCCGCCGCCGCGCCCGCTTCGGCTCCCCGCTGCTGCCGGTTTTTCAGCTTCCAGCGCTGGTACAGCTGCTTCTGGCGCGAGACCCTGGAGCTCATGCGCGACCCCATCCGCGCCACGCTGGCCCTCTTCGGCGCCCTTATCCTCATGTTCGTCATCGGCTACGGCATCAACATGGATGTGGACAACCTCTCCTACGCCGTCCTCGACCGCGACCATACCCGCACCAGCCAGAACTACATGCTGAACATCGCCGGTTCCCGCTACTTCACCGAGCACCCCCCCGTCCATACCTACGAGGAGCTCGACCGCCGGATGAAGAGCGGCGAGCTGAGCCTCGTCCTCGAACTGCCTCCCCGTTTCGGCCGCGACGTGGACCGGGGAAGAAGTCCCGACGTCTCCTTCTGGGTCGACGGCTCCATGCCCAGCCGCGCCGAAACCATCGACAGCTACGTCAGGGCCATCCACAACGAGTGGCTGGACTCCCGCTCGAAGACCCCCTCCAAGCGGAAACTCAAGGACGTCTCCATCCAGACCCGCTACCGCTACAACCCGGACGTGCTCAGCCTGCCCGCCATGGTCCCGGCGGTGATCCCGCTTCTGACGCTGATGATCCCCGCCATCCTCGCCGCCCTCTCCGTCGTCCGTGAGAAGGAAATGGGCTCCATCATCAACCTCTACGTGACCCCGCTCACCCGGACGGAGTTCCTCCTCGGCAAGCAGTGCCCCTATCTCCTCTTCGCCGTGCTGAGCAGTCTCCTCCTCACCGTCATGGCCGTCACGATCTTCGACGTCCCCGTCAAGGGCAGCTTCCCCGTCCTCCTCCTGGCCACCGTCATGTACGCCATCATCGCCACCGGCATGGGACTTCTGGCCTCCTCCGTCACCCGGAGCCAGATCGCCGTCATCTTCCTCACCATGCTGGGCACGCTTCTCCCCTCCGCCCAGCTCTGCGGCATGACCACCCCCGTCGAGACCCAGGAGGGCATCGCCCGCGCCATCGGGACCATCTATCCCACCACCTACATGCTCCTCATCTCCCGCGGCATCTTCAACAAGGCGCTGTACTTCGCCGACCTCGTCCAGCCCGTCGCCGTCCTGGCGCTCATGATCCCCATCATCATCGGCGCCGGAATCATGCTCCAGAAAAAACAGGAGTCCTGACCATGCTGCAAACGATCAAAAATATCTATCAGCTCGGCGTCAAGGAACTCATCAGCCTCTGCCGCGACTGGCTGATGCTCGCCCTCATCGTCTACTCCTTCACCTTCGCCGTCGTCACCGCCACCCGGTCCCAGCCCGACTCCATCAACAACGCCACCATCGCCGTCGTGGACGAGGACAATTCCCAGCTCTCCCGCAAACTGACCGACGCTTTCCTCCCCCCCATGTTCATCCCCGCCGCGCGCATCACCCGCCCCGAGATCGATCCCGCCATGGACGAGGGGAAATACACCTTCGTCGTCGTCTTCCCCCCCGATTTCCAGAAAGATGTCATCTCGGGCAAAGCCCCCGAGATCCAGGTCAACGTGGACGCCACCCGCATGACCCAGGCCTTCAACGGCAGCGGCTACATCCAGCAGATCCTCGACGGCGAGATATCCAAGTTCAAACGCAAGAAGACTTCCTCCCCCGCCGCCAACTGCGTCATCCGCAACCGCTTCAACCCCAACCTCACCCAGGCCTGGTTCACCTCCATCGTCCAGCTGGTGAACAATATCACCATGCTCGCCATCGTCCTTACCGGCGCCGCCCTCATCCGCGAACGCGAGAACGGCACCCTCGAACACCTGCTGGTCATGCCCGTCTCCGCCTTCGAGATCATGATGTCCAAGATCTGGTCCATGATGGCCGTGGTGCTGCTGGCCTCCGCCGGATCCATGTATTTCGTCATCAAAATGTACCTCGAGATCCCCATCGAAGGCTCCGTTCCCCTCTTCCTCGCCGGCGTCGCCCTCCACCTCTTCGCCGCAACCTCCATCGGCATCTTCCTCGCCTGTGTCGCCCGCAATATGCCCCAGCTCGGCATGCTCCTCATCCTCGTCTTCCTCCCCATGCAGATGCTCTCCGGCGGTATGACCCCCCGCGAAAGCATGCCCGTCTGGATCCAGAACGTCATGCTCATCGCCCCCACCACCCACTTCGTCAGCTTCAGCCAGTCCATCCTCTTCCGCGGCGCCGGTCTCGAGGTCGTCTGGAAACCCTTCCTCATGCTCCTCGTCATCGGAGGCGTCCTCTTCACCGTCTCCCTCAGCTCCTTCCGCAAATCCCTCTGACGGATCGGGACCCGTGGGCTTCATGCGGGGGCGCTTGCGCCGCCCCCCGCCCCCCCGGCGCCCGGTGCGACCGGGAGCGGGATGGGCCGGAGGCACGCGGGCCGCGGGCAGAAAGACGTGTTGCAAAATAAATGTCTTCTCTTCCCGCTTTTCTGCGGAAAGAGAAGACACATATTTTGCAACGGCTTGCCGGAAGGGGAACGACAACAGCGTCGTACCTCCGCTGTTTTCTTTCCCCCTTCACCCCCTATCTTCTCTGTTACTCGCTCGAAACCCGTATGGTGCCGGTGAAACCGCAGAGGTTCAAGTAGCCGCGGGGCTGTCCGACTGCGATCTGATCGGCGACTTCTTTGCCCGCGGGCAGTGGTAATTCCTCCCCGGCCCGTCGCCTGCCATCTCATCTCTCATC
>JAFSTC010000087.1 GCA_017450705.1 Lentisphaeria bacterium | reverse complement strand
GTTTCCGCGGGGAAGGCATTGCTTGCGGAAGACGGTTTCCGGGTTGCGGAGATTGCCGGGACGGCCAATTTCTCACCGGAACTGCGGCTGCCGGTGCAACTGGTCTATGACTCCACGCGGGAAAAGTCGGGTCTGTTCGGTTACGGGTGGTACTCACCGCAATTGGAGTCCACAGCTTATTACGACAAGGACGGCGTTCTGTGGACCACCCCCTGGGGCGAGAAAATAAAATTCTTTCCGAAAAAAGACAAGAAGGCGCCCAAGGATGCGATCAAAATCGAACTTTACGAAAGAGCCAGAAAAGGCCGCGGCTTTTATGCACCTTATTCGGAATGGGAAGCCGACACGGGTCGTCGGGATCCATTCAAAAGCGGCGACTGGACATTTACCGGGAAACGCGGAAAAAGCGGATGGAGATTCGTGTACCGCGCCGGGCTTCTGCAGAGCGTGACCGCTCCTTCCGGCAGGAAGCTTGACTTTCTCTACGAGAAGAAACAGCTTTTCTCCGTGGTTCAGGATGATGTTTACGGTGAATAAGATGAGAACATACATAGTGAAAATTTGTTTGTTGTCTCTTATGTTGCTTGGAAGTCAAGTATTTTGTGCTTCCGACGAGATAACTCTTGTACGCGATAAAAATTATTACAATCCACACGCAGCATCTTTGAAATATACTTTATGTGTGCCTCCTGTTCCGCCGAGTAAACAATACAGGCTTTTGTTCTATCGTGCGGACAGGAAGAGAAAAAAGCGAATGGTTTTGGCCAGCATCGAATTGCCATGCAAGCGCGAACACGAACTGTATTTTTTTATAGAAAAAGATTACATTCGCATTGATAACCCAGAAAGCAAATCGCCAGCGCCAGTGGTAATCAATGCGAAAATCTCCATCCACTTGCGAGGACTAAGGAATGTGGAATATCCCCTGAACATTTGTGGCGGCTACATTCGCTATGCCAACATATACCGCGGGGGGATCGGTTCGCCGATCAGGATTTTGGAAATTTTCTTCCAGAGTGGTCCGATTTCGATGCATGGCAAAAATATCATAAATTTCTATTTTGGTAACCCTGTCAATTTTGATCCAATTGATTTGATGTTGGAAATCAAAACAGTCGATATTTCAAAAAACGCTCCTTCCCCGTCCCACGCAAAAATTGATATTGACCAAATGAGACAAATGAATCTTTCCGAACTCAATACATATCTGAAAATAATGGAAGAAAAATATCGTGCCGGAGAAATCGACATCAAAGAGTTGAATTTGATCCAAGATCGTATAAACGAATTGCTTCAGCATATAAGGTAATTTAAGTTTTCTGATTTTGGGCCATGACCCATCTCAAAATAGATATTGGTTCAGGTTGTATTCCATTTCGGGGCGCGCAACATACAGATTTTCTTATCAGACAAGAGTATGGGAATAAAAATGAGTCAAAGATTGATACTGATTTTTGCGTTATTGGTTGCCATCATCAGTATTTTGAGTGCTCTTCTACATAATAATACTAAGAGTTCGCCCCGGGTAGTTGAAACGCAGATAACCTGTGAAAAGGGGTATCGAAGCCAAATAGACAATCTTTTGGAAATAAATTTACTGCTGAAAAAGAATTTCGCAACAAATGAATTTGGATATTTAAAATCTTCTTATCACGGTGACGATAAATGTAACAGACAAAATAGAATTAAGATTTTTCATTCGGTTAAAAAGATATTGAAGATCGATGAAAAGGCTTGTTTAAGGGAAACGATAGACCATGTTTCTGCAGAACACTACGTTTGTGCGCTACAAACATTAATCGCGGTGATTGATCTTGCTGACACATACACTGACAGTCTCATCGCCTCTGGAAAGATTGTCGAAGCTGAACATATTGTTCTTACATTATCCGCATATGTCGCAGGTTTTCCTCGGGGGACGTTGGCCGGAAGAGAAGGTTGGTCGAGAGTGTTATACGTTGATTTACTTGCGAAAGTTATAAAGGCTAGAAGCGTTTGCAGAACGAGGGACCAATAAAACGGTAACTGTTAAAGCAAAATCAGGAGATGGTGATCTTTCCAAACAATGGGAAACAGATGGTTCGGGACCTTTGCCTCTGGGAAGTTGGGAAATCGTTAATTTTCCTGCGCCGATAACGTCCGGAAAATTGCGCACAAATTGAGAAGGGGTACTTGAAAAAAGACCTGTTCACTGATTGATTATAGTTTTCGCCCAAACAACCAATCAGAAGGAGAACAGGTCATGGAAAATGTAGCGCATGAAACGGAAAAAGCAATCTCCGGAGCTGACAAACTTGCGTTTACTTTGTCAAGTGACCAAAAATCTAATCGTCGGTGCGGGCGGCCAGCAGAAAACGCAGCAGATCGAGATCGGCGCGAGTGGTCAGTTTGAGATTGCACGACGTGTTTTCCACGACGACGACTTTCTTTCCGCAGGCGCGGAAGGCGGCGGAGTCGTCCGTCAGCACGGCGTCTTTCAGCTCTTCGTAACAGGCGCGGATCTCGGAACAGGGAAACACCTGCGGAGTCTGGATGCGCCAGAGATCTTCCCGGGGGACGTTTTCGCAGATGGTCCCGTCCGGAAGAGTCCGGCAGACGGAGTCGATCATCCTTTCCGCCGCGATGGCACCGCAGTGAAGGGTTTTCACCGCCCGGACCAGTTCGCACAGCAGTTCCTCCGACGCCAGCGGGCGGGCCGCATCGTGGATCGCGGCGATCTCCGTATCGGCGGGGAGCGCCTTCAGGCCGTTTTTGACCGATCCCGTCCTGACCGCGCCGCCGGGAACGAGCCGGATGTCAACCCCCGGGGCATGAACGTTCAGGGCCTCACGGAAACGCTCCATTTCTCCCGCGGGGACGACGAGGACGGTCCGTCCCGGCGCTGTCAGGGGGGCGAAGGTGCGCACGCTGTGGATGAACACGGGCACGCCCCCAAGATCCGCAAAGAGTTTGCTGCCGCCTCCGAAGCGGGTCGAACTGCCTCCCGCGACGATGACGATGCCGAGGCTGGGAATTTTTTTCATGCTCATCAGTTGCTCCAGTCCGTCAAAAGTTTGCGCGCTTCGGCGTCACCCAGCTCCGCTGCGCGCTTCAGCAGCCGGGTGCCGACCGGGACGTCTTTTGTGACACCGTTCCCCGAGAGAACGGCCAGGGCGCAGTTGCGTACGGCCTCCGGCAGATCGCTCTCGGCGGCCTTCCGGAACCAGTAGAACGCGCCCGCGGGGTCGGCGGGGATCCCGATCCCCTCCCGGTAGCACTCCCCCAGGCGCAGCTGCGAGACGGGATCCCCCGTTCTCGCCCCGCGCATGTAAAGATCGAAGGCCCGTTCGGAGGAGGGTTCCGTGCCGTAACCGTGACGGAAACAATCCCCCGTCTCCGCCAGGGCCCGGGAGTAGCCGAGTTCGGCGGCCTTCGAGAAGAGACGGAAGGCCTCCGGCAGATCGGCTTCGACATACAGTCCCGATTTGAGGTGCCTCGCCAGCTCCGTCATGCCCCGGGGAGAACCGGCCTGCGCCGCCTTGCGGTAGAGCCGGATGGCGGAATCGGGGTCGCACTTCCTGCCGTGACCGTACTCCAGAAGCAGGCCGTACCGGACCATTCCGTCGGGGGAGCCGGCAGCCGCCGCCTTCTCCAGCAGATCGGCGGCCCGCTTCTGATCGTAAGAGCCGCCGATACCGTCCTGAAGAACCGTCGCCAGCAGAAGAAAGGCCTCCGCGTCGGGCGCGGGGGCGGCGGCCGCTTTTTCCAGCAGACGGCGGATCTCAGCCGCGTTTTTTTCAAGCGCTTTCCTGTCCCGCAGGAGCAGCGCGGCGAGGACCCGGCAGGCGACGGGATCGTCTGGGAGCCTCCGCAGAGACGCGACTGCTTCGGCAGGGGAGGGGGGGATGCCGGGGATTTTGGTCTTGCCGTCATCCTCGTCGGGCACGCCGTCGTAAAGCAGTTCCGCCCGGCGGATGACGGCCCGGGCGAGTCCCTGTTCCGCCGCCTTCGCGTACCAGTCGCAGGCGAGGATCCGGCTGGGACGCACGCCCCAGCCGAATTCGTGACAGACGCCCAGATTGTACTGCGCTCCGGCGTTGCCCTTTTCGGCGGCTTTCCGGTACCAGTAGGCCGCGAGGGCCGGGTTGACCGGACGTCCCCGTCCGAAGAAGAAGGCGTCCGCCAGTGCGAGCTGGCTTGCCGCATCTCCCTTCTGCGCCGCGTCGTGCAGCGGATCCAGAGGCGTTTCCGCGGCGGACAAAAGAGATGTCCCCGCCAGAAGCAGGGACAGAAAGAGACCGCCCGGGAGACGGGACGGAAACGATTTTACAGAGAGTTGCAAAATCAGTTCTTTGCGAGCTTGCTCAGTTCGCTCTCGAGTTTTTCCACCTTGGCCTTGAGCTTCTCGAAGCGCGAGGGCAGGGAGTACCGGGCCATGAATTCCCGCTGGGACTCCGCGGGGGTGCCCAGGGCGATGGCTCCGGCGGGAAGGCTCTTCACGACGCCGCTGGTCCCGGCAACCTGAACGCCGTCGCCGAGAGTGATGTGACCGTTGACGCCCGACTTGGCCGCGAGGACGACGCCCCGCCCCAGTTCAGCGCTGCCGGCGATGCCGCTCTGCGCGACCAGGATGGAGCTTTCGCCGATGACCACGTTGTGGGCGATCATGACCTGATTGTCGATCTTGACATTGCTCTTGATCCAGGTCTTGCCGAACCGGGCGCGGTCGATGGTGGTGTTGGCGCCGATCTCAACATCGTCGTCGATCTGGACGATGCCGGTCTGGGGCACTTTGACCAGCCCCTGGGGACCGGGGATGAAGCCGAATCCGTCGCCGCCGATGACGACGCCGGGATGGATGACCGCCTTGCGGCCCACGATGCAGCGGTACATGACCGTGACGTTGGGATAGAGCAAGGATCCGGCGCCGATCTTCGCGTCGTGGCCGATGTAGCATCCCGCGCCGATGACGGTTCCGTCGCCGATCTGGGCGCCGTCCTCGATGACGGCGTTGGCGTTGATCGAGACGCCCTGACCGATGACCGCCGTGGGCGAGACCACCGCGCTGGGATGGATCCCCACCGGCCACTTGGGCGGCTCTTCGGCGAAGAGGGCGATGACCACGCTGAAGGCGTAATCGACGTTGCCGCAGACGATGAGCGTGCGGTTCTCGGTCGAAGCGGAGGCGAGGTCGGCGCAGACGAGGACGATCCCCGCGCCCGTGTCGGCCAGCTGTTTTTCATACCGCTTGCTGCCGACGAAACTCAAATCGGTGGACTTCGCGTCGCGGATGCCGGACACGCCGGAAATGATCCGGCTGGGATCGCCGACGATCTTGCCCTTGACGATTTCCGCGATCTTTTCGGCCGAGAGAGACAGTTTTTTCATTTGCGGTTTTCTCCGTTGTTTTTTTTCTCCGGTTGGCTCCGGGAGCGGTTCAGTTCCCGGAGAACGGAGTTGGTTATGTCGCATCTTTCGGGATAGACCAGCAGCGCAGGCTGGTCGTTCATCGTCTTGCCCGAGCTGTCGATGACGAACTCGAACCCCTCGGCGGAGGCGCGTTTTGCGACCTCCCGGCGGATCTCCGTCATGATCTGGGCTCGTTTGGTGTTTTCGAGCCGGCGCATGTCGGCGGAGCGTTCCTCCACGAAGAGTTTGATCTCCGCCTCCTTTTCGCGCACGGCGTTCCGGGCGGCGATGGCTTCCTGCTCGACCTTCTGCTTTTCGGCGGGGGCCAAAGCGATATTGAGGGCGTTGCTCTGGGCCGTCCTCGCCGCCTCGCCGAGCTTGCGCAGCTCCTCGTTGAGGCGGGCAAGATAAGTCCGGTAGGCGGTGGCCTGCTGGCGGATCACATCTTCGGCGATCCGGCTTTTGTAATACTCGCGGAAGACCCGCTCCAGGTCGATGACGGCGATCCGGCTCTCCGCGGAAAAGACCGCCGCTCCCGCGAGCAGCAGGACGGCGGAAGAAAGATTGCGGAGAAAACTCATGGCGTCTGCCCTATTTCGCCGTGTAGTTGGGGGCGTCCTTGGTGATGACGACGTCGTGGGGGTGGGCCTCCCGCAGTCCGGAGGCGGTGACGCGCACCATTTTGGCCCGCTGCTGAAGTTCGGGGATCGTGCGGGTCCCGCAGTAGCCCAGGCTGTAGCGCAGACCGCCGACGAACTGATGGATGACGCCCCGCACCGGTCCGCGGAAGGGGACCATGGCTTCGATGCCCTGCGGAACGAGCTGGGAGTCGTCGTCCACGTCGTCCTGCCCGTAGCGTTCCCGGCTGCCGGCGTTCTTTTTCATCGCTTCGAGACTGCCCATGCCGCGGTAGGCCACGTAGCTCCGTCCCTGATGCAGCACGACGTCGCCGTTGCACTCGGTGGTCCCGGCGAGGACGCTGCCCATCATGATGCTGGAGGCGCCCGCGGCGATGGCCTTGGCCAGATCGCCGGACTGCTTGATGCCGCCGTCGGCGATGACGGGAACGTCCGAGGGGACCGCCTTCGCCGCCGCATAGATGGCGGAGATCTGCGGCACGCCCACGCCCGCCACCACCCGGGTGGTGCAGATGGAGCCGGGGCCGATACCGACTTTGACGCCGTCCGCGCCCGCGTCGGCGAGCTTTTTGGCCGCTTCGCCCGTGGCGATGTTGCCGGCGACGATGTCGACTCTGCCGCCGTAGGTTTTTTTGAAGAGGCGGACCGTCTCGATGACGCCTTTGCTGTCGCCGTGGGCGGTATCTATGACCATGACGTCGACTCCGGCGTTGACGAGGGCTTCGGCGCGGGCTTCGTCGTAGGGGCCGATGGCCGCCGCCGCACGGAGCCGGTGCATGGCGTCGCGGTTGTAATCCGGTTCGTCGCGCTCGATGAGGGTGCGGACGTCGAGGAAGCTGTAGAGGCCGAGGAGGCCGCCGTTTTTGTCGACCATGGGCAGTTTGCCGACCTTGTTTTCGATCATGATGCGGTAGGCGTCCTGCATGGTGACTTCGCCGTCGGCGATGACGGGATTTTTCGTCATGACGTCGCCGATCCTGATCTTGTAGTCGGTGAGGAACTTGACGTCCCGGCTGGTGATGATGCCGACAAGACGGTTCTGATCATCAACGATGGGGAAGCCGCTGAAGGAGTATTTTCTGCGGCGTTTTTCCTCCAGCATCTCCTCGACGGTCTGGTTGACGTTGAAGGTCACGGGTTTCGTGATGAGGCCGTTGAGGTAGGTCTTCACTTTGCGGACCTCTTCGGCCTGAGAGGCGGGATCCAGGTTCTTGTGGATGACGCCGATGCCGCCCAGCTGGGCCATGGCGATGGCCATCTTGCTCTCGGTGACGGTATCCATCGCCGCGCTGACGAGGGGGATGTTGAGCTTGATGTTCCGCGAAAAGCGGGTCGAGACATCCGTGTCGTGGGGCAGAAAATCCGCGTACTGGGTCACGAGGGAAATATCGTCGAAAGTCAGTCCCTCGTAGGGGAACGCCGCCATGAATTCATCGATGTAACGCATGCTGAATATGCTCCTTCCGTGTGCCGAATTACACTATACCGCTATAATATAGCACAGGAACGCGCAAGCGTCAACCTTTTTCCTGCCGGCGGCGGTGTCTGCGGGTGAGATATCCCGCGGCGGGGAGCTGGACGTTGTAGTGGAGCGCCAGCAGACGCAGCACGGTCACTGTTCCGGCCGAAACGATGAAAAGCAGCGGAAACGGCGGATCGGACTTGAGCATGAAGCAGAAGATCATGGCGCCGATCATGGAGGCTGTGGCGTAGAAATCGCTTTTGAGCACCACTGGAACGGTCCCCGTCAGCACGTCGCGGATGACGCCGCCGCCGATGGCCGTGATGACGCCGCAGAGGATGATCCCCGTCGGCCCCAGTCCGGCCTCGAACGCCCGCTGTGCGCCCAGCGCGGTGAAGATGCCCAGTCCGGCGGCATCACCGATCTGGAGGAATGAACGGATCCGCATCCAGTGCTTGGCCGTGCCGAAGGTGACGAGGCCGGAGACGATGGAGATGAGGATGTAGTTTTCGTTCGCCAGCGCGGAGACGGGGAAGCGTCCGATGACGGCGTCGCGGATGATGCCGCCGCCGACGCCGACGCAGCACGCGAGCACGGTGACGCCGAAGATGTCCAGGTGTTTTCTGACGCCCTTGACCGCTCCGGTCACGGCGAAAATGCAAGTCCCGGCAAGGTCGAGCGTCTGTATGATGACCGACGGTTCCACTTTTTTCTCCAGAAGATCCGCCGGATAATATATCCTGCCCGCGGGATGTTTGCAAATGCGTTTCTCCGGTCCCCGGGCGTCCGGGTTGACAATCCGGGAAAGAACGGTATATTAAGTGCGGAGAAACGGTCCGGTGCGTGCGGAATGTCCGCCGCGGATCCGGGCGGGCGAACCGAAAAAAAGGAGTATGGGTAATATGTCGGAAGTCATCACGCTGTTCTGCCCCGTCAACGCCAAGCCTGGCTGCGGAGAAAAGATGAAGAAGGCCCTCGTCGAACTGGCTGCGGTCACGATCCGGGAGCCGGGGAACATCTGCTACCGCCCCCACGCGACGAAGGATCCCGACAAGTTCCTCATCTACGAGCAGTGGAAGAATGCCGACGCTCTGAAGACCCATTGCTCTTCGCCCCATCTGGAAGCGTTTCTCGCCGACAAGGAGGGGATCTTGCTCGAGGATCCCCACGGCACCTGGGCCAGCGAGCTCGAGGTCAAGTAGCGCCCGTTTCGGGAAACGGAAGAAAAAAAGGACCGCCGCGGGGTTCCGCGGCGGTCTTTCCTTTTGCCGGCAACGGGGAGGAGAGGCTTATTTCCCCAGTTCCCGGGAGCGTTGGGCGGCGGCCCGCACCGCCTGCATGGCGGCGGCGTGGAAGGCCCTTTCCGCCAGCAGTTCCAAGCCGCGGCTGGTGGTCCCGGCAGGACTGGTCACGGCATCGCACAGTTCGTTGGGGTGTTTCCCCGACTCCAGCACCATTTTCGCCGCGCCGAGGAGCGTCTGTGCGGCGAGTTTCACCGAGATGTCCCGGGGCAGTCCCTCGGCAACGCCGCCGTCGGCGAGGGCCTGGATGAACTCGAACGCATAGGCCGGACCGCTGCCCGAGAGCCCCGTCACGGCGTCGATGTCGTGCTCCTTCACCTGAAAGGCCGTTCCCACAGCCCCGAGGATCTTCCCGACGAGGGCGGCGTCTTCAGCCGCTGCGCCGGGGCCGGGCGCGTAGGCGGCGGCTCCCGCCCCCACCAGCGCCGGCGTGTTCGGCATGACCCGGACGATCCGCTTCGCCCCGGTGAGAGACGAAATTTTTTCGATGGGAACTCCCGCGGCGATGGAGATGACAAGTTTGTCGCCCAGTTTGCCCGAAAGAGGCGCGAGGGCGGAGGCGATCATCTGCGGCTTCACCGCGATCAGCAGCGCTTCGGCCTTCGAGGCGGCGTCGAGGCCGCACACGGCAACGCCGGTGGTTTTCGTGAAAGCCGCTCCCGCCGCCGCATTCACGTCGAACGCCGCAAGTTCCTCCGCCTTGTAGAGGCCGGACTTGACCAGTCCGCCGGCGATGGCCGTGGCCATTTTCCCGGCGCCGAGAAAGAAGATTTTGCTCATGATCGATAAACTCCGTTACAGTTTTGAAGCCTGCCAGACGATGACCGCCGCTCCGAGGGCGAAAAGGTACCACGAAAAGACGGAGAGCCGGCTTTTTTTGACGATGGTGACGACCCCTGCCAGGGCTCCCATGCTGAAGAGGAACGAGACCAGCACGGCCGTGACGATCTGCAGCACGGAGAAGGCCTGTCCCGCGTCGCCGTGACCGCGGAGGGCGGAGATCACTTCGATCAGCGCCGCGCCGCCGATGGCGGGCAGGGCCAGCAGGAACGAGAAGGCGGCGGCGTCCTCACGCTTCACGCCGCAGAAGAGGCCCGCGGAGATGGTGCTTCCGGAGCGGGAGATGCCCGGCAGGATCGCTCCCATCTGGACCAGGCCGATGATGACCGCCTGCCGCAGGGAGATGTCTTTGACGGTGACCGCCTGCTCCTGATCCGGCAGGAGTTTTTTCCGGCCGGTCAGCATCAGCAGCGCCCCCGTGACGAGAAACGCCATGCCGGTGATGAGGGGATCATCGAAAAGTTTCGCGCCCCAGCCGGTGAGTTTGAGGGTGACGCCCGCCACTGCGGCGGGGATCGTGGCGACGATCAGCATGAGCAGCAGATGGAACTGTTCCTTTTTGAAGAACCCCAGCAGGAGTTTCAGGTAAAAAAGGATGATGGCGAAGAGGGAGCCCGCGTGCATGAAGATCCCCAGGGAGAGGTTGGCGTCGGCGTTGAATCCGAAGAGCTTCCCGAGCACGACGAGGTGGCCCGAGGAACTGACGGGGAGGAACTCCGTCAGCCCCTGGGCGGCGGCCATGATGATGATGTGTATCCAATCCTGCATGATGAAAAATGACCTATTTGATGCTGATCTCTATTTTTGGTTCGGGCGGCGTCGGCAGCTCGGCGTCCCTGACGCCGTAGACGATGCCGTCTCCGAAATCCTTGACTTTCTGCCAGCCGCCTTCCAGGGCGGTGACGCCGGATCTTCTCGCCTCCGGATTTCTCCAGCAGTAGATGGCGACGGTCCCGCCCGCGGCCGTGAGAAGGACGAGAACGATCCCGACGATGATGCCGCAGCAGCAGCCGGATCCGGGCAAACTCATTTGTCAGAAACTCCTGTTTTTGATCCGAAGGGTTTGATGACCATATCCACCACGGGCAGAGACCACGCCTTCGGCGCCGGAACGGCGTCTGGCAGCGTCATGCCGACGGGGCTCCATGTGCCGTTGACGTGCTCGCGCAGGGAAAAACCGCCCTGACCGTCGTACCACAGCTCGACCGAATGGACGGGGACTTCGGGATTCTCCGTCAGGACCAGAACGACGAACCCCGGCACGGCCAGCTGGAGACGGCGGCAGTCGGAGAGGACAGCCGTCGGGGGCAGCAGGGTGTCCAGCTCCCAGCAGACGTTTTCGACAGAGCGCTCCATCACGATATCGATGAGACGCATGTGCTTCGAGTAGTGGGTCAGGTCGTCGATGGACAGCAGGGGGACCCGGACGGGCATTGCGGATATCCCGCCTCCGGGGCCCCGGCCGCGGTCGAAACACGAAAGTTCGAGTTTGCCGTCCAGCGTGCGCCGCAGAAAGGAATCCTCCTTTTCCGTGGGTGTGTCTTCCCCGCTCTCCAGCGCCGCGATGCGCGAGGTCGCGATCCCGGTCCTGTTGGAAAGCATGGGGATCGTGAGCCCCCGTTTTTCCCGGAGGGATCTGAGATTGGCGTAAGTCCAGATGGTCTTGTTTTCCACCCCAAGCCGGAGCTTGCGGCCCATGGCCCGCACCTTGGATTTCGTGTCGCAGTCGGCGCCGATGCCGATCAGCATTTTTTCCAGCAGTTCGACGGAGGGCATCATCTTGCCTGCGAGGATCAGGGAGACCGTTTTCCGGTCCTCGCCCAGATACTGCGCCAGAGAATCCTGCGTCAGGTGCCGCTTGCGCATGCACCGGCGCATGATGTTCCCCATATCGATGTTCAAGGATGTGTTGACCATTCCGTTCTCTTTCCCGTTCCCGGCGGGACCGTTTTCCCGGCGATCCGCGCCGCCGCATCAATAATATAGCGCTTCGTGCGATTTATTCCAGTATTGCACCGGAAATTTTTTTGAAATCCGGAAAAAGCGGGGTATGTTATAGACGGAGCAATGCGCAATCAGATTCGGAGAATCGAACGATCATGGACAATGGCAAAAAACTGTATTCGGTCAGCGACCTTGCGGCAAGTTTGAACGTTCCGCGGACGACCGTCAACGACTGGCTCAGAAAATACGACCGCTACATCGACTTCGAGGTGCGCGGGCGCAGAAAGGTATACACGGACGACTCCCTCGCGGTCCTGAAGATCATCAGCGCCGCCAAGGACGGCGGGACCGGTTCCGCCGAACTGGAGGCTGAACTGGCCTCCCGGTGTGCCGTTCGCCCGGAGATATCCCCGCTTCCCGAAGACGGGGATCCGGGCGCCGTCTCCTCCGGAGGGGAGGAAGTGCGCCATCTGCCGGCGGTCAATTTCGATGTGGGGAACTTCCTGCATGATTTCGAGCAGCGGGAAAACTGGCAGGCCCGTACCCGCCGCCGGGGATTTCTGATCATGGCCGTGCTGATGATCCTGCTGCTGGGCGCGGCGTGCGCCACGCTTCTGCTGCTGGGGCAGCTGCTCACCCTCAGGGAGTCTTCCCGAAATCTGGAAACGCGCCTTGCCGCTTCTGGCAGCGAGACGAAACTGCTCCGGGAAAAGGCGGAAAAGGAATTCAGGGCCATCGCCGAAAAAGTCGAAGCGGCCGGCCGTTCCGAACGCGAGGCTTCTTCCGGTATCGAAAAACGTCTGGAAGAGCAGAAGGCACGCTTCGAGACCGTCCTCAGGCGTCTGGAAAAGACGGAGAAACTTCAGGAGCGCGAGATCGTCCGGCTGGAGAAGGAGAATTTCCGGCTCCGGGCCGAGCTGGATACGGCCGCAAAACTGCTGAGCACCCGCCAGACGGCCCTCGACCGTGCCGAAAGCGCTCTGGCCGAAGCCCGGCGGAAGATCGCGGAACAGGAGAAGCATCTGCAGAAGCCGGATCCTTCAAAGTCCGCTCCCGCAAAAGCCTCTCCCGCCGGAGAGAAGAAAAATGAGTGACGAGGTCCTCTACTGCTTCGATCTGAGGGACGACTCCGAATCTTTCGGTCTCGTTCCCGAACTTCTTGCGGGGCTTGAGGCGGATTTCAGCAGTTACGAAAACCGGGAGGAGGGGACCTTTGTCCACACGGTCTATGCGGACACCCTGCCGCAGGCGGAACGGAATCTTACCGCGGTCGAGGCCTGTCTCCCCGAGTGGCGCGATTTCGGCGCGGAACTGGAAGCGGGAAGCATCTACAAGCTGAACAAGGCCGACTGGGCCGAGGCGTGGAAAAAATTTTTCAAGCCCCTCGTGATCTCCGATACGCTCATCGTGCGGCCCAGCTGGGAAAAGATCGAACCGAAACCGGGGCAGGCGGTCCTTACCATCGATCCCGGGATGAGTTTCGGCACGGGCCAGCACGCGACGACGCTCTACTGTCTCCAGGTCATCGACCGTCTCGCGGGCAAACCGGGCATGGCAAGCATGTTGGATGCGGGATGCGGTTCGGGCATCCTCGCCATCGCCGCCGGACTGCGGGGCTATGAGCGCATCGACGCCTTCGACTTCGATCCCGACGCCGTCCGCGTCGCCGAAGAAAATATCGCGGTCAACAAACTCTCCGGCATCGTCCCCGAGGTCGGCAACGCCGAAAACTACCGGGGCGCGACAGGCGGCTACGATCTGGTCTGCGCCAACATCCTCGGGCATCTGCTCAAAGCCTACAGCGCCAATATCGTCACCTGGGTGAAGCCCGGCAGATATCTGGCGCTCGCGGGGATCCTCAACGGCGAGTTCGACGGCGTGAGCGCGGTCTACACCTCCTGCGGCTTCGAAGAGCTGGAGCGCGTGACGCTCAGGGAGTGGACCAGCGGCCTCTTCCGGAAAAAAGCCTGACCGGCTCTCAGAGAGGATCCTTCTCGAGCAGCGCGGAAAAATCTTTTTCGCAGCCGTCGAGGAACTTGCCCCAGGCGTTTTCGTCGATGAAAGCATCGGCGTCGCCCGCCTGAAGCCGGAAAAATTTTTCCTTCATCCGGTTCTGACCGGTGTGGTTGCCGATGAAGAGATCCACGTGTTCCCGGCGGCAGCGTTCCAGACTTGCGGCAAAGGCTCCCCGCCAGTCCTCCTCTTCGAGGTGATACTTGCGGATGTACCACGACGCCATGGTGTTGAGTCCCGCGCCGCCCATCATGCCGGCACGGACGGTCCTGCCGTCCTTTTC
The DNA here is from genome assembly GCA_017450705.1 of Lentisphaeria bacterium. Taxonomy (GTDB): domain Bacteria; phylum Verrucomicrobiota; class Lentisphaeria; order Victivallales; family Victivallaceae; genus UBA1784. The sequence goes on along the minus strand of JAFSTC010000087.1, from coordinate 23,870 downwards.
GCCCGCGTTCCAGAACAGGGAGAAGGTCCCGGGGGAGTGGCCGGGGGTCGCGACGCATTCCACCGTCACGTTCCCGAGGGTGATCCTGTCGCCGTCCCGGAGCAGATGATCCGGCTCGAAAACGCCGGGGAAGGTCATGTCGTACTCCGGCGCCCAGGAGAGCGGACGCTTCCCCGTGACCATGTCGAGATCTCCGGTGCCGATGAACGTTTCGGCACCGGTGAGCTCGACCAGCGCCTTTGTCGCCCCCGCGTGGTCGATGTGCCCGTGGGAGTGTACGATGTACCGGATGTCTCCGGGAACGAACCCCAGTTTCCGGAGGGAGTCCAGCATGAGGTACAGCGTTTCCTGATAACCCGTGTCGATGACGATCAGGCCGCTTCCCGTGTCGATGAGGTGCGTCGACGCGGGGATCGTGCCGGAAAAAAAGGTGTTGCCGAAGACTCTGAAGGGCTCGAAAGCCCCCTCCCAGGGCCGTTCCATCCGCATTCCCTCCTCAGCGTCCCGCGGGAATGTTCACGAGGGGGGGCGTGAGGTTGTCCGGATAGGGATCGTCCGCCTCCGACGGAAAGATCTTTTCCCTCAGCTCGAAGAGGGCGTCGGCCGCGGTGTTGAGCAGTGCAAGTCCGCCTCTGGCCGTGATGCGCTGGGAACTGCCTTCGTAACCGCCCGCCATCAGCATGTTGGCATGGCCGATGTACCCCATGTAACTGGTGGAATTGTAGGCGATCCAGGTACGGCGGAAGGGACTGTGCCACTTGATCTCCTGTCCCAGTTCGCAGCACAGCTCGCCGGGGACGCCCACGAAACAGACGTCGCCGATGGAGACGGCCTGCATCTCAAGCTCCACGGCGGTTTTGCCTGCGTAGTACGCGGGGAGTTTGCCGATCTTGTTCTTCCGGAGGGGGATCGTGACGGATTTGCTGACCGCGCCCACCTTGGCGTCGTCCATGCGGAAACGCAGGGGATTGCGCGTGCAGTCGATCAGTCCGCCGATGGCGGCCTTGGCCAGATTCCTGCCCATCTTTTCGATGGCGTCGGCTCCCAGCTCATCCTCCCTGGGAACCAGGTCGCCCGCCGCGCCGGAGATGAACATGCACTCCGCGCCCGTTTCGGATGTGACGTAACGCCGGAAGGCCCCGGGGAAGTCGGCGGAGATCCGCCGACCGCCCAGTCCGGGCGAGTGTCCCGCCAGCGGGTGCGCCGCGTAGTTGCCGACGACATAGAGGGGTTGTCCCGTCGCCTTGTCGAGGAAGCAGAGCTGCCCCAGTTCCTTGTCGGCGTATTCCGTCGCGGTGGGGACGACCTCACGGCGGTGGGGCGTGAAGGTCGCGCGGTTGCACGCCGTGACGTAGCGGCGGTTGCGGTTTTCATCGCATTTCGAGGAATAGAAGTAGACGGAACACTCGCGGAAATCCCTGAGATTTTTCACCTCTTCGAGGATCCCGTTCTCCAGTTCGTCCAAATACTTCGTGTTGAGTTCCTGCGGCGCGGAAAACATGGTCCGCGACTCGGGGCCCGTATGGGTGTGGGTGCAGGAAAACAGCACGGCGCAGCTTTCGATGCCGAGGATCTCGGCGCACTCCTTGCGGAGTTTGGTGATGTACCACTCGTCCAGGCCCAGCAGATCGAAACCCACGATCAGTATTTTGTTTTCGCCGTCGTCGGCGCAGAGACCTGTCGCATAGAGATCGTCCAGCTTGGCGACCGACTTGTCGCCGATGCCGTATCCGGCCAGACAGGCTCCGATCTCGGGGGAGATGACTTTTTTGAACCACGCAATCTTCATTTCATGCCTCTTTGTTTGGGGGATTGTCGAAATCTTTCAGCGTCCCGCGGGGATGTCCACGAGGGGCGGCGTGACGCAGTCGGGATACATTTCATCGCCTTCGGAGGGGCAGAGCTTTTCCCGCAGCTCGAACATGGCGTCCGCGGCGGTCTCGAGCAGTGCCAGTCCGCAGCGGGCCGTGAAAAGCTGGGCGCTTCCCTCGTATCCGCCCGCCACCAGCATGTTGGCGTGGCCGATGTAATCCAGATAGCCCGTGGAATTGTAGGCGATCCAGGTGCGGCGGAAGGGACTGTTCCACTTGATCTCCTGTCCCAGTTCGCAGCACAGCTCGCCGGGAACGCCCACGAAACAGACGTCGCCGATGGAGACGGCCTGCATCTCGAGATCGAGGGCGGTCTTGCCCGCGTAGTAATTCTGGAGCGTCCCGACTTTGTGCTTGCGCAGAGGAACGGTGACGAACTTGCTGACCGCGCCCACCTTGGCGTCGTCCATGCGGAAACGCAGGGGATTGCGGGTGCAGTCCACCAGTCCGCCGATGGCGGCCTTGGCCAGATTTCGGCCCATCTTTTCGATGGCGTCAGACCCCAGCTCGTCCTCCTTGGGCACCAGGTCGCCCGCCGCGCCGGAGATGAACATGCACTCCGCCCCCGTTTCGGACGTGACGTAACGCCGGAAGGCGCCGGGGAAGTCGGCGGAGATCCGAAGACCGCCCAGTCCGGGCGAGTGTCCCGCCAGCGGGTGCGCCGCGTAGTTGCCGACGACATAGAGGGGCTGCCCCGTCGCCTTGTCGAGGAAGCAGAGCTGACCCAGTTCCTTGTCGGCGTATTCCGTCGCGGTGGGGACGACTTCCCGGCGGTGGGGGGTGAAAGTTGCGCGGTTGCACGCCGTGACGTAGCGGCGGTTGCGGTTCTCATCGCACTTCGAGGAGTAGAAATAGACGGAGCACTCGCGGAAATCCTTGAGATTGCTCACCTCGTCGAGGATCCACGATCTCAGCTGTTCGAGGTAGGGTTTGTTCAGCTGCTGAGGCGCTTTTGCGAGAGTCCTGGTCTCGGGGCCCGTGTGGGTGTGGGTGCAGGAAAACATCACCGCGCACTCCCCGATGCCGAGGATCTCCGCGCAGGATCTGCGGATCTCGCGGGTGTACCCCTCGTCCAGTCCGAGGAGATCGAAACTGACCAGCAGGACCTTCCGCTCGCCGTCGTCGGCGCAGAGACCGGTCATGTAAAGATCATCCAGTTTGGCGACAGACTTGTCTTTGAGACTGTACCCCGCAAGATAAGCGCCGATTTCGGGGGATATGACTTTTTTGAACCACGCGATTTTCATGACTTGGATTTTCCTCGATTTGTTGCCGGATGCCGCCGGTGCAAAAAACAGATCATGCCACCCGGCCTTCGGATGGCATGATTATAATATAGTCCCGGTTTTCTTTATTTCAACGCGAAAAGCCTTCGGCGGCGTTCCGGGCAAAAATACGGTCGAGTTCGCGGAACAGCGTCCCCGCGGAGTTTTCATCCACGGTGTTCCGTCCCATGGTGTAGCGCAGCGTCAGGGCGTTGGAACGCAGGAACCACGAGACAGCCAGCAGAGTGAAGAGATAATTCCCGAAGGAGATGTCCGCCAGACGCCCGCCGGCGCGGGCCCGGTCGAACAGCCTGCGTATCTCCCCGTTTTCGCCCGTCCGGACGTCCCGGAGACTCTCCAGCAGCCGGGCGTCCTCCAGATTGGCCCAGGCCAGGAGCCGCCAAAACTGGGGATTGACCGCGTGAAAGTTGTGAAATCCCCGAAGCAGGATCTCCGTGAGGTGCTCCGGATCGGCGCGGGCCTCGTCGAGCATGGACTGGGAAACGGGAGCCGCCTCCTGAAAGACCCGGGTCAGGGCGGCGACGAACAGCTTTTCCTTCGATCCGAAGTAGGCGTAGATGCGCTGCTTGTTGACGCCCGCCTCCGCCGCGATCCGGTCGACGGTGGTACCTTTGAGGCCGTGTTCGGAAAAGAGACGCATCGCCGTCCCGAGGATCTTCGTCTGCGTTTCCATGGCTCTTTTCTGCATGGCGTCCCCCCGATGTCAGTCGGCCAGCCAGCGGGCCAGACGGGCTTTGACGAAATCGTCGTCGTTGAGATGGGGGTAGCTTGCGTACACCCGGGAGATCTCCTCCGCCTGACCTTCCGACAGTTTTTCCTCCGGATCCAGACACCAGATCCCCGGCAGAAGCCCCTGACGGCGCAGCACCTCGTGCAGTCCCGGTATGCAGCCGGCAAAGTCGTGGGCGGCGTCGAAGAAGGCTGCGTTGCAGTCGGTGATCTCCGCCGCGCGGGTGAGCAGTTCCGGCGGGATGCCCCCTCCGGTGTCGACGATCGCATGGACTTCTCTCAGCAGCTCGACGGCTTTTTTCGTCCAGCACGACCAGTGGCCGAGGAGTCCGCCGCGGATCCGCAGTTTCCGCGAACCGAACCTGTATTCCGTGAGGAGGTCAACGAGAAGATTGTCGTCGTTTCCCGTGTACAAGGTCACGTCGTCCCGTCCCGACTCCGCGGCGGCCCGCATGACGTCCAGCGTGAAGTAGCGGTTGAAGGGAGCCATCTTCACGGCCAGAAGATTCTCGATCCCGAAAAAATTTCTCCAGAACTCGAAGGGCAGTTTGCGGCCGCCCACCGCCGGCTGGAGATAGAAGCCGATGAGCGGCATGACCTCCGCGATTTTCCGGCAGTGGTCCAGCATGGTCTCCACGGGATCGTCCTTGAAAGCGGCCAGCGAGAGCAGGACGGCGTCGCAGCCGCAGCGCTCCTCGAATTCCGCCTCCCGGAGGGCCTGATCCGTCCTGCCGCACACGCCGCCCACCTTGAGGATCTTCCGGCCTGTTTCCGCGCAGTATTCGTCGATGAATCTCGTCGTTTCGCGCAGTACGGGTTCGAAGAGACCGATTTTGGGATCGCGGATGGCGAACTGGGTCGAGTGGACGCCCACGGCGATGCCCCCGACGCCCGCGTCGATGAAGTAGCGGCACAGCGCCCGCTGATATTTCGGGCAGAACCGGCGGTTTTCGTCCAGCGCCAGCACCTGGGCGGGGATGACGGTCCCCCGTCTCACTTCTGCAAGAACGGTTTTGTCGATATCCGAGACTTTTTTCATTTTCAGAATTTCCCGTTGTTGACTTCGAAATGGGTCGGTTTGCCGATGGAGACGCCTCCGGAAGAGATCCACTGCGCCTGCATGCGGATGAGCTCGGCGAGGGGGATGCGCGGTTTTCCGAAGAGGCCGCACATCTTCGAGGCGTCGCTGAGGTACCCGAGATCGCCTGACGTTTCCCGCGTGAACGTCACCTCTTTGCCGAGGAGCCGCCCCATTTCCCGTGCGACGGCGACGGTGTCGGCGGTTTCCGGCCCCGTCACGTTCAGGATCTCCCGGGGGCACTGCGCCAGCTCCAGCGAGAGCAGGGCGTATGCGTTGGCGTCGCCCTGCCAGATGGCGTTGAAGGCGCCCACGGTGTTGTCCACGGGACGTCCCTCCCAGACGGGGCGGCAGATGTCGTGCAGAACGCCGTAACGCAGATCGATGGCATAATTGAGGCGGAAGATCACCATCTTCGTCCCGTGCTTCAGCTGGAAATACTCGAAGATCCGCTCCCGTGCCAGACAGGACTGGGAGTATTCTCCGATGGGGGAGGGGGCCGTTTTCTCCGTGCATCCGCCCTCTTTTCTCGATCGCAGCGGGTAGACGCACCCGGTGGAGAAGAACACGATCCGGCTGTCTTTGAAGTGTTCCGCGACGTATGCCGGGGCGAGGGCGTTCATCGCCCAGGTCCGGGCTTCGTCGCCCTCCGTACCGAATTTCCGTCCCGCCATGAAGATGATGTTGGACCAGGGGGGCAGGGCGTTCACCTGATTCTGATCCAGCAGATCGCACTTGACCGTTTCGACGCCGGCCCGTTCCAGCTTTTCCCGTTCGCCATCTTTGGAAAAACGGGCAACCCCGATGATCCGTTTCCCGACGCCCGCGGTCTCCGCTGCGCGTTTTGCCTGCATCGCCATCGTGACGCCCATTTTTCCCGCCACGCCGAGGATGGCGATATCCCCGTCCAGCCGCTTCATCATTTCGGTCAGCGCCGGAGCGGGACGGCTCAGCAGTTCATCCAGCTCGGCTTCATTTTTGGGACAGTCCGGCATAAGAGATCCTCCGTTTTCAAGGGCCCCGGTGTTTTCTTAAATAAAAACCAAACGGTTGCTTTTTAATATAGCCTGTCTCTTCCCGTTGTCAAGCCGGATCGGGAACGTGGAGCGCGGGACGCGAAAAAAAAGCGGCAAGAGTGGGTCCCCGGTTTGATTTTCGGTCCGTCGTGAGTTATATTAATTACCCGTCATGTCTTGGAACCGTTTGCCGCTGCGGCCGGAGTCCCGGCGTCGGCTTTTGTTCTTAGTGTGGAGTTTGAGATGTTGGTCGCGATATTGAAAGTCTGTGCACTGTACCTGCTGAGCCCCGTCGCGGGGTTCCTTGCGTCGGTATTTTTGACGGGAAAAGCCGTCGTCCTGCTGGAACGCTGGGGATTCATCGACGTCCCCCACGGACGTCACCAGCATGCGAAACCTGTTCCGAGGGGCGGCGGCATCGCGGTCGGGATCGCCTTCTTCTTCTCACTCTTCGTGTTTGCCGCCGCAGCTCGGTTCATGAACGTGGCCTTTTTTACTCACGCCGTCGAGTTTCTCACGTACTTCACCCCGCCGGCACTGATCATTTTGGCCGTCGGCATTCTGGACGACCGCTGCGAACTCCGGAGCTGGATAAAACTTGCGGCGCAGATCATCGTCGGCGTCATCATCTATCTGGAGGGATGTGGTTTCACCCATCTTTTCTCCCACCGGCTTCCGGAGTCTCTGGCCCTCGTGATGACGGTTTTCTGGAGCGTCATCATCATCAATGCGTTCAACCTGATCGACGGGATGGACGGCGTGGCCTCGGGGCTCGGACTCATCTCCTCTTTCCTGCTGGCCGTGTGGACGGCCCTCTCCGGCGGCACGGCGGCTCCCATCGTGGTCCTGCTCTGCTTCGGCACGTGCTGTTTGGGATTCCTCCGTTACAATTTCCCCCCGGCGAAGATTTTTCTCGGCGATACGGGGAGCATGTTCCTCGGCCTGTTTTTCGCGTACGTCAGTATGGAGTACTCCACCCGGTCCATTTCGTCGACGGCGGTGCTCGTGCCGCTGGCCGCGATAGGCGTGCCGATGTTCGATGTTTTTCTCGCCATCTGGCGGCGGGTTTTCCGCAGGTACGTGAACAAGGATCCCAACAGCGGCATCATGCAGGGCGATCACGACCATCTGCATCACCGCATCCTGAAGGAGACCGGTCAGCCCCGCAAGGCCACGTACATCATCTACGGCCTCTCCCTGAGTCTCGTTCTGCTGGCGATGATCGGCGTCTTCCTCGAGTCATACATCCCGGCCATGATCTACATCCTGTTCCTGGTCGTCTTCGTCATCATGATGCGCTACTCCAGCGTCGAATTGCTCGATACGCTGAACCGCATCGCCAAGGAGGTGCGGCTGCCGCACCGCAACTTCGTATTGACAATATCTCATCCTTTCATCGACTGCGTGCTGGTCCTGGCCGCGTTCGCGGTGGGGCAGGTCTTCTGCGTGAACACGCTTTCGAAGCTTCTGCTGCGGCCGATGCCGATCTTCACCCATGTCGTGCCCTTCGTCCTGTTTCTGTGCGTATCCGGCATCTACCGGACTTTCTGGCTCAGGGTCGGGATCGGTCAGTCGCGGAAACTGCTGATGCTTCTCTGCGCGGCGGGCCTGTCGGGGTACGTTCTCAACTGCGTCGTTCTGCGTCTCTCCGGGGATGAATTGTGGGAGTACAGCCGGTTTTACGCCATATTCCTGCTGGTGGCGATCGCTTTCATTCTGATGGAGCGTTTTCTCATCCACTACTACGAGAGTTTCGGGTACAGGCGGCTTTTTATCCGCACGAAGGGCAAGGCGCCCGATCTGAGGGGCGTTCTGATCTACGGCGGCGGGCTGTTCTGCCGTCTTTACATCACGGGCAAGTTCAGCGGTCACTCCCCCGAGTGCGATCACGTGCGGGTGGTGGGTATCGTCGACGATGATCCGGCATTGCGCAAGCTCAACGTTTACGGATTCGACGTGCTGGGTTCCCTGTCCGATCTGGACGCCATCCACGCCGCCGATCCCTTTGACGAGATCGTCATCACCTGCAGCTACACCGAGCCCGAAAAGATGGAGCTCCTCAAAAACTTCTGCCGGAAGAAGGGCATCGGGCTGCGCCAGTTCATCTGCCGCGAAGAAAATATCTGAGATTTTCCGTTCCGGCGGGGCGCATCCCGGCCAGTCACGGCAGACAGCCGCGCAGATTTCTCGGGTGCATGCGGACCGCCGCTTCTGTTTGAAACGGCGTCAAAACGCCCTGTTCGTGCCGGCCGTGCGGATGAACGGGAATTCAGTTCTTCTTGTCACCGTGACCGTCGATGAACTCGTACCGGATTGTCCGCTCGAGCGCGTCTTCCAGCCGGAACGGCGGAGTGAACCCGGACTGACCGACCTTGTCGGCACTGAAGACGGTCTGGGCGCAAAACTTCTTGATCCGAATCGAACTGATCGGCAGCTGCCTGCGCGTAAGAAAGGCCAGCAAGTCGAAGCCGTAACCGCCGAGCACGCCGAGCCAGTAGGGAATGGAAAAGGACGGGCAGCAGCGGTGCCCGAGTTTCTCTTCGAACAGTCTGATGAGGTCATGCATGTTCATGTCGGGCTTGTCGATGTAGTTGTAAACGGAGTACGGCGCTTTGTTGACCTCGATATTCCACTTGAGAAACGCCGCGACATTGCCGACGTAAGCCATCGATTTGCAATTCTTCCCGTTGCCGATCATGACGAATTTGCGGGTCGCCAGCTGATGCAGCAGATTGTAGATGTTCCCCCGGTTCCCCTCGCCGAAGATCACGGTCGGCCGGACGACATGCAGAGAATTTTCCGGACCGGACTTCTGCCATTTCTCGTAAACCTTCTCCGCCAGCCCCTTGGTCCTCCCGTATTCATTGAAGGGATGCTGGGGCGCGTCCTCGGCGTACGCGTATTCCGGGAAACCGTAAACGGCAACGGACGAGGTGAACACGATGAGATGGACTCCCGCTTCGGCCGCGATTTTGCAAACGTGTTCCGCTCCCTCCACATTGTTCCGCGTGTACAGGGAGATCGGATGCACGTCATCCCGGTGCGAGGCCGCCAGATTCACGATGCAGTCTTTCCCGGGGAGCAGTTTCCGCAGATCATCATCCGAGCAGACATCGCAGTGCTGCCACAGCTCCGGGTACTTGACGCTCTTCACCAGATCCCCGATCGTCACCTGATGGTGATCCTGAAGCAGAATTTCCGTCAGACGGGTCCCTACGAAACCGCTGCCGCCGAGTATCACTATATTCATGACTTTGTTTCCCTTCCCGCAAGTCAAAATGAGATTCAATGTTTTCTCAGACATGTCCTGTACAGCATCTTGAGCATCGACGTCGGCAGAAGCCGGACCGTCGCGCGCAGAACGAGATTTCTGCAGAACTCAAAGAACGAAATGACTTTCAGCCTGTACAGATTTCTGTCAAGTTTCATCCCCGACAGGATCACCTGTCTGCCGCGGCGGCGGGCATACATCCCGTTCCCGACGCGGACACGGAGGAGACTTTCCGTAAGATTCGCTCCCGTTTTCCCCGATGCCAGGCAGCGGGCCCAGAGCCAGTAGTCTTCGAAATAGGCAAACGGCTGGTAATTGCCCGCATCGAGGATCGTCTGCCTCTTGAAAACGACGGACATGTGATTGAAGGGGTTTCGCGTTTTCAGAAAATGGAGGATCTCCCTGTTCCCGGCGGGGACGACCCGGCGGGAAATGACCTCCGACGGGTCCGACAAAAATTCGTCGATGGCACTGCCGCAAATATCGACTTCTGGGTGTTCCTTCAGGAAGGTGAACTGCTTTTCAAAACGCTCAGGCAGGGAAATATCGTCGGTATCCATCCGCGCAACGTAGTCGAAGCTGCATTTTTTGACGCCTTCCGCCAGCGCCTTGCCGAGCCCCTGATTTTCCGCGAGCGCGACGATGCTGACCGGAGCACGCCCGGCAAAATCCGAAATGACTTTGTCCAGTTCCTCCGTCAGAGGACCGTCCTTGACGAGAACGATCTCGTCCGGCTTTAAAGTCTGGTCATCCCAGATGCTCTTGAGGGCAAGCTCCAGAAAGGACGGATCCTCCTTGAAATAGACGCTCATCAGAACGGAAAATGGGGGAAATTGAGACATTTCAGTCACCGAGATCCTTTTTTTGACGCATCCGCGCACCGCCGGACCGGACGATTCTACCGTTCCGGCTGCGCACGGTCCCTAATGTACGCGGTCCCTAATATACAGCAGGTCCGGCTCAAAGTCAAATCATCTGCCGTCCGCCGCGGCCGGTTGATTGACTTTTCGGAAATCCGTGCTATATTAACCTTTTCACTTGGAGTCAATTTTCATAAAGGATTACGGAAAAGATGAGTGCCCTGTACAACGAGACGGTTGAACGCTTTCAGAATTTTGTCGTGCCGACCTATGCCCCCAAGCAGCTGTTCGTGCGCGGTGAGGGCGCGCGCCTCTGGGATGACGAGGGCAACGAATTCCTCGACTTCGCCGCCGGGATCTCCGTCTGCAACCTCGGGCACTGCAACCGGCGCGTCACCGAAGCCATTTGCGAGCAGGCAAAGAAACTCGTTCATATCTCCAATCTCTACATGAACGAACTGATGCCCCGGTTGGCCGAAAAACTCGTCAAAGAGTCCTTCGACGGGAAAGTCTTTTTCTGCAACTCCGGCGCCGAGGCCAACGAGGGCATGATCAAACTGGCCCGCAAGTTCGGCAACGCCACGGGGCGCAACGTCATCATCACCATGGAGAACTCTTTCCACGGCCGTACTCTGGCCACGCTCGCCGCTACCGGACGGGCCAAGTACCGCAAGGGCTTCGAACCGGATGTGCCTGGCTTCCTCCAGGTGCCGTTCAACGACATCGACGCCGTCCGCAAGGCCTGGACGCCCCAGGTCTGCGCCGTCATGCTCGAAATGGTCCAGGGGGAGGGCGGGATCCTGCCCGCGGATCCCGCGTATCTCAAAGAGCTGCGCGCCTTCTGCGACGAGAAGGACATCCTGCTGCTCTGCGACGAGGTCCAGTGCGGCATGGGACGGCTGGGAACGCGCTTCGCCTTCCAGAGCTTCGGCGTCCAGCCCGACGTGATCTCCATGGCCAAGGCCATCGCCAACGGTTATCCCATGGGCGGCTTCATCGTCCGGAGAAAATATGCGGACATCCTCACCGTGGGCAACCACGCCTCCACCTTCGGCGGCACGCCGCTGGCCTGCGCTGCCGCGCTGGCGGTCCAGGAGGCCTTCGACAAGGACGGCGTCCTCGAGAACTGCCGCCGCGAGGGTGCGTACCTGATGGAGCGTCTCTCCGAAGTCGGGAAGAAATTTCCCTGCGTGCAGGGCGTCCGGGGCCGCGGCCTCATGATCGGCGTCGTTCTGGACCAGCCCGCGGGGCCGGTCCAGGCCCTCGCCCTCAAGCGCCGCCTCGTGACCCTGACCGCCGGAGAAAACGTGCTGCGTCTGCTGCCGCCGCTCGTCATCACCCGTGCGGATTCCGACGCTGCCGTCGAGCGCATTGCCGACGCCCTTGCCGAGTTCTGCGGCAAGTGACTCTGTCTATCCTCAATCTCAGGAGATTTCAAAAATGAAAAAAGATCTTTTGACACTCAGGGACATCTCCCGTGATGACCTGGAAAATATCTTCGAACTGGCCACCAAACTCAAGCGCGAGCGCGGAGAGGTGAGCTACACCCCGCTGGCCGGCAAGAGCATCGGACTCATTTTCGCCAAGTCCTCCACCCGTACCCGCGTTTCCTTCGAGGTGGGCGTGGGCGAGCTGGGAGGGCGTCCGCTGTATCTGGATCAGTCCAAAATGCAGGTGGGCCGGGGCGAGACCATCGCCGACACGGCCAATGTCCTCAGCCGGTATCTCCACGGCATCGTCATCCGCACCTTCTCCCACGCGGGTGTCGAGGAGCTGGCGCGCGTCGCCACCATTCCCGTCATCAACGCGCTCACGGACGAGTTCCATCCCTGCCAGATCATCGCCGATCTGCTGACGATCAAGGAATACAGCGGCCGGGTGGACCGCTCCGTCCGTCTGGCCTTCTACGGCGACGGCCGCAGCAACATCGCAAACTCCCTCATCCTCGCCGCAAAGCTCACCGGCATGGAACTGGTGATCTCCTCTCCCGAGGGCGTGGAGCCCGATGAAAAACTCATCGGCGGCGCTTCCAACATCCTTTGGGAAAAAGACCCCGTCAAGGCCGCATCCGGCGTCGATTACTTCTACACCGACGTCTGGGTCAGCATGGGATTCGAGGAGGAACGCGCCGAGCGCATGAAGATCTTCACGCCCTATCAGGTGAACTCCCGGCTGTTCGAGTCCGCGAAAAAGGATGCGAAATTCCTGCACTGCCTGCCCGCGCACCGGGGCGAAGAGGTTTCCGCCGACGTCATGGATTCTCCCCGGTCCATCGTCTTCGACGAGGCCGAGAACCGGCTCCACGTCCAGAAGGCGATCATGAGTCTGCTCTTCTGATGGATCTGTTCGAGATTCTGCTGACGGCGCTGGGCGTGTCCGTGGATGCATTCTCCGTCTCCGTCGGCGGATCGCTGACCTGTCCCCGCCGCAAGCGGCTGAAAAACGCCTGTCTTGCGGCGTTTTTTTTCGGCGGCTTCCAGTTCTTCATGCCGCTGGCGGGATTTTTCTGCGCCGGGTTCCTGACCGAAGCCGTCTCCTCCGCCGGCAACGCCGTCGCCTTCGTTCTGCTCCTGCTCGTCGGCGGCAAAATGATTTATGAAGGCGTCAAGGCCCGGAACGCCAGTCCCTCCGCGGAGATAGACGGCGCGTTTTCCAGCTGGAAAATGCTTCTCGTCTCCAGCGTGGCGACCAGCATCGACGCCTTCGCCGTCGGCGGCGGACTGGCCTTCGCCGGCAAGACGTTTTTCCTCCCCTGCTTCGCCATGGGCATCGTGACCGGATTTGCCTCCTTCACCGGCGTCCAGCTGGGCGCCCGCCTGGGCCGCCTGACCCGCCGTCCCGGCCGGACGCTCCCCGAATGGCTCCTCCTCCCCGCCGGCGGCGCCGCCATCATCTTCGTCGGAATAAAACTCCTCTTTTCGTGAAAAGATTGGTTTTCCCTTCCCCCGGGCCTCCATCCCTTTTCAAAAAAAGCGGGATATTTTGAACCGGACAGCATGCCGACCGTCCCCCTGCGGTCTCCCGCAGGGCAGGCTGTCCCCCTCATTTCTTCAGTTCGTAAATAGCCGTCTGTCCCTTGTATTCCGGTTTGAACACAAAAGATCTGCACCGCCCCGGATCTTTTTCCGCAAGCATGTCCCGGACGGACGCCTCCTCTCTCAAGGTCACCGTCACGGGATCCGTTCCCGCCGGATGCAGTGCGATATATTTGTCGTTGACCAGAAGAAGCGTGTCGCGATCGGTATAGACATGGACCTTTGCCAGACGGCACAGAGCCGTCAGCATTTTACGGTTCGGCGGCAGCAGAGACCAGACTGAGGTAAATCCGTTATGTTTCCTGATTGCCGCAAGGTTGTATGCACCGTCTTTGCCGACGATCAGCGTTCCGGGGGCGGGACAGACGGAAAAAACGGGGGCAATGGGGAGCGCGCTCAATGCCGGAACTTCGGCAAACGGTGTGCCTGACAGGAAATCGACTTTGAGGTTCTTTATTGCGCGCTCCTCCCTGAATTCGAAGCCCGTCAGATCTTTCATGTTTTTCATATTGAATGTTTTTCCGTCGAGGTACCCCGGGGCGTAACACCAGTAGGCCACCGCATTGTTTTTGCGCAGTTTGGCGTGGATCGCCTTTCTCTGTTCCGGCGTGACGGACCACATGTTCATGAACACATAGAGTTTGTAGTCAGGCATCCGGGGATCGGCGATGTCGTCGGCAAAGTAAAGTCTGAAAGGAGCCCCCATCGTGTGGGCGGTACGGAAAAGATAGAAGCCGCACTGGTCGAAAAAATTGCCGAAACGGTAGGCGCAAAGGTAATTGACGGAATCTTTTTCGTCAAAGATAAAAGCCGTTTCCGCCACATTCTTTCCGGGATCCGCCGCGGCCTTGTCCGCGATTTTCTTCATTTTCGCGGAATCGTCCATGATGCCGTTCTGATGGTATCCGTGAAGACCGAACTGACAGATATACCACATGCCGTAATCCTCGGCGATGGTATAACCGTAAGCGCGGCGGATGACTTCATTGGTTTCCCGCAGACTGCCGGTGCGTCCGGAGGTCAGACGGGGAAAAAGATGTGTCCGCAGATCCTCCTCCCGCCAGATGCCTTTGCCGTGCAGTGAGGTGCTGCCGAGGAATCCGGCGATATTGACGCCGGGTTCGCCGCCCCGTCTGCGCTGATAATCGATGGGCGTGGCGATCCAGTCGATATCGGGACTGCGGAGAATATCGGAAACAGTCTGCAGACCCGAAAACCCCAGCAGGGAATTCCCCAGATAATGCAGGGAATAACCGTAGTAAGTCGTCAGCTGTTTCCCGGGGGCCTCCTGTCGGACACCTCTCATGATCGTGCTGATGTTGAGGATGTTGCGGTGCTGCATGAAGAGCCTCATGTCCGTTGCGGGAACGGCCTTCTCCGGATCGCGGAACGCAAAGTTTTCGGACTTGTAGCGTTCTTCGGGCATGGGGATCTCGACCGTATCGAAAGTAAGGTCTGGAGATTTCCAGGCGCGGCGCAGAAGCTGTACGTCGTTTTTGTATTTCTTTCTGAGCCAGTCGCGGAACGCGTTCCGCGTCGGGACGGAATACCCGGTGGGACCGCCGGCGAATTGTCCGGGCCAGTACCACTCCCCGGCATCGCCGCCGGAAACGAGATAGCCGTAGACGTGGGACGCATAGGGGGAGTTTTCGATATGACGGACGATATCGCGCACCATTTTGCTGCAGTCCCGCAGATAACGGTCCGACCCGAGAAAACCGCCGTGTCCGGTCCAGCGCCGTCTTTCCCAGCCGTTTTTGCCTTTGTAAAGGTAGACTTCATGTTCTTCCGGGAACTGTTTTCTGTACCATTGCGGCGGAGACGTCCCGATGGTGACGTCGATCAGACAGCGGGGGTTGTTTTTGATGTAAAGTTCCAGGCGGCGGTCGATCCGTTCCCAGTCGTATTTGCCGATGCCCTGCCAGACGGGGCCCACGCCGGAACCCGCCAGATCGATCCCCGCGGCGGCAAAGTCCGAAACGAATTCCGCCAGACGGTGATCGTTGTCCTGAACGTGTCCGTGTCCGTTGACTTTGGCGGTGACTTTGCCGTCGATCACCAGACTGACGCGCCGGGGAGAGGCTTCCAGACGGGTGGTGATGTTCTTTTTGCCCTTGTACGGATCGGCCGGCAGTTCCTTCTTGTATTCGGCGGTCCGGCGGAGACGGTTTTTCATGGGCCGGTCCAGTTCCATCATATCTTCGGGATAGTAATCCTTGATCTCGGTCAGATCCGGATAAATATCGCCGAAAGGCAGGATCTTTTTCTCCCGCTCGAAATCTGCGGCGACCTCCTGTGCGGAAAGCGCCCGGCCTTCGACGCGCAGGGACTTTATCAGCATCTCCGCGGAGACTTTGTTGTCCCGTTCGTTTTTGCAGCGGAAAGCGCCCAGATACATATCGAGCCCCGACGTCATCAGTTTTTTTTCGGTTTTCCTGGCATTTTTGCCGATGAGTTTGCCGTTGAGGTACATTTCGACGGCGCCGCGGTCGTAAACGGCGGTCACCTGCTGCCAGCGGTTGAGTTCCAGCGGTTTGTTCGTGTCGATCAGCAGATAATCGGGTGAAAGATAACCGATGTTCATGTTGTAATAATGCCCCTTGGTCTGCAGGGCGTCGCGGCTGCCCGCGGCAAATCCGGGCAGCTGGATATCCACATAAAACGCAAAATCGAATTCCCCCGGGACGGGGCTCAGATAGGATCCCGGTTTCTGCCAGCCCCGGGAAAGGATCGGCGTGTGAAAAAGGCCGCCGAGAGAAGCTTTGCTGATCCAGCAGCTGATGGTGAAGGTCTCGCCGAAAGCGCCGTCTTTGCAGGGGATGCGGAAACGCGCTCCCTGGGCGACCCGGAGCGCGTTGTGCTGAGATACGAATTTCCCGCAATCCGAATAGACGGTGAAGTTTCCGGTCCTGTCGGCAAATTCGCTTTTGCCGCCGACCCCGGAAAACTCAAAGTCCATCAGTGCATTTTTTTTTTGCGGCACGGGAGGAATTGAAAATTCTTTCTCCGATGCCGAACGGAATGTCACATCATCCAGATATATTCCCTGCTGCGAATAGAACCCCGGTGTGATCCGGGTCTCCACGCCCGGCGGACGCTTCGGCATCTTCAACTTCAACTGATGTCTTGCCCACGTCGTCCCGATGGCCTTGCTGTAACCGCGCTGACCCAGGTTCTTGCCTTTTTTATCCATCAAATAGGCGAAAAGCACGATATAGGCATTTTTGTTTTCCGCTTTGGCGGAGAACTCCATGACCACATATTCGTGATCCGCCTGCTGCTTGACCAGCGTGGCGTCCACGGTGAAGCCGCCGCGGATGAAGATGCATTGCCCCTGCTTGGGATCCGGGGATCCGGCGACCCTGTATTCCGGATTTTTTGCACCGAATTTGCCGATGTACCAGCCGTAGGGCAGGGCGCATTTTTCACCGAGGGTCCAACCGTCTTTGGTCAGCGAAGTTTTGCGGTCTTCCTTCAGGGGAACGAGTTTTTCGAAACTTTCGCCGACGCAGACGAAAGCGGCGCAAAGCAGCAATGACGCGGAAACGATCTTGAAAGTCATTTTTTCTATTTTTCTCCGTTGTTTTCGGTGGACCGTCGGTCTCCTGACTCGCATCGTGCGTAATTTATACCCCGGGCAGGGGGTTGTCAAGCGCAAAAACTTGAAAATCAGCTCGGATTTTCGAACACCAGAAGCGCGCTCCCCTTGAAATGCGGCAGCGTCACCGCCGCATATCCCTCTTCCATTTCGAACGGGACCGTCCTGCCTTCCGGGGCAAGATAAACTTTTCCGGGTACGCCGGGACAGCGCAGACGGAAAGTGCCGTCGACGACGGAGATCCCCTCCTCGACGACGTTCGCAGCCATCCTGCGTTCCGGGATGAAGGATATCAGATGGACCATGGTGCGTTTTTCCGTCTTCTGGACAGTTACGGAACAACGGACGAATGACGGGAGAGAGATATTTTCGAGAACGGGCTTCGGCAGCAATGTTTTTTTCAGCATGTTGGAAAAGAGATTGCGCAGATGCATGGCAAAGCGTATGGAATACCCGGTGAAGAAGTCTCCGGCGAAATAAATGCCGGAGGGCCCTTCGATCAGAAGCGGCATGGACGCCGATCTCTCCGGGGGATTGTACGTATTGTCCGCAATGCCGTCCCATCCGTATGAATTGAACGGCCGGATCAAGGTGCCGGAGGGACGGCCGGAGACGGAAGGTTCCGCCTGAAATGCCTCCGCGTAAAGCGAAAGAGGCATCTCCGGCAGCCGATCGGCATATTTTTGATCGGGCTGGATATAGACGGGCGTGAAATCCGCGGGCTCCGCAGACTCGACGCCGAGTTCCCGACAGAAAGCCTCCGCTCCGTTGCGGCCGCAGGCAAAAATCGACGATCCGGAAGCGGCTGCGCGCCGAATGGCTTTTTTGAGGTCGTCGGACAGGGAAACGTGTTCCGGAACGATAATCAGACGGTACGCGGAAAAATCGGGATCATCGGAATCGCAGACCACGTCGAACTGGATCTTCAGCTCCTCCAGCATGCGGATCGCGGCCGTGACGGCGGGAAGATCGTGAAGTTCGCTTTCCTGACAGACCAGCGCGGCATCGGCGAGATTCTGCGCATCGCGGTAATACGCATCGCAGCGCTGAAGTTTGTGATAAACCTCGGCGATGCGATCGAACACGGGCTGATCGAGATCGCCGCGCGGATGGAAATGTCCGCCGATATTCGGCCTCAGACCATGCGCAAGACCGTATGCCAGATCGTATTCCAGGGACGGAGCGGAACGCAGACTTCCGAAGTCGCCCCAGTCGTAAAAACGGCCGGTCATGTTGAGGACTTCCACGCCGGAACGGCGAAGCGCGTGCACATAGTGCGCCGCCGCCGGCAAAAATTCATATCCCCAGCCGGCAGTGGGCAGACATTCACAGTCGAAATAGGTATCCAGACCCTTCATGGTCCCGTACGCCGGACCGTTGAAATACATGACGGGCGACGCGATTTTCTGCCGGACGGCCGAATCGATATCGCGGCAGAGACGCAGTACGGAACGGCGTGCAAATTCCTTGACCGCGGCCGGATCCCGCCAGTCGACGCCCTCCTTTTTCATCAGTTCCACGCAGATCGGGCAGATACACGCCGCCGGGATAAGACAATCTATGAAAAATCCCCTGACGGGATAGCGTGAAGCGATCTCGGAGATCATGTCGATCAGGTGATCGCGGTACGGGGAATTCCGGCACATCATCCGGAAGAAGGGCGAAGAAAAACCGGCGCCGCCTATCTTATGGTAGATCCGGCCCTCGCAGTCGATCGTGAGCCAATCGCGGTGGCGCTGACCTTCGGCATGACTGAGACCGCCGTTCAGATAGGCGACCAGCGAAATATTTTTCTTTTCGCAGGCGTCGGCCAATTCTCCGAAGAGATCCCGACCCGGCTGAAGTCCGGGATGCCGGATCCCGATTTTCGTGTCGTAATACGCAAATCCCTGATTGCAGCGGGCATGAAACGTCAGATGATCCACATGACAGCGTAGCAGTTCATCCGTGAAACGATCCGCGTCGAAACGGCTTCCGACGTCATGGACCAGCGGCGGCGTATGATTGTCGAAAAACAGCGCGTAATTCATACAGATCCTTTCAGAGCAGGACGGTCGGAAAAATCCCAAATCGTTGAAATGCGGCGAAACGGCACGTTTCCCGGCCGATCCCGAGTTATTATGTCACTTGATTTTGAATATCGCAGTCTGGCCGACATATTCCGGCGTAAATTTTATGCGGTCCGCAGCACCGTATTCTTTTTGCGAAATACATTCCACCACGTTTCCTTTCCGCGGCAGTTTGATCTCGACCGGTTTCGTGTCGGCGGAATGGATCGCTACGTAGGAATCATTGGCAAGCAGGGTGGCGCCGTCTCTCGAATAGACGTGGACTCCCGCCAGTTCACAGAGCGCCGTAAGCATTTCCCTGTTCGGCGGAAGCAGCGACCACACGGAACGGAAATCCGGCAGGTCCAGGATCGCCGCGGTATTGTATTTGCCGCATCTTCCGACGATTTGTACGCCCTTTCCCGGTTTTGCGCTGAACACGGGCCCGGCGGCGGGCGCTTCCAATGCCGGCAGTTTGGCGAACTTTCCGGCCGGATCGAATGTCGTCGAAAGATGACGCATGGCGCGTTCCTCCAGAAAGTCGAATCCCGTCAGTTTTTTCATGTTGTCCGTACTGAAGCGTTTCCCGTCCAGGTACCCCGGCGCATAGCACCAGAATGCCGTGGCGTGATTTTTGGCGAGTTTCCGGTGGATCGCCGAGATCTGTTCCGCATTGGCCGACCACTGGTTCAGGAAGATATACAGCTTGTAATCCGGCATCTTCGGATCGGAAAGGTCGTCGATAAAATAGAGTTTGAACGGCGCACCCATACGGTGAAGCTTGCGGAAAACGCAGTAAATGCATTCGGAAACAAAATCGTTGCCGCTGGTCTTGGGCGCCAGAAAGTTCAGGGAATCCTTCTCGTCGAACACGATGGCGACTTCCGAAATATCCCGGCGGTCCGTTCGGGCGGCTTCATCGGCGATCTTTTTCATCCGCGCGGCATCTTCCATGACCTCATTCTGATGATACCCGTGAAGTCCGCACTGACAGATATACCAGAAGCCGTAATCGTCGGCGATGGTGTATGCATAAGCGCGCCGGAGCACCTCACAGGTCTCGCGCAGACTGCCGGTCCGGCCGGATGTCAGACGTTCGAAAAGATGGGTGCGTATATCTTCTTCCCGCCATATCCCTTTGCCGTGAAGTTTGGCGCTGCCGATATACCCGGCGATGTTCGCACCGGCGTCTCCGCCCCGCCGCTGGTTGTAATCGATGGGGGTGGCGATCCAGTTCAGTTCCGGGCATTTCAGAATGTCGCTGACCGTTTGAAGTCCGCTGAATGCCAGCGCGGGATTTCCCGCATAAAGCATGGGATAGCCGTAGTAAGTCGTGATCTGTTTGCCGGGAGCGGCACGTCTGATGGCCTTGATATAGGAGATCGCATTCATGGCGGTCCGTTCCTGATAAAACTTCCGGCAGTCTATGACCGCCGCCGCTTTGACCGGGTCGCGGAAGAAAAGATTTTCGGAGGCGAAACGCTCTTTCGGAAGCGGGAGCTCCACCTTGTCGAAATCCAGCTGCGGATCGTTCCACGCCTTCCGCAAGGCGGATACATCGTTGTTGTAATGTTGACGCACCCAGTCGCGGAAAGCTTTCCGCGTCGGAACGGAGTATCCCGTCGCGGAACCCCCGCCCGCAAACTGTCCCGGCCAGTACCATTCTCCGGCATCGCCGCCGGTGACGAGATAGCCGTAGACATGGGCGGCGTAGGGTCCGTTCTCGATGTGCCGCACGATATCTTCGATCATGCGGACGGAATCCTTCAGGTAACGGTCGGAGCCGAGCAACCCCCCGTGACCGGTCCAGCGTTTCTTTTCCGGTCTTTGCCAGTTGACATAATACTCCTCCTGCTCTTCGGGAAATTGCCGGCGGTACCAGCTCGGCGGACTCGTGCCGAGCGTAATATCGATCTTGCAGCGGGGATTGTTTTTGATATACAGCGCCAGACGGCGGTCGAGCTCTTTCCAGTCGTACTTGCCGATCCCGACCCAGACGCCGGGATTTCCCAATCCCGCCAGGTCGACCCCCGCGGCGGCGAAATCGGAAACGAATTCACCAAGCCGATGGTCGTTGTCGTTGATGTGGCCGTGCCCGTTGACCGGCGCTTCGACGTTGCCGTCAATATAGAGCCTGAGCCCTTTTCCGGGAGACGATTCCAGGCGGGTCGAAATATTCTTTTTCCCGGCGAAGGGATCGGACGGCAGTTTTTTTTTGAAAGCCGCAGTCTGCCGCAGTCTGTTTTTCATGGCGGGATCCAGCGCCATCATATCCTCCGGGAAATAGGCCCTTGTCCGTATGAGATCCGGAAAACTTTCGCCGAAAGGCATGAGTTTCTTCTCTTCCGCAAAGTCCGCCGCGATCTCTTCGGCGGAAAGGGCACGTCCGACCACCCGGATCGACTTGATCAGCATCTCCGCGGTGATTTTATTGTCTCTCTCTCCCTTGACGCGATGAGCGCCGAGGTAAAGATCCAAGCCGGACGTAAGCAGTTTTTTGTCGGACCGATTCGGATTTTCTCCGACCTGGGCCCCGTTCAGATAGACTCTGACGGCACCGGAATCATACACAGCCGTGACCTGCTGCCACGTATTGAGTTCGAGGGGGAAATTGTTTTTGGCCTTGAGATACTCCGGTTTGAGGTACTTGATGTTCATATTGTAGTAGTAGCCGTCGGTCAGCAGTCCGCCGCCGTTCCCTGTGGCAAAAGCCGGAAGTCTGACATCCACGTAAAACGCAAAATCGAACTGGCCTTTGACCGGACCGAGAAATATGATCGGTTTCTGCCAGCCTCTGGAGAGGATTGGCGTGTGGAAGATCCCCCCGAGAGAAGCCTTCAATATCCACGCGCTGATCGTGAACTTTTCGCCGAAGGCATCGTCTTTGCACGGAATGCGGAAGCGGGCTCCCTGCGATACCCGCAGAGCGTGATGCTCCTCCTTCAATTTTCCGCAATCGGAGTAAAGCGTGTAATTCCCGGTACGGTCCTGAATTTCGGTTTTTCCCTCGACATGGGTGAAATCGAAGTCAAGAATTGCGTTTTTTTTTTGAGGTATCTGCTGCGCCGAGTCCGTCGCGGGAACGGTTTTGATCCTTACATTTTCCATGTACACGCCCTCCGGAGAATAGAACCCGGGCGTGATCTTCGTTTTTATGCCGTCGGGACGCTTGGGAATACGAAGCTTCAAAACATACGGCTTCCAGTCGCGGGTCATCCGGAATGCGGATGAGGCATTGCCGAGCGTTTTGCCTTTGGGATCGATCAGGACAAGATGAAAGATGAAATTCGCGCCTTCGCAAATGCCCTTGCCGTTGAATTCCAGCAAAGCCAGCTCATGAGACGGATCCTGCTTGATGACGGTGGCATCCACCGCAAATCCGCCCCGAATGAATATCTGCGTTTTGGCGTTTCCCGATTTGATGACTTTGTATTCGGGTTTTTTGACGCCGCTTTTGCCGATGTACCAGCCGAAGGGTATCTCCGTCGAGTCATCGATCTGCCATCCGGCTTTTCTCAGTTTTGCGACTGCGTCTGCGGAAACGGGTTTGAGCGTACCAAGCAGATCCTTGTCTGCAGAAATGCACGGGAACATCCAGCAGAATGCGAACAGGAACACCCAAAGACAGTATTTCCTCGATTTCATTGCGATCACCTCTTTTTATGGGAATTTCTTCAAAGAAACCGACTTCGGGATCATCAGGAATGGTTTCGATCCCGACATTTCCCGTTTCCGATCGATCTTCTGCCGGACGACCGGCGCAAAACGTCCCGGCGGTTCTTAGAAATCGACGCCGAGGTCATCGGTGTTGACGCCTCTCTGACCGACCTGCGGACCGGTGGCGCCTCCAAGGCTTCTGGCCTCGTCGAGTTTCAGAGTTCCGGCGTGGCCGTCCATGAAGGCCATGTTGCAGTCTCCTCCGCCGGCCAGGGGATATTCGGAACCGGCGTTCACACGGTCATCGACGCCGTTGTCGCGGAAGCCGAGAGAAAGGTTCGTCCGGTAGGCCGGATACGCACGCTGTTTGGAGTCTCCCGCAAAATACGCCTTCGACGGCAGCTTGGCCGCCCGGACCTTATGCATCTTGAAGTTGATCGAAAGGGCAGAGCAGTTCGCGCCGGAGAGATAACCGTTGGCGAGATAGTGGCAGAACGTGTAATAATATCCGGAAGTCACACCGCTGTCGCCGTAAAATTTGCCGGGTTCGTTGGGACAGGCCACGGTCCCGCGGGTCTTCAAAAAGTTGACGTATCCGGTCTTGGTCTCTTTTACGACAATGACGCCGTAGGGGATGAGTTTGACAAACCATGCGCGCAGCGCCGGATGTGTCGCATCGGAAAAACTGGCCGTCGATCCGGTCTTGGTCGCGACGATCCAATCCTCGTTCGCGTCGGAATACATCGCCTGGGCCTTGCCGATGGTGCTCATGTTGGAGAGACAGGTCATGCTGCTGGCCCTTTTGCGCGCTTTCTGCAGCGCCGGCATCAGCATGGCGGCCAGTATGGCGATGATGGCGATGACGACAAGGAGCTCGATAAGCGTGAAACCCTTTGCCGACGAAGATGTGTTGTGTTTCCGATCCATTCCGACACTCCTTTTTATGCAAGATTGCGGTTGCAATGAAATCCCGTCCGATCACTCGCGGCCGGTTCGCCGCGGCCGCATCCGATCTCATATCGGCGGTAATTTATAACGCAAGTCGGGGATTGTCAAGCGCAAAAACATGAAAAGCAGATTTATTTTGTCCGAAAAGCGGATTTCTTTGTCCGAAAAGCGGATTTTTTCATTCGAAAAGCGGATTTTTATCCGCCTTCGAAGAACCGATCCGCCGGGATCCGTGCGTCCGCCGTCGCCCGGCCGCACGGCAAATAAGACCGCAGCGGCTTCACCGTCACCATACGGGTATTGATGGCCCAGTCAAAATCCCCGACTTGTCTTGGCGCGCCTTGCAAAAGCGCGAAACAGCCGCTTCCTCGGGGTGTACCGCAGAAGGGTACGCCCCTCGAAATCGTCAGTCCCGCCATTTTTGCAATGCATCACCAATCCGGCGCCGCTGTTTTTGCCAGGTCCATCTTGCG
>JAFSTC010000086.1 GCA_017450705.1 Lentisphaeria bacterium | reverse complement strand
GAAGAGGTGCGAAATGAGCCCCTCGCGCACCCACTCTTCCACATCCAGCCCGATCCCCAGCGCCGTTTCGGGGGTGATGGGGACTTTGCACGCCACGGGGTGACCGACGCGCTCGCGCACACGTCTTACCACATCCGTGAGCAGACCCGAAAGTTCTTTCTCCCGCCCCCGGGGCAGGAAGGCGGGCCAGCGCATCCAGTCGAGAAGCACGTTGTCGGGCTTGTATTTTTCACTGGCTTCGGCGATGTAGTTCACCATCATGTCCCGGATCGTCTGCTGTGAGAAATCGTAGCCGTTGGCGCCGGGCAGACCGCCGGGGATGCGCAATTCGGGGTGCTCCCGCCACAGGGGGGCGTGGGTGGGGCAGTCTTCGTTGTGGCCGTCGTGGATGTCGTTCATGCGCACGTCGATCCACGCCTCGCGGCCCAGTTTGCGGGCCCCCTCCAGCAGATAGGCGTTGCTGTCGATGCCCTGAGACTCCAGCGCGGCCAGATTGGCGAAGCGGCGGAAGTTCCATTTCTCCCGGTCGCCGCGCATGACGGGCTGGGTGATGCCGAGGGCGGGATCGAATTTGTCGAGAAGGCTCTCGACGAACTTGCTCCTGAAATTGGACATCTGGCCGTTGACGCCCACGATAAGGCACCCGATCTGCGTCCGGGCGAGATTGGCCAGCATGGCGTCGAAGTCGTCCGTCGTGATGGTCCCCGCCTCAGGCATGAAGAACCGGGCATCGGAATCTTCGTCGAAGTACAGCATTTCCCTTTTTCTCCTTTCGTTCCGTCGGCCCCTGTCTCCCGCGGGGGCGCGAAAAAGTCATCGGTGTTTTCCCTCTTCCTTTAATATACCCGGTCCGACCGATTTTTCATCTTCAAAAAGGGCGAATTTTTATGCAAAAAACGCGCGCGGGTCTCCCTTTCGGGACGGCGCCCCGTTTTTTTGTCCTTTTGCTCCTTTTCGGCACTTGAATTTGCGGCGGTTTCGGACTATGTTTTCTCCACGACGTTCTTTCCGTCTCCGGGGGGCCCGGGAACGCGGAGAACTTCCGGACCGGACCGGTCCGGCATTTTCAAACGAGGATCTTTTTATGTTCGACACAAGTTTCATGAGCACGGTCTGGTCGGCGGCTCCCACGCCTTTCACCGCCGACGGCAAACTCGACCGGGAGGCGATCTTCAAACTGGCCGATCACCACGCCAGACTCGGGATCAGGGGCGTCTTCATCGCCGGCACCTGCGGCGAGGGGCCCTATCTTGCCGACGGCGTCATTGCCGAACTGGCCAAACTGACCGTCGAGGCCGCCGCGGGACGGATGAAAGTCGCTCTGCAGATCACCGACAACAGCCTGCCGCGCCTGCTGGACAATCTCAAACGCGGCGCCGACGCCGGGGTCGACATGGCCGTCATGGCCGCGCCCAGCGTGGCGATCCATTACGATCAGGACTACCTCTACGACCTCTACAGCAAGACGGCCAAAGCCACGCCGCTGGCCGTGGGGATCTACTACCGCGGCGCGAAGGCCTCCGTGAATCTGATGCCCGAGACGGTGGCGAAACTTGCCGAGATCGACAACATCATCATGCTCAAGGACTCCTGCTGTACGGAACGGGACACCGGGATCATCCTCGGTGCCCGGGACGCCCTGAAGGGGAAAACGGATTTCTTCGTCTACAGCGGCAACGAATTCAACTGCGTGGGGGCGGCTCTTGCGGGCTACGACGGCATGACCATCGGCGGCGGATGCTTCAACGGCAAGATGGCCAGGGAGATCTTCGAGCTCGCCCGGGCCGGGAAGCTCGACGAGGCCCGGGCCCTCCAGACCCGGATGAACGATTTCATGTACGACATCTTCGGCGGCAAAGACATCACCTGCTGGCTGGCCGGACAGAAACAGCTGATGGTGGAGCTGGGGGTCTTCAGCAGCAATTACTGCCTCTGCAACTATCACCTGGAGAAATCCTATCTCCCCGTGATCCGGGCGGCCATGGAGCGGGAAAAGGCATATCTGAGCTGACCGCCGCCCCCGCCGGGCCCTTCCTCACGGCAGGGGGAGCCCGCCGCTCCGCCGGAAGAGCGCGGGGGAGGTGCCGAAGTACTTTTTGAAGACCTTCGAGAAGTGATAGCGGTCCGCATAGCCCAGTCTGTCGGCGGTCTCCTTGATGGAGAGGTTTTCGTACAGCAGCATGCGGGAGGCATTCTCCATCCGGCGGTTGAGGAGCCAGGTCCTGACCGGCACGCCCGCGGCCTTGATGAACTGGCGGTGGAGCGTGCTGACCGTGGTGCCGCATTTCGCCGCAAGCTCCGTACAGCTCGAGGCGCAGGCGGGGTCGCCGTCAAGAAGTTTCGTCGCCCGGCGGAAAAGGGAGAAATCGGGGACCGCCCGGCCGTAGACGACGAAGTCCTCCGGCAGCAGGGAAAAGGCCGCGTAAACGACGGCGCAGAGGGCCGCTCTGAGCTGATTCCCCGAAAAGGTCTCCAGCCGTCCGGCGATGCCGGGAGGCAGGATCTCCCGGGCGTCGAGGATCGTGACGCGGTTCTCGACGGCCTGACAGCCCTCGGGCAGTGTGAAGTGGGCGAAAAGATGGTCGAAGGGCTTCACCGACCCGGTGGAGAAGGGCGTGTTCGGCGGGATCAGCACCGCGATCTCCGGCACCAGTTTCGTCGTGACCCCCCGGGAGCGGATCCACGCCCCCGGCTCCGGGTTCCAGTAGAAGCGCCAGGTGGGAACGCTCACGTGGCTGAAATTCCACCGGGGAATGCCCGTGCAGTATCTCCCGCCCACGATCTCGATGCGCAGATTGAACGAATTTGACATCTTTTTTGTCGGATCAGACATTTGCGGTCTATTTTTCGCGTGATATAATATACACAGACGAAAAATGTTTTTCAACCGTTCCGGCGGGGAGACCCGGCGGGAAGACAAAAATAAGGAACATTGCGATCATGGATACCGAATTTTCTTTTCCTCAGCAGGAGTTTGACGACCGCATCGCCCGGGCCCGGGCCGCGCTGGAAGGGACCGGGCTGGACGCCTTCCTCGTCTTCTCCACCGAGTCCGAACCCGCCGGCGTGCGCTACTTTTCGGACTACTGGCCCAGCTTCGAGACCGCGGGGGTCCTGATCCCGCGGGAGGGCGACGCGGCCCTCATCATCGGCCCCGAGTCCCTCACTTACGCCTCGGCCCGCACCCGGATCCCCACCGTCATCCAGACCATGGACTTCCGCGAGTCCTCCCAGCCCGACTACCCCGGCTCCGCCCATCCCGACTGGAAGGCCATCCTCTCCCGCTTCGGCGTGAAGAAACTGGGCATCACCGGGTTCCACATGTTCCCCCACACCATCATGGCCAACATCGCCTCCGCGCTAGGCGGCATGGATAACATCGTCAACGCCGACGCGCTCCTGCGGCCCGTCACCATAAAGAAGAGCCCGCTGGAACGGGAGTGTCTGCGCCGCTGCGCCAAGATCTCCGAGACCGGGTTCGCCGCCATATTGGAGCACATCCGCCCCGGCATGACCGAGTCCGCACTCTGCGGCATCGCCACGGCCGCCATGCTGGCCGCCGGAGCCGAGGCCACGGGCTACCCCGTGTGGTGCTGCTCCGGACCCAACTCCGATCAGGCCATCAGCCGTCCCTCCCTGCGCCGGGTCAAGGAGGGCGAGATCATCCACTTCAGCATCGGCGCCAAGCTGTGCGGCTACAGCACCAGCATCGGCCGCCCCGTGGTCCTCGGCCGCTGCCCGGAGGAGATCCGCAAGTTCATGCAAGTCGGCCTCGACGCCCTCAACATGACCTTCGACGTCATGCGCGCCGGGACCCCCGCCGCCGAGGCGGCCAAAAAGGTCCACGGCTTCATCCGCGCTCAGGGATACGGCGACGCCATCCTGTACGGTCCCGCCCACGGCTGCGGCCAGATGGAGTGCGAATACCCCTTCCTCGAAACGTCGTCGACGTATGTGCTTGAGGAGAACATGACCTTCATGGGCGACATCTTCCTGCACCGCAACGGCATGGGCTTCCGCTGGGAGGACGGCCTCATCGTCCGCGCCGGCGCTCCCGCCGAACAGCTTTCCTCCTTCGGACGCCAAATCAACATCCTCGAGGTGAAATGATGATCATCGACATCCACGGACACCTGGGCAACATCAATTTCGCCCCCTTCTGGCAGGCGGACGCCCCCGCTCTCGAAGACTACTGCCGCAGATCCGGTGTGGACTATCTCTGCGTCTCCGCCTCCCGCGCCATCATGTACGACGTGCGCGAGGGCAACAGAGAGCTGGACGCCGCCCTCAAAGCGACCGAAAAACTCCTGGGCTACGTGGTCTACAGTCCCGTCTTCCCCGAGTCGGAGGAAGACCTGAGCCTTCTCAAGACCAATGACAAGTTCCGCGGGGTCAAGATCCACCCGGACTATCACGGGTACGTCCTGAGCACGAAAAGCTGGCGCGACAAGGTCGAAGCCGTCGCGGACAAGACGCCCGCCATGCTCTTTCACGTGTCGTGCATGCCCGGCACGGGATTCTCCCCCGCCCGCACCGTGGCCGAGATCGCCGCGCATCACCCCGGGACCAAATTCGTCCTCGCCCACATGGCGGGCATCTACCAGAACGGCCATTACCCCTACTTCCCCAACATGGACTCCCTCGAGGACGTCATGGAGATCGCCGGGGACAACGTCTACGTCGATACCGCCCATTTCCTCATGTACGTCTACCCCGGCGTCATGGAAAAAATGTACCGCCTCGCCGGAGCCGACCACATCGTCTTCGGCACCGACGCCCCCCTTCAGGGCCCCATGCAGATGCGCTTCGCCATCGAAGTCATCCAGGCCCTCGATATCCCCCAGGCGGACAAGGACAAGATCCTCTTCCGCAACGCGCAAAGGATCCTCGGCCTTTCCTGAAAAGGGGAGGGGAGAGTCTCGGGGGAAGGAAAAACCTCTTTTCCCGTGAAAAGAGGTTTTTCCTTCCCCCGAACCCCCATCCTTTTCGAGAAAAGCGGAGTATTTCGAGGACCGGAACAATGCTTGTCAGAGAAACTTTTATGCGTCAGATCGGCGCTCTCGGGATCGGCCGCGGCGATATTCTGCTCGTGCACTCCTCCCTGCGGGCTTTGGGGCCGGTGGAGGGCGGAGCGGAGATGATCCTCGACGCTCTGCTGGAAGTCCTCGGACCGGAGGGAACGCTGATGATGCCGGGATTCCAGAGCGGCAGCGAGTACATGCTCGCCTCGCGGAACGTCTGCTTCGATGTCCGGAACACCCCTTCGGACTGCGGATATCTGACAGAGGTTTTCCGCCGGTATCCGGGGGCGGCAAGGTCGCTCTCGCCCACCCATTCCATGACGGTCTTCGGTCCCCGGGGAGATGAGTTGATCCGGGGCCATGAGCGCTGCGAGGTCACTGCGGGATACGGTTCGCCCTTCGAGCGGCTGATCGCGCTCGACGGCAGGATCCTGATGCTCGGCGCTCCCCGCAGGAGCAACACCACCATGCACTATCTGGAAAATACCGGCGGCGCGCCGACGGTCTGCGCCCTCCGTTTCCCGACCAGCGTCATCGACGCCGGGGGACGGGTGATCTCGACGCCGATCTACCCCCACATGCCGGGACTGTCGCGGAATTACGAAGCGGCCATCGACCTTCTGGAGAAGGCCGGAGGCGTCACCTCCGGCCCCGTGGGTGAAGCGCGCTGCGAGTGTTACCGCGCGCGGCTCCTCGCCGAAACGGTCCGCGCGGCGCTGAGAAAAAATCCCTGCGCCTTCATCAGAATTTTCACGCCGGGCCGGAACGCCGGGCGCGCATGAAGCCCGCCCCCGCTGTTTTCAAGAGTCGCGTCTTTCTCTGAACTCACCGGGAGAGAGACGGTATTTTTCACGGAACACCGTGCAGAAGCGGGCGGAGGAAAGAAACCCGCTCATCAGCGCGATCTCCTTGACCCGGAGACCGGTTTGCCGCAGTTTCCCGGCGGCGAATTTCAGCCGGATGGAATTCAGGTATTCCAGCGGAGTGCAGTGCAGTTCGGACTCGAACAGTCTCCGCATGGTCCTCTCGCTGATGCCCGCTTTGGCGGCGATATCCGGGATCCTCAGATCTTCCTGAAAGCCGGCTTCCAGCAGGGAGACCGCCCGTTCGAGCGGCGTCAGCGCAGTTTTTTTCTCCCCGATTTCTTCGGAGAGTCCCAGAAGAAAATGATAGGTCCGCTCCGAATTTTCGGCACCCGGTGCGGCGATGGCGTTTTCCAGCTCCCGCATTTTCTTCTCCATGACTTCCGGCCGGGCGAGCGTCACCATGCGGCTGTTCGACAGTTTCAGCGTCAGAAGGATCCCTCTCAGATTTCCCCCGGTCAAGATCGCGCACAGTTTCCGCACATCCCGCCCCCTGTGGGGGGTGAAACGGGTCGTGGTCCCCGGCGGGATGAGATACAGCGTTCCCGGACCGGCGATCCGGAGCTGCTCTTCGTCCAGGTATTCCATCTCGCCGCTCAGGATCAGCTCCAGGGCGAAATAGGGATACCGGACATGTTTCAGCCAGAAACTCCCCTGCCGGACCGATTCGGAGATCCTGTGCGTGAAAACCGGATATGTCTGCGCCTCCGAAAGCGGGCGGGAACGGGAGAATATCATTTTGATATTCGGAGTCCCGCCGTGAAGATCACAGGACTCCCGATCGTCGGCTCGGACGGCTTTTCGGATTTTTTTGCTCATGTCCGTTTTTGAAAACAAAATGGCCGGAACGGAAAAGTTATTCCGATTGAAACACCTTGAATATTATTCTCTTCCCGTGTACATTTACCTCAGATAATATAACGTCGGAAAAATTTTTTTCAAATCCGGGAAAGGGGAAGCAGGAGGCTTTATGAAAAAACTGCTGTGGACCGTGCTTTGCGCGGCCGGACTGTCCGCGTGTCTGTGCGCGGGGGAGAAACTCTGGGACGGTTCGCCGGCTTCGGTGAAGCTCGTTTGGGGAAAAGAGCTCCCGGATGTTTCCGTGAAAGCGGAAAACGGCGTGCTGGATATTTCCGCCGCGAGCCGGGGCAAGTCGGTGACTTACGTCGCCGTCGAGATCGCCGTCAAGCCGTTCAAGCTGGACGGCAGGCGGATTTCGTTCGACGCGTGGAGCAGTGAAGAAAAGACGACCGACGCGTTCTTCTTCCGGGCTCAGGATGCGAAGAAGCGGAACATCCTGAGCTTCCAGCGGTGGAGGACTCCGCTCAAGTCTTCGCCCGAGACCCGGCTTTTCTCGCCCGGCGTCTCCGTGCCGGAGATGATGTGGGAGTCCAAGATGATCAAGGCAAGTCCCGATGCGGAAATCAGCCGGCTTGTCTTCTTCATCGGTTCGCGCGGCGACGGCAAAAAGATGAACCTCAAACTGCGGAACATCGAACTCGTCGGCGCCGTTTCGCCGAAGCCGTCCGCGATGCCGGGCGCGGGGGAGAAACTCTGGGACGGTTCGCCGGAATCGGTGAAGCTGGACTGGGGAAAAGAGCTCCCGGATGTTTCCGTGAAAGCGGAAAACGGCGTGCTGGATATTTCCGCCGCGAGCCGGGGCAAGTCCGTGACTTACGTCTCCGTCGAGATCGCCGTCAAGCCGTTCAAGCTGGACGGCAGGCGTATTTCGTTCGACGCGTGGAGCAGTGAAGAAAAGACGACCGACGCGTTCTTCTTCCGGGCGCAGGATGCGAAGAAGCGGAACATCCTGAGCTTCCAGCGGTGGAGGACCCCGCTCAAGTCTTCGCCCGAGACCCGGCTTTTCTCGCCCGGCGTCTCCGTGCCGAAGATGAAGTGGGAGTCAGAGATGATCAAGGCGGACCCCGATGCCCGGATCAGCCGGCTTGTTTTCTTCATCGGTTCCCACGGCGACGGCAGAAAGATGAACCTCAAGCTGCGGAACATCGAACTGGTTGACGCCGTTTTGCCGAAGTCGGGGAAAGAGTGAAAGGCGACTCTTTATCCCGAAATGCTTTTTCACCCGGAATGGGAGCGACACCCTCAACAGGAAAGACTGTGACCTATGAACAACCATCTCACCCCAAACAAAAGACGTGTTTCCGGCAGGCGATTCCGCCGTTTCACGCTGATCGAGCTCCTCGTCGTGATCGCCATCATCGCCATTCTGGCGGCGATGCTCATGCCCGCGCTGCAGCAGGCCCGGGAACGGGCAAACGCCGCTCAATGTGTATCCAATATGAAAAATTTATCGCTGGCTTCCTTCAACTACGGTGCAGCCTGCGATGACTATATCTGCCAGGGAGAACCGAATTTCTTTGTGACCAGTTTCAATCGGACTTTATATTATTGGCAGGAACTTTTTGTTTATATGAAGCTGATCCCTTATCCCGGCGGGGACGTACAGGGACAGCTGAATAACGGCAAACCGCTGGGGATCCTGCAGTGCCCGTCGGAGAAAACGGGTTTCGTTCCGAGCATTACCGGAACCACCGAAAACAAAAAAATCTGGAATACCTGGAAAGGGACTCATTACGGGGCGAACTGGTGGAATTCCCACGAGCCCAGGAGCAGCGGTCCTGTACGCTGGAAAAAGGCTTTCAGCGTTTATCATCCCTCCGAAGCCTACAATCTCATGGACAAGACCTTTTACGCCAGCGGAGCCGCGATATACGGCGAGATGGCATATGCACGCCCGTATGAGCAAAGCGTCGGACTGAGACATTCGGGAGCTTTCAATGTGGCTTTTCATGACGGACATATCGGGACCTTGAAAGAATATCCCAGGCGGGGAGCCGGAATGGCATGGAAGGATGTGGCATGGGCTTTGGATCCTCCGCCGTACAAGTAACTTGCCATAGATGATACAGCCGGGGCGGAACGGAGAAAACGCCTCGCGGACAAAGAGGATCTCTTCGAGGACAGGATGGATTCAAAAATGAAAAAATACCGGATCTTACTGGTTGTCTTTTTCGGCGTGTTCCTGCTTCATGGGGCGGAACGCTTTCCGGAACGGGGGTTTTATCTCGGCACCAATCTGCTGGTGGATGCCTCGGTCCCCAAAATCAAGGCCGTTGCCGAACGGGCGGAAAAGGCGGGATACAACACGGTGTATCTTCAGGACTGGAAATTCGGCCGCCCCTGGCATTTCGGGGAACGCTACAAAAAACGTCTGCGGGAAGTCGTCGATATTCTCCGTCGGCACAAATTGCGGGTCATCGTCGAAGTCTGCCACGTGGGGGATCCCTGCTGCCTGCTGGATGAAATGCCGGAGGAAGCGGAGGCCCTGCCGTCGCTCAACTCCGAATTCCGTATCGTCAACGGCGTCTTCACCCCCGAAAATATCCTGCCCAACGGTTCTTTCGACCGGGGACTCGAAGGCTGGCGCCTGGACAAGGGGGCCAAAATCGAGATAGATGAAAAAGCGGGCAGATCGCTGCATTTCACCATTGCCTCCCCCCAGGATGCCCCCAAAGGAATGAGCCGGGCCTGGATGGAGCTTGCGGTCGCTCCCTACTGCCAATATACCCTGACCTTCAAACTCAAAACCAAGGATGTGAAGGGACCGGGTCCCTGTTTCGGTCTCAATGCCTCGTTTGTGGCGGATGCGCAGGAAAATCTCCATGGACTGCGCAATATCTGCCGGAGGAGCATCGACGTGTCCAAACCGGTCAAGTCCACGCAGGATTTCACGGAGTATCAGGTGACCTTCAACTCGCTGGAGTATTCCCGGCTGAAACTGGTCGCCGGTTCCTGGTTTACCCGCGGCGGAGAATTCTGGTTCGATGATTTTTCTTTGAAGCCCGCCTCGTTCCTCAATGTTCTGCACAGAAAGACCACTCCGGTGAAAGTCACTTCGCAGGACGGAAAAAAAGTCTATGAAGAGGGGAAGGATTTTACCCGGATCGTCGACCCGGCATACGCCAATTACCGCTGGCAGGGAAATTTCGATGATACGCATACGCCGCCCGTGATCAAGATCCTGCCGGGCAGCGCGATCAAAGAGGGCGACGTGGTCAAGGCCTCTTATTACCACCCGGCCTTCACGCTCAGAGGGGTCTGCATCTGCCCGAACTCTTCGAAGCTCAAGGCGCATGTGGAGAAGCAGATCCGTTATTTCCGGGAAACGGTCTCTCCGGACGGTTTTTTGCTGAATATCGACGAGCAGCGCAGTTACGGGTATGATCCGGAGTGCGTCAGGGCCGGGATATCTTCCGGGCATGCGTTGAACAAGATAGCCGTTTTCGCTTACAACAAGATCAGGGAAATCGCCCCCGGGGCAAAAGTCTACATGTGGAACGACATGTTCGATCCCGCCGGGAACTGCTACCGGGACCGTTACTATTATCTGGTCCGCGGCAAGGGGACTTTGTACAACAGCTGGATCGGTCTGCCGAAGGATATCATCATCCTCCGCTGGACGACAAAGAATTCGGCGGAGTTCGTCAAAAAATCCATGGACCATTTCGCCAGTCTGGGCATGAAATACATCCAGTTCCCCGGCTACTTCGACACGACGACCTTCAACCCGAGATCCCGCCGGTTCATGGAAATGACCGTGGATGATCCCGCCTGCATCGGCGTGGGGTTCGGCCAGTGGAGCGGGATCGATCATTTCGGCAAGACCACTCATCTGGAAGATTTTCTCAAAATGGTCGAAGAGGTCTCCGCCCGCGGGAAGAGTTCGAAATAATGTCGGCTTTTTCGGTCGGGAAGACTTGAAAAAGAGAAATCGAAGAGCTAACGTAAAACACGGAAAGATCTCATTCGGGGATTTTCAAACGGAAACGAGCGGGATCTCTGTCAAAAAGATATCGGCAGAGGTTCCCGTAAAGGATGCTCCCGGATCCGAAGCGGCAAGGTGTTAACAGAGGAGAGGCAAGTTCGATATGTTGTGGCGTTTTCGAGGGATACGGCCGGATGACCTTCACGGCCGCCGCGCCTTGCGCAATCCGGAACGGGGTTTCCGCACGGAGATATATTTCAGCAGCATACCGGGCGAAGTCGCCGGGATGTGTTCCTGCCACCAGAAACAGCTGAAACTGGACGGCCGCAGCGAAGTCCCGGTCTTTCAGAACATCGATGTGCCGGGGGTCCCCCACCTGATCCGCGGCAACCGGCTCGACGGCGTCGAATTTGCCCATTGCCAGTGGGAAGACGAGCTGGACTACTTTGCGTACGACGGCGTGACCGTCATGCAGAGCTACTGCTTTCTGATGAACTTCGGCTTCGGGCAGGGCCGGCCGCTTTCGCAGCAGAAATTGGATGACATCGAGGACTTCTTTCTGAAACTCCGGGCAAACGAGGTCAAAGCGCTGCTCCGTTTTGCCTACGAACTCTCCCCGACCCTTTCCGGACCCACGGCGGAAACGATTTTCCGGCATATCGGTCAGCTGGAACCGCTGATCCGCAAATACAGCGATGTGACCTACGTGCTTCAGTGCGGTTTCGTCGGGAAATTCGGAGAGTGGCACAACAGTTACCACAAACTCCAGCTGGACAAAGTCTTCCGGAAGGAGCTCTTCACCCGTGTTCTGGAGATCCTGCCCGCCGGCCGCTGCACCATGGTCCGCTATCCCTGGCTCAAACGGGAGATCTACGGCAATGCGCCGCTAGGCGAAGACCGGGCGTTCACGTCCGACCCCGAGGCCCGCATCGGCCATTTCTGCGACGGTTTTCTGGCCGGACCGACCTGCGGCGGCACCTGGCGGGAGCCCGATCCGGAGGCCCAGCATGAATATGTCGCGGCGGAAAGCCGGTTCCTGCCTCAGGACGGCGAACTTTTCTGGCGCGACGCGGCCGGAGCCGCCCTGCCGGATGCCTCGGTCCGCGAACTTGCCCGCTGCCATTACGACACCCTGGGGTTCGTCCACAGCAACAGCGCGTTCGAAGGCGCTTCCACCAATTATTCGATCGATGTCTGGAAACGGGTCCCGGTCGATCCGATGTTCCTGATCGACAAGGGTCTCCCCATGTCCGACGGATACTTCGAGTCCGAAAACGGCAAACATATCTGGCGCAGTTATTACGAATACATCCGCGACCATCTCGGCTACCGGCTGGAACTCCGAAGCGCCCGGCTCTGCCGCGAAAACGGCCGTTTGACAGGCGAGATCCGGCTGATCAACCGCGGTTTTTCTTCCCCGGTCAATCCCCGCGGCGTCTATTTGCGTCTGGGCGATCTTGCGCTCCGGCTGGATTGCGAGATCAGGAAGTGGTACGGCAATGCCGAACAGTGTCTGAAAGTCGATCTGCCGTTCCCCGCCTCGGTCACGGGACCGGTCCGTGTCGGCTTGTGGATGCCCGACGAGTCACAGGTTTTGCGCGATATGCCGGGATATGCCATCCGGTGCGCCAATGCGCTGGATTTCGAAGACGGCGTCAACTGGTTCGGCGAACCGTCCGATCTCTGAGGAAAGGACGGCTTAAAATGGATATTCTGGCAACAGGCAAGCTCGCCGACGGGCGGAGTTACGAAGTGCTCCGCGTGGTCACGCCCGATCCGGAGGTCCCGGAAGAACTGATCCGTTATTTCATTGCTTCGTTCGGGTTCGATACCTGCCGCAAAGCGGTTCAGGATCTGACTTACTGGCGGCTGTACTTCCGGGAGTCTCTGGCGGGACATTTTGCTCCGGAAGTGATCGACCACCATTACGTCCTGCGGGTCGAAGGCGTTTACGCCGGACGCATCTGGTTCGGCTGTAACACCCGGACCGGACACGGCAATTTCGGCAATGTCTACACCGAGCCCGCGTTCCGGCGCTGCGGCGTCATGAACATCCTGATGAAGCACTGCATGGCGGGATTTCAGGCCTCGCCGGCCGTTCAGCTCTGCTGCGCCAGCGGCAATAAAATTGCCGTGCAGTCTTATTTGAAACACGGTTTCAGGCTGATCTTCGGCGGCGAAGCCGGCCCTTTGTGTCTGCGCAAAAACGGCACGTTCCAGGAAGCGGAAAAGCGGGCGTTCCCCGGACACGGACCCTGTACTGTCCGGCCCGGTTCCATCGGCGACCAGTTCGAATGCGACAAATTCCTGTATTACACGTCGGCGTGCCGGAATTTCCCTCAGCGCAGTTTCGGACTGGCCGCCGCGGTCACGGATTACCGTATCGCGTTTCAGGAAAAACTTTCCGGCAACGGCGCGGTCAATGTGCTGGAGACACCGTCCGGCACGGACTGCGCGTATGCGTTCGCCCTGAAATATTTCGGCGAAGACATCCTCGAATTCCGTTTCCATCCGGATTACGCGGAGCATCTGCCCGAGCTGGTGAGAAGGACTGCCGAGGATTACCAACAGCTCTTTCACGTGCCGCCGGTCTGCGCGGCCGCCGAAAATGCGGAAATCAAAACAGACGCTCTTTTCCGGGCCGGATTCAAACCCGTCGGAGGGCGGGAAGGGACTTTCCGTCTGTTTCGACCGGAGGGAACAGGGCACTGATCCGCCTCCCTTAAAAGTCGAATTTTTCGATCTTCATCTTCCCGGCGCCGTTGATGACCGCAACGTATTTCGCGAAGGGCGCCGAGTTCGAATGCGCCGCAAGCGTCGCCTCGTCCTTCCACGTTTCGCAGATGAGAAGCACCCCGGGACGGGTCGCGCTTTCGAAAACGTCGTAGGCGATGCATCCCTCCTGGGCGAGAGAGGCTTTCGTCAGCGCTTTTGCCGCCTCGAGCGCTTCGGCCGCGCGGCCTTCATTTGCCTGAAAGAAACAGTTGAGCCGGATCATGTCATTTCCTCCGCGTGTGATGATTTTTTCCCTTTCGGGAACTCCGGGAGCAATATAACGTACCCGGAGCGGTTTTTCAAGAGTTTTCCCGTCAGCGGGCGTCGTTCCGGTCGCCGATCCGGCCGGTGTAGGCGTCGGACCCGCCGTCGGTTTTCGCGGAAAAGAATTTGCCCGCGGCGGCGTTCCACGCGGTGACCCAGGGGAAGGGCCTCTTCCCGGTGTACTGCACGACCCACAGCCGGATCCGTTTGTTTTTGCAATCCACGCTGCACGAGGTATGCCAGGCCCCGCCGTGCCCCAGATAGGTCCCGTTCGGACTCGCCGAAAGCCCCAGCGAGTAATTGCCCAGTCCGGCGGGACGCGTGGAGGTCGCAAGCAATTTTTTCACCGTCTCCTCCTTCAGGATCCGGACGCCGTTTTCGCCTTTGCCGTAATTCATCAGCATTTTGTAGAACTTGAGCTGATCGTTTGCCGTCGTCCAGAGTCCGGCTCCGGCGGAGGGGTGGACCTGCGGTCCGTTGTGTGGCAGGGGCATCCATTTGTTGAAGGCGCGGAACTTCGCCTTTTCCCCGGCCTTGACGTCATAGAGACTGATCGTGCGGGAGAGCTGTTCGTCCGTGGGGTTGAACGTGGTGTCCTTCATGCCCAGCGGATCCAGCACCCGTTCCTTGAGAAAGACCTCCCAGGGCTTCCCTGTCACCACCTCCACGACGGCGGCTCCGATGTCGATGCCGGTGTTGGAGTAGCGCACCTTGGTCCCGGGTTCGAATTCGATGCAGCACGCGGCGGCCTCCTTGGCTGTGTCGCGCAGCGGGACCCGGTTCCACCCCAGTTTGGTCTTGGTGGGCGTTTCGAAGGGGAAGCCCCCGGTGTGGTTCATGACCATGCGGATGGTCAGCACGTTCTTCGCGGGCACGGACGGCGCGTCTTTGGGAGCCTTCCTGTCGCGGATCATCAGCTTGCCGAACTCCGGCAGATACTTGGAGACGGGATCGTCGAGGGATATTTTCCCCTCCTCCACCAGCATGGCGACGGTGACGCCGCAGAAACCCTTGGTCTGGGAACACTCCATGAACATCTTGTCGAGGGCCATGGGGATCTTCTTCTCCACGTTCGCCCAGCCCACGCAGACGGTCTCCTGCACGTCGCCGTTGACGAGGATGCTGACGGCTCCGGGCAGTTCGCCGGACTCCACAAAGGGTTGCAGGGCGTCCGCGGCGTAACGGGTCCCGCTCTCTCCGGCCTGCGCGCAGAACAGCACGGCGGCTCCCAGCAGGAACGATAAAAACTTGATCTTCATGGTCGTCTCCTTTGGTTTGTTGTCAATCCCATAATGTACAGCCACTTTCCGCGGGAAGCAAGCGGGTCCGGTCCGGAGCGACGTCGTTTCCCGCGGACGATGCGGGATTTTTCCGAAAAAAAACTATGATTCGACGGGATCGCGGTGTATATTATAAGACGTTCCCAATGACGTGCGGTATCCGGTGATGTTTCGATGAGTGTTCTGGCTTTCGTTTTCATTTTCGCTTCATTGCTGCTCCACAGCCTGTGGCATTTCCTGTGCAAGAGCAGCGGCAAGTCCTCGGCGGCGTTTTTCGCGCTGTTCTCCTCCACGCTGTTCTGTACGGTTCTGCCCTTCGCGCTGATTTCGGGCATAACGCCGGAGGTCTCGGGCAAGGTGTGGGTCTACGCCTTCTTCGGCGCGTTCAGCGGCGTTCTCTGCGACATCGGGCTCGTTTCCGCCTACCGTTACGCGGACATTTCTCTCGTCTACCCCATGGCCCGGGCGCTGCCCGTGTTCTTCACCCTGGTCGTGACGACGGCCTTCGGCTGGGGCAAGCCCCTCGGCGCGGCGGCGGTCGCGGGCATGCTGACCATCTTTTCCGGATGCGTCTGCATGGCCCTCACCAACGGTCCCCAGGGCACGCTGCGCCAGAAGATGCGCCACATCAGAAACGGCCTGGCCGGGATCCTGATCGCGGCCGCGGGGACCACCGGCTACACGGTGGTCGACAGCTTCGGCATCAGGGAGATCACGGCCGCCTTCCCCGACTGCAGCAAACTGCTGGTCGCGGGGACTTATTCCTGCATCCGGGAGTTCTGCGCTCTGATCCTGCTGTGGAGCTGCGTCCTCTTCTGCCACTGCCGCAAAATGGAGCGCGGCGTCCTCAGAAAATTGGCCGTGACGCCCCACCCGTACCTGGCCGGCGTCTTCGCCGCCATGGCCTATTGGCTCATCCTCGTCGCCATGAACTACGTGACCAACGTGAGCTTCGTCCAGGCCTTCCGCCAGCTCAGTCTGCCCCTGAGCGCCCTGCTGGGTTTCATCTTCCTCAAGGAAAAGGTCACCCCCTTCCGCTGGATCGCCCTCCTCCTCATCATGACGGGTCTGATGCTCTGCATCCTGTAACCCCCCGTTTCCGATAAGGGCAGGGGGAGTTTCCGGGGGCAGGGGCGGGTGGCACCCGCTGGCGAGTGACGGCGCGTTGCCTTGGCGGGGACGCGCCGAACAAAACAAACCCGTTTCTCCTGCGGCTCCCCCAAGGCAAAGCCGCAGTTATACCGGAGCCGACGTTCGGCTTTTTCCCGTGAAAAAAAGTTTTCCCCTTCCCCCGGGCCCCCATCTCTTTTCAAAGACAGCGGGGTGCTTCAGCCGCGACCGTCTTCCGAGACCGAAAACAGCAGGGATTTTTACAAAAAACAGCAGTTGTTTTTATTGTTTTGCTGCCGGGCCGTGATATATTAAACGCAGTATTCGGAGGAGGAACAATTTCATTGACAATGTCATACGGAAAGGGGTGGAAAATGTTTCCTGATTTTGCCAAGCGGATCTCGAACGGGCGTGGCGGACAACTGCGGGGCCCTGCCTTTGCGTCCGTGTGCAGCCTGTTTACTCTGATAGAACTGCTGGTTGTTATCGCCATCATCGCCATCCTGGCGGCAATGCTGATGCCCGCGCTGCAGGGGGCCCGGGAACGGGCGAAGGCGGCGGACTGCATGGGAAATCTGCGTCAGCTGGGTCAGGGGACCGTTTTTTACGCCGACGCCAGCGACGGCTATTTCCCGTATCACTGCTACGAGGGCTACATGGGTTCCGGCAACGATGTCACCTTTGACAAGTTC
>JAFSTC010000085.1 GCA_017450705.1 Lentisphaeria bacterium | reverse complement strand
TCTTGAGTCCGATCCCGAAATCAATCCCGATGAAAAATTCGATGGGGTTTCCTTGGAATATGCGTTCATCGACAAACGCAACCGGGAAGAACTGATCTTTGCCCGACCCGAAGGACAGCGTTATTGCGGGCTGGACTACAACACCGTTGAGCAGGCTCTGGTGGATGTGAATGGGGTTCCCCATGACCGCATTCTGGTCGAAGTGACTGCGTATCCGGAAAACGCCTGGAACGAACTCAAAGCCGATTGGGAATCGCATAACGGCTACGAAGATGATCCCAAGGGACGTGAAGAGAATCTAAAGCGAAAAGCGGCGGTGAAAATCACGTATCAGACCGAGTTCTGGTTTAACATAGCGGACTTTTACTGATTCGGTGCTGGGGGAGATGAATTAAAACGCGCCACCGCCGAGAAAACTTCTTCAGACTCCCGTGGGGAAAAATAAAAATGCCAGGAGAGTTTTTTCGGGCTACCCTCTCGCCAGTGATACTACGGCACTTTTTGAGGTCAAGACGGCTCAAGTGTCCCGGAATAGACCACCGTGGGGAGAAAAAAATCGACCGTGTTTTATTTTCCTCACGACCTTATTCTGAAAGTGAGGGTACACTATGTTGAGGCTGAAACGATGTCCTGGCCGCACCCGTTTTTAAGCGATTTTGTATCCCTTTCGACCGTGTTTTTTTCTCCCCACCACCTTGTGTCGGGTCAAAAATACATTATTGCTGATTATGAGGCGTTTGTGTAGTAACTCCAGTTTTTCGGGCGCGACCGAAAAACTCAGAATTTAGAATCTGGAGGGGCAAAAATCGGGCAAAAACGGTCTGACTTTGCGGTCTGAGTGTGTTTCAAACACACGGCGATATGGTTTATAAAACCCTTTGTGTCAACGTGTTTTAGCGGAGGCTGCGCAAACTGACTCTGATTTAAAGAATCTGTGGGGAGCAAAAAAATGGCGGTCCGTTTTCAAAATCGACACCCACAGTCTGAAACCCGGTTTTAACCTCGAAAAACTCAGAATTTGGCGAGTGAAATGAGCTTAAAAAACGCTTCACTCGACAGGTCATGGTATTGGGTTCCTTTG
This sequence comes from Lentisphaeria bacterium, assembly GCA_017450705.1. Lineage (GTDB taxonomy): Bacteria > Verrucomicrobiota > Lentisphaeria > Victivallales > Victivallaceae > UBA1784. Next base: position 31,589 of record JAFSTC010000085.1, on the reverse strand, counting down.
CCGTTAGTTTTTGTCGTGATTAACTAATAATATACCATGACCTCTCTCTTTTTGCAGAACTTTATTTACAATACTACGATTCTCCGGGGGCACTAAAGCCATCGCCCTCGCGGTCGCCCTATCCAGCGACTGTCAGCATGCCCCATCAGGCGAGTGTCGTGTGCCGGTTGCGCAAGAACAACGAAAAGCTCTGCGCGGTGGTTCGGCAACTGTACTTCCACAGCTCTTCAACGATCTCCCGGATCGTCATTTCCTTGTCACGCCACTCCCGGATCAACGTGGAGTAAGGCGCAAGCTTGCTGTGGTGCGGCCCGTTGTGATAACTTCGGTTCGTGCGGCGGAGCTGCTTCAGGTACCCGTCATAGATCTGCGCCGGACTTGCGTGCCAAAGCTTCGTTTCCTCGTGTTCCAGCAGACGGTAGGCGCGCGACCAACTGGATCTGAGGTTGACGCCGGAGGAGTGGACCGCGGTAAAACAGAGCATCTGCCGACTCCCGGACTGCAAAGTTCCCTTCACTTTCTGTGATGAATTCTACTGCCGGTGCCGCGACCACCCGAAGAGCTGGGAAAAACTCTTCGGCGTCAACGCCTCCGAGTGCGCAGCAGGCAAGGAGTACGGCGTGATTGGGCCGACGGGTGAGTTCCGCAAATGCCTGCACATCGTCGCAGAAACCGATTGGCGGTAAAAGAAGTCCGGGCTTCAGCTGGCGGCGAGCACATAAGCGCGCACAACGCACGGAAGCCTAGTATTCGCCGGTCGTTTCCGGACGCGGCGCCATTTCGGCGAATTTATTTCTTATGAGGCAGACAAGAGCTTTTCCCGCTTGAACGCGATCCTCGAGGTCGATTCCGTTTTCATCTTGGCTCACCGCGAATTTCAAGTGGTGGAAGCGTATTTCCTCGCCATCGAGTTTCACGACGGAAGATGTTCTTTCTTCCGAAACTCTCTCTTTAAGCAAGTCGGTTATTGCAGGAAGATCGGCTTCATTCACCTTGATCTCGAAACCGTTTTTTCTGCAGCCGATAAAAATTCCGCGGCACAGGCACAGGTTATAAAGCCGATCCCTGTAATCGGCGCCATAGCGGACCAGCTCGGCAAAAACATCCGCATTCTTGCATTCGCTCAGGATCGCGGCCAAATACGGATCCCAGAAGCGTCCGCCCAGTGTATGCTTGTAAAAACAGATCAAATCATAATCGGAGTCATTTTTCCGCGACATCATGCCCTCCGGCCACTCCGGATACGAAGAATCGGGATCCCCATAGGGGTTGAGCATGGGCTCGAAGTATTTCACGAGATAATACCGCAAATCTTTGCGGGACTCGGAAACCGGATATTTTGTTTCATTTGCGGCGATAATGGTTTGCAATATCTCCGGAATCGTGGCGGAAGGCGTGTTCCCGATGGTGTCGTGGACGTCGTCAAGCAGTTTCAAAAACGCATTTTTCAGGGCCGGGTTATCTTCGCCTCTGGAAAAATATCCTGCCTGATAGGAAAACTCTCCCGACGTCGCGCCGAACCAATACTGATTTCGTGTCAAAACGGCATATAGGTTTTCCGTACAGAGCAAAAGGGCATGGCGCAGCAAAGCATTATAACCGCTGTTCCAATCGCCGCCGAAAAGACGGAGGAATGCATCCTTCCGGTCGGCAAAAAGTCGTTGATCATTGTCGAGATCATCGGTATTTTCAGGAAGAAGGACTTTTATTTGTCCCCGGAAATACGGCCATTCCTCCAGGAAACGAATGTTCGAATAAAGGACAGATGCCTTCCCCTGCAGACTCTCCTTGAATTTCTCCTCGTCGATCTGAGATTCGGGAAACTTTTTGACCGTCCGTTCATCATCGATTTCCAGCTCGCGCACGATCGCGCCGGTACGCATTATTTTTGCCGTCGCATTCAAAATGTAGAACAATTGATTTTCGCCGCGATCCATTCGATAAAAAAGGTTGCGGACGACTCGGAATCGAGAACGGAAAACGGCATCCGAAAGATCGTTCTCCATCATTTTTGCTTCGTTGACGACATTCATCCATATGTAGTCGTCCAATTTGAAACTGTTTGTCCCATATTGAAGGAGACTGCGCTTAAGAAGCTGGTGATCCCGATCGCTGAACGTGCAGATCTTTTCCGGGTGTTCGGCGCTCTTGCGAAATCCGGATATAAAATACTTGTCGAAAAAGGATGTGATCCCGACCCCCTTCCCCACGCCGAACCAGGCATCCAGAGTATCCAGGAAATACCTCAGTGCATCTCTGTTCAGCGTTTTTCCCGAAGAGGTCAAGGCCTGCAACAGCCGATTACGGTCATAGCGGTCCGGATCGCCGTTCCGCGACGGGGTCTTCGTATTGAAATCGCGGCAGATCATTATATCAAAAACAAGATTTATGAAGCGCATCATATAGGTGGACAATTGCCGCGAATCCAACTGGCCTCCCCGGAACAATACTTCTTCATCTCCGCTCGGCATCCCCTTGGTATACTTCCACAATTCGGGTTCCCAAACGGTGTCGAATTTCAAACCGATATCGTCTATTCCCGATGCCGGATAACTCAATTTTTCCAACTGCCGGAGGAAATCGGCCTTGAAATATTCAAATTCATTCAGCAGCTTCCCCCGGGAATTCATCTTGATGAATACATCATCGGGATCGACATCATCCAGAATATGAAAATTGAAGCGGATAGTACATTCATCGCAGACCAGCCGATCCCACAAATCGGGGATATCGTGAAATTTCTGGTGGATTGCGTCAAGCATGTTCAGCATGCCGGCAACGGTTTCATCCTTTTTCCACGAATCCGCGAAATTGCATTTGTTCTTCAGAAAAGTCGAAACGGCCTTGTCGGCAAGGGGGAGCAGGCTTTGTTCTGGAGACCACCCCGGCGTGTTTTCCTCCAGCCACCCGGCCTCGTTTTCATCCGGCCGAAGCGTTTTGATGTCTTTCAGAAAATTGCAAAAATCTTCGGAGGTAAAGCGGGTATAGTAAGAAAAACCGTTCAGAACGGCAGTCTGCGCCGGATCGGCATCTGCGATTCGTGACGCATACCAATGCAGGAGAAACAATGTCGTCAAGCGCTGCTGCCCATCCAAGGGCAGGAGTTCGACCGAATATTTTTCTTCACCATGGATACGTTTGGGAGAATAAAGTTTCCCATAAATGAAATTCAACGAGCAGGCTTGCCTCTTCGCAACCGCCTCATGCAGATCATGGAGGAATTCCTTTCTGATCTCGGTAACTTTTTTCCCTTCTCTTCCTTGAGCATAATCCCGTTGTATCCGCGGGATACGGATACCTCGGAGGAAGACGGGAACCGTTTTCCCGTTTATTTCATCATCATCCTGCTGATTACCCGTGTTTACTGGATCGATCTTCCCTCTTTCGATCTCGTATACGGAATGAAAAAGAGAAAAAAAAGTTTCCTGCGTGTTTTTCATATCACTGTTCCTGATTCTTCAAATATGGAGACAAAACTTTTTCCAAAGCCGCGCGGTAATTTTCCGCATCTTTACGCGTCCAAAAAACATAATTGTATTTCGAAATGGAATCATTGGCGATTTTGTCTATGTCTTCCCGGTCCTTTTCGGCGCTGTAAAACTTCAGGAAGAGGCGACGGGTACAAAGCGGAACGAATTCCCCCTCGGAGATCAGCTTGAGGATCTGGTACCGCTTTTCGACGAATAGATCATTGCCCAAAGCCGCATTTTGTCCGTGTGACAACAACGCGAGATTGCAGATGGAATTCTCCAAATCCGAAAAATCCCTGTTGAAGTATGCCAGGATACGCTGTCTCAATTCGAGGAAACTTTTCCCGTCGAGGGTCGCGCCCCCGCTGTTGACGGCGTCCGCCGCGAATGCATACAGCTGCTCATCATCCGCTGTTTTCAGCCAGTACAAATGCTTTTTAAGCCATTCGACCATATCCTGGATGTCGATTTTACGCTTTCCTTCGACGAGGACCCCCTCGCTTTGCGGGTTCACATGTTCGAGGCTCCACTTGCATTCATAATGCCGGTCAAAAGAATACCTTTCCACGAAACTGCTTTTGCTGTCCGAATCGGCATCGTCGTTCGTATCGGGAGAAATACAGCACAGCACATTGAAAAGCAAAAGGAGCTTTTTGAGTTTGCGATAGTCATCGGCCTTACTGTATTGAAGACTGTCAAGTGAGATCAACTTGTCAGCGGTAACATCCAAGGAGTTTCGGATCATGTCGTCCAACGCGGCGTTGAATTCGTTTTTGGGCTTTCCAAGATCCAAAAGCGCATTAAGAAACTTTTTCCGCTCGACGACGTTTTCGGTAACGGCGATCAGATATCCGATCTTATGATAAAGGGTGCGGTCTTCATACCATTCCTTCAGCTTCAGGTACCCGGCGCGAATTTTCTTTCTCCATATCGTCCGAATATAATCGCCCCGATATTTTTCTTTCCCGATCTCTTCCGTATATTGATAGAAGACACGATATTCATCATTGTGGCTGTTGTCTTCCGGTGGCGCCAAGAGATCGAAGAAATACTCCATGCGGGGTTTGTCCAGCCAGTCATCCTCCGTCGTCCCGGCAATGAACGCCCAAAAGGACGGATCATGGAACGATTGCTCCATATCGTCCCATTGGGTGGCTATTTCTATCTGCCGCTGCTCCTGTTCCTCAAATCTCGAAACGCCATCAGTGACATGAGTGAGCAAATAAGCCTTGATAAGTTCGGCATTCGTCAGCGGGATCCGGCCGCGGTTGATCTTCATGAAAAGTTCCTTGCCGCTTTCCTCCCGATTCACGACTTCATACCAGATGATCTGCACCCTCCCGATCACAAAATTAAAAAAGATGCTCCATTCGTCCGGGTTTTCATCATCGTACAATTTGTTCAAATAGTCATTTATGACTTTATAAGCCGCCAAAAAATTTTCCTGATCGATAGATTGTGGAGTCAGATCCTTGCCCTCGATCAGATCCTCGAGGAACTTCGTATTGTTTTCTCTGGTCAGATAGGAGAGCTTAAAATTGGGCATCGTTTTCGTCAGTCGGCGATCCAGGCGGATCGCACTGTTGCAGAGGATCCAAAGGGTCGTCAGACGCTGCTGTCCATCGATCAATTCATATCTTGAGTCTCCGGAAGCGCGCAGCACCACGGGCTGAAGATAGTATGACACCTGTTCATTTGTCGGCTTGCTCCGGTTGTCGACAATGGCCGCGGAAAAGTCCTTCAGCATTTGCAAAACATGTTCTTCTCCCCATCTGTACCCGCGCTGATATGCATGAATCTCGAAACAGATATCATTGAGCTCGCCGATTTTTTTAATCTGGAGATTTTCATGGTCTTGAATCATAATGTCCTACCTCTCTGAATCACACTTCGCCGATGCGGCATGGGCGATAGTTTCTTTCCAATATTTCATCCTCATCCATGCCGCATGTTCGCCAAAAACTCCGCAATGCCCACGACGGCGGCGATAATCGGCTTCCCCGACTGTTCCGGCCCGGCGGCATCGAAGCCGAGTGCGAGAATCGGCAGCACAAAGCGGTTCCGGATAGATGCGGCCATGTCAAAATCTTCGGCGAACGGACCCTTACGTACCGGTTTCATGCCGAAGCCGACGGGACTCGGGAATCGAGATGCCGGACGCATCCTGTTTGCGATACTTTTCGTTGCGTTTATTCGCCACGGTCACACCTTTTCATATCGAGCTTGTATCAGGTCATCGTTGCCTTCCATCGCAACTCTCCGCCGCCAGGCGAGATAAACAAAAATGGCGGAGAGAGAGGGATTCGAACCCTCGGTACCCGTGAGGGTACAACGATTTTCGAGACCGTCGCCTTAGACCGCTCAGCCATCTCTCCGAAAGGATGCCGTCCGTCAAATATAGCACGGATGAGGCCAAAACGCAAAGTTTTTTCGCCGAAAACACCTTTTTTTTTTGCAAATACGCAAAAATCTGCTATCTTAAAGCAGGTTTGTCCGTCACGGATCCCAAAACGAAAGAAAGAGATCATGGAAATCAGGTTCTTCAATACCATGGAACGGCGGGTCGTCCCCTTCGCGCCCCTGAAACCGGGCGAGGTCGGGCTCTACACCTGCGGCCCCACCGTCTACAATTTCGCCCATATCGGCAACTTCCGGGCCTACACCTTCGAGGATATCCTCAAACGCACGCTGGAGTTCTTCGGATACAAGGTCCATCAGGTCATGAACCTCACCGACGTGGACGACAAGACCATCCGCGACTCCCGCGCCGCAAATCTCCCCCTGAGGACCTTCACCGAGAAATACAAAAAGGCCTTCTTCGAGGATATCAAGACCCTCAACATCGAGCCCGCCGAGGTCTATCCCGCCGCCACCGACCATATCCCCGAAATGATCGCCCTCATCAAAATCCTGATGGAAAAGGGCTTCGCCTATCAGGCCGAGGACAAGTGCATCTATTTCTCCATCGCCAAGTTCCCCGCCTACGGACGGCTCGCCCGCATCGACCGCGAAAACCAGCGCGCCGGAGTCCGGATCAACACCGACGAGTACGCCAAGGATTCCGTCGCCGACTTCGCCCTGTGGAAAGCCTGGGACGAAAACGACGGCGACGTCAAGTGGGAGAGCCCCTGGGGACCCGGACGCCCCGGATGGCACATCGAGTGCAGCGCCATGTCCAGCAAGTATTTGGGGACCGCCTTCGACATCCACACGGGGGGCATCGACAACATGTTCCCCCACCACGAGGACGAGATCGCCCAGAGCGAAGCCGCCAACGGCAAAAAATGGGTCAATTACTGGCTCCACTGCGAACACCTGATGCTCAACGGCGAAAAGATGTCCAAATCCCTGGGCAACTTCTACACGCTCCGCGATCTTCAGGCCAAGGGCTGGCGGGGACAGGAGATCCGCTGGGTCCTCGTCGGCGCCCACTACCGCAAGAAGCTCAACTTCACTTTCGAGGCACTGGCTCAGGCCCGGGAGACCCTCAACCGCTTTTCCGCCTTCTTTGCCCGCATGCGCGGCGTTTCCGCCCCGGGCGACGGTTCGGAGATCCGCGGTCAGATCGATTCCGCGCTGGAGAAGTTCGGCTCCGCCATGGCCGACGACCTCAACACCGCCGAAGCCGTCGCCCAGCTCTTCGAATTGAGCCGCGAGGCCAACCGTCTGGCCGATGCCGGGACCCTTTCCAAAGCCGGTGCGGCGGAAGTTCTGGCCGCGTTCCGGAAGTTCGACAGCATCATCGGCTGTCTCGACGTGGACAAGGTCCCCGAAGCGGAGGAGATCCCGCCGGAGCTGGCCGCGCTTGCCGAACAGCGCGCCGCTGCCCGCAAGGCGAAAAATTTCGCCGAAAGCGACCGTCTGCGGGATGAGATTTCCGCAAAAGGCTACCTCATCGAGGACGTTCCCGGCGGCGGCTGGCGGCTCAAAAAGAAGTAAGCAACGAACACACAGGGGAAAAACATCATGCCTGACCACATCGCCATCATCATGGACGGCAACGGCCGCTGGGCCCAGCAGCGCGGCTTGCCCCGCACCGCCGGTCACCGGGCCGGAGCCGAAAACATCTCCAACGTCGTGGACGCCGCCATGAAGCACGGTATAAAAACCCTCACCGTCTACGCCTTCAGCACGGAAAACTGGAAGCGGCCCCTCGACGAAGTCAACGCCCTCATGGCCCTGATCCCGGAGTTCTGCACAGGCAAGCTCAAGGATATGATGAAAAACGGCGTACGTCTGCGCACCGTCGGCCGGACGGACGATCTGCCGGCGCTCTCCCGCATGGCGCTGCTCGGCACCATCGCAAAAACGGCGAAGAACGACAAATTCACCCTCAACATGGCCTTGAGCTACGGCGGCCGGGCGGAGATCGTCGACGCCGTCAACAAAATGCTCAAGGAGGGGCGCAAAAGCATCACCGAGGCGGATTTTCAGAATTATCTCTACGCGCCGGATCTTCCCGATCCGGCCCTCATTATCCGCACGGGGGGCGAGATGCGGCTCAGCAACTTCCTGATGTGGGAGAGCGCCTACTCCGAGATCTACGTCACCGACACCTGGTGGCCGGATTTCTCCGAAGCCGATCTGGTGAAGGCCCTCGACTGGTACGCCACCCGGGACCGCCGGTTCGGCGGCATCAAAACCAAGTGACGGGGCAGGGGAGGCGCGTATGAAGATCGCTCACGCGGAGTGTGTCATTTCGCCTGAAGTCGGGACTCTTGTGGCCGGATACGCGCCTCGCGACGTCTCGGTCAGGATCCACGACGACCTGAAGCTCTCGGTCCTTCTGATGGACGACGGCGAGCGCAAGGGCGCCCTCCTCGGCTTCGATCTGCTGGGGCTGGACGAGGAGTTCACCCTCAAAATCGCTGCCGACGCCGGAAAGATCATCGGTTGTCCCCCGGAAAACGTCATCATCACCTGTACGCACACCCATTCCGGGCCGCACACCCGTTCCCTGTGCCGGGTCCCCGCCGACAGGGACTACATCGCAGCGCTCTACGAAAAGTCCGCCGCCGCGGTGCGGGAGGCCTCCGGTTCGTGGCTCGAGGTCGACACCTATTTCTATTCGTGCGTCTGCGGCGAAAACTACAACCGGCGCTACGCGGACGGCTCCAACCGGGGGAAGTATCTGCCCTACCACCGCAGTCTGGAGCCGCTGGCCTCGGGCTTCCGCGACCGGGAGCTGGGCATGCTGATCTTCACCGCTCCGGGGGAACCGCACCCTCTGGGAACCGTGATCAATTACGCCGCCCATCCGCTGGCCACCCACGCCATGGGGCTGGGCTCCCACCAGATCTCGGCGGACTTCCCCGGCATGCTGCGGGACATCATGGCTGACAACAGCTGCTGGTGCGTCTTCGCTCAGGGCGCGGCGGGGGACATGTTCCCCCGGGACGCCGAGTGCGGTCTCGAGGCCGCCAGACGTTTCGCCGACGCCCTCGCCATCGCGGCCATGCGGGGCTTCTGCGACGCCATCCGCAATCCGGAGCTCTACCTCATGAAGTCGCCAAAGATCCGGACCTCCGTGGAAAAGGTGAAGATCCACGTCCGGCAGGATCTCGCCGAGACCAGGAAGGAACTGCCCGCTCTCGCCGGCAAAAAGGAGGCCGAGACCCGCGTCCATCTTTTCGCTCTGGGCGACGTCTGTCTCGTCGGCGTGCCCGGGGAGCTTCTGGCCGAACTGGGGCAGGAGATGAAGTGGCACAGCCCCTTCCGCCGGACCTTCATCCTCTACAACTCCACGGGGTATTTGAGCTACATCTGCCACGCCAACGCTTTCGTCGCGGGGGGATACGAGACCAACAGCTCCCACATCAGGCCCTACGACGGGTTCCAGATCGTCGCGGCCGCCGTCGAGGGCATGCGCAAACTCCACGAACCCTTCCCCGAGGAACGGGACGCGTGAGCCGGAAGATGAAAAGGGTCTGCCTTTTTCTTCTTTTCCTGCTTCTCTTTGCCGCCGCGCGGGGGGAGGGGATCGCGGGGCTGGAGACCCGCTTTGCGGGGGAGCGAACGGAGGTGCTGCGTCACGGGAAACCTTTGGGGTTCGAAGACTGCCTTGCCGAGCAGCTGAAGGCGCATCCTGCGATGAAGGCTGAGGACGTTCTGAAATTGTGCGTTCAAGGGGCCTGCGGACCGGGACACGGAAAAGTGATCGGCGAGGCGGCGAGAAAAAGTTTCGACGCTGAATTTTCCTCCGCGTCCCCCCGGCCGGATGAACCCATGTTCGAATTCATCTCGCCGGATTTCATGCGGATCAATTTGCGGGCATGGAAGGGCAGGGGCCTGCCGTCCGAGTGGCTGTTCAACATGTTTTCCGCCTCCGCACGACGGTTTTCGGACGGCGACGCCGTATTGAAAAACGCTCTCGACACGGCGGAAAATCTGCTTGCCGGGGAACGGAAGGCGGACTTCATTCGTCTGCGCCGCCGGATGAGCGGGCCCGGACATCACTCGGAGGCGTACCGGAAGGCGGAACGGCCCTCCTACCGCGTGGTCAGCACCCGCTTTCTTTTTTCCCTTCCCGTGCTGGCGCGGGCGGCGGCGCTGCCCGAAACCGGCGGACCCCGGGTCATCGCCGTCGACGGCCGGGCCGCCTCCGGCAAGACCACGCTGGCGCGCCAGCTGGCCGGAATTATGAATGCGGGGGTCGTTCACATGGACGATTTCTTTCTGCCCCTCGTTTTGCGCACCCCCGCCCGTTACCGGGAGCCCGGCGGCAACGTCCACTACGAGCGCTTTGCCGCGGAGGTCCTGCCGCATTTGAAGAAGTCCGGCAAGTTCTCCTACCGCACCTTCGACTGTTCGACCATGGGCTACGGCAAACCGGCGGAGGTTCGGGACTCCGGCTGGCGGATCGTCGAGGGCGCCTACAGTCTGCACCCCAAGTTCGGGGACTACGCCGATCTCAAGGTTTTTTACGACATCTCCCCGGAGGAGCAGAAGCGCCGCATCGTCCGCCGCAACGGCGAGGCCCGTTACCGGGTTTTCAAGGAGCGCTGGATCCCGCTGGAGGAAAACTATATCCGCAGCTGCGGCGTCGTCCGCCGCGCCGATCTCGTCATCGGGGGGCGGAAACAGGACTGAACAGCGGGAAAAGGGACTTGAAAAACTCCCGAACGGTGCTATATTGTTACTTTGTCGGGACTTAACCCAAATGATCCGGGGAAAGTCTGTGTGGGAGAAAACAACAGCATCGGCCGTTGCGGCCGGGCAGGGCGTTCAGCCCGGAAAGGAATGTCATGATCGCCAATTTTTTCAAAGATCTCTGGAACACGCTCTTCGGGACTTTCAAGAAAACCCTGACCTTCCAGGGACGGGCCACCAAGAAGGAGTTCTGGCTCTACGTCCTGTTCGTCGCCGTCGTGGCCATCGTCTTCGGTCTGCTGGGGGCCCTCACCGCCGGTTCGGCCCTCGGGTACATCGTTTTCGGCATCGCGGCCATCGTCTATCTCGCCATGCTGGTCTGCTACATTTCGCTTTCGGTCCGCCGTCTGCACGATCTGGGGCTCTCCGGTTTCTGGCTCTGGTATCTGAATCCGGCCGGTCTGCCCGTCATCTACATGGTTTATCTGCTTGACCTGGATTCCGCCTGCAACCGCGTCGTCGAGAAGATCCAGGGGACCGGTTCCGTCTGGCTCGGCTGGATCCTCGCGTTGCTTTTCTGGCCCGTCGGCGCCACTGTCACGCTGCTGCTGCTCTTCCTCTACAAGGGCAAGCAGCAGGACAACGAATTCGGACCGAATCCCTACATCAGCTGACGGATCGTTTTTCCGCATTCGGCGCGGCCTTCCCGTTTCGAAAACGGGAGGCCGCTTTTTTTCGCCCCGTGAACTCTGCGTCGTCCGCCGCGGCGATCTCGTCATCGGCGGCCGCCGACAGGACGCGGAAGTTTTTCCTGGAGAGTCCGAAAAAAGCGTCGAACGCGGAGGCTGAAGGCTTTTTCCCCTCCGGGAGCCGTCCTGTGCCTTTTCTTTATCAAATGGCTTTCCGTGAAAAAATTGCCCTTTGATAAAAAATTTCCTTGAAAAAGCAAAATCCCGATGTTATAGTATAAACAAATCAGTAAACTATTTTTGGGTTACAAAAAGAGGGCCCCATGACAGAGCGTAAAACGGAACGGGCGAAACAATTGCTGATACGCTATATCCGGGACCGGCAATTGAAAAACGGCGCCAAGCTCCCGCCGCAAAACGAATTGCGCAGGGTTTTCCGTTATGGTGCGACGACGATCGGCACCGCAATCAAAGCCCTGCGTGATGACGGTGTGCTCGAAGTCCGGGACAAAGTCGGCGTTTTCGTCATCGATCCCGATGCCGGGGGGCATGCCGGCCGGATCGTCGGAGTTACCATGCTCCACGGAGAAAACAATTTCTACTACAGCTGTCTTTTGACCAGTCTTCAGATGCACCTTGTGGAGAATGGATGTACAGTTCGTCTGTTCCGCAGTTCGCGCAAGGAAAACAACGGCCAAATCCTTTTTGAGATAGACGATTTCCCCGGCTTGCGCCGCTGCGTGGAAAACGAAGAGATCCAGGGGTTGATACATCTGGACGATTTCAGTCATGCCGCGATCGAATTCATCCGCGAAAAAAAACTGCCGCTGGTCTTTGTCGGTTCCCCGGGAGGCATTGCGGAAAACGGCGTGTTTTTCGATTATGAAAAGATCATTTCCGAAGCATGTGCGATGCTCAAAAAATCCCGTGCGCTGCGTCCCGCACTGTTTTGTCGAGCAACTATCCGGCGGGAGGTGGAACATGTTTTCCATGAAAACTTCGGCGATACGAGCCGGATATTTTCCTACGAAACATTTTCGGATGAACAACGGGTGATCCGGGAAATTCTTGCCATGCCTGAAAGAGAACGTCCGGATTGGCTGATTTGTCTGGAGGATTTTTTTGCCCTCGCTCTTGTCTGTGCCCTCGCACGACGTCTGATTCCGGAAAAAATGCCGGGGGCCTTTGTCATGTTCGACCGTGCCGCGCAACTGCGCTATCCGCTGTCCCGGATCATCTGCTGCGACAACGATCTTCACCGATTTGCGGCACTCGGCGTCGAGTTGCTCATGAAGGCCATGATGTCCGGCAAGCAGGATATCGGCGCTGTCTTTTATCGTCCCGAAATCAGTGATTTGTCAACCGGTTTATTATAGGAGATTCGTGATCATGAAACAACCGACAAGAGTCAACAGTTCCAAGACAAAACCCGCCGGCGGCCGTTGTTTTACGCTTATAGAACTGCTTGTCGTCATAGCCATCATCGCAATACTGGCGGCGATGCTGATGCCTGCTCTGCAGCAGGCGAGAGAGCGGGGGAGAGCGATTTCCTGTATGAGCAACAATCGGGAGATCGGGACGATTTTCATGCTGTATGCAGATGGAAACGCCGGTTATATGCCCATTGCGTACGGACTGAAGAAAAACAATGAATTTCTGGTGCGCTGCTGGCTGCAGTGCGTCAATCCGCTGCTGGGCAGGAGCCGGGCGGCTCAGATCGATCGGGCCGGCAAGATCATGCTTTGTCCGACGCTTCTGAGCGAGTTGAAACCGAATGATTCAGGGGAATATCTGCCCACCTGTACCTACAATCGTCGTCTCGGGGATCTGGATTATACACAGAAGGGGAATCTGAACTTTCATGCGCGCAAGATCAATCGTGCGAGATATCCCGGAAAATTCGTGACCCTGATGGAGGGCATCAAGGAGGGAGAACGCATGACGATCGTTACTGCCGCCGCGGACATCGACAACCTTGCCCATCCGCACAGCGGCCGGAACAATCACCTGTATGCCGATGGTCATGCGGATGCGGTAAATATGTACGCGACATACGACGATTGGCGGGCGTGGTGTCAGCCCTACAGTTATATGCCGTACCGCAAATGGTCTGAAGCCGGAGCCGAGTGGTGAGTCGCGTGCGGCAAAACACGGGGAAGAAAAATAATGAAGAGAATATTTTTATTTCCGCTTTGGGCGGCAGCTTGTCTCTCCGCGGCGGAATATGCCGTTGTCGTCGCCCCGGATGCCGTTCCGTCGGAACGGACGGCAGGCAGTGAACTGCGGACATTTCTCTCCCGCCTTACCGGAAAGGAGGTGATCATCGCATCTCCCGGCGAAGAAGGATCCGCCAGGCATAAATTTTATGTCGGTCAGACGGAGAAAATAAAAAATACATTGAACATCAAGGATTTCAAATCTTTCAGACCTGATGAGATCCGTCTGCTGCGCAAAGGCGATGATTTTTATTTCACCGGGGATCGCCCCCGGGGAACTCTCTATGCGGTGCACACGTTTCTCGAAGATTTTTGCGGCATGCGTTTTTATGCGCCGGATGAAACGTATTATCCCGCAAAATTCATTTTGCCGGAAAAGGTCGATTTGAGTTTTTCCCCCTGTTTCATGATCCGTGAAACGCCGTTTCCCGCGTTGCGTCTCGACAGTGAATTTTCCGCACGGCGCAAAGTCAACGGTCACTGGCAGAAGACAAGTGAAGCCTGGGGCGGCCATGAGACCATCTGGAATTTTTGCCACACATTTCATCTTCTGCTTGATCCGAAAAAATACGGAAAAAGCCATCCGGAATATTATTCCGAAATCGACGGGGTGCGCCGTCCGGTGGGCAATCAGTTGTGCCTCTCGAACAAAAACATGCGTCGGGAGCTGATTGGAAATATACGTCATATCCTTCAGAAGAACAAAAACATAAAAGTCATCTCCGTCAGTCAGGATGACAACAGAGGTTATTGCCGCTGCAAAGAATGCGGACTTCTGGCGGAACGTTACGGGAATCGGCAGTCGGGAGTGCTGGTGGACTGTCTGAACGAGATCGCTGCGGCTTTGGAAAAGGAATATCCGGGGGTATGGTTCGAGACGCTGGCCTACGAATACTCCGCCGCCCCGCCTGAAAATATCAGACCCCGCAAAAATGTCATCATCCGGCTGTGTGCCGCCGACTGCGATTACGGCACTGTTCTCGACTCCGAAAAAAACAGAGCTTTCCGCGATGCGTTGAAAGGATGGAGCAAGCTCACCGGTAATTTGATGGTCTGGAATTACGTTTCTCTTTTTGACAATCACATGATCCCCGATCCGAACTGGGGACTGCACGGGAAAAATCTGCGTTTCTTCAGAGACAATGGCGTCATTGCCGTTTTCAATCAGTCCGGCGGCGGCGATACCGGAGATTTTTCGCCGCTTCGGGCCTATGTGAACAGCAAACTGCTGTGGGATCCCGATCTGGATGAATGGAAACTGATCCGGGAATTTGTCGAAAATTACTATGGCAGGGCGGCGGCGCCCTTTATCATGCAGTATCTGGAGCTGATGAAGATCGACTGTCAAAAACAAAAAGCCGATTTCAAACTCACGTGGGGCACAACCGCTTCCGAGTGGCTTTCTTTTGAGGATATGGAAAAAGCCCGCAGTCTGATGAACAAGGCCTCCGCGGCTTCCGGAGGAAAATATCGTGACCGGGTGGAAACGGCCAAAATCGCCATTGATTTGGCATTTTTGCTGCACCCGCAAACTTATCACAGATACAAAGCCGATCTTGCCGTTCCCCGCGGGATATTGACCGATTTCTGCCGCAAAACACGCCACGATAAAAATGTCGGCGAGGGTATCGGACTGGACAATTTGAAAAAAAGCCTCCGGCGGCTTTACGGTGAACAGGAAAAGATTGCCGCTCAGGATCTTCCGGAGGAATTCCGCCGCATCCCGGAGGAAGACGTTCTCGTCATTCCGGCGGCGGATCTGACTGCCTATGAAAATAACGTTCGGACGAAACGCATGGGGTCTTTCATCCGTATGCGTGCCGACCACAAGGGCTGGCTGATCCAGTTCCCCGGACTTGATATGCGCACCCGTTATGAAGGTCGCTGGAAGATTTACGTTCAAATGCGTACCGGCGGTTCTCCCGAAATGCCCGGGCGCTCATTCCGGGCGGGCCTTTACTATCCGGAAAGCAAGAAGAACATTTCCCGCTGTTACCCGTTCGAGGCGGCCGCAGGAAAGGATTTCAAGATCGTTCCGATCGGAGAATATCTTGCGGGGCAGGGAAAGTGTTATTTTTTCTGTGCCCCTGTCGGAAACGATCTGGCATCCCCCATCGATATCAAGGCGCTTTACCTGATTCGACAGTGACGGCGGCTTGTCCCGGGATGTCTTCAGAGCTTTTCGAGCAGGGAGAGGGCGACGAAACGGTTCCCCTTGGCGGAAATGTGCACCCCGTCGCCGGGGTTGAAGAGCGTCGTCGTATCCTTCATTTGCGTCATCGGCGTGTAGAGATCGACCAGCTCGCAGTTGAATTCCCCGGCGACCTCATGCAAAACGGCGATGTACTTTTCCAGCAGTTCCGGACGGCCGAATTCGATGCGGCCCAAGCCCTTCTTCAGCCGTTTCTCCATGTTGGCAAGACAGGTCTCCCTGTGGCAGCGGACCGGGGTGACGAGAATGATCCGCATGTCGGGCTTTCTCTTCCGCAGTTCGGTCAGGACCTCCCGGTAAGCCGCCTTCTGGACCTCGGGGGAAACCTGGATGACGCCTTCGCGCAAGACAGTGTCGTTGTGCCCCAGAAAGATCACGGCGACGTCGGGCACGGGAGAAAAGATCCCCCGGTAGGCTTGGGGCCGGTAGGTCTTCTTCCCGGCGAGGCGGTCCCGGACCCGGAGGATGTGGTCGCCGCGGACGCCCGCGTTGTTCACTTTGACCTCCCTGCCGCGCAGGAAATATTCGAGCTTGTCCGCGTAATTGCTGCCCCGCTGGAAATCGCTGAGGCTGTCTCCCAGAATGAGGATCCGGCTCCCCCGGGGGATCTTCGATTTTGCCGCGGCCCCCCGGAGCTGCCGCATCTCGTCCGCCGGGACGATGTCCGCGCCGCAGACGGCGTTGGCGCCGCCGCCGAAGAGGATGAATTCGTGATATCCCGCCTCAAGTCCGGGAATGGCAATTTTGCCCCGGCCCGTTTGGTCCGCCCGGGCCCGGAAAATGTGCGGTTTGAACTCTTTGTCCAGCAGACAGGCGGAGATTTCCATGCCGGGGAGGGCTCCCGAGAAGGGCAGAGCGAAGGCCGTTCCCGGCTTTTCCACCAGCGGCTTCGCCGGACCCGCAAGCCGGACGCCCGGCGTCGGCGCGTCGAAAATGCGGAAGTCGTCGAAGAACAGTTCCTCACCCGAGTCCAATTCCACGGCGGGGGCGACCCGGGCAAAGAGCTTTTCCCCGGGATCCCAGAGCATGGAGATCCTGCGCCATGAGTCGGGCGAAAGCGTCACCTTTTCCCCCCGCTGCAGTTTGGTTCTGGAACTGCCGGGCGGGTAGGGCAGGAGCACGATCCGCCCGACGCCTTTTCCCCTGACGCTCACCTCGAGGCGCAGTCTCCGGCCGATCATGCTCCCGGCGCTGAAACGCGGGCAGTAGGCCGAGGCCGCTTTCCCCGGTTCGGCGGGCGTCAGACGAGCGCTCTTCCTTCCGCTTGATGCGCAGAGGGCGGTTTGTTCCAGTTTGCCGTTGATGAGGGGACGCCACGTGGTCTGCGCCCCCTCGAAACCGCCGTCGCGGAAGGGCAGGGGCTCTTCCGCCGGGACGTCGCGGGACGCCGCTTCGGGGGCGAGCAGCAGAAAATGCACGTCGCCGCTTCGAAGTTCCAGCGTGAAGTCCCGGCCGCCGTCGGAAAGGACTTTGCCGTCGAAGGCGTCCGTGACCCGGGCCGGGAAGGGCAGACGGACCGCGTTTTTGCCGTTTTTCAGCGCGGTGACGGCGAGGAAGTGGCGGTTCAGCATGACGATCCCCGCATCGGGCGCCATCACGGGGGAGACCCCGGCTTCTTTGGCCAGACGGTGGAACACTTCGGCCGTCACGGCGTTGGGCGAACCGGCAAAAACCGACCGCCAGTTGGGGAAGTCTTTCCGGCCCACCGCCGGGGTCCCGTCGTCCAGGAAGGAGCTCAAAACCATCGCCTTGGGATCGGCGATGACGATGCGCTGGATCCGTCCGATGGAGGAAGAATCGCTCTGGTCCAGATAGGCGCGGTAGAGGTTGCCCGGGGCCTGACGGGGGCCGACGGCGGGGGAGGCAAGATTCCGTTTCGTTCGGAGTTTGAAGCCCGTGAGCTTCTCCGTTCGCGCGAGCGAGAGGGTCCCGCGGGCTTTGTCCACTGCGCCGGACGCGTAGTTGAAGATGAGCGTCCTGTTGCCGCATTTGAGCCGCCGGTCGATGAAATCGCGTTCCTTCTCAGACAGCTCGAACTGGTTGGCGAAAAAGTAGATTTTGTACTTGTCCCCGTCCGGGGAGGCAAAGAGGTCCTCGGCGAAGCGGACATCGAGGGGCACCCCCGACTGATGCAGAGCGAACAGCTGGTACATCATGGGGAAACTTGCGGCCCACTGGCGCTGGTTCAAAATGGCGCTGCGGGAGATGACGGCGACGGCCTCCGCCTGCTGCCGCGCGTCCTTTTTCCGGTGGATCCTGTCGTAGAGCTCGACGCCCCGGCGGATCTCTTCGAGCATCTCCGGGTGGGCGTGACAGCCGCCGAACATATCCAGATACCACCAGCCGCCCCCGCCGGAGGCGATCTGCTCCGCGGTGAGTTTGCGGACCGTTTGCCGGAACTGTTCCATGTCGAAGGGGATGCCCACCTTGAGCTGTTTCAGCTCGTCCGCGTAGACCGAGCGGAGGAACGAACGGATGTCCAGTTCGCTGATCCAGAGTTTTCCGGCCCGCCGGAAGGAGTCCATGGGCGCCAGATTGCCGAAGGGCATGCCCGCCCGCCGCTGCTGGTAGACCGGCTGGGTGACGATGATGTCGAAAACGTCGCTCGCGAGGAACCGTGAGGGGTCCTTGACCAGGAATTTCTCCATCTGCCAGGCCACGCCGAGCACGGTTTTGCCCAGCTCCTTTTTGACGGCGGCCAGCATGATCTCCTTGACGCGCCAGATGCGTTCCTGACGGAAGGTCTCGTAATCGATGTCGGGAGCCTCCCGGCCGGGATCGAAGAAGATGGGGGAAGCGCCCTTCGGGTATTTGCCGAAGTGTTCCGGCGGAACGGCGGCCGAGGCCAGCGAGACGCCCTTGCGTTTCCACGCGCGGCGCAGGGCGTCGTCATTTCCGTAGCGCTCCTTGAGCCACTTGCGCCACGCCTCCGTTCCCGCGGGACTGTAGTCCCGGTAGCGGATCTCGAACTGGCCGTCGTGCCCTCCGGCGACGAAGCATCCGACGACGGGCTTGTGCAGACCCTCCTTCTTCAATTCGCGGATGAGGGCGGCCATGACTTTTGCGGCGTCCTCGAAGGGTTTGTCCGCGTAGGGCGAGGGCCACGGGATGCAGTCGGGGGCCGGGGCTTTTTCGAAAAATCCCCTGAGATGCAGACTGGTCCCCCAGGCCTTGCGGCCCTTCTCGTCCGCCCAGAGGCAGTCGGGATTGTATTTGAAGTAATCCTGCGGCCAGGTGATGTTGAGCCCGAGGATGATGTAGAGGTCGGACTCCTGCCGGAGCAGGCGTTTCAGCCGGGAGACGAGCGGGGCAAAATTATAGTTTTCGTTTCCCGCACTGGGCCAGACCGGGCCGGAGGAGATCTCCGTGATGCTTCCTTTTGTGTGGGGGCCCGCGACGTCGTTGAGGTGGAGCGTCACGTTGCAGACCTTGACGCCGATTTTCGAGAAGAGCGCGTAATCGCCCAGCTCCGGGAAGATGCTGGAAAAATAGATGACGGGGGGCAGCAGTTTGCCGTCGATCTCAAGTCCGACCGCGCCCGAGGGATAAAAACCGATCTTCCCCGTCGCGTTGCTCCGCTCGTTCAGGCGTTTCCGGGCTTCCTGCACCGACAGGCGGCAGATCTCGGGGATGGCGTAGGCCCGGCGCTGGATCCACGCCGCGCCGGGAAAGGCGAGGTCGTCGATGTGCACCACCCCCGGATCCCCGAAAAAGCGGATCACGGGGCGCAGGCGGGCGGGCTTTTTCAGGCGGGCGACGAGTCCGATGCGCTGATCCCACTTCCCCGGCGGCGTGTTGACCGCGAAGGACTGGCTCTGCCGGGCCGAACGGGCCAGCGAGCCGGACTGCGTGAGGAATTTCCCCTTTTCGTCCTCGAAACCGAAGACCAGCAGCGAGGATCCGGGGGTGACTTGCGCCTGATAATAGCCGCGCCAGAAGAATTCCTCCCCGGCGGGGATGTCGAAGAGGCCGCGGTAACGCAGTTCCAGAAAGCCCGCGGCATTGCTCTTTTCGATCCGGAGAGAGTTTTTTCCGCTTCTGGCAACGGTATTGTCGAGGGAGATGCTTCCCTCCGCGCCTTCGCATGTGCGCAACTCCCACGCCGAGAGATCATCCTTCTCGAAGGAGGGGTCGATCAATCGGCAGGGCGGCGCGGGGGCGTAAGCCGATCCCGGCCAGCGCAGTTTTTTCCGCAGCGCCGGGGTGAGGCGGGGGGAGTCCAGCAGCGCCATGCTCAGGGATTTCACCAGTTTCGGGTCGGGGGAGTCGAGGAGT
Organism: Lentisphaeria bacterium; assembly: GCA_017450705.1. GTDB lineage: Bacteria > Verrucomicrobiota > Lentisphaeria > Victivallales > Victivallaceae > UBA1784. The sequence continues at coordinate 11,638 of JAFSTC010000085.1, read as the reverse complement.
TTCGAGAAGACCTTTTCGTCTTCGCAGACCGTGACCAGCGCGGAGAGGGCGTATCCAGTCAGCGCATCCATTCTCCTGTTTTTTTCCGGGACCGGCTTGCGGACGATCTTGAGCAGTCCCGGGACCGCCTCGGGGCAGGGGACTCCGGCGAAGACGAGCGTTCGCAGCGCCGCGAACCGGACGTCGTAGTCGGAGGAGTCCAGCAGTTTCACGCATTCCGGCAGAAGAGGCGTCAGGTCTTCCTGCTGTTCCTGACAGGTGATGAGGCGCTTGACGGTCCGGGCGGGCGTTTCGGCTCCCGAAAGCAGGAACGCGCCCAGAACGAGGCAGAAAAGTGCGGCGGCGGTCTTCATTCCCCGTCTCCGCCGCTAATTGCCCCAGCCGTTCCACTGCACGAGGAACCGGCCGGACCCCAGCGTCTTGTACGGATCGTAGGAATCGACCTCCCGCGTGGCCGCGTGGCCGTCGGCGAAGAGGATCTGGATCCGGCCGCCGTGCCGTTCCCCGTCGGGATTGCCCATTCGCTTGGTGGCCGAGGTGGAGAAGCTGTAGGAGAAGCGGTGGCAGCCGAAGTGGCCGCCGTTGAAGGCGTAGGTCTGCCGGGCGTCCATGATCGCGTACATCATGGAGGGATATTTTATGTCCGACGAGTGGAGCGCGGACCAGGCGATGGAGAGCCCCGTGTCCACGCCCCTCCGGTAGCGGCCGCTGCCGTAGTTCTCGTAGGAGATGCCGTACCCGGGGTAGGAGACGTTGTAGCTGTTGGCCACGTAATTGGTCTGCGCATAGCTGGAGGCCGGCGAGAGCGACGGGCAGATGAACACGTTGTGGTTCACGTACTTGGCGAATTTGAAGTACCCGGTCCACTCCGACGTGATGCCTTCGGACGCCTTGCCGATGTTGAGATTCATGTACTTGACGATGAACCCGCCGTGGTCCCGGCTGTAGCTCATGCACGCCAGTCCCAGCTGTTTGAGATTGCTCATGCACTGCGCGGAGCGTCCCCGTTCCCGGGCCTGCTGCAAGGCGGGCATCAGCATGGACGCCAATATGGCGATGATGGCGATCACGACGAGGAGCTCGATCAGCGTAAAACGGCAGGCCGGTTTACGCGTGAGAGATGAGAGATGAGAGATGAGAGATGAGAGGTGACGATCGGTTTGTTTCGGGTTTTCCATTTCCTTTCCTCCTGTTGTTGTATCGGATAAATCAGGTTTCCTGTGAAAAAACGATGAAAGATGACTCATTTGGGCGCTCCCTCGTAGGCGGAGGGCGGGAGCTCCACGACGCGGCGTTCGCGCCGCGCCGTTTCGATGGCGACGCCGACGACGGTGGAGGCCAGCCCCGCCTCCAGTCCGGCCAGATCGGTTTTTTCTCCCCGCGTCATGGCGACGAATTTGCGGAAAAGCGCAAGATCGCTGCCGCCGTGCCCCGAGGCGTTCTCCTGTTTCAGCGCAAAAGTCTGCGGTTTCCTACCATCGGAGAAGGCGACGCCGACGGTGAGAGTCCGGGTGTCCGCCTCGATGTATCCCGCCGTGCCGACGACTTTGAGGCGGCGTCGCGGCGCGGGGGCAAAAAGGTCCAGCGAGAAACTCGCCGTGACGCCGGAGGGATACTCGAAATCCACGACCTGATGGTCGATCACGTCCTTGTCTTTCGTGTACACGCAGCGGTCGAAACCGTACCGCGAGGGGGAGGAAGCCTCCTCTTCGTCCATGGCGACCATCTCGCCCGCAAAACGGAACCGGCAGGCACGGTCAGGGCATTCGCTGCAGAATTCGTGCTTCAGCTTCTCCGGCGTGAAGAAGGCGAGACTTCCGAAGGAGGAGACCCGGCAGGGGTTTTCCCCGACGAGCCACGAGAGGATGTCGATGTCGTGGCTGCACTTGGCCAGCATGAAGCCCCCGGAGTTGGCCACGCGGCGGTGCCAGCGGCGCATGTAGCTTGCGCCGTGCATCACGGAGAGCTCCTCGTCGGCCTGGAGATTCATGATCTGTCCGACGGTCCCGGCGTCGAGAAGTTCCTTGACCTTGCGGTAGACCGGGTGGCTGCGAAGGACGAAGCCCAGCAGGACGCCGCGGCTTTTCGCCGCGTGTTTCAGGATCTCCCGGCAGCCCTCCACCGTGGGGGCCATGGGTTTTTCCAGCAGCACGGCGCAGCCGTGTTTCAGGACGGTGACCGCAACGGGCGCGTGCTGGAAATCGGGCACGGAGATCACCACGCCCTCGGGACGGGCCTCCTCCAGCATCTTTTCGACCGAGGTGTAAAGAGGCGCCGTGCAGTGATTTTTCTTTGCGAAACTTCGCAGACGCTCCGGCGACGAGTCGCAGATGCCGGCCAGCTCGACTTGCGCCGACTCCTGCATGGCGAGGGCGACGAAAGCGCCTCCCCGCTGACCGAAGCCCACGACGGCGATCCGTGTTTTTTTCATGTTTTTCACCGATTTGCGTCCATCCGCGTTTGAATGGAGCCCCTTCCGCAGTATATTATACTTCAGGATACGGATAAAAACAATGACAGAAAACGGGATAATTTTAACCGATTCCGTTATCTGCCCGCGGGAGCGGGAGAAAAATCATGAAGGAGAGGCAAATGGCCGCGGACCGTCAAAAACCGTCGGAGAAGGCCCTCTGGTCCCGGCTCCGGCGGCAGCTGGACCGGATCGGGTTCAGCAGCGCCAGGAACCTGGCGTTTTCTCCTCACGGACTGCCGCTCAGGAACATCCACGTCTTCCGGCGCGGCGAGATGATCTCCGGCCCCGTCCTCAATCTCCACAGCTGCTGCATGCTGTGGATCTGTTGCTCGGGATTCGGATTCCTGCTGGTCGATGGGGCCCGTTTCGAGCTCACGCAGGGGGAGGGGGTCCTGATCCTCCCCGGCCAGCCCCACATGAGACTGCCTGATGAAAAGGAGCGCTCCGTGCACTGGCTCCTCATCCGGTTCGAGACGGAGGACACGGGCGCGCTGGCCCATCTGCGGAACACCCGGTTCCGGCTCTCCGGCGAAAACCTGAATGTGCTCTCGCTGCTGCTGTCGCACTACGTCCGTCTGCGGGAGGAGCCCCACGCCGAAAACATCTGCGGCTCCGCGCTGCAGCTGTTCCTCGATCTGCTGCCCGGGAACAGCGTGGAGCCTGCGGGGCTCCTGCCGACCTCCGGACCGGGGGGCGCGGCGGCGTATGTCCGGGAACTTTGCGAACTGTTGATGCGGGAGCCCCCCGTTCCCGATCCCTTCCAGCAGGTCGCCGCCCGCTGGAGCGTGACGCCGGAATACCTGCGCGTCGTCTTCCGTCGGCAGCTCGGCGCGACACCCGGGGTGTTCCTGCGCCGGAAAAAACTCAATCTGGCCCAGCATCTGCTGAGCAACTCCGATCTCGCCATCTCCGAGATCGCCCTGCGCTGCGGCTTTTCGGGCGTCTACTCCTTTTCGCGCTTCTTCCGGAAGCACGGCGGCCTCTCTCCCCGCGCCTACCGCAAAAACGCGCAAAGCGGCGGGGAAAACTGAAAACTTCCCCCGCCGTTCCGCGAGAATGTCCGGACGGTCAGACGAGTCCCATGAATTTCGCGGCGTTGTTGTAGAACACGTCCTCCAGCTGGCTGTCGGTGAGGCCGCAGGACATGACCCGCTGGATCTCCACCGAGGGGTGGTGGAACGGCGAATCGATGCCGAACATCACCCGCTCATGCCCCACATTGAGGTAGGCGTTTTTGATCTGACAGCCCATGGGCATGCCGGAGACCTCCAGAAAGAGGTTGCCGAACTTCTTCGCCATGGTGATGCTGCCGTCGATGTAGACCCCGTGGCCGTGGCCCATGTGGATCATCACGATGGGGATGTCGGGATGCCGCTCGGCCAGCAGACCTATCTGCCACGGCAGGGAGAAGGGCGGGTGGCCGCAATGGATGAAGACGGGCTTGCGGTATTTGCGCGCGATCTCCATGATGGGATCCACCAATGGCGAGTCCGCCGTGAAGCCGTCGAAGAGGGGCTGCATCTTGACCCCGGCAAAGTTGAAGTCCCGCAGGTAATGCTCCAAGTCTTCGTAAGCGGGCGTGCCGAGATTGGCGTTGACCCAGTAGAGCGGGATGATCTTGTCCGGCATCCGCCGCCACGCGGCGAGGAGTTCGGCGTTGAGGGACGCCGCCGCCGGGCAGAGGATGGTCTTTTCGATGTTGTATTCCTTCATCTGGGCGGCGAGCATCGCGCCGTCGAAGGCGACGTCGAAAGGACTGCCGAAGGTCCCGATGTGGGAATGGGCGTCGATCTTTTTGAACTTCGAGAAATCGGAGATCATCATATTCCTCCTGCCGAGTGAATTTTTTTTGCGATCTTACCTGACCGCGCCGAAGCAGAGCCGGGCCAGCGCCTCGGCTTTGGCCTTTTTTTCCGCGGCGGAGAGGGTCTCGTCCAGCTGGATCTTGACGAAGGCCGAGCCGATGACGATGCCGTCGGCGCCCGCGGCGGCGGCCCGGGCGGTCTCGGGAGAGCTGATGCCGAACCCAGCCGCCACCGGCGCGGGGGCGGCGGCGCGGCGCAGCGCGGCGAGATTTTTCTGCAGATCGTCGGGCAGGGCGCTCCGCGTCCCCGTGACGCCGCGGACGGTGATGTAATAGACGAAACTTCCGCATCCGGCCGTGATCTTTTTCATCCGTTCGGGGGGCGTCGCCGGGGAGACCAGCGGGACGAGTTCGATGCCCCGGGCGTTCAGCATGGGTTCGATCTCGCCCCGTTCCTCGAAGGGCACGTCGACGATCAATGCGCCGTCGACGCCCGCCTGCTGCGCCCGTTCCGCGAATTTCTCCGGCCCCATGGAAAAGATGGGGTTGTAGTAGGAGAACAGCACCAGTCCCAGCTCGGGATAGGCCTTGCGGAGCGCCGAAGCGATGCCGAAGGCCTTCTCCACGCGGAAACCGTTGCGCAGGGCCAGCTGCGAGGAGCGCTGGATGACCGGGCCGTCGGCGGTGGGATCGGAGAAGGGGACTCCCAGCTCGAGGATGTCCGTGCCGCCCGCGACCATGCCGTGCATGAATTCGATCGAGCTCTCCGTGTCGGGGCAGCCGCAGGTGGCGTAACCGATCGCGACCTTGCGGCCCCGGGAAAATATCTTTTGAAAGCGGTTCATCTTTGTTTCCCTTTCATTCGCAGTTGAGGATCTTTTTGCCCGCCTTGTAGGCGCGGATGTTTTCCATGTCCTTGTCGCCGCGGCCGGAGAGGCAGACGACGATGGCCTTGTCCTTTCCGAGGCGCGGGGCGTTTTTGATCGCCTGGGCGATGGCGTGGGAGGACTCCAGCGCGGGCAGGATCCCCTCCAGACGGCAGAGCAGATCGAAGGCCGCTATGGCCTCGTCGTCATTGATCGCCGTATACTCGGCCCGTCCCGTGTCGTGGAGAAAAGCGTGTTCCGGCCCCACGCCGGGATAGTCCAGACCGGCGGAGACGGAGTAGGCGTCGAGGACCTGACCGTCGGCGTCCTGGAGCAGATAGCTCTTGCTGCCGTGGAGCACGCCGACCCGGCCGCCGTTGATGCTGGCGGCGTGGTGTCCCGTCTCGAGCCCCATGCCGCCGGCCTCCACGCCCACGAGTTTGACGCCGGGGTCGTTCTCGAAACCGGCGAAGATCCCCATGGCGTTGCTGCCGCCGCCGACACAGGCGATGACCTCGTCGGGCAGTTTCCCCGTGCGCTCCAGGAACTGCGCCCGGGCCTCCCGTCCGATCACGGACTGGAAGTCCTTGACCATTTCGGGGTAGGGGGCGGGACCGGCCACCGTGCCGATCACGTAGAAGGTGTCCTCCACGGTCTCGACCCAGTTGCGGAGCGCCTCGTTCATGGCGTCCTTGAGCGTGCCGGTGCCGCTGGTGATGGAACGGACCTTCGCGCCGAGCATGGCCATGCGTTCCACGTTGGGCTGCTGGCGGCGGATGTCGGCCTCGCCCATGAAGACCTCGCATTCGAAGCCGAAGCGGGCGGCCACGGTGGCGGTGGCGACGCCGTGCATGCCCGCGCCGGTCTCGGCGATCAGGCGCTTCTTGCCCATGCGGCGGGCGAGGAGGGCCTGGCCCAGGGTGTTGTTGCTCTTGTGGGCGCCGGTGTGATTGAGGTCCTCCCGCTTGAGATAAATTTGCGCGCCGCCGCAGTGAGCTGTGAGCCGTTCGGCGAAGTAGAGGGGGGACTCCCGGCCGACGTAGTCGTGGAGAAAATACTTCATCTCCGCAACGAAGTCGGGATCGTTCCTGAACTTTTCGTAGGCTCTTGTCAGCTCCTCCAGAGCCGGCATGAGGGTTTCGGCCACATACTGTCCCCCGTAGATGTCATAATGCGTGTTTTTCATAAATTTCCTCCTGGATCCGGTCCGCGGTGCGGATCCGGTTGATGATGTCGGTGATTTTGCGGTGATCCTTGACGCCCGGTCGTTCCTCCACGCCGGAGCAGATGTCCAGCCCGGCAGGGCAGACCGTTTCGACGGCGTGGGCGGCATTGTCGGAAGAAATGCCTCCTGCCAGAAAGAGCCGCCGCCCCCGGGCGGTGAGGCGGGCCAGGGACCAGTTGCAGTCGCCCCCCCGCTTGTCGGAGTCCGCCAGCTGGGTGAAGGCCTGAAACTTCAGACTTTCGGAAAAGACGGCGGGCGACGTGAAGGGCAGGGCCTTCCAGACCTCGTACTCCAGCGCGAGGACTTTGGCCGTCTGGAGCGTCTCGTGCCCGTGGAGCTGGACGACGTCCAGACCGCAGAACTCCATGATCCGTCGGATATCGGGCAGGGGGTCGTCCCGGAAGACGCCGACCTTTTTCACCTCCGGCGGGAGTTTCGAGACGATCTCTTTTGCCGCTTCCGGCGAGAGCTGCCGGGGACTGCCCTCGGCGAAGATGAACCCCAGATAGTCCGCGCCCGATTCCGCCGCCAGCAGGGCGTCGTCGAGCCGGGTGAGACCGCAGATCTTGATCAGCGTGCGCATGATCTTCCTCCCCGGAGTTCCCGCAGTTTCTCTCCGGGATGCTCCGCGCGCATCAGCAGCTCCCCGATCAGGAAGGCGTCCGCGGGAAGGCCGTCGAAGTCCGCCGCCTCCCGGATCCCCGATTCCGCCACGGAGGCGCAGGCGGGGGGGATGCGCCGCAAAAGCGCTCCCGTGCGGGAGATATCCGTTTTGAACGTGCGCAGATCGCGGCTGTTGACGCCGACGATCCGGGCACCGAGTCGGAGCAGACGGTCCGTCTCCTCCTCCGTATGGGCTTCGCACAGGGCGTCCATACCCAGTTCGTGGGCGAGGGCCAGCAGGTCAGAGAAGAGGCCGTCCGAGGGGAGCAGCGCCGCGATGAGAAGCACGGCGTCCGCGCCCGCGGCCCGGGCCTCGACGATCTGATAGGGATCGAGGAGAAAATCCTTGCGCAGCACCGGGACCGGCGTTTCGGCGGCGAGGTCGGCGACCTTTTCCAGATACGCGAGACTTCCCAAAAAGAAATTTTCCTCGGTCAGCACCGAAATGGCCGCCGCGCCCGCGCCGATGTACTCTTTTGCGAACGCTTCGAAGCGGAAGTCCGGCCGGATGACCCCCTTGGAAGGCGAGGCCTTTTTGAGCTCGGCGATGATCCGGCGGCCCTCTTTTGACTTCAGCGAGGCAAAGAGGGATTTGGCGGGGGCGCGGTCCCTGATGCGGCGCCGCAGTTCCGCTTCGGGACGGGCGGCTTTCCGCCGGGCCAGAGACGCCCGGCCTGCGGAAGCGATGGTCTGCAGGATGTCGGGCGCGTCAGGCATTTTTCGAACTCCGGAGCAGGGCTTCCAGTTTTTCCATGGCGGCGCCGGAGTCGATGGATTTTTCGGCCTGCCGTATGCCGTCTCGCAGATCCTCCGCCAGTCCGGCCACGAGGATCGCCGCGCCGCCGTTGAGCACGGTGATGGCCCGGGCCGCGCCGCGGTCCTCTCCGGAAAGCACGGCCTTGAGGATCCTCGCGTTCTCCGGGGCGTCGCCGCCGGGGATCTCCTGCGGATCGTAAAGCCTGCCCAGATAAAGCTCCGGATGCAGATCGTAAGTGCGGATCCCGCCGTCCTTGAGCTCCGAGACCCGGGTGGGGGCGCAGATGGTGATCTCATCCATGCCGTCGTGGCCGTGGACCACCAGTGCGCGGCGCAGTTTCAGCGCCCGGAGGACCCTGGCGAAAAGCTCCGTGAGCTTGGCGTCGTAGACTCCCAGCAGCTGGGCGCTTGCTCCGGCGGGATTGATCAGGGGGCCGAGCATGTTGAAGAGCGTGCGGATCCCCAGCTCCCGGCGGTAGGGGGCCACTGCGCCCATGACGGGGTGCAGTTTCGCCGCGAAGAGAAAGCCGATGCCGTTGTCGATGATGGAGTCCTCGATGACTTCCGGGGGAGCGGCCAGATCGTACCCCAGCTCGGCCAGCACGTCGGCGGAACCGCAGCGGCTGGAGACCGAGCGGTTGCCGTGCTTGGCCACGCCGACCCCGGCTCCGGCGGCCACGAAGGCGCATGTGGTCGAGATGTTGAAGGTGGAGCGTCCGTCGCGGCGGTCGCCGCCCGTGCCGCAGGTGTCGATGACCTCCCGGGGCCCGTGGTCGATGAAACAGCATTTCTGCCGGAGCATCCGGGCGGCGCCGACCAGCTCGCTTTCGGACTCCCCCTTGGCCCGCAGGGCCGCGAGGAACGCGCCGATCTGGACGGGGGGAACGCTCCCCTGAGCGATCTTTTCGAGGACCTGAGCCGTCTCCTCGGCGGAGAGGTCGCGGCCCGCCAGCAGGGCTTCGATTTCCTGTTTCAGCATGAGGCGCCTCCCGAACGGTATTCTTTGACCATACGGATGAAGTTGCGCAGCTGCCGTCTGCCGCTGCGGGTGAGGACCGATTCCGGATGGTACTGGATGCCCTCGATCAGCTTCGTTCTGTGGCGGATCCCCATGAGTTCCCCGTCCTCGCTGGTCGCGGTGGGGATGAGGCACTCCGGCAGGGAATCCCGGCGGATGGCCAGCGAGTGGTAGCGCACCGCCTGAAAGGGATTTTCCAGTCCGGCAAAGAGCCCCTTGCCGTCGTGGGTGATCTCGGAGACTTTTCCGTGCATGAGCCGTTTGGCGGAGACGACCTCGGCGCCGAAGGCGTATCCGATGGCCTGATGTCCGAGACAGACCCCCAGCAGGGGCATGTCTTCCGCGCGGCGGATGAGCTCGATCATGACCCCCGCGTTTTCGGGGCGGCCGGGACCGGGGGAGAGGATGATCGCCTCCGCGCCCGAGGAGAGCGCGCCCTCCGCAGTGATCTCGTCGTTGCGTACCACGTTCACCTCCTCGCCGAGGATCTGAAAATACTGCACCAGATTGTAGGTGAAGGAATCGTAATTGTCGATCATGAGAAACATTTTGGGAAAACTCCTTTCCTTGACGTCAGATGAGCGGCCGCTGGAGGGCCTTCATGACCGCTGCGCCCTTGTTGAGCGTCTCCTCGTACTCTTTTTCGGGCACGGAGTCGGCGACGATGCCCGCGCCGGCCTGCAGCGTGAGGGTGCCGTTGCGGATCTCCAGAGTCCGGATGACGATGGCCAGATCCATGTTGCCTGAGTTGCTGAAGTAGCCGACCGCGCCGCCGTAGGCTCCCCGGGATTCGGGTTCCAGCTCGTTGATGATCTCCATGGCGCGGATCTTTGGCGCGCCGGAGAGCGTCCCCGCGGGGAAGGCCGCGGCGGCCAGATCGAAGGCGTCGAACTCGGGCCGCAGGATGGCGTCGATGTCGGAGACCAGGTGCATGACGTGAGAGTAGCGCTGGACCTCCATGAAGGACTTGAGCTGGACGCTGCCCGGCACGGCCAGACGGCCCAGGTCGTTGCGTCCCAGATCCACCAGCATCAGGTGCTCCGCCCGTTCCTTCTCGTCGGCCAGCAGTTCGTCGGCGAGGACGGCATCCTCGCGGCTGGTGCCGCCTCTTTTCCGCGTTCCGGCGATGGGGCGGATCGAAGCGGTCCCGTCGGCCAGCTTGACCATGGTCTCGGGCGACGAGCCGATCAGCAGATGGTCCCCGTGCTTGAGGAAAAAGAGGTACGGCGAGGGGTTGATGAGCCGCAGCGCGCGGTAGACGTTGACGGGATCGACCGCTTCCTCGGCGGTGAATTTCTGGGACGGGACCACCTGGATGATCTCCCCCTGACGGATATACTCCCTCGCGCGCTCGACCATGGCGCAGAACTGCTCCTTGGAGATCTTGGGCTTGAGCTCGATCCCGGAGGGCGTGTCGGCGAAGGGGTGTGCCTTGCGGCGGGTCATTTTTTCGTGGAGCTCGTTGATCCGCTGCCGGGCGCGGTCGTAGTCCGCCGCGGGATCGTCGCCCGGGCGGGCCTCGACGATGATCATCACCGTGTGCCGGAGATTGTCGAAGACGATCATCTCTCCCGTCATCAGGAACATGGCGTCGGGGGCGCCGCCGGGGGTCTTGGACGGCGGGAGTTTCTCGAATTCCCCGGCGAGCTCGTAGCTCATGCTGCCGACCGCGCCGCCGGAGAGGGGAGGCAGTCCCTCGGTCCGGGCGGTGGGATGGGCCTTCAGAAGCTCACGCAGGGCGAAGAAGGGCTTCCCCCCCGGCGCGGGCAGTTCGCGGCGCGCTCCGCCGCGTTCGGTCAGGAAGGCCTTGCCCTCCTCCACAGTGAAGACCGCGTAGGGGTTGACGCCGATGAAGGAATAGCGACCGATGCGTTCGCCGCCCTCGACGCTCTCCAGCAGGAAGACGTTTTCGTCGTCCGCGAAGGCGGAGAGGGCCGAGACGGGGGTCTCCATGTCGGCCAGGAATTCCCTGAACACGGGAACGAACCGGGTGCCTTTTTCCGAGAGGCGCGTGAACTCGGCAAATTCGGGTTTGAACATTTTTTCTCCTTTACACTATCTCATTTGGACACAACTTACCGGAACTTCGAACAAAAAAAAGCGGACCGTTTCTCCCGGGTGAGGAGGGGCGATCCGCTGAACTTTCCGCCGTCCGGAAAAATTTTCCGTCCACGGCCGGACGACGGAAGACCGTCTCCCCTCCCGGGCCGCGCCACCACCACCGGAAACCTTTTGCAGATTCGTTCATCATTCTGTTTTCGCTCATAAAAAAACGGACCACACCGTCTTCGGCATGATCCGCATCTGTTTTCTGTTGAGAGTTATTTCGGGAAATACGCAAACATCGAAACGCAAGTGCGGACCTTTACAGCCAGCCTTGCCAGCGCCACAACGTGACATTGCAGGCGATGTTGCTCATAAACGTGTCAAAACTCCCTTGGTAACTCGAATCACACCCCTTAACATATTCCTGAAAAAGCGAAAAATCAAGCCCCTTTTTTCAGAAAATCGAAAAAAACAGAGATGAGGTATGAATTGACCGGAAACAGGCCGAGGGGGAGTTGCCGCTGCCCGCGGGCGGAGAAGCCGCCGAGACGGTCGCTGTCTCTCGGCCCTGCGGCAAATAAAACCGCAACGGTTTCACCGTCACCATACGGGTATTGATGGCCCAGTCAAAATCCCCGACTTGTCCTGGCGCGCCTTGCAAAAGCGCGAAACAGCCGCTTCCTCGGGGTGTACCGCAGAAGGGTACGCCCCTCGAAATCGTCAGTCCCGCCATTTTTGCAATGCATCACCAATCCGGCGCCGCTGTTTTTGCCAGGTCCATCTTGCG
>JAFSTC010000084.1 GCA_017450705.1 Lentisphaeria bacterium | reverse complement strand
GGAAAAACTTTTTTTCACGTGAAAAAAAGTTTTTCCCCTCCCCCGGGCCCCCTCCTCTTTTCAAAAAAAGCGGAATATCTCGGCGCTTTTACCTGGCGTCGGGCACGATGGAGTTGGCGATGCGGAGGGCGCGGAGGGAACCGGAAAATTTGAAGCCCAAATTGGGGGTGTCGTCGGCTTTCTTGTCCCGCGCAAAGACGTTCCATCCTTGGGGGCGGCTCTTTTCCGGGACGCCGCCGACGCAGAGGACCCAGCCGTCGCTGATGGTCCCCGCGGCGGGGACGGAGGCGATCTCCTTTCCGTCGAGCAGGACCCGCAGGCGGCTCAAGTCATAAGTGAGGCGCAGCGTGTAGAATTTGTCCTTCTCGAGAACGGTTTTGCCTTCCCACTTGAACGTGCCTTTGCGGGTGACGATCTCGCCCGAGAGCCGTCCGTCTTTGATCCTGACGGGGAGTTTCCGCTCCAGGGCGTCGAGAAGCGTCCCGTCTTCGACGGAGGCAAAACTGGCCTCGAGTTCGATGTCGAAGGCGCTGCACGAGAAGAGGGGCTGACAGAGAAGGAGGCCGCATCCGGGCTGGAAGTCCAGCACCCAGCGGTCTTTATCCTTGCGCCAGCGGGGGGGGCGGACGGCGTTCCAGCCGGGGTTGCTGTGGGTGCGGTAGTCGAAGCCGCCGATCATGGCGTCCTCGTCGCGGATGCCGTTCCGGGCGGGAAGGATGTCGCCGTAGACGGGGGTGAAGTCGAAGACGGTGTTCCGGAGCCGGGCGGCGGGCACGGTCAGCACCTTCGCCTTGCCCGTCAGCAGATCGAAAACGGGCAGTTTGACGTCGGGCCCGGGATCGCCGGGGGCCATGAGGGGCAGACTGCGGTAGACCCGGCCCGCCGCGGTGACAACGCGCAAAGTGTAGACCGTGTTGACGCCCGGGCGCTTCGGGGCAGTCAGGTCGAAGGCGAAGTCTTTTTTGTTGATGGGCATGGGCATTTCGATCTGCTCGGTGCAGTGTTCCACAAGCTGGGAGATGCCGTGATCTTCGACGAAGCGGAGCCGCCCCCGTTCCAGCACGTCCCGGACGGCGACGCGGGTGGTCTTGCCCCGGCTGGTCATGTCGAAAACGGCGTCGGGCGAGGAAAAGAAGAAGAACTCGCGGATGTTGCATCCGCCGCCGATCCTCCCCGTGATGACGTTTTTCTCCGGCTGGGCGAGCTTCATGCCGGTGAGGCTGTAGGTGTGGGGCGTCCGCAAAACGATGGTCCCGGAGACGGCGGCAAGTTTCAGCTGATCGTTGCCGAAGCCGGCCACCACGGGAGTCGAGCGCATCCAGCGGAGCATGACCATGCCCTCGGGCGGGAGGAATTCGTTTTTGGGATCCGCGGCGGTCAGGACGTTTTCGTCGGCCAGCAGTTCCACGGAGACGATATCATCCGGCAGGGCCGCCCGGCCCCGGACGCGGACATTTTTCCCGTCGAAAAAGAGTTCCGCGCGGACGCTCCCGGGATCGGGGAGGTCACGGAGGGGGATCTTGACGTAGCACTGCCGGATGTTGGGCGCGCCGGTGAAGCGGATATGGGGCAGTCCCGCGCGGACCGTCCGCACGGCGTTCCGCCAATGGATCTCAAGCTCCGGAACGACGTACCGGTACCGGGCGAAATCCGCCGAGGGCTGAAGCACCGAAAATTCCTCGATCTTTTTGTGGGAGAAAGTCTGCGGGGGGTATTCTTTAAGCAGCTTTCCCTCCGGCGAGAGCAGACGCAGGGTGATCCGGCTGGGGGAAGCCTCCTTTTCCGGCAGGCCCAGAAGTTCGACGGGCACGGGGGCGGCCAGGTCGTTCTCCTGACGGAAGGAGAGGATGACGTTCGGGAAGATCTTTTCCACGTCCTCGGTCTGCCGTCCCCGCAGGGCGTTCGTCACGCGGACGTTGGTGAGGGCGTGGGAGACGATGGGCTCCATGTGGGTGTTTTCGTTGGTCTCGTTCCACTCGGGCATGACGATGAAGTCGCAGTCGGCGGCGAGGGCGGCGGCGAGACTTTTGCGCAGACTGCCCGTGCCTTCGTCGTCGATGTTGGCGGTGAGGCGGCGGGTCTGGATGTAGCCCCGATGGGCGCTCAGGCCCAGCAGTTTTTTCCCGTTATATTTCTCCTCGGCCAGAACGGAAACGAAGACGGGGATGAGGTAGTTCCGGTAGGCCGCCTCGTTGAACACGTGTTCGGGGAAGCCCGGCTTGTCCGCGTTGAGGTGGTTGGAGGCCGAGAAGTTCACGCCGTCGGCGACGTCCAGATAGGCGCGGATCTTGCGCTTCATCTCCTCGGTGAAGGCCGCGAGGGGCTTGCCGCCGGTCTTGCGGTAGTGGCTGCACATGGTGTAGCCGATGCCCCGCAGTTCGATGGTGAAGAGCACTTTTTTGCCGTATTTTTTCCGGTAGGGCGGGATGATCTCGCGCCATTTCTCAGGCGGCAGGGCGTCCCCCTGATAGGAACTTATGACCAGCGCGCCGTCATGCCTGAAGACGGCGGGCGACTTGAGGGTCTCGTCGATGGCGGGGAACATGCGCCGGGTGTTTTCCAGTGCGGGCCCCGTGGCCTCCATGAAGACGGCGTTCGGGATCCCCGCGGCCTCGGCGGCGTGGATGGGGTGCATGTAGCGGACTTTTCTGTTGCTGTAAAAGATCCCCAGACCGTCGGTGAAGAGGCGGGCGACCTGGAGCTGCTTCTGAAAACTTTTGATGGTGTTCTGCTTGTCGTATTCCGGCAGGGGGCTGTCGGCCAGTTCCCGGTTGAAGAACAGCGGGCGGTCGACGAAGGTCCCGGTCCCGGCGGAATAGGTGGAAAGATAATTTTTCACCAGATCGTACTTGCTCTGGATCCGGGGGAAGATGACGGTCCGGCCGAAGACCCGTTTGCGTTTCACGGACTTGTCGGGACGGTAAAGATCGCCCCCGGTGAAACGGAGACTGGTGAATGTCATGATCACGGGTTTGCCGTCGAACCGGCCTTTGCTGTTGAAGTAGAGGCGCATCTCCCGCAGATCCTCCGGCAGGGCGGGGAAGGCGAGGACGATGCGTCCGGGCTTGCCCGAGGGCTTGTTGACGGTGACCCGGGTCCTGCCCCGCAGAGAAAGGGAGAGGTCTTCGACGTCGAAACCGCTGCCTTCGACGCACAGCTGCGTCGCGCCCCCGGGGACCCCGGAAGATGTGATCTTGCGCACCAGCGCCGCGCCCCGGTTTTTCGGCGTCGCCGTCAGGACGCCGTCCTTGAAGGAGGCTTTGCCCGCGTAGAGAACGGTCCAGCCCTCCGCAGGGAGCACGCCCTCCGCGGCAAAAAGGGTCAGCGCGGAACACGCCGCAAGAAAAAGAAGCCGTTTCATCGTTTTCACCCGGAGATCCTTTATTTGTACCCGTTGTTGCCGTCCTTGCGGGGATCGAACTTGGCCAGCGTGGGCAGCACGCCGGAGATGATCTCGGAACCGGAGAAAGTCTCCACGTGGCCGTCCACATGGGCGATGTTGACCGCGTTGCCGCTCTGGTGGCGCATCTTCAGCCGCGGCGTGGCGTACAGGACGGAGTAGTTGCTGCGGTCGATCACATAGTACGTGGCGTCGGCGAAGGCGACGTATTTCGACGCCGATTTGAGATGGGTCATCTTGTGGGGATTGGCCTGGGTCCCCATGACGGTGGAGCACTGCCCGTAGCTGTAATACCTTTCGGGCGTCCCATCCAGTTCCACGCCGTCCTTTTTCGCGTTGGCGGTGGAGGCTTCGGGACAGCCGTTGACCCCGTTGCCCGCGTTCCACACCGCGGCCTTGGTCCCCGGGGAGATCATCTGCCGCACGACGGTGCGCTCGTCGCACCAGACCAGCGTGCTGCCCGTGCCGCTGGCCCGGCAGATGTAGTGGGGCATGAGGTAGTCGTCGTAATGCTGGGCGTAGACGGAGACGAGGAATCCCCACTGCTTGAGGTTCGACGTGCAGCTGCTCTGCCGGGCCCGGGAGCGGGCCTGCTGGAGCGCGGGCATCAGCATGGCGGCTAAAATGGCGATGATGGCGATCACGACCAGCAGCTCGATCAAGGTGAATTGCGGGCGGGACGGACGGGCGGGAACTTTTTTCATTTTTTCTTCCTCCTGTATGGGTAGATCGACATTGGATCACGGTTCGATGAATATCTGCCGGGAATCGGGTTCCCGGCCCGAAAGGAACCAGCCGGCGACGGTTTCGGCGGCGGTTTCGGCGATCCTTTTGCGGCGGGTGCCCGGGCGGATCAGGCGGCAGGGCACGCCGGCCGGGATGGCCGCGCCCTCCCGGTCGAAGATGAGGGGATTGGCGATCTGCCCCCGCAGGGGAAAATATTCGGCGACGCCGGCGCAGACGACGAGGGTCCCGGGATCGCCGAGGATCGCGGGATCGGGATCGCATTTTTCGGCCAGCCAGATGTAATCCCGGGCAAAGGGGTAGCGGCACAGCACCCGGCGGCGCTGGATGTGCGTGAGGAAAAAACAGCTGCGGTATTCCGGACGGGCCGCGAGCAGTTCGTCCAGCCACGGATACCGGCCCAGGGAGCAGATGCAGTGACAGTCCAGACCGCAGGGATAACCCAGGATCATGTAGGGCAGACGGGAAGCCATGAGGCGGCGGGTCACCTTTTCGTATTCGTCGGGGACGATGTTGGAAATGACCGCGCCGGCCAGACCGCCCGCGATGATCCTGTCGAGGCGCGAAAGCTGTTCGGCGCTGTCGCGGCAGGGGACGAAGAGCACCTCCAGATCCCGGGCGTTGAGCGCCAGCGTCAGCACGGGGAAGAGTTCGTTGAAGTAGGCGTAGGAGCCGGAGCAGAGATCCGTATCCTCCATGTGCATGACGACGGCGGCCACGGGGGGCCGCCCCAGGGACATGGAGCGGGCCAGGCGGTTGGGCACGTATCCCAGACGTTCAGCCGTCTCCCGGATCTTTTTCCGGCAGGCCTCGGTACACCCGATCCGCCCCTCCTTGCCGTTCAGGACGACCGAGACCAGCGCGGAGGATACCCCGCACGCCGACGCGATGTCCCGCAATGTCGCCCGTCCCTTCATGGAAGCCTTTTCGATCGTTTATTAACCGGTTAATAGATAAGATAGCATGCGCCCCGGAAAAATTCAAGCGGGAAAGATCACGTTTCGGGAAGAGGCGTTCCCGCGGGGGCGGTCGAGGCCGCGACCTCCTCGGAGGTGAGGAGCCGCCACTTGCCGGGCGGCAGGGAGCCGAGGCGGAGTCTCCCCACGGAGACGCGGACGAGGCGTTTCACCCCGGCGCCGAGAAACGCGGCCATGCGCCGGATCTCCCGGTTGCGCCCTTCGTTCAGGGTGAAGGCGTAGAACCTTTCCCCGATACGTTCCACAGCCTCGGGATGAAGGAACTCCCCGCCCTCCTCGATGCCGTTTCTCAGCGTCGCGAGCTCTCCCGCCGACAGCTCCCGGTCCAGGCGGACATGATAGGTTTTGCGGACATCGAAGGAGGGATGCCCCAGACGGTTGACGTATTCCCCGTCGTTGGAGAAGATGATGAGCCCCTCGCTGTCCTTGTCCAGCCGTCCGGCGGAGACGAGCCGGACCGGGAGATCGATCAGATCGACGGCCCGCCGGGCGGCGTGGGGATCCGCACTGGTACAGGTGTACCCCCGGGGTTTGTTGAGCATGACGTGATATTTGACGGGCTCCGGCGTCACGATCCTGCCGTCCACCGTCACTTCGTCGCCGTTTCCGACGCGAAATGACGGATCTTTGACGGGGACTCCGTTGACGGCGGTGCGGCCGGCCCTGACGAGCTCGAGAGCGGCGCGCCGGGAGGCGACGCCGCAGGAGGCGATGTATTTGGCGATGACGGGAAATGACGGACTATTTGTCATCTTTCCCGACGGCGCAGATGCTGCAGTGACGGCAGTCCAGTCCGGCGGGAGGCACGTAGACTTTCCCCGCCTTGACGGCGGCCCGGGCCTTGAGGAAGTTCCTGACGGCGAGGATCACACCGACGATGATGAAGGCCCCCGGCGCGGAACCGGGCAGCAGGAAGTCGGTGGTCCATGCCGTGATGATCTTCACGCCGAAAACCGCTCCGGAGGTGCAGAACTCCCGAATCATGCCCAGCATGGTCAGCGTGAGGGTGAAGCCCAGCCCCATACCCAGTCCGTCGAGGATGGAGAGAACGGGGTTGTGCTTGGAGGCGAAGGCCTCCGCCCGTCCGAGGACGATGCAGTTGACCACGATGAGCGGGATGAAGATCCCCAGCGCCGCATAGAGCGAAGCCGGCGCGTAGGCCTGAAGCAGCAGATCCACCACGGTCACGAAGGTGGCGATGACCACGATGTACACGGGGATCCTGATCTTGCGCGGCACGATCCCCGCGATGCAACTGATGACGAAATTGCTCCCCGTGAGGACGAAGGTCGTGGCCAGTCCCATGCCTGCGCCGTTGGTGGCCGAGGTGGTCAGCGCCAGCGTGGGACAAGTCCCCAGCAGCAGAACGAGCACCGGGTTCTCTTTCCAGATCCCCTTGCAGAAAGTTTCGAGAAGTTTCTTCATTTCACACCTCCGAAGGCGCGGTTGACGGTTTTACGGCCTCTTCTGAAGGCGAGAACGATCTCCGACGCAGACTTGGCGATGGCCCGGCTGGTGACGGTGGCGCCGGTGGCGTACAGCGCCGTGCCGCCGTCCTTGGTGATGGTCCAGCCTTTGGCCGGAGCCTTTTTGCCGTTGAACTGGTCCAGATATTTATTGGGGGGCAGGCCCGCGGGAACGGGCTCCGTCAGGTTGAAGATGGTCTTGCTGAACTGCCGTTTGCAGAGCTCGGCGCCCAGTCCCGGCGTCTCGTGCTGTTCGGTGACCAGAATGGCGCGGATCGTGCCGTCGGGATTGACCCCCGCCAGCATCTTGACGGTCCCGGCATAGCCCGAGGGATTGACCGCCAGCGCGGCGTAGCCCACGATCTTTTTGCCCTTCCGGGCGGCTCGGACCTGGATCCGCCACCCGGCGGGGCTCTTCAGGTAAACGGCTTTGGCGTTGATGTCGTTGTCGAACTCGGGCAGGATCTGGCGCAGGGCCGCGGCTTCGCGGGCTTTTTTCGCGTCGTTGATGGGCTGCGAGGTCAGATTCGAGACCACCGCGAGTACCAGGGCCGAGAGGAGACTCACCAGCGCGAGGAAGATGCCGAGCACCACCAGATTTTCGTTGTCTCTGATCTTCATTTGGCCACCTCTTTGGGTTTCGCCGTGTGTCCGAAGGGACGCAGGGCGCTGGCTTTGTCGATGAGCGGGACCAGCGCGTTCATGAAGAGGATGGCGAAGCTGACCCCCTCGGGGTAGTTGCCCCAGATCCGGATGACGCTGGTGATGACGCCGCACCCCACGGCGAAGATGACGCACCCCGTCCCGGTGATGGGACAGGTCACCATGTCCGTGGCCATGAACACGGCCGCGAACATGAGCCCGCCGGTCACGAGGTGAAACAGGGGCGACGGCGTGACGCCGGGATAGAAGTAGTTGACGACGCCCGTGACGATGGCCACGGTCCCCACGTAGCAGATGGGCACGCGCCAGTTGATGAGGTTGAAGCAGACGAGGAGGATCGCGCCGAAGACGATGGCCGGGATGCACGTTTCGCCGATGCACCCGCCCTTGCACCCGAGAGCGTACTTTTTGATGAGTTCGACGTTGTCGATCTTCCTGAAGTGCGAGGTCTCATAGCGGTCCGTGCTCTTGGGCATGGTCCCGGCGATGCTGAGCGGCGTGGCGCAGGTGACGGCGTCGACGGAGGTTTTGAACTCCTTGAAAGAGGGGTAGCCGCTGTTCATGCCCCGGGGGGCGGGCCAGGTGGTCATGATCGCCGGCAGGGCGATCAGCAGTCCGACGCGGGCGACCACGGCGGGGTTGAAGGGGTTGTAGCCCAGTCCGCCGAAGATCTGCTTGCCGATCCAGATGGCCAGCACGGCGCCGATGAGGGGCACGTAGAAGGGCACGTGGGGAGGCAGATTCAACGCGAGGATCACGCCCGTCACGGCGGCGCTGCCGTCGAGGATGGTGGCTTTGACCGGCTTGCGGGCCAGTTTGCACCATACCGCTTCGGCGGCCACGCAGAAGACGGTGGTGAGGAAGATCACCCACGCCGCCCGCAGACCGAAATACCAGATGCCCGCGGCGGCGGGAAAGGCGAGAGCCAGAAGCACCCGGCCCATGATCTTCGACGTCCGCTCGGGGGAGGAGAGATGTGGAGAACTGCTGACGACCAATTTTTCCCCGGTCGGCAGCTTGATGTCGTTTTCCGGAACGTTTTTGCTGGTTTCATCCATGATATGTGGAACTCCCGTTGGGTTATTTTTTCGCCGTCAGCCGCCGGATCTCCGCCTTCGCGCGGCGGTTGTGCTGGACCAGGGGACGCTTGGCCGGACAGACGTAGGCGCAGGCGCCGCACTCCAGACAATCCATGACGTGATGTTTTTTCGCCAGATCGAACCGGTAGCTCTCCACCGCCGCCGCGATGGCGCAGGGCATGAGGTGCATGGGACAGCCCTGGACGCAGCGGCCGCAGCGGATGCAGTTGCCGCTCACGTAGTTGACCGCCTGATCCTGCGCGAGCAGCAGGATGCCGCTGGTGTTCTTGCTGACCGGGACTTCGAAGGACTTCTGGGCGAATCCCATCATGGGACCGCCGAGGATGAGTTTTCCGGGTTCCTCGGTGACGCCGCCGGCCAGTTTGATCGCTTCGATGACCGGGGTGCCGATGAGCAGTTTCCAGTTGCCGGGATTCTTCACGACGCTGCCGGTGACGGTGACGATGCGCTCCACGAGGGGCCGTCCGCGGAGAACGGCGTCGGCTACGGCGGCGGCGGTGCCGGTGTTCTGGACGACGCATTTGGCGTCCATGGGCAGGCCGCCGGCGGGGACTTCCCGGCCGGTGATGGCGTTGATGAGCTGTTTCTCGCTGCCCTGCGGATACTGGACCTTGAGCGGGATGATATTGACGCCGTAGGCTTCGGCCTTCTCGTTCAGGCGGTGGATGGCGTCGATCTTGTTCATTTCGACGCCGATGAAGACCCGGTCGCCGATGCCGAGGATCCGGCCCATGACCGCGGCGCCCGCGAGAACGGACTCGGGGTCCTCCAGCATGAGCCTGTGGTCGGCGGTGAGATAGGGTTCGCACTCCGCGCCGTTGAGGATCAATGTATCGATCTCCTTCTCCGGCGGGGGCGAGAGTTTGACGTGGGTGGGGAAGGAGGCGCCGCCCATGCCCACGAGGCCGCATTCGGCGATGCGGTCCAGCAGGGCCTTGGGTTCGGCGGTGCGCCAGTCGATGGCGGGCAGAGGCTCCATCTCCTCGTTGAGACCGTCGGGAACGATCTCCAGGGCCTTCGCCGGGACGCCCATGGGACCGGGCACGTCGACCAGTCCTTTGACCGTGCCGCTGACGGGACTGTGGAGATTCGCCGAAACGAATCCGGAGGCCTTGGCGATGAGCTGATATTTCTTGACGTGATCCCCGGGATTGACCACGACCTCCGGGGGCTTGCCCGCGTTCTGGGCCAGGGGGACCGTGTAACGCGCCAGCAGGGGCGCGACCCGGGTCTCCGCCGATTCGGACAATTCCTTGCCGTGGTAAACGGGATGGATCCCGTTCTTGAACGTCATGACGCTGCGCGAACTCTTATTCATTTACAGAAAACTCCGGATCGTTGGTCTCTATTTCCTTGTGGCGGGCGGCGGTGAGCAGCGCGCCCGTGGGACACTTGACCGCCTCGACATCCTCCTCCGTGGGCAGGACGGGCGCATCGTACTGCACGTGCGCGAGGAAACCCTCGACCTTGAATTTTTCCGGCGCGGTCTTTTCGCACTTGCGGCATCCGAGGCAGGAGACCTTGCAGTTCTTGCGCTTCTCGGGACCTTTTTCCGGCGAGTTGCAGTAGACGTGGACGGTGCTCTCGATGGGGACCAGCTGGATGACGCCCCGGGGACAGGCGGAAACGCACTTGCCGCAGCCCACGCAGATCTCGGGATGGACCAGCGCCAGATTGTTGACCAGCTCGATGGCGCCGAAGGGACACACCGCGGCGCAGCTCCCCATGCCGATGCAGCCGTAGCGGCACCCCTTGGGGCCTCCGGCGATCAGACTGGCCGAAGCGCAGTCCAGGACGCCGTTGTAGTTGATCTTGCGCGCCACCTGATGGATGTCGCCGCCGCAGCGGACGACGGCCCGCTTTTTGAAACCGCCTCCCGCGTCGATCCCCAGCGCCATGGCGATGGCGTTGATCTGTTCGGCGCTGGAAACGGGGCACTTGCCGGGAGGATTCTCACCGCTGACCACCGATTTGGCGAAATCGGCGCATCCGGCCTTGCCGCAGCCGCCGCAGTTGGCCCCGGGAAGCAGTTCGGCGACGAGATCCACCCGGGAGTCGGTCTCGACCTTGAAGATCTTTGCGAAAAATCCGATGACCAGTCCGAGGAGCAGTCCCAGGGACCCCATGACGATGACCGAAACGAGAACGATGGTGGACATGACGACCTCCTCAACACAGCCCGGAGAACCCGATGAACGCCATGGCGAGGATCCCCGCCGTCACCAGCGCCAGGGGGATCCCGGCGCAGGCCCGGGGCGGCGCCGCCAGATCCAGTCTTTCGCGCAGACTGGCAAAGAGGACCAGCGCCAGCGCGAACCCGATGCCTGAGAAACAGCCGAAGAGCGTGGCGTCGAGGACGCTCCGGCCCACGTTGGCGTTGATGGTCGCGGCGCCAAGGACGGCGCAGTTGGTCGTGATGAGCGGCAGGTAGATGCCCAGCGCCTGATAGAGCTTCGGACTGAGCTTCTGGAGCGAGATCTCGATGATCTGCACCAGCGCCGCGATGACGAGGATGAAGAGCAGCACCTGGAGGAAACGCAGATCGTACACCTTGCCCTCGAATTTCAGCACCAGCAGATACCGGCTGATGGCCGAGGTGATGGCCGAAGCCAGCGTCATCACCGTGATGACCGCGCCGGACATGCCCAGCGCCGTGCTGATGCGCTTCGAAACGCCGAGAAAGGGGCAGATCCCCAGAAACCGGGAGAGGACGAAATTGTAGACCAGTATCGCCCCGACTGCAAGCTCTATGTATTTCACCGTCAGATCCTCTTTTGGATTGAAAACAACCGCTCCGCCCGGGGGAGGCCCGGTGCCGGAAGCCGAAATCAAAGGTTAATATATCATGCAATTTGCGTATTGCAAACCTGCGGGGGGGATTTTCCCCGGAAAAACTACTGGTTGAACTCCTGAGCCTTGAGGACGGCGACGAAGGCCTCCTGCGGGATGTTGACCTGTCCGATGAGCTTCATGCGCTTCTTGCCCTC
>JAFSTC010000083.1 GCA_017450705.1 Lentisphaeria bacterium | reverse complement strand
GTGAAAAAGGCCGAGCCCGTCGCGGAAGTCAAGCCCGCTCCCAAGAAAAAGGCCGCGGCAAAACCCGAACCCGTGAAGAAGGCCGAGCCCGTCGCGGAAGTCAAGCCCGCGGCCAAAAAGAAGGCCGCGGTCAAACCCGAACCCGTGAAGAAGGCTGAGCCCGTCGCGGAAGTCAAGCCCGCGGCCAAAAAGAAGGCCGCGATCAAATCCGAGCCCGTGAAGAAGGCCGAGCCCGTCGCGGAAGTCAAGTCCGCTCCCCAAAAGAAGGCCGCGGTCAAACCCGAACCCGTGAAGAAGGCCGAGCCCGTTGCGGAAGTCAAGCCCGCGGCCAAAAAGAAGCCCGCGGTCAAACCCGATCCCGTGGTGAAGGCCGAGCCCGAGAAGAAAGCCGAGCCCGAGAAAAAGGCCGAGCCCGTCGCAGAGGAGAAAAACGCCGTCCCGCCCGCGGCGCCGAGGAAACCGCGTTCGCTCAACGACCTCGAACCCACGATGGACGAGATCGCGGCCATCGAGGCCGATGACGACTCCGACGATTCCGACGACGACGACATCGCGGCGGATCCGGCGCCCGCGGTGGGACACAAGCTGGTCATCAAGCGCGTGCAGGCCCCCCCGGTGAAGTTCCTGCCCAAAGCCGTTCCCGAAGAGCCCGTCGTCGCCCAGCACGGCCGCCGCACCGGATCCGGCGTCACGCCCCTCAGGACCAAGCAGGAGAAGGACTCCGCCCGCAAGAAGGCGCTGGACTCCAAGCTCATCCTCGGCAGCAAGAACGACACCATGAAGGTCTACATGACCGAGATCGCCCGGATCCCCCTGGTCAACAAAAAGGAGGAGGCCGATCTCGCCGATGCCATCCACTGCGGCGACGAGGACCGGCACGAGGACGCCCGGACCACCCTCATCAAAGCCAATCTGCGTCTGGTGGTGAAGATCGCCCACGATTTCAAGGGTCTGGGCCTTCCCCTGCTGGACCTCATCAGCGAAGGCAACATCGGCCTCATGCGCGCCGTGGAGAAATTCGATCCCGCAAAAGGTGCCAAGTTCTCCAGCTACGCCGCGTGGTGGATCAAACAGTCCATGCGCCGCGCGCTGGCCAACCAGAGCCGTACCATCCGCATCCCGGTGCAGTCCGCGGGCAAGATCAACAAAATCAAAACCGTCCGCATGCGCCTCGTCGAGGAGCTGGGGCGGGATCCCTCCGACGCGGAGATCGCCGAGAAGCTGGACTTCAGCGAACGCACCGTCGCCGGTCTGCGCATGGCCGATCTGCGCACCATCTCCCTCAACGACCCCATCCAGCAGGGTGAGGAGGGCGAATTTCAGGACATCATCCCCGACCGTCACGCCCAGACGCCGGATCAGATCATCGGCGACGTGGAATCCGTTTTCCGCCTGATGGTCCTGCTGGACAAGCTGGAGGAGCGGGAGCGCAAGATCCTCGAGATGCGCTTCGGTCTCCGCGGCGGCCGTCCCCTGACGCTGGAGGAGGTCAGTCAGGAGATCGGACGCACCCGCGAACGCGTCCGCCAGATCCAGAATCAGGCCCTGACCAAACTCAAACAGCTGCTGGTGGACGAAGCCGGGTTCACCTACGAAAGCTGACAAAGCCAAGTGCTGACCGGCGATCTGCTCATGTTCCGCCTGCAGGGCGGAAAGTTCCGGATCCGGTTCGTCGACCCCGACGACCCGGATCTGCTCCTTTCGGCGGAGCGCCTTGCCGCGTGCTTCGCTTCCGCCGCCGAACGGGGCCTGACCCGGAGTGAACTTGAGGAGGAGCTGGAGCTCTTCCGCCGGGGCGGCGAAAAGAAGCGGCTCGACGGCCTCATCAAACTTCTGACCGACCGGACGGAATTCGTCTCCCCGCAGGACGCCGACTACCCCGGACTCAGAAAAAAAGTCTTTTCCGCCGTCTCAAGCGCCCTCGCCCGGTGCGGAGAAAACCTCGCCGCCTACCGGGAGAGCATGGAAAAGGTTTCGGGCGTCCCCGACATCTACGGGGATCTGCCGAGCTACGAACGGATCAAGTCCTTTGCCCCCGTCAAGCCGCGGGAGCTTCTGGAGCGCTACGATCTCGCCCTCGCGCAGGGGATGCTCTTTTACGCCGAGACGCTGACGGTCAAGGTCTCCGATCCGGAGCCCGCCGAGCTGCGGCGCATGCTCAAGTACATGAAGTTTTTCCGTCTGCTGGCCCGGGTGATCTCGGCGGAGGACTCTTCCCTCGAGATCGAAGTCAGCGGTCCCTTCTCCCTCTTCGGGCCCACGCGGAAATACGCGCTGAACCTCGCCGTGTTCCTGCCCGCCGCCGTCCGGCTGAAAAAGTGGCGCATCGACGCCGTGTTGAACGCGGGGGGCAGGAAGGGGACTTTGCATCTGGACGAATCCTCCGGACTGGTTTCCCACTACCGGAATTTTTCGGCCTACGTGCCGGAGGAGGTGAAGATGTTCCACCGTCTCTTCTCCGAAAAGTCGGACACGTGGAAGATCGTCGGCGACACCCCGGTCATCCAGGCCGGGCCCCAGGACTTCATCGTGCCGGACCTCTCCTTTGCCGACGGCGCGGGCAAAACCCTCCATCTGGAACTTTTCCACCGCTGGCACAAGGTCCAGCTGGAGAACCGCCTGAAAACGCTGGAAAAGCAAGAATTGCCCCTCATCGTCGGCATCGACCGCAGTCTCATGGACACCGCCTCCTTCGACGCGCTCCTCGCCGAAAGCCCCGCCCTCGCCCGTCACCTTTTCCTCTTTTCCGACTTTCCCGGCGTCGAGACGACATTGCGCATGCTCGCCAAATTCACTGCCGGCTGAGCGCCGTCTCAAAAGGCACAGAAGCCCCCCTATGCGGCATTAAATTTTTCTTTTTTTTAATGAAATATTGCTTTTGAAGGTCTTTGGAGATATACTTATGGCGTGATCCGTTAATCAAACGTTTTATTAACCGCAGCATCAGGAGATGGCCATGCCGTCAAATTACCCGACATTGAAGGACATAAGCGCGGAGGCCGGTGTCTCCATGGCGTTGGCCTCAGTGGTGCTCAACGGGAAAAAAAGCCGGATCAAGGCCTCTCCTGCGACCCGTGAGAAGATCTTGAGGGCGGCGGAAAAATTCGGTTATGAGCCGGACCGCAACGCCCGGGCGCTCCGCATGAGCCGCAGTTTTCTGATCGGCGTTCTGGCTTACGACCTCAGCAGTTCCTTCGTTCCGAAAATTCTCGCAGGCATCGAAAAAGGATTCCTGCATACCGACTACAGCGTGTTTCCGATCTCCTTCCGGGATGAAGAGGAACTTGCCCGATGCCTGGAGACTTTCCGCCGGAGAAAAATCGACGGTCTTATCATCATTTCGACCGGATTCCGGGATTTCCCCGAAGGACTGTCCATGTGGAACCGGATCGCAAAAGTGTTCGTCGGCTGCAGTCCGCATCTGGACTGCAGCAGCAGCGTCCGTACAGACGGTTTTGAGGTGGGTGCTCTGGCCGCCGATGCCTTTCTCAAGCGGGGCTGCCGCAAATTCATGTATCTGACCTACGCGAACAGCCGCAACTTCACCGGCTGGAAGCACACCCTTGCCGCTGCCGGAGTCCCGGAAGAAAACTGTCTTACGGTCAAAACCATTTTTGATTTCGATGAAACCATGCAGAAAGTAACCGCCGTTTTGAAAACACAGTCGGATATCGACTGCATTTTTTCCGACAGCGACTGGATCGCTGCTGCGGCGTTGAAGGCGGCGGAAAAATCCGGACGCCGGGTCCCGAACGATCTGCAGCTTATCGGAGTTGACGATTCCCCCGTGTGTCTGACCACTTCTCCGCCTCTGAGTTCTATTTGGCAGCCGAAATTCGAGCAGGGAGAGACCGCGGCCGGGCTGATGCTCCGCATGCTCGACGAGGATCGGAGGGAGAACCTTGTTCTTCCGGTCCGCCTGACGGCGAGGGAAAGCATAAAACCGCTGAAGGAATAGCAATCCATGATCGAACAGATCCATCTCGACGGCAACGACTGGGAAGCCGATTACTTTCTCCCCGAGAAAGAATATCTCCAATGCAAAGGCTGGCACCGAACCCTCCACAACATGCTCCGCAGCAGTGCACAAAGCGCGGGCTTTGTCCGCGGCGACGCCGCCCCCGGAGCCATGACAGGAACCGTTCCGGGCTGCGACCGAACCTTCTTGCTGGAAAACGGTCTGTGCGCGGACCCCTTTTTCGCCCGAAATCTGGAACATACATCCTACGCGGAAAAATACGCGTGGGCCTTCCGCAAACGCTTCACAGTCCCCGCCAGCTGGCGAGGAAAGAGGCTTCAACTGGACTTCCGGGGACTGGATTATTCGTGCCGGATCTTTGTCAACCGCGAGTGGCTCGGTTTCCATACCGGTATGTTCATCCCGGAAACATGCGACATCACGCGTCAGGTCAATTTCGGAGGGGAAAATCTTCTCGTCATCGTCTTCGATCCGGCTCCGCAGGGTTCTCCCAACCACTTCGATGACAGACCGGCGGACTTCGCAAAATTCCACAGGACCCAGATCGGCTTCGGCTGGGACTGGTCGAGAGGCTTCGTCCCCACAGGGATTTATGACAGCGTGACCATCACCGCCTATGACCGGGCGCTGATCACGGAAAAACAACTGCTCTTCGATGGCGAAAAAGCCCGGCTGAAAGTCGAGATCGAAGCCGCTGCCGATATGTCGATTCCCTTCGAAGGGCGCCTCGTTCCGGATGGTTTCGACGGGGAACAAAGTTCCTTCACAGTCGATCTTGAACTGAAGCACGGTGCCAATCATGTTGTGCTTGACTGTCCGCTTCCATCCGATCTCAAACTTTGGTATCCGGCTGGTTGCGGAGAACAACCGCTTTACCGGCTGGAATTGACTGTCGACGGCACGACGACCGCATTGCGCACCGGGTTTCGTACGGTCGCCATGTCGCGCAATCCCGGCTCCCCCCGCGGTGCGGCCGATCTGACCGTCAACATCAACGACAGAAAGATTTTTGTCCGCGGAGTGAATTACGTGCCCGCCGATCTGATGCTCAGCCGGGTGACGCCCGAAGATTACGAGCATCTGGTTGCCGTGGCTGCCGCCGCCGGGATCAACTACTTCCGCATCTGGGGCGGCGGCGTTTTGGAAAAGGAGCCGTTCTTTGATGCCTGCGACCGTCACGGAATCATGGTGCATCAGGAGTTTTTTCACGCCTGCAGCAATTCCCCCAAGGACGAAGATTTCATCGCGTTCAAAAAACGGGAAGCGAGAGAAATCATCCGGCGGCTTTACAATCACCCCTGTCTTACACTGCTCTGCGGCGGCAACGAAACGCAGTACTACGGGGAAATCCCCGACAGTCCGATCATCGAAAACTACAGAACCATCGCCGCGGAAATGACGCCGGGCATCCCCTTCCGCCCGAGCAGTCCCGACCTCTCCCGTCCGGGGGAACGCCACCACGGCCCGTGGCATTGGCAGGAACACAAGTTCTGGCACGGGCATTTCCGCAACTTTGCCAGCGAAGTCGGCTGCAATGCCATGCCGGAATACGCATCGCTCAGACGGTTCATCCCTGAGCGTGAGCTCGCCGTCATGCGCGGCCCGGCGCTGGAATACCACTTCTGCCGCCTGGAGGATGACATCTACGATCTGAAAAAACCTTTAAGGTTTTTCGACTGCCGGAATATGGAGGAGTTCTGCAAAGGATCCATGTTCGCTCAAGCCGATGCCGTTCAGTGCATCTTCGAGCATTATCGCCGACTTTGGCCGGAGGCCTCCGGATGCGTTTTCTGGCAGTATAACGAACCATGGCCCACCTGTTCCTTCAGCATCGTCGATTACTACGGCGTCCCTAAAAACGCCGTTTACACCATGAAGCGCGCGAATGCAAAAAACCTCCTCTCGCTGGAAGACGACTCATGGTGCTGTCCGGAGAACCGCCTCACGGCAAAATGGTTCGTCACGTCCGACGACGGATTTTCCGGGAAAATCGCCCTCAGAGCGATTGATTGCGCCACAGGAAAGGAACTTTTTCACCGGGAGACTGAAGGCAAATTCGGGGGATGCACCACGTTTCTGGCGGACATCGACGAACCTCTCCCGCCGGGTATCACGGTTGTGTTCTTTTATGTCGACGGCGTGTGCGTCAATGAACGGCTCTACGGCGTTCCGGATTTCAAATCGGCATTCCGTCTGCCCGAAACAGCCCTGATCCTTCACCGTGAAAAGGAACAAGTCATTGTCACCAACACCGGAAGCGCCGTGGCAATCAATGTAAAAGTGGATTTTCCGGAAGCACCGGACAAGTCGGTCATCTTTTCCGACAACTTTTTTTCCATCCCCCCCGGAGAGAGCCGGACGGTCCGGGTCTCGGGGCAAGGCGCGGGCACAAAGGCGGCCGCAGCCGCGTGGAACAGCAGGGCCGGGTGATGATCGGATCTCAAATCGCACATCAATCGCTTTTATCGGGAAACCCCATCGAAAGGAGAGAGCAATGAAAAAGAAAAATGTTTCAGAGATGCATTCCCCGGTTGTCCGCGGAAGGAGGCGCGAGAGTTTCACATTGATAGAACTTCTTGTTGTTATAGCCATCATCGCGATCCTGGCGGCAATGTTGATGCCGGCTCTTCAGCAGGCACGGGAACGCGGACGCAGCTCCACCTGTACCAGCAATCTCAAGCAGATCGCAACAGCAAACATGTCCTACAGCACGGATTACGAGGGCTACATTCCCACAAACGGCACCGTGCTTTGGAACAACACGGGGGCCGGCCACTGGAGCTGGGCGCAGAATCTGTCGAAACTCCGTTATCTGCCGGACAAATACGAAAGTGTGGCCGGTTGCCCGTCGATCAGGATCAGTCCGGAGACCATCAACAGCAACTTGAATACTTACGGGGTGAACATGAGCTACCGGCATCCGGTGACCGACGCAAACATCAGCTGGCATCTGGACAGCACGGCCTCTGCAAGACACGGCTTCATCTGGACCAAACAAATAGCAAAACTTTCCCAATACCCGACCCACGCCGATACAGTCGGCAATACGGGCAAATACGTCGGCTATCGTTACTACCTCTTCAACTACACCACTCAGGGGATCGCCTTCCGGGCTCACGGCGAAACGGGCAACACCGCCTTCGGAGACGGACACGTGGAAAGCTTCGGCAAAGGCGTCCTCTGGGAAAAGGCAAAAGTCACCTACGACTGCGATCGGCAGGGCATCGTCTGGAAATGCGATTCCGGAACCCCGACGGCATATACCACCATTGCAATACACTGAAATTTTGATTGCGACGCGCGGAGCGCGGGAGACGTCCTCCGCATCGGGAAAAAGCGTCTTTTGCGATATTCGGTAAAAGTTGAGGTGTCATCATGTTCAAAACGTCACTGCTCATCGCCGGCATTCTGACCGTTTCGGTGATTTACGGCGCCAATCTGGTGAAAAACGGAGACTTCTCCATCCATGAACTGTCTCCGTGGAAAACGCCGCAGAGCCGCAATCTGCACACAGTTCGGGGCGGAAAGCTGCAAATCACCGGGGATCCGGGCAACAGGTACAACGCATTCATCTCCATCGTACAGGATCTGCCGAAACTGGAGCGGGGAAGAAGTTATCTTCTCTCGGTCAAAGTGTTGCCGCAGGTGAAGAATACAGCCGGCAAGTGGGCAAAAATCGCCGTCCGGCAAGCGGATGCCTTGAACAAGACCCTGACGTACTCCGGAAAAAACGTGGATTTCGACGATGCCTCCCCGCAGACGCTGTACACGATTTTCACGCCGAACCCCCAAGCGGAAATATTTCAACTTTACATTCAGACATCTGCCCTTGAGACGGACGACTTGCTCACGGTGGACGATGTTTCGCTGGACTTCGCACCGGAATTAAAGCAGGATCCACGCAATCTCGTTCGGAACGGCGATTTCGAATACTTTCAGTTGACGCCGTGGAAAAGTCATTTTCTCGGCCGCGGCGACAACTTTTTCAGACTTTCCGGCGATACCGCTTATGGCCGCCAGTGTCTGCTCGTCTCCGGCGACAAAACGCACCGCAACAACGGATTCATCACCATGATACAGGATATCCCGATCCTCGACCCGGAAAAAGAGTATGTCCTCTCCGCCCGCATCCGCGCCGGCCTGAAAGAGACAAAAGGGAAGAAGGTCGAGGTCTCTCTGCGGCAGATCAGCGCCTCCGGCGGCACCATTCGCTACACAGGGATCAAGGCCGATCTCTCCGACGACAGCTGGAAATATCAGGAAAAAGTATTCAAACCATCCCGGTTGGCCGCATCTTTTCAGCTCTACGTCATTGTCAGCGGTCTGGAGAAGGGGGATCTGGCTGCCGTTGATGAAATAAAGTTGGGAGAAAAGGGCGATGACGGCGCCCCTTTTGATCCCGCAGCCGAGGTCAAGGTTCCGGTCAAACGACTTCGCCACGAAGACATTGTCGCCGAGATAGACGCCGAACGCAATCTGCTCCACAAACTGGTCGCAGACGGTGTCGTCATCCAGCCCGGGGCAAAAGACAGCACGGTCATCGCTGTGGATTTTCAGGGGAAACGCATACTGCTGGACGGCAGAAACAGCCAATCGAACGGTTTCAGGGCGGCGGCGGAATATGATTTCCGCGACGGAATATTCCGGGAAGTGGTCACCGTCACCGCCCTGAGCGACTTCAACGATCCGGTCCGCATCGCCGTCCGCCACGGTCTGGACCGCCGTCCCTGGGAGAAACAGATCGGCGCCCTGCGTCCGTTGCGGGTGCTGGAGATCGGCAAGCCGACTATCTTCAGTTTCCGCAGCAGCCCGGATGATCTCAATCCCGGAATTCTGGAGCAATACCAGCACACTGCTTACCCTCTGGTGATTTTGGAGGGGAGGAATCACTATCTGCTGACCGGCTCCCTTTTTCTGGACGACTTCGTCACGCTGGCGCCCAACCACCCGGCGGGGTATCTTCCTTCCGTACAGCGGAACCCGATAAGGGTAAAGAAGGGCGACGTGTTCCGCTTTGAGACCAATTGGAAACTTTTCCGCCGCAGCGAAGTCATGCTCCGCGACGTATGGCGTTTCTATCAGGACCATCTCCGCACATCCGACCCGGTCATCGGCCGTTTTCTGCCGCCGAAATACAAAGAACGGCGTCACTTCTACCCCGGCGTATTCGGCAGCCACACCTACTTTCAAAAGGAACGTGAAGACCGTCTGCCGGACGGCGCCAATGTCTGGTTCTATTCCTGGCACGACAACATTCACGAACGCTATCCGGTCACAGGGGCATGGTGGAGCAGCGGTAACGCCTGGACGGAAAAAATTCAGGCCGATCGTCTCAAAACATACATTCAAAAACTTCAGACCGGGAGAAAATTCAACTTGATCCTCTATCTC
The DNA here is from genome assembly GCA_017450705.1 of Lentisphaeria bacterium. Lineage (GTDB taxonomy): Bacteria > Verrucomicrobiota > Lentisphaeria > Victivallales > Victivallaceae > UBA1784. Next base: position 9,405 of record JAFSTC010000083.1, on the reverse strand, counting down.
AGACAGCTGGCCAATCTCAGGGAGAGGGAAAGAGGCGCCTTTCCCGACGACTGGTATAAACGGGAGCCTGGCGGCGCACTGCATCTCTACGGCGGCGGATATCAGACAAAACTGAAACCTCATGTGGCCCGGGAGGTTGGCTACGACACCATCCCGTGGGGACATCACAATTTCGGCAATCCTGCCTACAGGGAATTTTACCTGAAAGAAATTTTCGCCGCCATCCGTTTTTATTCCCCGCGGGCCATCGGCTGGGATATGGGCAGCGATCTGGACGAATTTTCGGTCATCGCAGAAACTTACGATCGGCTCCGCAGGGAGGGCGGCAAAGTCAAAGCCGTCGCGAACGAAAGTGCCGGTCCGACTCAGGCCTATGCAGATATGGTCCTGCTGGAAAACGGAATGCTGGGCGGCAAAAGCTCCTACGACTTCGAGATCGCCAAAGCCTATACCACCGCTGTTGTCTGTCTGGAGAGATGGAATCTCTTCCGTTTGGCTTTCGACGCCCACACCACGGGAAAGAAAGTCTGGCTGAGTCCTGCCGGGCTGGCCGAAAACAGGCACTACTTCGATGCGCTTATCGCCCGCCGCCCGGAATTGAAGACACAGCGCAACGAGGCCGCCCGACTGTGCCAGCTGCGGGCCAGTCTCTGCGATCTCGCCCTCGGCGCCAGTCCGGGGTATCTGGAGGAAGCCCGCCCAGTCCCCCCCCCGCTGCTGAAATTTGCCGGTGAGGTCAACGGATTGTTCGGGGCAAACAGGAGTTTCTCCGTAACTTTTCCCAACAGAAGTAGCATCGAAGGCCGGAAGATCGTCAGCGCATGGAGCGACCCAAAGGCTTTCCGCCTGGCCGTCTTCAACAACGACGGAGCGGAGCACGAATGCGCCGTTTTGCTGAACAAAGCCTGCTTTTCCGGAGAAAACTGGACTTTGGAAAATCTCCTGAATCATACCGCCTGGGCGGTTGACCCCGAGGGGGAAAAGGCAATGCGTGTCGATCTCAGCGAAAACAAATCACATATCACCCTGAAATTCAAACTCCCGGCCTTTACGGCATTGCTGTTCTCCGCCGACAAGTAACGGAATCGGCTCCGAACCGCCGCAGATCCCGGTCTCAACAGAACAAAAGGAAAAGAACTATGAGAATCAGTGCAACATTCCTCGATGAGATCAGTCACGACATTCCCCATCAGAACTGGGGGCCAAAGGAGTGGGAAGAGGACTTCAAGGCGATGAAAGCTATCGGAATCGACACCGTCGTCTGCATCCGCTGCGGCTGGAAACGGTGGATGACTTTCCCCAGCAAGGTGCTGAAACGTGAAAAGCAGGCCTTCGACCCCGCCATGGACCTCATCGGCCTTTTTCTCCGACTTTCCGAAGATTACGGCATGAAATTTTTCTGCGGAACCTACGATTCCGGCAATCCGTGGTGGCATGACGACTACCCGGTCGAACCGGAGGTAAAACTGATGACCGCCGTCAACGACGAACTTTACGAGCGTTACGGATCTTCTCCCGCCTTTGGCGGCTGGTATCTCTCGCAGGAGATTTCCAGCCAGGCCGGTCACGGCACCGACTGCTACCGACAGATGGCGGTCCATCTCAAAGCGATCTCCGGAAACTTGCCGACGATGATCTCACCCGGCATCAAAGGAGCCAAGGCCTACAACGAGCGGATGGAGAAACTGGGTAAAACCATCGATCCGGCGGAGCATGAAAGCCAGTGGGACACGATCATGCAGCGCATCCGGGGATTGGTGGACATCGTTGCTTTTCAGGACGGTCACTGCGAAATCGAACTGCTCCCGGTTTTTCTGAAGATCAACAAAAAACTCTGTGACCGATACGGGATCGACTGCTGGACCAACACCGAAACCTTCGACCGCGATATGCCGATCGATTTTTTGCCGATCAAGTGGGAGAAACTGTTGCTGAAACTGAAAGCCGCCGAAGCGGCCGGCATCACCCGGGCGATCACCTTCGAGTTCTCCCATTTCCTCAGTCCCAATTCCAGCTACCGTTCCGCCGGGCACCTTTACAACCGTTACAGGGAATACTTGGAGGAACACCACCTGCTGTAACACGCCCCCTATCTGTCCGGCATGCTCGCCAAATTCGGCAAAAATCCGCCCCGCGCTTGATATTTCGCCCCCGGGGGGGTATAGTATGGCGTCAACCCCTTACAGTGAGGATTTGAAAATGATGAACTGGCAGACTTACGCCAAAAAGTACGAGCATGAACTGCTCGACTCCGTGATCCCCTTCTGGGAAAGAAACTGCGTCGACAAGGAGTTCGGCGGCTACTTCACCAGCCTCGACCGCAACGGCAGCGTCTACGACACCATGAAGTATATGTGGATGCAGTGGCGCATCGTCTACATGTTCTCCGAGATCTATCTCGCCGGATACCGCAATGACGATTACGTCAAGATCGCGGAACAGGGCTTCGATTTCCTCTACAAACACGGCCGGGACGAGGCCGGACGCTATTATTTCGCCCTCAACCGGCAGGGCGATCCCGCCATGGCCCCCTACAGCCCGCCGTCCGACTGCTTCGCCGCCATGGGCTGCGCCAAGCTGTATAAGATCACCGGCGACAAGCGCCACGCCGACGCCGCCTTCTCCGCCATGCGCATCTACACCGAGCGCGTCGCAAGCGCCCACCCCTCCCTCTCGTGGGACAAATCCATGCCCGGCAAGCCCGCCTACAAGCGCCTCGGCAGCTGCATGATGCTGGCCAATCTCGGCATGATCATGCGCGAGTGTCTCGACACCGACGAGTTCGATCCCCTCATGAGCGACGCCTGCGACGCCGTCCTCGGCACCTTCCGCTCAAAGAGGTTCGGATTGCTCTTCGAAAACATGCCCGCCAGCGGCGAGCCCGATCTCGAAAGCAGCATCGGCCGCCAGATGAATCCCGGCCACGCCCTGGAAACCGCTTGGTTCCTGCTCCGCTACCTCGAGACCGTTCCCGGCTCCGAAGAAAAGCGCGCCGAGATCTTCCGGCTCGTCGAAAACACCCTCAACTTCGGCTGGGACAAGGAGTTCGGCGGTATATTCTACTTCATGGACGCCCTGGGCAAACCCCATCTGGAACTCCAGTACGACATGAAACTCTGGTGGGTCCACTGCGAAGCCATCCTCGCCAGCCTCTACGCATACCGCCTCTCCGGCGAACAGAAATTCGCCGACTGGTTCAAAAAACTCGACGATTACACCTGGCACCACTTCCCCGATCCCGAATACGGCGAGTGGTTCGGCTACTGCAGCCGCGAGGGAAAAGTCACCCACTCCCTCAAGGGCGGCAAGTGGAAGACCTTCTTCCACGTGCCCCGCTGCCTCCTCTTCGCCTCCCAGCTGCTCGCCGAAATGAAATAGCGGGGCGGGAGACGGGAAACCCGGGGGAATGGAAAAACTTTTTTTCTCGGGAAAAAAAGTTTTTCCCTTCCCCCAGAACCCCTTTCCTTTTCAAAAAAAGCGGGATATTTTGAGGAGCGCTCCGACGGGCGGGGTACGGCTTTTGTCCAACTCGTCGGAGCTGTCAGACAGGTCAAACAGGCTGAACGGGCGGTCATGCACCCCGAAAACAGACGAAGGGCCGCTGCAAAGCGTTTTGCAGCGGCCCCGTTTTGCGCCTTGACGTCCGACACTACCTGCGGTAGGGACCGGGACGGGGAGCGGGCGCGGGAACGGCGACGGCCGCGCCCTTGAGGTCGGTCCACAGCGTCCCCTCCCCGGCGTGGATGATGCTGGTCCGCACACGGGGATTGAGGGCGTTCACCATGACCAGACGGGCCAGCACTTCGCCGTCGCCCACGGCCTTGGCCTTCATGATCTCGCCCCGGGCCCTCTCGTTGTCCACGAGGAACTTCGCCCGGGCCGCCGTCTCGCCCCGCAGCTGGGAGGTCCTGGCGAGGATCTCCGACCGCTTCAGCCGGATCTCGGCCACCTTGAGCGCCGTCTCGGCATCGATGGCGGCCACGTCGCGCTTGCGTTCGGCGCTGATGGCGGCCACCAGTTTCGCCGTCTCCTGACGGACCTCGCGGCGGCGCTGTTCGATCAATTCCGTCTCGGTGTTGAGTTCAGCCAGCTTCTTGGCCGTGGTCTGCATGGCCACGTTGGTGAGGTTCTGCTCCTGCGCCAAGCTCACCGCCTGGATCGGCGTGAGGATGTCACGCGGGATCTCCACGTTGCGGATGATCGCGTTGTGGACCACGATGTGCTTCGAGGCGAGGATCTTCACCAGTTCGCTGCGAAGATCCAGCTGGAATTTCTCCCGGCCGTCGCCCATGATGAAGTCCTGCGCCCGGTAGCTGGAGCCCTTGAGGCGGGAGACCGAAAGCACCTGCGGCAGGATGATCTTCTCGACCACCTGCGGCAGATCGCCGTAGAGCATGTAGATGAGGGAGATCTTCTCCGGCAGCAGTTCGAACTCGACGGTCATGTCGAGCAGAACCTTGAAGCCGTCCCGGGAGGGGAACTCCACGGCGCGGCTGAGTCCGAAGATCTGACTGGGCGTGGCGTAGCTCCGGGGTTTCCGGGGAGCGGGGACGGCAGCCCCGTCGGCCCCGGCGGCGCGTTCGAGACGCACACTTTTGTACCTGCCCCCCACGGCGCGGGGCGCGCGGGAGGGCGCGGGGAGATTCTTCTCCGCCATGACCGCCATGTCGGCGTTCATCCGTTCGCGGCTTTTCTGGCGGCGCAGCTCCGTCTGGAACTTCAGCGTGTTCACCGCCATGTTCTGCAGCGTGCTGTTGGCCGCGGCCAGCTGATTGCGGCCCGAGACCACGCTGGCGCCCTTGGCGTTGCCGGACATGGTCACCTGATTCATGCCGATCTCGATCACGTTGATCTGGAAGGCATAACTGTTGATGTAATAGAGTCCCGGCTGAAGGATGTCGCGCATGACGCCCTTCTCTCCGGGAGCGGCGAACTGCCCCGGTTTCGGCTCTTTTCCGGTCTGTCCCGTCACGATGCCCACGTACCCGGGGGGAATGTTGATGGCGTCGAAGATCTCCACCTTGAAGCCCTCGGGATTGAGGCGGTAGACCCCCGGTCCGAGGACATTGCGCCGCACGCCCTTGCCGGAGTCGTCCGCGGCGATGATCTCACCGGGCGGCAGTTCACGGCCGATCTTCGAGGTGACGACCCCCACTTTCCCCAGCGGGATGTCGATGTTTTTCGCCAGTTTCACGTCGTACAGGAAGGGATCGAAGAAATACCGTCCCTCCGACAGGACCTCGCGCCAGATGCCCTTTTCTCCCCGCTCGACGAGGATGCTTCCCGGCTTGGGCTGGCGTCCCGTCTTGGCGGTGACGACGGCCATCATGCCCGCGGGCACGTAGACGCGGCAGAAGAACCACATGTACGCCCCCCACGCAAGGGCGAGGACGATGACGACGCCCGCGATCCCGGCGAGAAATCCCCTGGGGACGGGCGGTTTGACGGTGTTTTCCGCAGTCTTTGTCATTTGCTGTTCCCTCCTCTCGCGGAAGTCCCTTCGGGAAGTCCGAAGGCCCCCTTGCCGGAACCGTTCCAGATGATGGAGCCGATGCCGGGCATGATCTTTTCATAGAGTTTCGCCTGAACGAAGGCGCTGCCGCTGCCGAAGGCCTCCGCCTGGCGGGCCAGCACTTCGGCTTCGGCCCGGTTGCGCTCGGCGACGACGCGCCGCTCGGCCTCGGCCGCGTTGAGCTGGGCCTGCGCCTGGGCTTTGGCGGTGTTGAACTCCACCTCGGCGACCTTGAGCTCCGTTTCGGCCGCGACGACGGCCTCGACTTTTCTCTGCTGCGCGGCGATGGAGGCCGTGATCTTTTCGGTATTGGCCTCGACCTTTTTCAGATTCTGCTCGGCCAGCATCTTCTGCCGGGCCAGCTCGGCCTCGGAGCGGGCGCGCTCGATCTCCTGGGAGTATTTGCGCGCCTCCTGCTGGGCCAGCTCGCGGTTGCGGATGATCGCCGCGATCTCCTGCGGCACGATGATGTCGCGGATCAGCACGGAGTTGATGATGATGCCCCACTTCTCGCAGTTGGCCCGCAGGTATTTGTCCAGCTCCTCCTGAAAAAGCCTGCGGCTCTCGCCCACGATGAACTCCGTGGCCCGCTTCTTGCTGCCCTCGATGCGGGCGAAACCGTGGACGGAGGGCAGGATGATCTTTTTGAGGATGTCCTCCATGTTGCCCACCACCTGGGTCAGGCGGGGCGCCAGCTTCTTGTCGATGTTGAACTCCACGGTCCCCTCCAGAGAGACGGTGAAGCCGTCCACGGTGAGGAAGGTGATGGCGTCGGAGCCGCTGAACTCATGCCGCTGGCTCTGGGTGTTCACGATGGTGACGCTGTAGATGAAGGGGTTGATCCGGTGGGTCCCCTCCTTCAGCACTTCCGAAACGACGCCCTTGCGGTCCTTGGAAACGAGGAACCCGTCGTCCCGCGAGAGGTCGTTCTTCACACCGGAGAAGACGTCCCGGCCCGTGAGATTGGTGACGACGCCCACGTTGCCGGGCATGATCTTGATGTCGTCGAAGAGCCGGACCTCGTAGGCGTAGGGGTTGATCCGGTGACGCCCGGTGCCGAGGACCTCGCGGACCACGCCGCGGCTCTCCGCGTCGGCGGCGATGATGCTGCCGTCGGCGGCCTTCTTGCCGAACTTGCGGACCAGCACGGCGAATTTACCCGCGGGCACGTCCACCACCGGATGGATCTCCCAGTCCCACACGTAGGGATTGCGGAAGTACCGGCCCTCGCCGAGGACCTCCAGCTGGATTCCTTTCACCCCCGGCTTCGCGGCGATGATCTCCCCCTGCCCCAGGGGCGAGCCGGTCTTGCGGATCAGCACGGCGATCTTGCCGTTCCCCGGCTCGATCCGGCACCCGAACCACACCACCAGCGCGAAAACCGCCGCCAGGATGAGGACACTGTAAAAGATGACGATGTTTTTCATGGATCGTTTCCCTCCCTGGTCGGAAAAAATAGCACACGGGAAGAGTAAAATCAAGCGATTTTCCGTTTGCGCGGTGGAAAAATCGCATTTCCGTGATTATATTACCCCCCGAAAGGATATCGTTCACAGGAAATCTTCGGAGAAACAGTCATGGGAAGGAACCGGGACCGCCGACTTTATATTGTCGATTATCTGATAACCCCCGATCAGCGCATCGACAACGGCGGCGTGCTCTGCGAGGGCAGCCGCATTCTGGCCGTAGGGGGCCTCTCGGGCTTCTCCATCGAGGACGAACTGCGGGTCAAGCGCTTCAGCAACGCCTACATGACCCCGGGCTTCATCGACACCCACATCCACGGCGCGGGCGGCTTCGACAGCTCCCGGGCGGCCTCCTCCCCCAGGACCATGGCCGACATGAGCCGCATCCTCGGCCAGCGGGGCGTCACCGGCTTCTTCCCCACCGTCGTCGCCGACGCGCCGGAGGTCATGCTCCGCAACCTGAGCGATCTCGCCGCCGCCATGCGGGGCGAGATGCCCGGCGCGGAAGCTCTTGCCATCCACATCGAGGGCCCTTTCCTCAACCCGGCCAAGTGCGGCGCACAGATGGTTGAGTGTCTCCGCCCCGTCGACGTGGGATTCGCTTCGGAACTCGTCGCCGCAGGCCAGGGACTCGTCAAATCCATGACCTTCGCCCCCGAACTCAAAGACTCCGTGAAACTCATCGAACTCCTTCGCGAGGCGGGCGTCACCCCCTCCATGGGCCACAGCATCGCCGACGAACGCAAGACCATGCGGGCCATCGACGCCGGAGCCAACCACTGCACCCACCTCTTCAACGGCATGCAGCCCCTCCACCAGCGGGACATGGGGCTGGCCAGCGTCGTCCTCACCGACAACCGCGTCACCGCCGAACTCATCATCGACGGCAGACACGTGCACCCCCGCATGGTGGATCTGGCCTGCCGCTGCAAACGCGCGGACCGCATCGTCGGCATCAGCGACGGCACCATGGCCTTCGGCATGCCCAACGGCACCTACCACATCGGTCCCTCCAGCATCGCCGTCCACGGCGGCTACTCCCAGTCCAACGGCAAGCTGGCCGGCACCACCACCATGCTGGACGCGGGCTGGCACAGCCTCATGAGCAGCGGCCATCTCTCGGAGACCCGCTCCGCCCTGGCCGTGAGCAAGACCCCCGCCGAGTGCTTCGGTTTCCACGACCGCGGCGTCCTCCAGCCCGGCAAGCGGGCCGACCTGGCCGTCTTCGAGCGCGAAACCAACCGCGTCCTCATGACCGTCCGCCGGGGCGAGATCATCTACGAAGCCGGAGCGGAAACCGAAAATGAGTGACGCCTACCAGCTCCTCGACAGCGGCAATTTGTGCAAACTGGAACAGGCCGGGCCCTACCGCCTCGTTCGCCCCGCCCTCAACGCCTTCTGGAAACCCCGCCTGCCCGAGAGCGAGTGGCTCGCCGCCGACGCCGTGTTCACCCGCAGAAGCGACGGCTCCGGCGCTTGGGAAATGCGCCGCCCCCTCCCCCCCGACTGGCACGTCCGCTGGGGCGGTTTCACCCTCAAAGTCAAACCCACCGGCTTCGGCCATCTGGGATTTTTCGCCGAACAGGATCAGAACTGGGACTTCTTCCGGACCCGGCTCGACGCCTCCTGTTTCGCCCTCAACCTCTTCGGCTACTCCGGCGTCGGCAGCATGGCCATGGCCCGGGCAGGCGCCAAAGTCTGCCACCTGGACGCCTCCCAGGGCATGATCGACTGGGGCCGCGAAAATATGAAGCTCAACCCCGACGTCCCCGACGCCATCCGCTGGATCGCCGACGACGTGAAGAAATTCGTCAAACGGGAACTGCGCCGCGGCAACGCCTACGACCTGATCGCCCTCGATCCGCCCACCTTCGGAAGAGGCACCAAAGGCGAAGTCTGGAAGATCGAAACCGACCTTCCCGCCCTCCTCGAAGACTGCGCCCGGCTCCGCCGCCCCGGCCGCCGCTTCACCCTCGTCCTCAGCTGCCACTCCCCCGGCTTCTCCGTCAACGTCCTCCGCCGCTTCACCGAAAGCGTCTTCGGGAAGAATGCCCAATTCGAGGGCTTCGAAATGCGTATCCCCGAACTCGGCGGTTCCTCCCTCCCCTCCGGCATCTGTCTGCGCATGACCCTCGTCTGAGCACGGCGAAGCCCCTGGGAGGCAGGGAGGCGCTTGCACCGCCCTCCCTGCACCCTCCCGGTGCCCCGTAGCACGGGGAGGCGGATAGGCCGGAGGCACGCGGGCCGCGGGCAGAAAGACATGTTGCAAAATAAATGCCCGGTCTTCCCGCTTTTCTGCGGAAAGACCGGGCACATATTTTGCAACGGCTTGCCGCCGGGGGGACGAAAAGTCGCTCACGCGATTTTCTTCCCCCCGGACCCCCTTGCTTGTACTGTTACTCGCTCGAAGCCCGTATGGTGACGATG
>JAFSTC010000082.1 GCA_017450705.1 Lentisphaeria bacterium | reverse complement strand
GGGGGGAAGAAAATCGCGTGAGCGACTTTTCGTCCCCCCGGCGGCAAGCCGTTGCAAAATATGTGTCTTCTCTTTCCGCAGAAAAGCGGGAAGAGAAGACATTTATTTTGCAACACACCTTTCCAGCCCGCGGCCCGCGTGGTGCCGGCCTATCCGCCTCCCCGTGCCACGGGGCGCCGGGAGGGGTCCGGGGAGGGCGACGTCAGCGCCTCCCCGGCTCCCACAAGCGCAAGCGCCCCCGCATGACCCCCACGGGCCCGGTTCCGTTCAGACGTTGAGGTCCCACTTGGAGATCTTGGCGGCGGGGGGCGGGGAGATCCACTTGCCGTCGGTGAAATCGGGGAAGGGGACGGGGAGGCTTCCGGAGGCGATGGAGCTTTCGGAGAGGGCGGTGACGGCCATCCAGGCAGCGCAGTCGTAGACGTCGATGGGGGGCGGGGTGCGGTTGCGTGCGGCGTCGAGGAAGGCGGAGAGGGAGAGCGTATCCATGCCGCCGTGGCCGCCGACGGGGTTATTGCGGAACTCCTGCCAGAGGGGGTGGTCGTATTTGTCGTAGAATTTCTCCACGGGGTCCCAGACGTGGGAGAAGTAGGGATTTCCGGCGACGTCGATCTCGGTTTTGGTCTGGCTGACGCCCTCGATGAAGATGCCGCGGGCGTCTTCGAGCCAGATCCCTTTCGTTCCCTGGACGCGGCAGTCGCGGGAGTAGGGGCGGGGGAGGGAGATGCCGTGGGTGAGGGTGATGGTCTCGCCGCGGGCGCAGCGGATGACGCTGGTGACGACGTCGCCCATGGCGAAATCGGTGACGGGCGAACCGACGGATTCGGCGTATCTTTTGAATCCCCGGGCCTTGGAGGCAAAGGAGCAGATGGAGAGGAAGCGGTTGCCGCGGTTGATGTCGAGGATCTTCGAAATGGGGCCCAGACCGTGGGTGGGGTAGAGGTCGCCGTTGCGTTTGAGGTTGTGGAGGCCGCGTTCGCACATGCATCCGTTTTTGTCGACGAGTTCGTAGGCGATGTCGTGTTCGTAGCCGCAGGAGCAGTGGACGATCTCGCCGAAGAGGCCCTGACGGACGAGGTTGGCGACGAGGAGTTCGTTGCGTCCGTAGCAGCAGTTTTCCAGCATCATGCAGGCGCCGCCGAAGGATTCGGCATTGCGGACGAGCTGCCAGAGTTCGTCGACGGAGGAGGCGCCGCCGACCTCGATCCCGGCGTACTTGCCGGCCTTCATGGCGTCGGCTGCGATGGCCAGGTGGGAGTTCCACGAGGTGGGGATGAGGACGGCTTCGACCTCGGGATCGGCGAGGAGGGCGCGGTGGGCGGTATAGGATTTCGGTGCGGGCAGACCATTGGCGGCAAAGATGCCGAGGATCTTTTCGATCCGTTCCGGGGCGATGTCGCAGACGGCGGTGACGCGGCACTCCTCCTGCGGGAAATTGCGGAGCGTGGCAAGCAGCGTTTCCGCGCGGGGGCCGAGACCGATGACGCCGAGCTTGACGGGGCGGGTGCTCATAGAGAAAACTCCTTCAGATGATGCTTTCGACCGGGTTCACCGGTCCGGGGATGAATATACATCCATCCGGCGCAAAGTCAACGTAAATCCGAAAAGATATTGAAAAATCCGCCGGGGCGTGGTATATTTGCCCCATACAGCGACCGGGAAGGCCCCCGTCGGCGGGGACCGCCCGAAAAGTATTCTTTTTCAAAGGAGAACGGAACAATGGATGTCATCATCTGCAAGACGGCCGCGAAAGCGGAGAAACTCACGGCGCGCATGATCGCCGACGCGATCAACGCCAAGCCGGAATTCAAACTGGGTCTGGCCACCGGGGCGACCATGGAGAACGTTTATGCCGAACTGGCGCGCCTGAACAAGGCCCGGAAGGTGGATTTCTCCCAGGTGCGTTCGTGGAACCTCGACGAGTATGTCGGTCTTGCTCCGGAACACGATCAGAGCTACCGTTACTACATGAACAAAAATCTGTTCGACAAGGTCAACATCGACATCCGGAACACCCATCTGCCCGACGGACTGGCCGCGGACGAGGAGGCTGAGGCCGCCCGTTACGACGACTCCATCGACGAGGCGGGGGGCATCGACCTGTGGCTGGTGGGCATCGGGTGCTCCGGGCACATCGGCTTCAACGATCCCGGGACGAGTTTCGCCAGCCGCACCCATGTGGCGTATCTCACGAAGACCACCTACGAGCAGAACAAAATCTACTTCACGCCGCCGGAATCCATGCCGCGCCGGGCGTTCACCGCGGGCGTCGGGACCGTTCTGGACGCCAAAAAGGTGCTGCAGCTGATCACGGGCAAGCGCAAGGCCGCCATCGCCGCCGCCGCCATCGAGGGACCCATGACCTCCATGATCAGCTCCACCGCGCTGCAGCTGCATCCGGATACCGTGGTCATCCTCGACGAGGAGGCCGCCGCGAAGCTCAAGCTCAAGGACTTCTACAAGGAGGTCTTCGAGAACGATCCCAAGTGGGCCGCCTACCGCTGAAAAAGGCGAGAACACGGGTCTCCCGGCGGGAAAGAGCCCGCCGGGGGATCCTTCCCGGTCCCGAGGAGACGGCATGGTTCCCTTCCGGCTGAAGATCGTTTTTCTGTTCGCACTGCTTTCGACGCTGACGCTCCGCGCCGCCGATCCGTCGCAGAAGAGCCCTTACGCCCGCAAGGTCAAGCGCACGACGTCGGGCGAGGTTTACGTGCGGGTCGCGGTCAAGAAACAGAAGAAAGAGACGTGCAACCCGACGTCCATGTCGATCATCCTCAATTACTTCGACGTTTTCGTGAGCCCCCGGGCGCTCCAGAAGGCCAGCGCGGGAGGCGACGATTACAAGCGCAGCAGCTACCTCAGGACGCAGGTGGCCCGTTACGGGATGGAGATGATCCCCTTCCGCGGCCGGGCGGAGAGGCGGGACGTCTTTTCCGCCGTCCGGCGGGCCGTCGACTGCGGTCTGCCGCTCCAGTGGCTGGTGGATCTCAAAAAAGCGCCCCGCTACGACATCAACGAATACCAGCAGGCCCAGCTGGCGTCGGGCGTTTCGGGCCACGCCCGGGTGCTCCACGGCTATCTTCTTGACCGCCGGACCCGGGCGCTCCGGGGATTCATCTTCACCGACCCCTGGGGACTGCGCCGCCGGGAGATCCAGGCCGACGACATGCTGAACATGACGATCGGCTTCTTTCTCGTCGTGCCGAAAAACTTCGATCCGGCCGTCGTCAAATACGTTCTGGCCCCTCTGGAGCCGAAAAAAAGGTGACGTGCGATGGAGCGTGACGAAAAGCTCGAGATCTGCCGGTCATGCGCCGGGATCGTCTTTTTTTCCCTGTGCCTCTTCCCCGCCGTGCTGAAGTTCGGCTGGGCCTTTTTCATCGATCTGCGCTACCAAACGGTCGTGCCGGCGCCGGGGTTCCCGCCCGTCGCGCTTCCCGCCGCCGCCGGAGCGGCTCTGCTGGGGCCCGCCCTCGGATGGGAGATGATGCGCCGCGCAAATCGGCCGGTGAAGGTCTTCTTTTCCGCCGCCCTGCCGCTGGCGGGCATCGGCGTCATGTGGTTCCTGCCGCCGACGTTCCCGCTGCTCGTGCTGTGCCTCTTTCTCGCCGCGTGGGGCGCGGGCCGGATCGGCTCCCTGTGCGGGGAAGGCGGTTTCCGGTCCCCTTCCGGTCGGAAGGCGTTCCTCCTGCTCTGCGGACTCGTTCTGCTGTGGTCCGCCGTCGGAGCGTACCACCAGTGCCGGTCGCTGGATACCCTGGCCATGTCGTGGTTCGACTGGGGGCACTTTTTCGAGTGTCTCAACAACTTTTTCAGGGGAAAACCCTTCCACCTGAACCTCAACGGCGGCAGTTTCCTCGGATCGCGGTTCACGCCGACCCTCGCTCTGCTGCTGCCCGTGGTGGCGACGGGCTCGGTGCCGCTGTTTCTTTTCTGCGGCAGTCTGCTGGTCACTTCGGGGGCGCTTTTCACCTATCTGCTGGCCCGGGCGCTCAAATTCACGACGGGGGAGGCCTTTTTGTGGGGCCTCTGGTATCTTTTCATCCCCGGCGTCGCCAACATGGACCTGCCGCTGATCGACGGATTCCACGAGGTCTTCCTGCTCTTCCCCCTCGTCCTCGGCGCCGTGTGGCTGGCCATGGAAAAAAGATACGTTCCGGCGGCGGTGCTGACCCTGCTGGCGCTGGGCGTCCGGGAGACGGCGGGGATCATTGCCGCGGGCTACGGCGTCGTTCTCTTTTTCCGCGGCCGCAGAAAGGCCGGGAGCGCGCTCTGTGTCCTTTCGCTCCTCTGGGTCGTGATCGTGATGAAGATCCTGATGCCGCTCTTTGACCCGCCCGTGGCGGGGACCTACGCCCACGTCGGCTTTTATTCCCACCTGGGGAACAACATCGTCGAGATCGCCCTGTCGCCCTTGCTGCGGCCCCGGGCGTTCTTTTCATCGCTCTTCAACGCCCACACGGTGCTTTTCTGGTGCACGCTTCTTCTGCCTTTCGCCGCGCTGATCCGCCACGCGCCGCTGATGCTCCTGCCGCTGATCCCGGAGTTCGTCATGGTCTCCGTGGACCGCAGATTCGATACGCAGACCATTTTGCGGCACTACCAGGCCTCGATCCTCATCGTCCTCGTCATCGCGGCGCTCTTCGGCGCAAAACGCCTGCGGGACCGGGGCGAAACGGCGGACCTGCGGCTCTTTTTTGCGGGATTGCCCGGGGAGGGACGCTGCGCCTGGCGCGGCGCGGCGGGAGCGGCTTTCGCCGCGGCGGTGCTCTCCTGTTTCGTTTTCGTGCAGTTCCCGGGACTGCCCGCGTCGGATCCCCAGCGGCGTTACACCGGCAGCGGAGACATCCCCGTCTGGCAGGACGCCCGCCCGGCCATGGCGCGGATCACCGCCCTCATGCCCGCCGGGTCGAAAGTGACGGCGGGCCCCCGGCTGGCCAGTCTGCTCATCCCCCGGTACGATATCCATTTCGAATTTTCTCCGGACGATAAAAAACTTCAGGAGTTCGTCCTGCTGGAAAACTTCTTTTCCTTCTACTTCCGCGAGGACGAGTTGAGCCGTTATCTGCTGGCTTCCCCCAACTGGGAGCTGATCCATCAGGAGTTCGTGGACGAACGGTCGATCCAGCTCTTCCGGCGGGCGGCCCATCCGGTGAAGAAGACGCCTCCCGTGGCGAAGATCCCGCAGGACAAGTGGGAAAAAGCCGGGATGCCGATCCCCGTGCCCCACCCCGGCGTGGAACTGCGGGGCTTCCCGGCGGGACCCGGCCGTCTGGTATTGGGCGCAAGGGTGAAGACGCCTTGCCGGAACGACGTCGGGTTCCGCGTGACCCTCACCTTCGCGGACGGCAGGGAGCTGAGACACTTCACCTCCTTCTGCAACGGCCGCTGGCCCGCCGATCTGGCCCGGCCGGGGGAGGGGTTCTTCTTCTCCGTGGATTACCCGCCCGCCGAACAGCTCCGGAACTGCCGCGTGGACGTGATCGACATCCGCGGCGCCGCCGCGCCCCAGTGACGGCGGGGGCGGGAAGATTCCGGGGGAGGGGAAAAACTTTTTTTCACGTGAAAAAAAAGTTTTTCCCC
>JAFSTC010000081.1 GCA_017450705.1 Lentisphaeria bacterium | reverse complement strand
CAGCGTCAAGGTTCCGTCACACACCCACACGGTCACGATTCAGGCGCACTCCCATACGTTCAACATTCCTGACCACACTCACGATATCGAGTACGGCATTTACAGAGGCACCACCGCATCGAAAGGAACCTGACCCTCTTCGGAAACGGGGCGTTTTACTTGGCTTTGACGATGTCGATCACGTCGGCCCATTCGGCCTCGGGATCGCGGGAGATCCAGGCGATTTTGTCCTCGAGCTGCTGCCACATGCCGGGGGAGTCCATCATTTCGTAGGAGTGGCCCCAGAAGTAGAAGACCCCGGTCTTCTTCGCGTTTTCGAAGCGGGCGTAGAAGTCCCGGGCCTGAAAATGGCAGGAGGGCACGAGGAGCATGGGGTCCTCGAAGGCCGTCACGTCGTCGGTCTCGGCGACGACCCGGGCGTAGGCGAACCCGTTTTCCCGGAGCAGATCGCAGGTCTCGGGGGTGTGGCACGAGCACGGCCACGCGAAACCGGGGCAGGGACGGCCGAAGACGTCCTCAAGATAATGCCGGGCGTCCAAAGCGGCTTTGATGAAGTCCTCGTCGGGCACTTTGCCCGCGCACTCGTGCTGCCAGCAGTGGGAGGCGACCTGGAAATCCTTGTAGACGCCGTAAAGCTCCCGGCTGCCGATGTGACCGCCGAAGAATCCCCGGCAGCTCCAGCCGCTGTATCCCGGTGCGGCCCAGCGGGGCTCCTGACGTTCCTCGGTCATCTTTCCGGGGCAGAGGTTAAAGGTGGCCTTGGCGTTGTACTTGTACAGGATCTCGATGAGGCGCAGATCGGTGACGACGCCGTCATCCCAGCATTGAACGACTTTCATGATCTTCCTTCGTTTTTTTGTTTTTTTCCGGCGGCAAGTTCCGCCGAGAGTTTTTCGGCAAGTTTGAGTCCCAGTCCGGGGACTTTTTTTGCGATCTCTTCGGGAGCGGCCTTGCGGAGTGCGGCGACGGAGCCGAAGACGCGCAGAAGCTGTTTTTTCCGGGTGTCTCCGATGCCGGGGATGTCGTCCAGCAGGGAGCGTTCGATCCGGCGGCGGCGGAGAGACCGGTGGAAGGTGATGGCGAACCTGTGGGCCTCGTCCCGCAGGGCCTGAAGCATGCGCAGCGCGGGGTCGTGGCGGCTCAGGACCACGGGCTCGGAAAATCCCGGCAGAAAGATCTCCTCGTTTTTTTTCGCCAGTCCCAGCACGGGCAGGGGGGGCGCGTCGATCTCGGCCAGTCCCTGGATGGCCGAGGAGAGCTGGCCCTTGCCGCCGTCGACCATCAGCAGATCGGGGAAGGGCGTCCCCGTTTCCATCAGGCGGGAGAAATGCCGTTGGACGACCTCCTTCATCATGGCGAAGTCGTCGCTCTGCCCCACGGTTTTGATCTTGAATCTGCGGTAGCCGGACCGGTCGGGACGTCCGTCGCGCATGACCACGAGACTGGCCACGGCCTGCTGTCCCAGGATGTTGGAGATGTCGAACCCGATGATGTGCCGGGGCGGGACGGCCAGTTTCAGCCTCTCCGCCAATGCTTTGACCGCGGCCATGCCCGGGTCCTCCTCCGGCAGCTCGGGATTCCGGAATTTGCGGTTTTTCCTGCCGAAAACGGCTTCGAGCCCGGAAGAGATGTCCCGGAACTTCGCGGCCTTCTCGAAATCCTGCGCGGCGGCGGCGGCCTTCATCTTTTCCTCCAGCTCGGCCCGCAGGGGGGCGATGTCGCCGCCGAGAACGGCCAGCGCGGCGTCCAGACGGGCGCGGTACTGGGTGGCGTCAACCTTTCCGATGCAGGGGGCGCAGCAGTCGTGGATGATGCGCTTGAGGCAGTGTTTCCGGGTCTCCGCGTCGGGTTCGGAGTCCCGGCAGGCGCGGAGCCCGAAGCGGGCCAGAAGAAACTCCAGCGTCTGCTTGAGCGCGCTCCCCTGGGGGAAGGGACCGAAATACTGGAAGTTGCCGGGCTTCTCGATCCGGGCGAGCTTGAGGGTGGGGAACTTTTCGTTCCAGTCGATCTTGAGCAGCAGATAGCGCTTGTCGTCCCGCATGAGGATGTTGTAGTGGGGCGCGTAGGTTTTGATGAGCCTCGACTCGAGGATCAGCGCCTCGTCCTCGGTCCGCACGACCTCGAAGCTCCACTGGTGGATGGAGTTGATGAGCGACCGCAGCTTCGGGTCGGCGGTGCGGGCGCGGGAGGGCTGGAAATAGCTGGACATGCGCCGCCGCAGGTTCCGTGCCTTGCCCACGTAGATGACCTGGCCGAACCTGTCGCGGTAGACGTAGACCCCCGGTTTGGCGGGGATGTCCACGGGGTGGAATTCGCTTTTGAGCGGCATCTGAGGACCCTCGCAACTTGCCCGGGATACAATATAGCACGCCCGGATGGGATATTCCACCCCGGAAGACTCCGGCTTGATTCGGCCGGGAAACCGTGATATATTAGGAAAATACGTTCTCAATCAAGGAAAATTCAGCGGGGAAGACGGATCATGCCCATCACGGAAATTCTCGAGTACAACGCCGCCCATTACGGCGGGGATACAGCTTTGGTCGAAATCAATCCGCAGGAGCTGGAGGACCGGCACCTCACGTGGCGGGACTACTCCCTGATGGAGCCGACGAGAAACGAGTCCTTCCGCAGCGAGATCACCTGGCAGGAGTTCGACCAGAAGGCCAACCGGCTGGCCAATTTCCTGCTGACGCGGCAGGTGAAGCGGGGCAGCAAGATCGCGATTTTGCTGATGAACTGTCTGGAGTGGCTGCCCATCTACTTCGGGATCCTCAAGAGCGGGGCCATGGCGGTCCCCCTCAACTTCCGCTACACTGCAGACGAGATCAAGTACTGCCTTGAGCTGGCCGATGTGGACATGATCATCTTCGGCCCCTCCTTCATCGGGCGGCTGGAGTCCATCTGCGACCGCCTGCCGCGGATCAAGTCCTTCCTGTACGTGGGCGAGGACTGCCCCAGCTTCGCCGAGTCCTACAACAGTCTGGTCTCCTACTGCTCCAGCCGCACTCCGGCGGTGCCGATCGCGGAGGAGGACGAGGCGGCCATCTATTTCTCCAGCGGCACCACGGGGTTCCCCAAGGCCATCGTCCACGCCCACAAGGCGCTCAGCCACGCCTGCGTGGTGGAGCAGAAGCATCACGGGCAGACCAAGGACGACGTCTTTCTCTGCATCCCGCCCCTCTATCACACGGGGGCCAAGATGCACTGGTTCGGCAGTTTCCTCGTGGGGGGCCGCGCCGTTCTGCTCAAGGGGACGAGGCCCGACTGGATATTGCGCACCGTCTCCGAGGAAAAGTGCACCGTGGTCTGGCTCCTCGTGCCCTGGGCGCAGGACATCCTCGACGCCATCGACAGCGGCAAGGTGAAGCTGGAAGACTATCACCTCGACCAGTGGCGGCTCATGCACATCGGCGCCCAGCCGGTCCCGCCCAGCCTCATCAAACGCTGGAAGAAGGTCTTCCCCAAACACGACTACGACACCAACTACGGCCTGAGCGAATCCATCGGCCCCGGCGCCGTCCATCTGGGCGTCGAGAACATCGACCACGTGGGCGCCATCGGCGTGGCCGGGTACGGCTGGCGGACCAAGATCGTCGACGCCGACCGCAAGGAGGTTTCCCGCGGCGAGGTGGGCGAGCTGGCGGTCAAGGGCGACGGCGTCATGCTCCGCTACTACAAGGACGAAAAGGCCACGGCCGAGGTGCTCTCCGACGACGGCTGGCTCTTCACCGGCGACATGGCGAAGGAGTCCGCCGACGGCTTCATCTATCTCGTGGACCGCAAGAAGGACGTGATCATCACCGGCGGGGAAAATCTCTACCCCGTCCAGATTGAGGATTTCCTGCGGCGGCACGACGCCATCAAGGACGTGGCGGTCATCGGTCTGCCGGACGCCCGGCTGGGTGAGATCGCCGCCGCCATCATCGAGGTCAAGGAGGATCACACCCTCACCGAGCAGCAGGTCAACGACTTCTGTCTGGAACTGCCCCGTTATCAGCGGCCCCGGCGCGTCATTTTCGCTTCCGTGCCCCGCAATCCCACGGGCAAGATCGAGAAGCCCAAGCTCCGCAAGATCTACGGCGCGGACCATCTGGTGGCCCAGCAGAACGAGATCAGCCCCTCCCTTTCCTGACGGCATTCCAAAACGAAACGGGGAGTCTTGTCCGGATCATGGTCTTCGGTATTTTCAGCGGCCTGGCCGCCGCTTTTCTCAACTCGGCGGGGTATCTTTTCAGCGCCTTTTTCCTCAAGAGGTGCAATTCTCCGGTGCGTCTGCTGATCTTCGCGCAGATATGGATGATGCTGCTGAGCATCCCCCTGCTTCTCCTGCTGTATCCCGCGGCGGGCGTTTCCCGGTCGGGGAGGCTCTTTTCGACGCTGATCGTCTGGATCATCGTCTTTTTCATGGGGCAGGGGTCGTTCTTCATGTCGCTCCGGTTTTTCGAAGCCAGCCGGCTCTCTTCCCTGCTGGGGCTCAAGATCATCGTCCTCACGGCGATCTACACCGTGGTCAACCGCGCGTTCCCCAACCTCGGGCAGTATCTTGCGATCCTGATGGCCGCGGCGGCCGCCGTCACCATCAACTGGTCGGGGGGCGGCGGCAGTCTCAAGTCCAAAGGCTGGATCTTCGTCTTCATCACGCTGATCTGCTACTCGCTGGCCGACATCACCGAGACAATCATGGTCCTCTGCTTCGTCGAGAGCGGGATGGGGCCGGTCCGCAGCGCCTTCACGTCGACGGCGCTCTCCTACACGGCTCTGGGACTCGTCTCCCTGCCGGGACTGTTCTTCGTGAGGCCCGACAGGCATTTCCTGCTGAGCGCTCCCTACGCGCTTATCTGGCTGCTGTCGCAGGCGGCGCTGCTCACGTGCTTCTCGCAGGTGCTGCCGGTCTTCGGGAACGTGATCCTCGCCAGCCGGGGGATGTTCTCCGTCCTCCTCGGGGCGCTGGTTTCCGCCGTCGGCCTCGGGGCCATCGAGGCCCGCATCTCCCGCGCCCAGTGGGTCCGGCGGGGGCTGGCCGCCTTTCTGATGGTCCTCGCCATCGCCGTCTACTCCTTCGCCACGCAGAAGTAGGACTCATCCGCGCACGGGCCGGAAGGGGACGTTTTCCGGGAGCCACAGGGCATCCAGCCGGATGTCGGGCGGCATTTTGCCGGAGGACACGGCTTCCAGCAGATTTTTCGCGGCGGCCTCTCCGCATTCTTCCAGCGGGAGCCGGATGGGCTGCGGCGGTCCGGCGTATCCGGGAAGGAGGGCGCCGTCGAAGCTGATCACGGGGACGGGGTCCCCCGCGTCGCGCAGGGCCTGTTCCACCTCGGCCAGCTGAAAGCCGAAGCCGATGAATACCGCGTCGGGAGAGGCCTGGGCAAGCAGTTTCCTCACCGCCTCGGCGCCCGCGCCGATCACCGGCGGCGTGTGGACCGCGAGATCCGGATCCACCGGCATGCTCCGGCGGATGGTGTCACGCCACATGAGAAATTTGCTGGACCGGTCGGAATCCTCGAAGATCTGCATGTCGCCGAGGAAGGCGATGCGGGCAAAGCCCCGTTCCAGCATGAGAGAGATGGTTTTTCCCACGGCCTTCCGGGCGGTGACGCAGACCAGGGGGACCTTCGCCCCGTCGATGCTGTCTCCGGCGAAGACGAAGGGTTCCGGCTCCCGCTTCAGACGGTCGGCGAAACGGACGTCGTGGATCCCCATGACGATGCGGCCCCCGCAGGGGAGGGGCTGGTAGTTCTCCAGCTTTTCCGTTTGGGAGCGCACATGCCCCACGGGGTTGAGGACGGGGTGGAAGCCCGCCTGGCCGAGGGTCCTGACGGCGCCCGAAAACACCGGCCCCCAGAAGGGATGCGAGAAGGCGGAGTCCACGCCGTTGTAGATGATCTCGACGTTGCGGTTCCCCTCGTCCGTCTCCCGGCGGCGGACCGTCGTTCCGACGTGGCGGCGGCGCTCCACAAGCCCGAGGCGCACCAGCCGCGCCAGCGCCTTGTTCAGCGTCTTCACGTTGACGCCGAACTCCCCGGCGAGGTCCTGCGCCCGGGGCAGTTTTTCCGCGTAATCGCCGCGCCGGATCCTTCTTTTCAATTCTTCCACGATCCCGTTCTGACGGGGAACGATCATTTTTCTTTCTCCGGAATCTGTCTGTCTTTTATAAAACCATATCACGTATTTCGAAAAATGCAATATAAAACCATACTTTGAGCTGATTTTTTTTGAAACAGCTGTTGCAAAAGAGATTTTTCCGTGGTAAAATAGGAGCGGAAGCTGGTTTTATTCCGGCGGGAGCGTTTTCCTTCCGCCGGAGAGCGTTTCAAAAAAAAGGAAGGAAAAATGTCCGATTTCAAAAGCTGCAAAGCCATGGTCGTCGAGCGTCCCCGGCAGGTTTCCGTGCGGGAGATCAAGCTCACGGAGCCCCGTCCCGACGCCGTGATCGCCAAAACCGAGTTCTCCGCCATCAGCAGCGGGACCGACATGAAGACCTACGAGGGACTCCAGCCAGCCGAGACCGTCTGGTATCCGCTGGTGCCGGGTTACGAGAACGTGGGGAAGGTGATCGAGGTGCTGGATCCGAATTCCCAGTTCAAGCCGGGCGACCGGGTGATGATCAACGAGTGCCGCCAGTTCGGCGACGTCTGCGCGGCCTGGGGCGGCGGGACCGCCGTCTCCATCAAGGACTCCTTCACCGCCGGCGCCCCCTCCGACTACATGGTGAAGATCCCCGACAACGTCAGCGACCGGGACGCCGTCCTGGCCTACCTGCCCTGCGTTTCCCTCAAGGGGATCCGCAAGATCGCCCCGTATATCAAGGACGGTCACACCGTTCTCGTGGTCGGCGCCGGCATGATCGGCATCAGCGCCATCCAGATCGTCAAGATCATGTATCCTCACTGCCGGGTGGTCTGCATCGAGCGCAACGCCTTCCGCCGCTCCATCGCCGAGCATTATGCCGACTACGTCTTCGACGCCGAGACCGGCTGCGCCAAGCTGATCGAGCTGACCAACGGCGTCAAGGCCGACGTGGTCATCGAGTGCTCCGGGAACCAGCATGTCGTCGGCTCCCTCCACCAGTACCTCAAGGACGGCGGCTGGGCTTTCGACGATCCGCCGGGGCACATCCACCTGCAGGGCGATTATCCCGGCCGGATCGTGCTGGACTCCTACAACTGGTGGTTCAACAAAAACTGCTCCATCACCATGAGCTGCTGTCTGCTGCCCACGTGCAAGGAGCAGATCCTCGCCTGGATGAGCGAAGGCAAGTTCGACACGTCGCACCTGCCCTGCGAGATATGGGAGGCCGGCAAGGCCGCCGAAGCTTTCGCCTACAAGGAGAAAAAGGGCGCGGACTGCTTCAAGATCCTCTTCGACTGGAGGAACCTCTGATAAAATGAAGCTCGGGATCGCCGCCTGGGGACTGCGCGAGCTGGCCCATGAAGAAAAGTTCGCTCTCGCCGCAAAACTGGGAGTGAGGCTGCTGGAGATCTCCATCTCGGGCCACCCCAACGACTTTTTGCAGGAGGACGCGAAAGAATCCGAGATCCGCGAGACCCGGCGTCTGGCGGCAAAATACGGCATCGACCTCTCCGCGGCCTGTACGGGAAACGATTTCACCCTGACGGACGGTCTGGACCGCCAGGCGGAGACCGTCGAGCGGGCCGTCGCGACGACGGCGGGCATCGGCGGACGCGTCCTGCGGATCTTCGCCGGATTCACCTCCGATTCCCAGATGGACGAAACGCGCGTTTCCGCCATGCTGGATGCCCTGAAACGCGTCCGGCGCACGGCGGAGAAATACGGCGTGACGCTGGCGCTGGAGACCCACGGCGGCGTGGCGCCGGGGGCCGCGCCGGGAACGGTTCGGCACTTCTCCAGCGTCTCCACCCGGGTCGACACGCTGGACCGCATTCTGGAGACCGGGGTCTCTCTGCTTTACGACCCCGCGAACCTGAACGCCGCGGGTGTTCCGGAGCCGGAGCGGTTTTTTTCGCTGTACGGAACGCGCGTCGCCGACGTGCACCTCAAGGATTTCCGGCCCGTGCCCGGCGGGCTCGTTCCCTGCGCCTGCGGCCAGGGGGGACTGGACTGGAAGAAGCTGACGGCGGCGCTGAAAACGTATGCCGGTCCGGCACTGATCGAGTATGAACTGCCGGGCGACGTGGAGCGCGGCATGCGCGAAAGCCTCGACTTCCTGCGGAGTTTCGGCGTATGATCCGTCACGCGCACTTTCAGCTGACTTTGCGCTGCAATCTGCGCTGTCCCTTCTGCGGCCAGCAGCGTCTCCCCGTGCCCGAAGCCGGGCCCGAGACCTGGCTCCGCACGGCGGAACAGCTGCCCCCCGGGATCAAGATCACCCTGTGGGGCGGCGAACCGTTGCTGTACGGAAAATTCGTCTTTCTCGCCGAAAAGCTGTCCGAAATGGGTTTCGTCCTCGAGATCGTGACCAACGGGACGCTGATCGGCGAAGAGAACGCTTCCGTTCTCCGGGAAAAGTTTTCGGCGGTCTACGTCTCTCTGGACGGGGGCGAAAAGGCCCACGACGCCGTGCGGGGGCAGGGCATGTTTTCCCGGACCGCCCGGGGGGCAGCATCCCTTGCCGGGCATAGGGGCAGGCTCGTTTTCCTCACCACCCTGCATGCGGGATTGACCGCGGGCGACATCGGCTGGCTCCGGGAGCTGGAGGCGCTGAAGCCCGACGCCGTGACGCTCCAGCCGCTGATCGGCCTGACCGGACAGGAGATCGCCGAAGCGGAAAAACTCGGCATCACCGGCCTCGGGCGCTGGGAGCGTCCCGACGACCCCGCGGCCCGGCGGGCCTTGGAGGAGACCTGGGCCCGCGTTTCCCGGGAGAAGTACGACATGCCCGTGGTCCTTGTGCCGCATTTCCCCGAAGGTGTGTGCGCGCGGCCCGGGAGCGCGCTGCACATCTCCCCCTGCGGGGAGGCCTGTTTCTGCACGGATTTCACCGGTTACACCGTGGGCAACGTCTTTCGGGACGGGGTGGAGGCCGTTGTCGACTCCCCCGCCGCGCGGCGTTTCCGCGCCCTTTTCGAAAGCGGCTCTGTGCCGCTCTGCCGCCACTGCCCGTGGCGCAGTCAGCCGATCGAAACGCCTGACGGACGTCAGGCCGCAACATAAAGGAATTTCGACAATGCTTTATTTCGACGAAGACTCCGACGCCCGGTTCTTCATGCCGGAGGCGGGGACCATCACGACGGACGATTTCGACGCGATGCTGGCCAATCTCGCCCGGACGCAGATCGGGTGTCTCATCGTGGGCGTCAACGCCCAGATGTCCAATTTCAGAAGCAAGTTCGTCGAGTGCTATCTCGACAGCTTCGATGTCACGAAGGGCATCCGGCAGCCCGCCCTGCGGGGCAGCCGCGAGAAGTGGGCCTTCCGCCGCCTCGCCAATCTGGCCGCGCTGGAGGCCCAGGGCATCGACAGCAACGCCTATCTGCTGGAAGGGGCCCGCAAACTGGGCCGCGGGGCGTGGATCGACGTGCGCATGAACGACATCCACAACGGCCACGACGAGAACGATTGTCTCCACGCGTCCCTGTGGCGGGAGCATCCCGAACTGCGCCTTCCCGGCGGTCTGCCCGGCGCCAACGGCTACGACTACTCCCGCAAAGAGATCCGCGACATGTACGTGAACTACATCGCCGAGGCCGATGAAAAATACAGACCCGACAACGTGCTCCTCGACTGGATGCGCTGGCCCGCTTTCCTGCCCCGGGGGCGGGAGATCGAACTGGCCGGTCTGCTCACCGAGGTTGTCGAAAGGGTCTGCGAACGGGTCGGTCACCCCGTGGCGTGCCGCGTTCCCGCCACGCCCGAATCGGCCCGGAACCTGGGGCTGGACGTGGAGACGTGGGTGCGCAAAGGTTTGGTTTCTCACCTCTTCGCGGGCAACTTCACCGTGTCGCCCGACTTCGACATCCCCGTGGAGCAGTGGAAGGCCATCGCCAAGGACATCCCCGTCGTCGTCACCTTCTTCGCCTCATGGGAGAGCGGTTTCAACGACATGCACACCTTCACGATCGAGGACGCCCGGGGGCTGGCGGCGGCCGCCTACTGGCGGGGTGCCGACGGGATCCAGATCTTCAACTGCTTCAAGTATCTGCGGGGCGACATCCCCGACGATCTGGTGCTCCGCGGGCAGGATCCCTGTCCCCAGCGTGAGAACCAGCGCATCGGGCGGCGGCTCTTCAACGAACTCCAGGACCCCGAGGCGCTGTACTCTCTGCCCCGCCGGATCTATCCCGGCTGGAACGATTCCGAGATCTACATGGGAGACCTCAACGAGATCTGCCGCGTCGCGGGCTATCTCGAGAATTGGCGCAAGACCCACAAGGATCCCGAGGGGATGATGCCCCGGGATACCCCCTGCGTGTGGAAGCTCTGGACTGCCAAAGTTCCGCCCCACGACGCGTGGCTGGTCACCGACGCCGAGGGGCCGGTCAAAGTCAACGGCCATGAAGTCGAGGTGGGTTCGGCTTTCGGCATCCCCGAAGAGACCAACCAGCGGGACCGCAGGAGCATGCATTTCAGAACGATGGGCCCCGACCCCGTCCGGATCCCCAAAGAGTGGCTCAAGGACGGCGTGACCCTGGTGGAGACCACGGGACACGTTTCCACCCTCTGCATCGATCTTTAAGAAACAACGGAAAGAAATCCAGGGAGATAGAAAATGCTGTATTTCGACGAAGACTCGGATGCCCGGTTCTTCATGCCGGAGGCGGGGACGATCACGACGGACGATTTCGACGCCATGCTGGCCAATCTCGCCCGGACGCAGATCGGGTGTCTCATCGTGGGCGTCAACGGTCAGATGTCCAATTTCAGGAGCAAGTTCGTCGAGTCCTATCTCGACAAATTCGATCCCTCCCTCGGCGTCACCCAGCCCGCCCTGCGCGGCGACCGGGAGAAGTGGGTCTTCCGCCGCTTCGCCAATCTGGCCGCGCTGGAGTCTCAGGGGATCGACAGCAACGCCTATCTGCTGGAAGGAGCCCGCAAACTGGGCCGCGAGGCGTGGATCGACGTGCGCATGAACGACATGCACGACGGCCATGACGAGGAGAAGCCCACCCACGCCTCTCTGTGGCGGGAGCACCCCGAACTGCGCATCCCCGGCGGTCTGCCCGGCGCCAACGGCTACGACTTTTCCCGCAAAGAGATCCGCGACATGTACGTGAATTACATCGATGAGGCCAATGAGAAATACAACCCCGACAACGTGCTCCTCGACTGGATGCGCTGGCCCGCCTTCCTGCCCCGGGGGCGGGAGAAAGAACTTTCGGGTCTGCTCACGGATGTGGTGAGACGTGTGCGCGAGCGCGTCGGCCACCCCGTGGCGTGCAAGGTCCCCATCACCCCCGAAACGGCGCTGGGGATCGGGCTGGATGTGGAAGAGTGGGTGCGCGAGGGGCTCATTTCGCACCTCTTCCTCGGCACCTTGACCGTGTCCCCCGACTTCGACGTGCCCGTGGAGCGCTGGCGCGAGATCGTGGGCAAGATTCCCGTCGTCGTCACGCTCTACTCCTCGTGGGAGAGCGGGTTCAACGACATGCACACCTTCACCGTGGAGGACGCCCGGGGACTGGCGGCGGCCGCCTACTGGCGGGGGGCCGACGGCATCCAGATCTTCAACTTCTTCAAGTATTTGAGAGGCGACATCCCCGACGATCTGGTGCTTCGCGGGCAGGATCCCTGCCCTCAGCGGGAGAACCAGCGCATCGGGCGGCGGCTCTTCAACGAACTGCAGGACCCCGAGGCGCTGTATTCCCTGCCGCGCCGGATCTATCCCGGCTGGAACGATTCCGAGATCCACATCGGCGACATCAACGAGATCTGCCGGGTCGCGGGCTATCTCGACAAGTGGCGCAAGACCCACAAAGATCCCGAGGGGATGATGCCCCGGGACACCCCCTGCGTGTGGAAGCTCTGGACGGCCAAAGTCCCGCCCCACGACGCGTGGCTGGTCACCGACGCCGAGGGGCCCGTCAAGGTCAACGGGCATGAAGTCCAAGTCGGCTCGGCTTTCGGCATCCCCTCGCAGACCAATCAGCGGGACCGCAAGAGCCTGAAGTGGAAAGTTCTGGGCCCCGACCCCGTGCGGATCCCCAAAGAGTGGCTCAAGGACGGCGTGACCCTGGTGGAGACCACGGGACACGTCTCGACCCTCTGCATCGACCTGTAAAACATTTTGAAAAAAGGTCTTTTCGACCGGAACAAAAAAAGGAAAGAGAAAATGAAGCATGTCGACAGCCATCCGATCTCATCTCTCATCTCTCATCTCTCATCTCTTCAGCGTAAAACGGCGCGCCGTTTTACGCTGATCGAGCTCCTCGTCGTGATCGCGATCATCGCCATTCTGGCGGCGATGCTGATGCCCGCTCTGCAGCGGGCCCGGGACTCGGCCAAGGGCGCCGATTGCGTCTCGAAACTCAAGCAGGTCGGTTTGGCGGTGGCGGGATACTGCGACCAGAACGACGGCTTCTTCATGCCCCCGGCCCTCGACAACAGCTCCTATGCCTATGGCTATGAGGGATTTGCCCAGCCCTGGGATAATTCGTGGTACGACGTCCTCGCAAAATACATGAAGATCCCCGAGCTCAACAACAGCAAGATGAGCAAGGCCAAAAGTCCCGTCTACTGCCACGCCTTCGGCGGATACGATTCTTTGAACGCCGACATGGTCAGCAAGCCCGGCAACGGCTGGGGCGTCAACGTCTACGGCTGGAAATACGGCATGAACTGGCGGCTTCTGCGGCACTACGACCCGAGGAGGACGGCGTTTTCCGTCGTCAAGCGCGAGGGCATCCGCAAGCCCGGCAGCATCTTCCAGATGGCGGACTGCGCCAGCGCCCGCTGCGTCGGACCGGCGGACGACTGGACGGACTATATCGTCTCCCAAATCAGTCCGCGGCACAACGGCAAGGGCAATCTGCTCTTCTTTGACGGCCACACCGGCAGCGGCGATCCTGTCACGATGCCGGCGGGACACTGGACCTGGGACTACAAGAAAAACATCTGGGACATCTGACCTGAAGGAGGTAAACAATGAGTTCGAAGATCCGCATCACTCTTGCCGCATTGGCCTTTTCGTCCCTTCTCGCCGCCGCCGAGTGGAAGATCAAGGACGGGACGGGAAGCACCGTGTTAAAGGATTCGAGTCCCGAAAAGATCGACCTGAAAATAACGATCCCCGAGACCGTCACTTGGGCTCGTGAGGACGACCGGAGCTTCTTTCTCAATTTCGCGGGCGGTGAAGTCACCGGACCCGCCGAAAAACTGCTGTTCCCCGACGGCATGATCCTCGAGATATCTTTCGCCCCCGATCTCAAGAAGGGCAAGGAGTGGCTGCCCCTCGTCACCTGCGGCAACACCTTCTCGAGCGGTTACGCCGTGTGGGCGCGCAAGAACGGCGACGTGCTGATCTATCTGGCCGGAGCCCGGAACGCCTACAATCTCGTCAATGCGAAACTCGAGAATCTCAGGGACTACACGCTGAAATTCGTCCGCCTCAACGGCAGCGGACGGGTCTATCTCAACGGCAAGCTCATTTCGCAGTTCCCCTGCAAGGGCAAACTCAAGCACACGCCGGGGGAGCCTTTCCGGCTGGGCAGTACGCCCAAGTGGAAATATTACGGCAACATCTACTCTCTGCGACTTGAGAAATACAGCGAAGCCGCGTTGAGCCCGAAGGAGAAAACGGCCGAGTATCCGGCTTCGGAGATCAAACCCGTTCCCGGCGTCACCGATCCCGCGGGAACGGTGATCTTCAGCGACTTCGAAAAATTCTCTCCCAAACCTCTCGTGTCGCCCGCTCTGCATTCGTGGCGCTGGGTCGCCCGCGAAGCGGAGTTCTTCCCCGGCCACAAACTTACGCTGATGGCCTCCAACGATCCCGAGGACTTTCCCATTTCGTGCAAGCCCGGACTCTCGGGGACTTACGACGTGTACTTCGGCCTGCGGGCCAACACGCTCCCCATCGACTTCAAGGTCTCTTTGCCCGACGACGGGAGCCGTTACCGGGTGCGGATCGGCGCGGCAAGTCCCAAATATCACCCCAACACCGAGGTCCTGATCGCCCGTGACGTGAAAATGGACGGCGGAAAGATCACCTTCTATCCCGGCGGCTGGATGTTTCTCGGCTACATCAAGTTCATCCCCTCTGCCAGCCGCAGAAAAGTCGATTATCCCAAGTGGAAATGCGTCAGCGTGACGCGCGAGGATCCGGACTACCGCGAGGTCGCCGCCGAAAAGGCCCGGGAACTCATCGCCAAGGGCTACTACAAGGAGCGCTTCTTCGTCGACGGCAAGACCCTTCCGGAGCCCGGAAAAGAGTCGCGCAAATGGGGGTACATCCTCAACCGGCAGGACTGGATGGATCTGGTCTTCGAAAACAGCAAGCCCGCTTCCGCTCCGGAAAAGATCGCGCTTTCCCTTGCCGCCGCGCCCGGCGAATTCGAGCCCGTCTGCTTTTCGGTCTACGGCCTTGAGGACTGCGGCACACTCACCCTCACGGGCGCGGACGGATTGAAAAAGAAAGGCATCACGGGGAGCGTCGCCGTCATCGGGACTCTGCCCCGGCGCACCACCAACATCCACGGTCCGGCGGAATTCATCCGCGGACCCCAGTATCTGGAACGCACCAGCGCGGTACGGCTCGAGAAAGGAAAATCCAAACAGTTCTGGCTCACCTTCAAGGTCGGAGAAAACGTGAAGCCCGGACGGTATGCGTGCAAACTTGTCCTCGCTTCGAAGAAGGGCAGGCGCGACATTCCCCTCACGGTCACCGTCCGTCCCTTCAAACTTGACCGCGTCGTGCGCGAGGTCATCGGGCTCTCGACGCCCGTGGTCAACGATCTGCACGTCTATCCCGGAGTGATCCGTGAGCTGGCCGAGCACGGATGCAACACCGTCGACGGACTGTTCGAACACGACATCGTCACCCGTGCCGACGGCTCGGTGGACTGGGAGAGATCCCCCTTCGTCAAGACTGCCGAAGAGATGAAAAAATACGGCATGCGGATATTCCGGATCGATACGGAGCCCATCGTTGCCAAATTCTACGGCAAACCCGATGCCGACGCCCGTTATATGCGGGCCATAAAAGGCGTTCTTGCGGAGGTCAAAAAGCGGGGCTGGCCGGAAGTCCGCTTCTTCACTCACGACGAGGTGCTGAGCAATCCCCAGTTCCTGAAAGAGGTCCTCTGGGAGACGCCGCTGCTCCGGAAATGCGGCGCCAAGATCGTCAGCGCCCATCTGTGGTACAAGACTACCCGGGCCTTCAAGAAGGAGGCCGAGATCCTCGCGCCCCAGATCGACATTTTCGAACTGCGTTTCAACACCCGCAATTTCTGGTACGTGGATTCGTGGCAGGAGATCATGGAGCGTTGTCACCGCGAAAACAAGGAGCTCTATTCCTACAACGCCGACAACGCGGTCCTCTTCGCCCAGCCGGCCATGAAGCGCTTTGCCTGCGGCTGGTTCTTCCGCACGCTGGGCAAGTACGCCACGTGGCAGACCTTCTACTGCTACTTTTCCGCCGTGGGTTCACCCTACACCGATCTCGACGGCCGCGTGGACTGGTGCTACAACCTGCCGCCCAACACCGCTCACAAGGGGGGCTTCATCATCGACTACGAAGCCGTCCGCGAGGGCGTGGACGATCTGCGCTACATCATCACGCTGGAGAACCGCATCGCCTCCGCCAAAGCCAAAGGCTTCTCCAAAGAGGCCGCCGCGGCCGAAAAGATGCTGGAAAGTCTGAAAAACAGCTTCGACTTCGGCAAAAACTTCACGAAAAACTCGGTCTTCCTCGACTCCCGTTTCGAGAAGACCTGGGAACAGGACGGCAAACGCTTCTGCTCCGGCCGCTACAACCTCCCCAACGGCTGGCGCTTCGAAACCTACCACGCCGCGAGGGAAAAGATCGCAGCCGAAATCGAAAAGCTCTCCGCCCTTCTTCGCTGAGGGCCGGGGAGATTCCGGGGGAAGGGGAAAACTTTTTTTCGCGTGAAAAAAAGTTTTCCCCTTCCCCCGGGCCCCCTTTTCCTTTCAAAAAAAGCGGGGTATTTGGGGGCGGGTCACGTATCGGTCCTTGAAAAAATCGGTCGGGCGTTTATCTTATCCTGACGACCAACACAAGGAGGATCATCGTGAATACAGAGAGCAGGGAGGCGCTGGATGCGCTTCGGAAACAATATGAGCGCCTTTATTCCATCGCCGACCTGACGCCGACGGTGTGTCATCTTTTCGGGGTGCCGGAGCCGAAGGACTGCGGCGGGACGGTGATCCCCGAGATCGCCGATCAGGCCGACAAGCTGATGGGCGGCGAGGGCAAGACCGAACGGGCCGTGCTTTTCTGCGCCGACGCCATGGGCGAACACCAGCGGCGGCAGTTCCCCGGGGATTTCGAAAAGATCGAAAAGACCGCCGGATTCCGGATCAGATCCGTTTCCGTCATGCCCAGCGTGACGCCGGTGTGTTACGGGTCGATCTTTTCCGGGGCGGCGCCCTGCGTCCACGGGATCCAAAAATACGAAAAGCCCGTTCTGCAGGTGGAGACGTTGTTCGACGTCTTCCCGAAAGCGGGGAAAAGGGTGGCTGTGGCGGCCTGTAACGACTGCAGCATCGACCGGATCTTCCGCAACCGGCAGGTGGATTACTACTCTTTCCGCGGGAGCCTGCCGGGGGAACCCGCATCGGGAAACGACGTCTGGCAGCGCGCCGACCGGAAGGCCTATGAACTGACGCTCGAATTGATCGCAAAAGACGAGTACGACCTGATCGTCTGCTACATGACCGACTACGATCACCAGATGCATCTGCACGGGCCCTTTTCGCCGGAAGCGGCGGCGCAGGCGCATCTGGCGGCGGAGCGGTTCGAGGGCCTGCGGGAGGCGATGGACCGGTACTGGGCGAACTACAACCGGATGCTGGTCTTCGTGCCGGACCACGGCGGCCACTCCACCGACGAGACCCACGGCGGCCACGGGAGCGACCTGCCGGAAGACATGCTCGTCAGCCACTATTACCGCATCAGCGAAAAGCGGGGCTGAACCGGGAGATCGCGGGGAAGGCGTTTCGTCGGGACGGCCCGTCAAACCACCTCAAATATTCCGCTTTTTTTGAAAGGGAAAGGGGGCCCGGGGGAAGGGGCGGGCAGCACCCGCTGGCGAATGATGGCGCGTTGCCCTTCGGGGACGCGCCAGACAGCATACGACCCCATGTATCCCTGCGGCCCCCCGAAGGGGAAGCCGCAGTTATACCGGAGCCGACGTTCGGCTTTTCACGCGAAAAAAAGTTTTCCCCTTCCCCCGGAACGACGAACTCATTCGCCCGGCGGCGGAGCGGCGGGCGAGGACAGCAGTTTGCAGACGACGCCGAGCATGACGGCCGCGGCGGCGATGACGACCGCCCACATGAGGACGCGCAAAATCTTTTCTTTGGGCACGGCGGGGGAGTAGGAGCTTGCGGGGGTCTCGGGGCCCGGGGTGAGGAGATCGAGTTCCCCCAAACTGAGTTTGTCGGCGTATTTTTCGATGTCGTAGGTTTTTTTCGGGGCGTCCCCGCCGTAATAGAGGCGCAGATTTTTTCCGCCGGAGGGGCGGGCGAGGATCAGCCGTTCGGGCACGGTCCACGACAGGCGGAGATTTTTCAGCGGGGCGTCGTCGCCGTTCATGACCGTCACGACGATCTTGTCGCAGCGGATCCCGCGCAGGGATATCTTTTTGCCCGCATCATTGGCCTCGAAGGCCGCGAGGGAGAGGATCTTGCCCTTTTTGTCCGCGAACTCGATCTTCGCGGGGCGGGCAAAGCGTTTGTCGTCCGCTTGAAGCACGAGGGAGGAGACGGGGACCCTTGCCGCGTCGATCTCGATCACCGTACGGCCCTTTTCCTCGCGGCGGCCCAGCTCGGGAAGGAGGGCCGGGATCTCTTTCTCCTTGCCGCGGATCGTTTGCTTCTCTTTGGCGGCGGCGGTGATCTTTTTGAAGCGGAACTCCTCGGCGCGGGAGCTTTGGATCGTGACGTGATCCAGGGGCCCGGTCTTCTCGGTCGAATAGGGAGAGACCTTTTTCTCGGTGAAGTCCCGGAGCGTTATTTGCACCTTCTTCGCCCGGACGGGGGCGAAGGCGACGGAGGAATTGCCGTAGAGCCCGTCGTATTTGAAAAGTTTCAATGTGTCGTCCCGCCGGACCGTCTTCCCCGCCGCGTCGAAAAAAATCAGATCGACCTTTTTGTCGAACCGGCTCAAATCGGTGTCGAATTTCAAAGTGCAGATGATCTTTTCCTCCGGCAGGGTGAACTCGAAGGAGGCGCTGTTGTCCTTCGCATTGCGGCTGAAGGCGGTGATCCTGCCGTCGAACCGCGTGACGGCCTCGATCTCCTCTTTCTCGGCCGCCGGGCGCACGGCGAAAGGAACGGCCCCGCCGTCGGCGTCTGTGAGGAAGATGTTGCCGTAGCCGTCGTCGGTATGCCGGTACAGCGCGTTATCGAAGCGGATGGCAAGCGTTTCCGCTGTCCCGCCGCCCGGTTTTATCTCGCGGACGAATTCATACGCTCGGAGCGGGTCCTCCGCGCCGAGACGGCAGAGCAGAGAAAGAAGGAGGAACAGGAGAAGTTTTTTCATTCGCCCGCCTCCTGAAAACGTCTGCGGCAGAGGATGTATGCCGTCGCACCGCCGAAAAAGAGGATGCCCGTCAGCAGGAACGCGGCGACTTTGTGCAGGGTGTTCAAGCCCGAAATGTCGACGGCGCAGATTTTTATGACGCAGGCGGTGAAGAGCAGCATGCCCGCCGTCCGCAGCGCCCGGCAGTTCCGGCGGATGCCTCCCGCCAGCAGGAGCACGGCGGCCAGAGCCCACCAGACGGAGACGCCCCCATGGCGGAAGTCCCGCAGGGCCTCCGTACTTTCCAGAAGCCGGAAGATCTCGACCGAGGTGTAAATCAGCATGGAGAACCCGCCGACGGCGAGAAAGATCTTCTTCGCCTGTTCGCCCAAAGAATCCGTCGGCGTTTTGCGGAGGATGAACCCCGCGCCCAGCAGGGCCAGCGAGAAGACGCCGCCGAGGAAGAATCTCTCCGCGGCGGTGCCGCCGAAGAGCCCATCGGGTTCCTGCGCGCAGACCATATAGATGAGGGCGGCGGAAAAGGCCAGTTCCCCCAGCACCAGCAGTGTCCGGAGCCGGCTGCGGGTGTGGGCAAAGATCAGCACGGCGGCCAGAACGGACCACCCGGCGGAGACGGCCTCTTCGCTCTCCAGCGCAAGCGGCAGGGAGACAGCAAGCGAGACGACCGAGGCGGAAAGAAATGCGCTCAGGAGCCCCGCGCCGCCCGGGCGTTTCCGGGCGAGATACACGCCTTCGGCCAGCGTCACGGCGGCCAGCAGGACCGCAAAGCCCGCCGAGATCAGCCCCCTGTCGCTTTCCTGCGCGCAGCTGTGGATCATCCCGATCCCGAAGAGCAGCGTCAATGCGGCGGAGAGGACGGGCAGGAGCCACTCCGTCACGCCGTAGACCGCCTCCTTCGGCCGGATGACGCCGATCAGGGAGAAGACGAGGAAATTCGCCAGCAGACAGCCGATGCAGAAAAAGTCGATTTTGTTCGTCAGCCGGGCGCATCCGGCGCCGATGAGGCCGAAACTCATGAGGAACGCCGTCCACTCCAGACCCCGCCAGACCCGCTTCCGCGCGCAGATGAGGAGTCCCGCCGAGATGACGGCGACGTAAGCGGTCAGGAAGGGCAGATCGCCGCTTTTCTCCGACAGCATGACGGGCGTGCCGTAGCCCCCGGCGCAGGCAATCAGCGCCACGGGGAAGAGGTCGAACTTCACCGCCGTCAGCATGGCGACGGCCGTGGTCAGCACCATGATCGAAAAGGCCGCGGCGGCGGGCAGCAGACGGTACATTTTGAAGCCCGCGAAGGAGCCCATGTAAAAGGTCACGATCCCCACGGCGAGGACGCCGACCGCCAGCACGTGGAAGCGTTTGTTCAGCCCCGCCGTGCCCGCGGCGAACATCCCGGCTGCGGCGGCGAAGGTCATGATGATGCGGACCGTCGGATTGACGAGGTTGTTCTCGATGGAGTACTTGAGGAAAAATCCCGCCGCGCAGAGCAGGATCGCGATCCCGCCCCTGATGAGCCACGTGGTCGCCGCGGCGTACTCCCGTGAAACGTCCTCCCGCTGGACGCCGAAGCAGAACCAGTACCGGAAGCGCTTCCACATTTCGTCATACCGGGAGGGGGGCAGCGGCGTTTTCTTTTCCGGAGCGGCCGTCTGCGGCGTTTCCGCGGGGAGGGCGGGCGTTTCGGCTTTCTGCGGCGTCTCCGCGGGGAGGGCGGGCGCTTCGGTTTCCTTTTCGCCCGTGAAGAGCCTGAAGCTCCGCGGCTCCTGCGTCTTTTCCTTATCCTTCCCTTCCGTCATCCTGCGCAGCAGTTTCTCCAGTCGGTTGAGCTTCTCGAAAAGAAAGCACAGCAAAACTGCCAGAACGCAGATCACGCAAAAGTTGAGTTCTTTCATAACAAACCTCCCGTTATGCCCTTACAATACACGTCCTGCAACGGTTTGTCAAGGTACGAAGTACGAAGTAGGAGGTAGGAGGTAAAAGAGAGGAGAGATGAGAGAGATGAGTTGACCGGAAATCGGCCGAGGAGGAATTACTGCTGCCCGCGGGCAAGGAAATCGCCGGCGGGGTCGCAGTTGCACAGCCCGGCGGCAACTTTGACCGCCCCGGTTTCACCGTCACCATACAAGCCTTGCACGAGTAACAGAGAAGATAGGGGGTGAAAGGGGAAAGAAAATCGTGGAGGTACGACACGATTGTCTTTCCCCTTCCGGCAAGCCGTTGCAAAATATGTGCCTTCTCTTCCCGTAGAAAAACGGGAAGAGAAGGCATTTATTTTGCAACACGTCTTTCTGCCCGAAGCCCGCGTGCCTCCGGTCCACTCGCCTCCCCGTGCCACGGGGCGCCGGGAGGGGTCCGGGGAGGGCGGCGTCAACGCCTCCCCGGCTCCCACGGGCCCTGCGGCCGTCAGATGGCGGCAAGACTGGTTGACCACTCGCTGCCGACGGAACCGTAGTAGCGCCATTCGAGGATGTCGGCGGCGCGGACGAGTTGGGCGCCCAGGTCGCCCGCGGAGGTGCGGATGCGCAGATCGTCTTTGCCGTCGCCGTCGAAATCGGCGATCTGCTCGACGGTCACGTCACCCAAGTCGCCGAGGCCCATCCACGAGGCGACGCTGCCGTTTTGGACGAGCCATGCGCCGTAGTAGGTATCTTTCTTCAACAGTACGTCGTCCACGCCGTCGCCGTTGAAGTCGCCTGAGCCTGCGACGGCAAAGCCGTCGGAGACGGTGTCGAGGTCGGCCCAGGCAACGGTGCCGTCGGCTTGGGTGAGCCACGTTCCGGCGAAACCCGCGTCGTGCTTGAGGACCACGTCGTCCCGGCCGTCGCCGTTGAGGTCGCCCACGGCGGCAAGCTTCCACTCGTCGCCGAGGCTCTGGAAATAGTTCCAGCCGAGTTTTTCGCCGCTGGTGAAATAGCATCCCACCGCGCCGTTGACGTTGCGCAGGAGGAGATCGCTCTGGCCGTCGCCGTTGAAGTCGCCGAGGTCGAGGATCCGGGTGGCGTCGTCGAACTGGCCCACGGTCGCCCAGCCTGCGACGTGGCCGGAATCGTTCGTGACCCACGCGCCGATGATGTTGTCGGAGCTCTTCACGTAGACGTCATTGGTCGCCTTTCCCGCGTCGGTGATGCCCGTGCCGAAGATCTCCCAGCCCGGGTTGCGCTGACTCAAGTTGCCCCAGGCGGCGGTCTGGTCGTTCTGGATGAGCCACGCGCCGGTGGCTCCCTCCGCGCCGTGGCCGGACTGGGTGATGGTCATGATGACGTCGGCCCGACCGTCGCCGTTGAGGTCGCCGGAAACGACGGATGCGGCGGGGAGCGGCGCCGGAGTCCCGGAGACGGTCAGTGAGAGGGTCCCGGAAGAAAGTTTCAGCGCGAAATCCTGTCCCGCGAGTTTGACCGTCTTTCCGATGGTGAGGCTGTCGCAGACGCCCGCCGTGGTGCAGATGGTGACGGTTTTGTTGAAGTTCGCCGCGCCGCCGGCCAGGACGTAAGTCCCGTTGGTCTGCGAGGCGGAGACGGTGATCGCGTAGTCGGGCGTCCCGCGGACCAGTGCGAGGTTGGCGATCCGCGCCGGAGCATCGGGCGAAAGGGCGGAAATGTCGAAATCGACGAGACTGCCGGTATAGGCCGAAACGATCCCGCCGCTTGCGATCTCCAGGCGGCCCGTGAGCTTTCCGCCGTTGGAGACATACATCCAGCCGCCGGAAGTTATGACTGCGTCGTTGGCCGTGCCGCCGCTGGAGACGCGCACGTATCCGCTGGAGTTGATTGTGGTCGAAGACGCGATACCGCCGCTTGAGATACGCAGATATCCGGCGGAACTGACGGTCGTACCGGCGGCTGTGCCGCCGTCGTAGACGTACAACCAGCCGCCGGAAGTTATGACTGCGTCGTTGGCCGTGCCGCCGCTGGAGACGCGCACGTATCCGCCGGAGTTGATTGTGGTCGAAGACGCGACACCGCCGCTTGAGATACGCAGATATCCGGCGGAACTGACGGTCGTGCCGATGGCAGTGCCGCCATCGTAGACGTACAACCAGCCGCCGGAACTCACGGTCGTGCCGGAGGCCGTTCCCGCGCTGGAGACGTTCATGAATCCGCCGGAACTGACCGCGGTCGCGCTTGCCGAACCGCCGTTCTGCACGTACAGATAACCGTAGTTCCCCCCGCCGACCCGGGCATCGGTCAGGGTCGCGGAAACGATGTAGGTGGAAAGCGGATTCGTGACGGCAAGCCCGGCCGCCGAGGTCCCGTAACTGGAGAGAATGGATCCGGACAGCGCGTAGATCCCCGCGTCGGCCTTGCCCAGCTGCAGTTTTGTCCAGACCATCCAATTGTCGTGGAAGCCGCTGCCGAATCCGGCCCGGGTGGCCAGCGAATTGCCGTCGGCGTCGAGGATATAGGCTCTGGGGGCCCCGGCATAGGATTTCCCCGGGACCGGCGTCGCGTACAGAAGGACCAGATTCTCCCGGGCGAACTCCAGAAAGTCGGCGCTCTCCAGAAACTGTTTGTTCATGTGGCCGCAGAACCCGCACCACGTGGGGTCTCCGTAGTAGGCGAAGATGGGCAGACCGTGGGCTTTCGCATAGGCGGAGGCCTGGATCCAGTCGGTGGACCAGGTGCCGGGGACGTATTCGCTGACGGGCGCGGCCGCCTGCGTTCCGGAATTGGTCACGGTGAGCGTCAGCGCGGAATCCGAAACCTCCAGGAGATAACTCTGATTTCCCAGCGTCGCCGAACCGCCGACGGCGAGCGAAACACAGCTGTCGGCGGGCCCGCACACCGTGATTGAGCCGGTGAAACCGGAAGCGCCGTTGGCCAGACGGTAAAGGCCGGACTCCTGCGTCGCGGAGACGGAGACCGAAAGCGAGAAGTCCGAGAGCTGGGCGAGGTTGTCGATGAACGCCAGCTCCCCGGTCTGCCGCCCGGTCAGATCCAGCTTGACCGTGTGCCCCGCTCCATTCAGAAAGCCGGAGGTCGAGCCGTCCGTCGTGCGGAGCTCGCCCGCGATCGTCGCGCCGCCCGTGAGGGTGGTCGTTTCGCTGTCGCCGACGACGAGCAGGAGACCTCCCCGGGAAACGACGGTGTCGGCAAGTTCTCCGCCCGCGGTGTAGAGCCGCCCGCCGGAGAGGATGGTCACAGCCGACGCGGAACCGCCGGCGGACACCTTGAGAAATGCGCGGGAGCCCACCGCTGCGGAGGAAAGAAGCCCGCCGCTGTAGACGTAGTGGATACCGTAGCCGGAAAGGGCAAGATCCGTGACCGTGCCGTCGCTTGACAGATAAAAATATCCCCCCCGGAGGATCTTCACGCCGTCGGCCCTGGCGCCCTTGCAGACGTACAGGGAGCCGCCGGAATCGACGGTCGTGCTGTTGACCGTGCCGCCGCTGGAAACGACCATGCTGCCGCCGTAGTTGACGGTGGTGCTGTTGGCCGTGCCGGAGCTGTAGACGTATACTCCGCCGCCGGAATTGACGGTGTTGGCGTTCGCGATGGCGCCGCCGGAGACGAACAGCAGTCCGCCGGAATTCATCACGGTCGAGTCGGCGGTGCCGCCGCTTCTGACATACAGGTAGTCACCTGACAGCACGAGTCCCTTCGAGGTCACGCCGCCGGAAACGTAAATTTTCATCTCTGTCTTTCCTTTGATTTTGCCGCTTAATATGTTACGAAAATAAAATACCGCCGTTTTGCCGCAAATTCAAGCGGGAAAACAAAAAAGAGATGAGAGATGAGATGGGGGCCGGAGGGCCGGCGGGCATGTCGGACGTGTTTGACTTGCCGGACTTGCCGGACGAGCCGGGGGGCATTACCGCTGCCCGCGGGCAAAGAAATCATCGAAATGATTGCCGTCACTTGGCCCGGCGGCGGATAAGACCGCGGCGGTTTCATCGTCACCACACGGGGTACGAGCGAGTAACAGTACAAGCAAGGGGGTCCGGGGGGACGAAAACCGCGTGAGCGGCTT
>JAFSTC010000080.1 GCA_017450705.1 Lentisphaeria bacterium | reverse complement strand
GGGGGGAAGGGAAAAACTTTTTTTCCCGTGAAAAAA
Organism: Lentisphaeria bacterium; assembly: GCA_017450705.1. Taxonomy (GTDB): domain Bacteria; phylum Verrucomicrobiota; class Lentisphaeria; order Victivallales; family Victivallaceae; genus UBA1784. The sequence continues at coordinate 20,376 of JAFSTC010000080.1, read as the reverse complement.
AGTTTTTCCCTTCCCCCCGGATCCCTCAGTCCCGAGAGGTGACGACGGGGGGAGCGGTGAGGCCGGAGGGGGCGGCGTAACGCTCGAAGCGGGCGGCGGGGGAAGCCCAGAGGCGGAGGGCGAGGACGTGACGGCCCGGCGCAAGAGGGAAGCGAACGGGCGGCAGGGCGCACTTGCAGACGGGGACGCCGTCGATCAAAAGTTCGGCGGTCCCGGCAAAACCCGGCAGTTCCAGCCGGTCGCCGGAGGCGGCTTCGACCTCGTCCAGCGTCACCACGGCGGAGCCGAAGGCGAAGGGCTGGCCCTGAGCCGCCCAGGGTTCCTCAATATTGATCCGGTCCCGGCGGGGGGAGAACGCGATCTTCACCTCCTCGGGGCGTTCGACGGAGAGCATGTACTGCTGGTGGACGCCTTCCGCATAGTCCCCCCGGGTGACGACATCGATATCGACCGCGCCGCCCGCGAAGGCCGGGACGGTGAAGTCCGCGGGGGTCTCAAGCAAAATTTCGTGCTCCCCCGGGGACGCGGGGAAGACCGTCCGCAAATAGAGGTCGTCGCAGAGACGCGCCTCCTCCGTGAGGACGCACGGTTGCCCGTCGACGGTGACCGCGCCCCGGTTCCCGGCGGGAACGAGGAGGGCGACGGAGACGGCCTGTCTGACGGTGAAACGCAGTTCCTGTTCGAAGGGGACGAGCTGGTCTTCCTCCCAAACCACGGGGCGGGGGCCGGAAAAGGCGTGCTTCACCCGGCGCTTTTCGGGGGAGCGGAAGGACTCGAAGGGGCCGCCGACGACGGCGATCTCGCCGGGTTCCAGCTCAAGTTCCACTTCCCGGCCGTCGAAAGCCAGCGTCCCCGCGAGGGCGACGTCGCTCCAAACGTTGGCGGCGAGCAGATACTCTTCGCCGTCGAGCCTGCGGCGCATATAGGCCAGCTCCCCGCCGGAAAAACGGACGGAGGGCGGCGGCAGTTCGGGGATCCCTTTCAGGGGATCGACGACGTTTTTCACGGGCCCGGCATAATCTTCGGGCACGATCACATACCCCTCGGCCCGGCGGGCGAGTTTGTCGCAGAAGCGGAAGAAGTCCGCCGTGTCCGCGCCGCGCCACGCCCGGCGGGTGGGGTCGACGACGGCGTAATCGGCGAGGTATTCGCCCTCCGCGGCGGCGCGGCAGTACCGGGCCAGCGTGTCGTTGAACTCCCGCAGGCCGGGGAAGAGGCCGCTCCGCAGAAATTCCGGCGGGGCGAAATACTTGACGGGACCGCAGAAACGGTGATGGACCGCGTGGGGCACGATGAAATTCACCCCCTGGATGATCTGCCACGCGGCGATCCGCCGCAGGTCGGCACAGGAAGCCCCCCAGTTCGTCGCAGCGAACATCTCGCACATGACACGACACTTCTTCCCGAGGAAAGCGGCGCTCGAAGCGTATTTCGCCCGCACGTCATGCGAGGTATCGGCAAAGGCGGGATGGGGAAGTTTCTCAGGCGGCGCGGAAAAGGAGACCCGGGGCGAAAAAAGCCTGTCGTCGTAATGGGTCCCCCCGTCGAGGACCAGCAGTTCGTGATCGGTCCCGGGCAGATCCGCATGGGCCAGCAGCGTCAGGGGATCGCCCTCGGTGAAGGCTGAGCTCCGGGGGCATTTGTCGTAAGAAAAGGGCCCCGTGTCCGAGGTGTGGAAGGTGTAGAGCACGCCGTGGGAAGCGCACCACGCGTGATTGGCGGCGAACCACTTTTGATAAAGTTCGCCGCAGAGCCGCCAGTATTTTTCGGCGACGTCGGGATCGCTCCCCGAAAACAACTCGGCCAGACGGGCCGTGAGGTCGAAGCCGAACCGCTCGCGGAAGAGTTCCGGGAAACGGCGGCTCCAGGGGTAGTACCGCTCGCCGCACAGAGCGAGGGTGGAAGCGTTGACTCTCCGGTTGTCCGCGTCGGAGAAAAAGCCCGTGACGCCGTCCCCGAAGTACCGGGCGAAACGCTTGTAATATTCCTCGTAGACGAATTTGATGAAAAGCGCGGAGCTCTCGGGCTCCTCGAAGGCGGGGAAACCCCAGGGAACGTCGGCGACGCGGAGTTCCCCCTCGGGATTCGGCCGCAGGCGGAGCTGGCGCAAGTGGGGGGCGACGGCCTCGATGCGCCCGGCGGCGTCGCCGGGGGGGTAGTTGAAGCCGTCGTTGATCCACAGCTGCAAGCCGAAACGCCGCGCCGCGAGGATGAATCTGCCGGTGAGTTCGAACCACGTTTCGGAGAGATACCCTTCGGCGTCGAACCCCTGCGGGGGCTTGTTGAAAAGCACGATGCCGCCGCAGCCTGCGTCGCGGCACGCCGCCATGGCCTCGTCCACGGCCTTTTCCGTGTAGGCAGCGGCATCGGTCGTCGTGAGAAAGTAAAAGGGAACGGGGCGGTATTTTGCCAGCGCGTCGCAGGGGGTCATCTTCTTTCTATCCTAATTAATTCAGCAGAGGTCATGTGGGGGTTAATTTACAGCCGGGGATACTTTTTGTCAAGGCCGGCGCATGACCCGGGTATTCTCATTTCCCGCCCATGAAGCGGAAAACTTTGAGGTCCAGCGCCGGGATGCGGATCTTCCACGGCTTGCCGACGTTTTCCCAACTGTGGCGGCTGTTCGTCGTCTCCATATTGCAGACGTAGGCGGCATCCTGAAGTTCGGGAGGAAGGAGGATCTCCGCCGTCACGTCCTTCTCGGACCAGTTGGCCACGGCCACCAGCCAGTCGCGGGAATCCTTCTTTTTCCAGTAGCTGACCTTGACGCAGTCCGGCTTGCTCCGGACGTCGTTCTGCCAGTAGCCGTGAAAACGGGTCCCGCCCAGCCCGAAGGGGATGGTCACGCGCAGATGGAAATCCTCGCCGGTCCGGAGATCCGCGAAGGTGGGGTCGAAGAGCGTGTTGTTGACGAAACAGAGCGCCAGCAGTTCGCGCCCCGCCCTGCGCCGGGCCTCGGGCGTGCGGTTCGGGAGGAAGCAGTACTGCGACAGGTGGGCCTGGGGGATCCCCCAGCGGTACGGACTGTAGCTGATCCGCCAGAGGACGCCCGAATAATCCCGTTTGGCGCCGGGCGGCGGACCGTACATGACGGCCCCGGTCTGCCGGTCCGAGAGAAGCATTTCCGCCAGACCGAGGAAGCGTTTGGGCTTGAATTCCTCCCCGTGGATGGCGATGGACCAGAACGAGGCGGCGCCCGAAAGGATCGGGTATCCGTGGGCGAAGATCGTGGGATGGCCCTCCCCCTTCACCGAAGCGAAGGCGCAGTAAAGCCGCTTGAAAAGATCCCGGGTCGCGAAAAGCTCGCGGGTGCCCTCCTGTTTCCCGTCCAGCGTGTCATACAGATACCCTCTGTTTTTGTCGCTGTTCTCCCGGGTCGTCGTCAGGTCGTAGTAGTAACCGGAGAAGCCGCCGTCCTCCATGTAGGTCTTCATCATCCAGACGGCGTAATCGCTCCAGGAGCTCGCCGGGGAGCAGGCGAACATGTTGTTGTGCCGGGTGCCGTTGCCGGGGTAGGTGGAGACCGGCTGGAAACTCCAGTCGGCTCCGAACTCCTCCCAGACGTCGGATCTCGGACGCTCCCCCGGCTTGTAGAACCAACTCTGGGGCAGACGGGTGCGCAGGAAAGGCGCCTCCGGTTTGATCATGTTTTCCTCGGAGGTGAATGTCGCGATGGTGTAGGGATACATCTTCATCTGACGGTCGGCGTGGATCCGTTCCAGTTCCCCCCAGTCGCGGCCCAATTTGGGATTCCGCGCCCGGAAATCCGTGGAGCAGGCGGCATGGTGATGAGTGTGCAGCGAGATGAAATTGAAGGGGTAGGTGAAGAGCTCGAACATCGCCACGCGCTCGTCCTCCCAGTTGGGATAAAGGGGTTTAACCGGGGTGGGATGCAGTCCCATCCGCCAGGTGACGGGGCGGTCCGCCCGCACCGGTACGTTGGCCAGCGCCAGACGGCAGAGAAAATCGTTTTCGCCCGGCCCCGCTTCCAGCCGGATGCGGGGCTTGCGGCTGTCGATGTACAGACCTTTGTGATTTTCGAAAAAGGTGTTGAGGCCCCGGTCGTCGCTGCCCAGCCAGAGCGCGATCAGACGGTCGAAGGTCCGCGGCACCGTATAACCGAAATCCTGACAGCAGTGCCCGTACCAGCTCTGGAACTGCCAGGCGTCGGCCACCGGCAGGACCAGTTCCATATTGTCCACGGCGCAGCCTTTTTTCTGCGGAAGGACTTCCAGTTCCAGCGTGTCCAGCCCGTCGAACTCGACGGTGTGGCGGATGACGCACCGGAAATTTGCGTCCTGCCCCTCGGTGCGGGCCAGCGCCCTGCCCCTGCCGAGCTTGCGAAGCTCCTTGAGCTCCGGGAAGATTTGAAAACGCTTCCCTTCTTTTTGATACTCCAGCAGGATGGGCGCGTACAGAACGGCTTTCCCCTGAGACGTGATCTTTTCGAGGCCCTTTTTGCCGAACAGGAATTCCCGCCCCCACACCGAAACGCGCCCGTCCTTGACGGTCACGCCCTCCTTCCACGGGAAAGGCGCGTAATCCGCCGACAAAGCCTCCATCGCCACGGGTTTGGTGTACCACTCGGGCAGGGGCTTCACGACATAGTCTTTTTCGGCCAGTTCCGCGGCGCCGCGGAAGACCTTGACGACGTACTTCCCCTGCGCGAGACCGGCCGTTTCCACATCGAAGTTCAATTCCGAGGGGGCATCCTGCGGCACGGTGACCGATCTCGACAAAACCTGCCTGCCCTCTTGCGTCCGCAGGCTGAGCGTGAACACTTCGCCCTTTTTCGCGGTGATGCCGGGAAATTCCACTTTGACGGCCAGTTTCTTCGCGATGGGGTTGTTGCGGAGAGTCAATTCCACGTCCTTGCGCTGCAGAAAGGGGATCTGCCGGGCGAGGAGGATCCTGCCGTCGGCCGTCCGGGCCTGACAGGAAACGGCATACAGCCCAAGCGGCGGATCCGGGATCACCTGCCGGAGATCTCTCCCCGATATCTGCTTCACGTTCCCGATGGGCTGAAAACTGGAGGAAACGCCGATGGCGTGATCCGCGACGACCTCCCTGATCTTCGTCGTCTTCTGGACCTTATCCAGGCTCACCATGTAATCCGCGTTCCCGTCCGTTGCCACATTCCAGCCCGTTTTCCCCTTCTCGAGGGTCAGGGCGAGGGGCGAGGAAGTGCACTTCCCCGTCAGGAACGCATCAGTGTTGTCGAACCAGAGTGTGTGGTTTTTCAGGTGCAGGGACCGGCCCTGCAGACGGACGCCCGCGGAAAACTGGAATTCGTCCGCCTCCAGACCGTTCCGCCCCCGGGGCAGGACCGCCTCCACCCGCCAGACGCCGTCCTCATACCGGCTGTACGTCCGGATCCCGGAGTCGAACTTCGCGTCGCGGAGGCAGCTGTTCTTGATCCAGCTGATCTCCTCCCGGGCGTCATAGACGCAGTTGTTCGGCGCGATCGTCACATAGGTGCCCGCATAGGCCCTCGCCCCCGGCTCCATGGTCTTGCGAAAAAAAAAGGGAGCGATGTCCCCGGAGGCGATCAGAGCCGCATCGTCATTGACGGATGCCGACGAAACGGGCTTGTACGGCGCCTTTTTGCTCCAGTCGCATTCGATGCCGAAATAGAGATTTTCCCCGTCCGAAGAAGAGTAGAAGCGGCAGGGAATATCCGCCAGAAGCCCCGTCTCCTTGGCGATGAAGCCGCTGCAGACAAAGCCGTATTCGTCGAATTTGCCGTCCAGCCGGGAGGGGCCTTTCAGGGGCGGGAAGGGAATGACGTGCAGGGGAACTGCGGCCTGCGTCCCCTTTTCGGATCGCGCCGCCGGTTTTCCCTCCGGCTTTTCCTTTTTCGCCGGGGCGGCGATCCTGCCCTGCTCCGCCAGCTGAAGTTCCTCGAAGGAGGTGCGCCCCTTCACGATCAGCAGGTCCGTCATGTGAGCCGTGCCGTCCAGGACGCCCCAGCCCTGCCGGGCGCCCCCCGTCAGAAGATTCACACATTCCAGTTTTTCCGGACCGGGGAAGTAAAAGGGTTTGCCGGAACCGATCTTCACGCCGTTGAGATAGACGGAAGCCTCGCCGCCCTTGCGCCAGAGGACCGCGATCCGGGCGGGCTCCCCCTTGACGAAGAACCCTTTGGCGCTGTTGGCGATGGCGATGTAGGCCCGGTGGTCCGACATCCGTCCGTTCTGTCCCTGCAAAATCAGCTGTTCGGGCTTGGCGAGATTTTCGCGCCGCATCCGCAGAAGCATGCATGTGTCGCCCGACTTGAATCCCAGTTCCGGCTTGTTGTGGTTCACGAGGCGCGTGCTCAACAGGACGGACTCCTTTTTCATCGACGCGCTCTCGAAATCGATCGGCGTGAGCGTAAAGGAAACGGCGCCTTCCGACCAGTCCCAGACCTCCGCCGGGATCTTCAGTTTCGGCGCGGCATGCCCCTTGCCGCAGAGAAGGCCGTCGGCGGTATATTTCAGGGAACGGGCGTTGGTGTAAAAAGGAGACGCCCCTGCCGTTTTCCCGCTTTTGCGCAAGGTGTCGAAAAGGACGACCCGCTGTTCGACCGGCTCCGCGGAAACGGAGAAAAGTGCGGAAAGACAAAGGACAACTGCAGCTGATCTGGCGTATTTCATGATTTCCTCCCCGGGATCCGTGGATGATCTTCCCCGAGACCTCAGTACGAGCCCGACCCTTCAGGCTCCAGGTCGTTCGAACCGGTATTTTTGATGGGCGACCAGTAGATCTTCTGATTGACCTCGGGATACTTCAAATTGCCGCAGTGACCGTCGAAGAACGCGACGTTGGAGCTGTCGTTGTGACGGATGCTTATCGTGTGATACGTGGTCGTATTGATGGATCCGGTGCGCTCGTATATGCCGGAGCGGGCGTGCCCGGCGTAGCCCAGGCAGCAGTTGTTCACCGCGTAGGGAACGTCCACGTACATGACCAGCTTGCTGTTGTTGTGGAAGCGGCTGATCTCCGACTCCTTGCGCTGCTGCACATAGCTCGACTCGTTGAGGCCGAACGTCCTGTAATTCAGCCCGATCCCCCAGCTGTTGCTGCTCAGTCGGGTACCCGGCTCCGACGGATCACAGCAGAGCACCTCTTTTTTCGCCAGATAGCTCATCTTGATAAGCGCGTTGCCCCAGCTGACGTAGCGGACTCCCATAAAGGTGTTCGAAGCCCGCAGATAATATCCGGCCGAATCGTCCGCATACATTTTGGAGGCCGTCACGCACTGCTTGATGTTGGAGAGACAATTCATGCTTCTCGCCCTTTCCCGGGCCTGCTGGAGCGCGGGCATCAGCATGGCCGCGAGGATCGCTATGATAGCGATGACGACTAAAAGTTCGATAAGCGTGAATTGACGGCGCGGACGGGCGGCACTTTTCGGTTCCAGGATGCTTTTTTCTTTCATTTCCGACTCCTTTTCAAAGAGGGTTGGTGTTGCCATTTCGAAGTGGATGCCCGTTCGACGAGCACGGGCTTGATCATCCGCAGCATGTCCATCCGGTCCGGATGGGCGAGATTGTGGAAGAGCAGGGAAATGGCTTCGTCCAGATGCCCCGCAAGATTCAGATCGACGCCGGTCACGGGGGGCGCGGCAAAGCGGCTTAAATTCGTGTTGCCGATGGAGACCACGGAGACGTCCTCCGGGATCCGTTTTCCTTTTTCGCGGAGCACGGCCATCACGCCGTACATGATCTCGTCCGTGGTGCAGATCACGGCCGAAAAATCCAGGCGTGCGGGATCCTTTTTCATTTCTTCATAGGCGGCGACGATCTGGTCGTTGTTGTGGGACGTCATGTCGACGGCGAAATACAATGCCGGATCGTAGTCATTGCCCATGCGGGTCATCCACGCGGTCCGCTGGATGGAGAGGATCGAGGCCGGATCGCTGAGGCCGCCCTTGACCGCGCCGCTGGCCAGCGCGATGCGCCTGTGGCCCAGTTTCTGCAAATGGACCATCAGCATGTCGATGCCGACGGCGTCCGCGCCGATGACCGCCGGGATGACGTGCTCCCGGCGCAGAGCGGCCGCGGCGACGAAGAGTTCCTGATTTCCGGCAATGTCCGCGGCGAAATCCCGGTAGGTCGGGATCGTGCCGCAGAAGATCGTCGGCTGACGGTAGTCCACGCACGAGCGCACAAACTCGCGCACGGTGTGCGAAGAGGTGTAGACGAAACGGTACTCCCGCTGCTGCCGCGCCGCCGCCTCCGGGCCGTACTGCTCGAAGAGTTTCTGCACCGCGGCGTTGCACGAAGCGTCGATCACCAGATTCACCGCGTGGTCGCTCCAGTCGCGGGTGATGGGCCGATTGAGATAGGTCCCCGACCCCACGCGTTTGGTGACGAAGTCCGCCGCGATGAGGTCCCGGAAGGCCCGCCGCACCGTCAGCACGTTGACATTGAGTTCCGACGCGACATCCCGTTCCGACGGCAGCTTGTCGCCCACCTTGTAGGGACGGGTGGTCAACAGGTCGATCAGCCGGTCGCAGACCAGCTGGTGTTTGGGCTTGCCCAGTGTCTTTTCGATGGGGCGCATCGGGATCTCCGGAAAATTGATATATATAACACTTTGTGTGGAATATAGACCGCTTCCGAAAAAATGTCAAGGGGCGGATCGAAAAAAACCGGAATTTTCCCGTCCGGGGGCGAATTTTCCGGAAAAGGCTTCCCCGGCGGGGTTGACAAATCAAAACGCTGTGTGTATATTGACGGGAAAACGCGCTTTGACCGGAAGGGACTGAGAGTGTGATGAAAAAGATTTTGCTTTTCGTGTTCTTCTGCGGGATCCTGCTGACCGTTCCGGGGTGCTTCTTCGGCGGATCGGCGCCGGAGACCCTGGTCTTCGATCTGGCGGGAAAGGCGGGGAAAAAGATGGATCTGCCCTGCGGCGTCCACTTTCTTTTCTTCCGCAATCTGTCGGGATCCGACCGGCGGTTCCTGCTGCGGATGCCGGACGGACGGGTGATCAGCGACGAATTCAGCCGCTGGCTTCTCGATCCGGAACTGATGCTGGAACGGTTTCTGCGGGACAGGATCGGGGGAGAAGGCCCGTCCCCCGTCAGGATCCGCGGCGTCATTACCCGCTTCGAAATGGATCTGAAACGGAACAAGGCGCTCCTCGCCGCGGATTTCGAACTGCGCGACGGGGACAGGACGGCCCAGGTCTCCTGTCTGAGCGAAAAAGATATCAAGGCGGACCCCTTCGACGCCGCCGCGGCCGCGAAGGCCATGGGGCTGTGCGCCGAGGAGGCTGCTTCCCGGCTGGGCGGACACATCCGCGCCTTCGCCGCGAAGAAGCCGCAGGAGTGAACCGCCGTTTCACGGACCGGAAGAGGGAGACCATGAAAAAGATCGCAATGATTTCGGCGGCGCTGTCGCTCCTGACGGCGGGCTGCACCACGTCGGTTTGCCGCCACTACGAAACGGATGCCGTCACGGGCAGCTCGGGCCGCCCCGCCGTGGCTGTGGTCAAGGGCATGAACTGCGGGTATTTCCTCTTCTACTGGATCCCCCTCTGGAGCGGAACGCCCCACCGGCCCAACGAAAACGAGTGGGACCTCTGGATGAACCAGGTCCGGGAAAGGGACATCCGCCGGATGCTGAATCAGCGGGCCTCCCTGCTCGGCGCAGACGACGTGGACGACCTGAAGATCCGCGAGACGAGCCGCGGCTGGTGGACGCTGTGGATCGTCTGGCGGCGCACGATCTCCGGCAGCGGCATCGCCGTCAGAGACCCCCGTCTGCACAAGGAAAAAAAGACCGGAAAGAAACGGCTCTTCCCGGGGCTCCGGACAGGATCGGACCCTTCGGAAAAGCCGTCGAAATAACAAAAAAAGCTCTTTTTAAGGGATCGTGCGCTCCGCGGACTTGCAAAACAGGCCGGGACGTGCTATCTTGTGCCCGGACATTTTTGCCGTCACGACTTTGAAGTGAGTGTGAGAGTTTTGTTTTTTGAATATCGGAACAAGGGGGAAGATATGGCTCGCAGAGTGATCGTTGCCGGAAACTGGAAGATGAACAAAACCGCTTCCGAAGGACGCGAACTGGTGGAAAAACTCAAGGCGGAGATCGCCGGTCTCGATGATGCCGAGATCGTCGTGTGTCCGCCCTTCACCAGCATCGGCGCCGTGGTCGAGGCCGCGGCCGGCAGTCCCATCGGCGTCGGCGCGCAGAACATCCACTGGGCGCCCAACGGCGCGTTCACGGGCGAGATCTCGGCCGACATGCTCAAAACTTCCGGCGTCACCTACGTCATCATCGGCCACAGCGAACGCCGCCAGTATTTCGGCGAAACCAACGCGACGGTCAACAGCCGTCTCAAAGCCGCCCTCGCGGCGGGATTGATCCCCATCGTCTGCGTCGGCGAGACGCTGGCCGAGCGTGAGTCCGGCCGCACCGAAGCCGTCCTCGCTTCCCAGATCCGCGAAGGCTTTGCCGGGATCGACGCGAAAGAGGCTTCCCGGATCGTCGTCGCCTACGAGCCCGTCTGGGCCATCGGCACGGGCAAGACCGCCACGCCGGACATGGCGCAGGCGGCCCACGCCTTCATCCGCAGCGAACTTCGGGCCCTCTTCGGAGATGCCGCCGATGCCATGCGCATCCAGTACGGCGGCAGCATGAAACCGGCCAACGCCCGCGAGCTGGTCTCCCAGCCCGACATCGACGGCGGCCTCATCGGCGGCGCCGCGCTGGACGCCGGGACTTTCGCCTCCCTGATCCGCGAGGCCCTCGGCCGCTGACCGGACGGGCGGAAAATCACAGGAGAAAAAAATGTCGGTACTGATCGTTTTCCTTTACGCGCTGGTCGTCGTCGTTTCGCTGCTGCTGATCGGCCTGATCCTGATCCAGCCCTCCAAATCCGGGGGCATGGGCGCCGCTTTCGGCGGCATCGGAGAGTCCATGTTCGGCGGCAAGGCCGGCAGTCACCTGACCAAGGCCACGGTATGGCTGACCGCCGTGTTCATGGTGCTCTCTCTGGCGCTGGCCGTGCTCATCGGCCACGGCTACCGGATGGAGAGCTCCGGCTCCGGCGTGTCCCGCGAGCTCGATTCGGCGAAAGACGCCGTGAAGGCCGTTGAGAAAAAAGCCCCCGCCGCTCCGGCCGCGGAGAAGAAAGGTGCCGCAGCGAAGAACGCCGCGGACAAGAACAAAAAATAACACGGGGAACTGCGGATGGACCGGATCGGAAAGACTGTCGCCCTCGCTCTTGCGGTACTGTGCCCGCTGCTCGCGGCCGCCGCACCGGCTGGCATCCAGTTCGGTTCCATCAGGATCCGGGTGAGCTTCGAGCAGACGCCCGTACCGGGCCGTTCCGGCGGAAGCGGCGGCGGATTTGCCTCCGGCGGCGTCTCCTTCGTCAACAAGCGCTGGCTGGCCGTGAACGTCTCTTTCCTCCCCGGCGTTGCCTCCAAGGGGACTTCCGGCGCCAAGGACCCCGATAACGCCAAGGGGATCCAGGGCATCCCGGGACGCTGGCTGGACGACGTCATCATGCACATGTACGTCGCGTTCCCCGTCGAGCGCAAACGGGGGACCGCCGTCTACGGTCTGTTCGAGGGACGCACCGTCTTCTGGTCGGTGCGTCTGGACGGCAGACGCCATCTGGCGCAAATGTTCATCCCGCCCCAGCTTCTCGACCGCTACGCCGCGGCCGCGGGTCCCTCCGGGGTCCGGGAGCTGGCGCTTCCGCTCGCCGAATACCGGGTGATGGTCGAATTCACTGACAGCAGCGGCGCGCTTCTGGGACGCAGTTTCTCGAGTTCGGGGAAAACGCCGCTTGCGCCCTCTTTCTTCAAGCAGATCAAGGAGATACCCGGAGCGGTCGTCGTTCCGGATTCCGTTCTGCCGCGGAACAAGACGCCGTGGGGCCTGCACATGCCCGCGACCTTCGATTACATCAGGGATGACCGCACGGAAGACCGGAAGTAAAGGAAAACAAGACCAGTTTAGCGCAGGGATCTAGAAATGGCAAAGGACAATCGGTTGCTGGCGGTGGACGTCGGCGGAGACAGTTTGAAGATGGCCGAGTTCAGCTTCGGGCCGGACGGCGGCATAACGCTTGACAAGTTCGCCTTCCGCAAACTCGACGTGCCCCAGGACACCGGAGAAGCGCCGGATTTCGCCGGCATCTATTACGAGATGCTGGCTGCCAACGGCTTCACGGCGAAGCAGGCGCGTCTCTCGCTGCCCGCCCAGTCCTCGTTCCTGAAGCTGAGCAAACTGCCTCCCACCCTCGGTTCCCAGAAGGCCATCGGCCGCATCGTCGAATTCGAGGCCCGTCAGAGCGTTCCCTACTCCATGGACGAGGTCGAATGGGCCTACCAGCTCATGCGGCACGCCTGGGAGGAGACCCACGTGGAGACCCAGGAGGACGGAAGCTCCATGGAGGTCAAGGAGTCCCACGAGGAGTTCGAAGCCCTTTTCGTCGCGGTGAAGACCGAAAACATCACCCAGTACACCGACGTGATCGGCGACTCGGGGAAAGAGGTCCTGTCGGTGAACATCGCGCCGATCCCGCTCTTCAACGCGGCCATGGCCACCCAGATCAAGGAGGACGAGTGCGTCCTTCTGCTCAACATCGGCCACCGCGGTTCCAGCCTCATCATCGGCGACCACAACCGGGTGTTCATCCGGAGCATCCCCATCGCCGGCTACGCCATCACGCTGCAGATCGCCAAGGAGTTCGGCATCAAGCCGGACGAGGCCGAGGCCCTGAAGAAACGCCACGGCTTCGTCGCCCTGGGCGGCGCCTACGAGGAACCCGAATCGGAGCTGGCGGCGACGATCTCCAAGATCGCCCGCAACGTCATGACCCGTCTGCACGGCGAGGTCAGCCGCTCCATCAACGTCTGGCGCAGCCAGCACGGGGGGAATCAGCCGACCCGGATGCTGCTGGCCGGCGGCGGCTCCACCATGATGTACATGCCCGATTTCTTCCACGAAAAACTGCGCATCCCCGTGGATTACCTCAACACCTTCTCGGCCATCACCATCGGCCCCGAGGTGGACCGGACCGAACTTCAGGCCGTGGCCCCCATGTTCCAGGAGCTGATCGGCATGAGCATCCGGCACGCGTTCAGCTGTTCTCTGGAGATCACGCTGCTGCCCCGATCGATCCGCAAGCAGAGGGAGCTGAACCGCAGGAAACCTTACTTCTACGCCTCGGCGGCGGCGCTGGTGCTGTGCCTGTCGATCTTCGCCGTCGGCGTCAGCATGATGCTCTCGTTCAACCGCCAGCGCGTCGACCGGGTGAAACAGGCCGTCGCGAAGACCGACGCCAAGCGGCAGGAGATCTCCCAGCTGACCGGGCGTCTCGGCGGCGTCAAGGGTTCCTTCGACGAGACCCAGCGTCTTTTCGGCGAGCGCAACATCTGGACGGAGGTGATCGCCGAACTCCAGAGCATGATGCCCGACACCATGTGGCTGCTGACGCTGGAAGGCGTGGGCGACCAGCCGGAGCAGAACCGGGACAACCCCGAAGGCGGTTCCGGCAATCAGGTCTCGGGAACGGCGGAGTTCCAGCGTTTTGCCGCGTCCGCCGATCTCACCGAGATCAAGCGTCTGCACATCCGGGGATGCACGCTGGTCCTCAAGGACCGTACGCTCCAGGAGGAGGAGCTGAGGTCGAAGATCGCCAAGTCCAAGTATTTCGCCTCTGCGGAGATCTCCTCCCTGAGGCAGCCCAACGAAGTGAATCTGACCGGGTTCGATATGTTTCTCGTTTTGAAAACGCCGATCAAAAAATAACGGAGTCATGAGGCCGTGAACCGCTTTGTAAAACAGAACATGTTGCTCATCAGCGTGATGAGCGTATCGTCCGTGATCATTCTGGCATTGATCATCTACTCCGGCATCGTGTACTTCCAAATGAGCCAGTGCATCTCCGAGACGGAAGATCTGCGCAAGAAGATCTCCGACCTCATCGCCGCGTCCCCCGCGCCTGTCGACGGGAACAAGCCCCTGATCGAAAAAGACATCGAACTTTATACAAAACTCAACACCGCCATCAGTTCCCGGATCGGCCGCCCCTATCAGAAGGCCGCCGACCGCTTCGTCGAAGTGCTGATGGGCGTGAAAAAAGGCGAGAGCATCGAAGAGGCCCGCAAGAAGTTCGTTTCCGAGTACAACGAGACCGTGGGAAAATTCGACGACCGGCAGGCCGACCAGACCATCGAATTGAGAAAACTGGAGCGCAAGTACGCACGGACGCTGGGGCCCGCCCTCACGGCCTTCAAAAAGATCGTCGAACCGCTGACCCAGGAGCCCGATCTTGACAATTACGCCGAGGAGTTTGCCTTCTTCACCATCGGCATCCCGCGCAAGATGCAGGGCCGGCGCGATCCCGGCAACGATTTCCTGATCTACTGCCGGAAATACCGGGAGAAACTCGTCCAGATGCTGGGCGCCAAGATGCGTCCCGAAGCGGATTCCTTGGGATTCCCCTTCTTCGGCGAGGGCGGCGCCACGGTCGCGGTCGCGGCCGCATCGCCCGAGGGCGGCGAAGGACAGGCCGCTCCCGCCGGTCCCTTCCGCCGGGAGGATATCCCCCGCATCGCCCGTCTCTGGGACATCATCGGCGACATCTGCCGGAGGATCAACTCCATCGCCGGCGTCAAATCGCTGAATTTCTTCCGGATCCGCGGCATTGCCAACGGGGCGTACGACAACACGTTCGTCGCCCAGGGCAGTTACGTGGTCTCCCACTACTCCTTCGAGGTGGTCGCGCCCCTGAAGGACATCCGGGCCCTGGCCGATGCTTTTTCCTATGACCCGGTCATCGGCCGCTTCTACGTCGTGCGGAGCGTGTTCATCTACGCGCCAGAAACGGAGGTCGCCTCGGCCCAGCAGCTGCTGAACCCGCAGTCGGCCATGGAAACGGATCCCGAGAAGAAGGACAATCCCGCGCCGGTCCGGCGCCGGGGCCGCCGGGGCGCGGTCGTCGAGGAGGAGCCGCAGGCTTCCGCCGAAAAGGACAAGGAAAAGGAACTTCAGGCCAAGTGGCGCGAGGAGTTCGAAAAGCGCGAAAAGAGTCTGCCGTTCTACCAGCGCAGCGGTTACGGCGACGTCAAACTGGGCGGCGTGACCGACTTCCGGGCCGTGTTCGACGTGGATCACGTCGAGCTCGGCGGACTGTATTAGAGTCTCCATGGAGGAATGAATCGTGGATTTCCTGAGCAAACATTACGAAAAGCTGATCCTGATGGGGATGCTTCTGTTCTTCATTTTCGCCATGATCGACGTCATGAGCATCGCCTCCCAGACCGGCGAGGTCAAGGACAGCGACTTGCGCATCCCCACCCGCGAGCCGGACTACAAGCCGCAGGATCCGGCGAAACCCGAGTTTCAGGTGTCCGCCATCCGCGAAAAGGGCAAGCTGGTCTGGCTCAAGGGCGCCAGCAGAGAAAACGCCAAGGGCGCCGCATTCTACAGTGATTACACCGACTTCCCCGGTCTGGCCGTCTGCATGGTCGGCAAGAAAGACGAAAACGACAACAAGGTGGAGGGCTGCGGCATGCTGATCCCCCGTTCCTATTTCTCAGGCAAGCCCTGTCCCAACTGCGGACGCATCCTGAAAGCTCCGCCCGACAGACCCAAAATGCGCCGCAACGTCATCACCGCCGACGACTCCGACGGCGACGGCATGCCCGACACCTACGAGAAATCCCACAACTTGGATGCCAGCAACCCCTACGACGCGCTCTACGACGCCGACGGGGACGGTTTTTCCAACATCTTCGAGATGGAGCAGAACACCGATCCGACCAACGCCCGCAACCATCCGCCGCTCTGGTACCGGCTGCAGTTCGACGCCGTGCGCCGCGTCCCGCTGCCGGTGAGTTTCCGCGCCCTCAACGACAACAAGCAGACAGACCCGGCACGCTGGGATCTTCAGATCAACTTCAAACAGAAGAACGCCCGCACCGGCAAGGTGACGGAGCGCACGGCCATGGCCCGGCTCAACGGCACGATCCAGATCGAGGGCCGCCGCTACCGGATCAAGAAGGTGGAGCGCATCCTCAGCGACTCCTCCGGCGGCGCCCGCAAAAAGGAACAGCCCGTGGTCGCCGGAGGCACCGTGAAGGAGACCGAAGAAGACAAGGCCCAGGATCTTTCGAAGATCTACCTCGAAGAGGATCTCAATCCGTCCCAGAGGAACAAGGGGCTCACTCCCGACAAGCTGGAGATGCAGATCGGCAAGACCGCGTACTCCTCCGACCGCCGTCCCATTTTCGTGGACGTCGGCATGCCCAAGGGGAAACGCGGCGAGCCCGTGGTGGTCCGCCAGGGCGAGAGATTCAGGATGGGGAACTATCAGACGGGAATGACCGACTACATCCTCGACTCCTTCGACGAGAAGAAGATGGTCGCGCGTCTGAGACTGGCCCGGGCGAGCGGCAAGCAGGATCCGCTGAACGACGAACTGGGCAAACCGATGATCGTCACCCGCGAAGGCGCCATCCCGGAGGACAGCCGCGTCATCGAACCCATCGCCGGGACTCAGCCCAAGGCAGAGACCGGCGTGGAACAGGAAGAGGTCCGGCGCGACACCCGAAAGGATCAGAATCGGCGCAGAAGGTAAGTTTTTTCGCGAATATGCGGCAGTTTTTTCCGCCGCCGATTTGATATATGGCAAAAGTGTATGTAAATTAAGATATGAACGGATTTTGAACCAAGGGGGAAGGTGGTGTTTCCAATGAGGCGGATGAATTTCTTTCCGGCAGCGGCCGGGATCCTGCCGTTGCTGCTTTTCATGCAGACTGCCGGCGCGGCCGACAGTCCCGGTTCCGTGCGCAACCTGAAGGCGGTGCGTCCTTACCGTGAACCGGAAGAGGTGATCAAGCACAGGCAGCGGATACTCAAAGTCTACGCGGCCCAGGATGAGAGGCTCAAAAAAGCGGATGAACTGCTCAAGCAGAAAAAATACAAGGAGGCCTTGGGAGTCTGCGAGGAAGTGATCGCCGAGCTGGAGCTGGAGCTGGCGTCCGTGAAAAGTCACGCGGCCCAGTCCCGGCTGGACGCCGTCAGGAAGCAGGCCGCCGACATCCGGCACCAGTGGGGCGCCGATCTCCTCGGCAAAGCCCGGCTCGCCGCCGCCGACAAGCGCTATGACGACTGCATCCTCATCGCCGTTCAGGCCGCAGAGGTCAGTCCCGATCACAAGGAGGAGGCCAATGCGCTGGCGGACCACGGCCGCGGCATGAAGAGGGCCGACAAGAAACGGGACGACGTCTCCCTGAAGAAAGCCGCCCCCTCCCGCGAGGAGCAGCGGAAAGCGTTTGAACGCCTGATCGCCGAAGCGAAGACCTATCTGCGCAACGGGAAGCTTACGACAGCCCGCGAAACGGTGGAAAAGGCCTTCGTCATCGATCCCTACGACAGCGAGGCCATCTCGCTGGCCGGCGAGGTCTACCGTCAGCTGTTCAACGCCGCCGCCCAGCGCCGCAAGAGCACCTTCGCGGCGGTCATGGCCTTCGCGGCCTGGCAGTGGAGCGAGCCCACGTTCAATCTGGTCTCGGCCAGCCGCATCCCCCGCGGCGAAAAGCGGAACGTGGGAGCCGACAGCGAAAAACTCAAAAACATCCGTTTCGCCGGATTCCACTTCGACGACGCCGATCTGCCGGCGGTGCTCACCTACATCCAGGACCGCAGCAAGGAGGGCGATCCGGAGAAGGACGAGCGCTACAAGGGCGTTTCCGTGGGCCACATGCTCACCCCCGAACTGGCGGACAAGATCCGCGTCACGCTCTCGCTGGACAACGTTTCCCTGGCTTCCGTGCTGGAGTGTCTGAGCCTCGTGACCGGACTCAAATACGAAGTCAGCACCCGGAACAACTACACCAGCATCAACTTCGCCCCGCTGGCCAATGAGATGATCCGGCACTCGTGGGATACGCCCCGCAACTTCTATCAGGTGGTCACCGGCAAGGAACCGGCCTCCGTGGCCGAGCGCATCGGCGGCGACAGCGGCGAGACCGCCGGTCCCGTGGTCGTGCCCAAGGTGGGCGACGATGCGACGCCGGAGACCGACGACGACCCCGGCAAAGGCCTGGAAGGCCGGCAGAACACGGACATCACCCGGGAGGAACTTCAGAACTACTTCTCCGAGCGCGGCGTGGATTTCCCGCCGGGCAGCTCCATCTACTACAGCTCGCGCACCAACAAGCTGACCGCGACCAACACCCGGGAAAACATCTTCAAACTGGACGAGCGCATCGACCAGATCGCCGCGGCCGTGAAGCCCCTGGTGATGATCGAACTCAAGGCATTCGAGATCTCCGAGAACGATTATCAGGATCTGGGGTTCGACTGGACCCTGGGCACCATCGGCAAGAACATCTCGGGCAGCGAGGGCCAGATCAACGGCGACGGCTGGCTCCTCGGCCCCGGCGTCAACGCCCTGCCGAACAATCCGCTGGCCATGCTGCGCGGCGGGACCGCCGACAACGATTCGAAGACCGCCGTCATCAACAACTGGAACATCTTCCCCTCCCTCTTCGGATCGAAAAACCCCTTCGGATCGGACATCCCCCTCAACATCAGTCTGACGGTCAACGCCCTCGCCCGCAGCGACCGCACCGAGACGCTGACCGCGCCCAAGGTCGTCACCCAGGACGGTCAGGCCGGCACGGTCTCCATGACGACGACCTATTACTTCCCGACCTCCTGGGACGAGATCGAGATCGAGGTCAACTCCACCGACAGCCAGATCAACTACAGCATCACGCCGCCCCAGCCTGAGTTCAGCGACGACGGGGAGTCCCTCGGCATCAAGTTCACGGTCGTGCCCAAGGTCTACAAGAACCGCAACATCGAACTCAAGATCAACCTGAGTCTGTCGAGCTACGTCGGTCCCGACAACTACGAAGTGACGGCCACGATCAGGCAGAACGTCGGCACACTGCTCGAACCCAAGACGAGAACGACCACGCAGACCTACACGATCTGGCGTCCCATCGAAAGCCAGCGCGCTCTCGACACCGTCGTCGAAGTCACCGACGGCGAGACCCTCGTTCTGGGCGGCATGGTCGAGAACCATGCGATCACCCGCGTGGACAAGGTCCCCATCCTCGGGGAACTTCCGCTCATCGGACGTTTCTTCCAGTCTCAGGCCGAAAATATGGACCGGGCGAATCTGCTGGTCTTCGTCACCGCGCGGCTCATCGACGACCACGGTGTGCCGATCAAGCGAAACTTCAACAACGGTCTGCCTGAGTTCAACCGATAAGCATGACGATGGAGTCTCTCAATATGTGTCAAAAGTCTGAATGGGTTTTTCGGGGGGTGCTCGTTCTTGCGTTCTTCGCGGGGACGGCGCTCCGTGCCGCCGACACCAAAACCGCCCCCGGGATAACCCCGGCCCAGCGGGAGCAGCGCATGATCGTCAACCGCGTCGATCACGGCCGGCAGGAGGTCGAACGCAAGGGCGACGATCTTGTCCGCGACGCCAACTTGAAACTGGCTTCGGGCAGTTACATGGAGGCCTGCAGTCTCTACCGCAGCGCCAAAGTGGAGTTCAAAAAATTCAACTCACCCTATTTCAGCCGCAAGATCTCCTTCTGCGACAGCCAGATCGCCCGGTGCTACTATCTCCAGGCCGAGGACGCCATGCGGGAGGCCGACGCCAGTTCCCAGCGCGGCGATTTCGAGAAGGCGATCAAGCTCTGCCAGGAGGCCCTGAAATACTGCCCCGAACAGGCCGACCGCCTCGAGGCTCTCATCGTCCAGTACGAGAAACGCAAGAACTACGCCGCCGAAAAGGACAGCGTCAGCGCCGACCGCCTTCTCCCCAACCGGAAGAATCAGGATTATCAGATCGAAGTCCTTCTGGAGCAGGGCCGCAAGCTCGTCTCCGCGGGAGATCTGGGCGCTGCCGTCCGCAAATATCAGGAGATCCTGCTGATCGATCCCTACAACGCCGCCGCCGTCAAAAGTCTCGAGGGCGTCTACCGCCGGATCGGCAACATCGGCATCAGAAGATTCGCCGCTTCCCAAAGGCGGGGGATCGCCGAAGCGGAGTGGAAATACTCCCTCCCCAGCATACCCGAGGACGACGGCAAGGGCACCACCGTCAACATGCTCGAAGACGGCAGCAAGAAAAAGGAGACGACGCCCTCCAACGCCCTGGCTCAGAAACTCGAAAAGATCATCATCAAGGAGTTCTCTTTTGACGACATCCCCGTGTCGGTCGTCATCAACCACCTGCGCGAGCTGACCAAACAGCACGATCCGGCCCACATCGGCGTCAACTTCGTCTATCTGCCCAAGAACGTCGTTCGCCTCGACGCCAAGAGCGCCGAGGGCGGCACGTCGACGCCGGGCGCCGGCGGCGAGGGCGGCGAAGCCCCCGCGGCGGCCGCACCGGCTC
>JAFSTC010000079.1 GCA_017450705.1 Lentisphaeria bacterium | reverse complement strand
CTCAACGGCGACGGCAGGGACGACGTGGTGCTGAAACACGACGCGGGCTTCGCCGGCAGCTGGCTCACGCAGTCTGACGGCACCATGGTCTGGGCCAACCTCGACACGCTCCCCGACGGCTCCGCCGTCGCAGGCGCGGGCGACTTCGACGGCGACGGCGTGGACGACGTGCTGTTGAAGAAAGGCACCTATTACGGCGCGTGGCTGGTGGAGAACGGCAGCGTCAAGAGCTGGTTCGGCCTCGGCGACCTGGGCAACGTGACCGTCGAACAGATCGCCGACTTCGACGGCGACGGCAGGGACGATCTGCGGATCCGCACTTCCGCGGGCGATATCGGCGTCCAGCTCGTCAAGGGCGCCGACACCCTCGAATGGCACTACTACGGCAGCGTCGGAGAAGAGTGGAGCACCAGCCTCGCCGCCATCTGAGCAAAAGAGCCCGGGGCAATAGGCCGGATAGGCCGAATAAGTCTTATAGGCCTTACGGGTCCTATGGGCCGGTCGGGCGGAAACCCGCCGGCCCTGCCTCATCTCTCATCTCTCATGCCTCATATCTGCTTGAGGATCGCCCGGGCGGCGGCCCTGACGGCGTCGACGATCCCGGGGGGAGAAAGGGGGATCGCCTGGCCTTGCTGCGAGAGGATCCAGGGCACGACGACCTCTTTCGGCACTTCGGGGATGATGAAAAGCCACGAGTCCTTTCCCTCTTTGCGGATGCGCTGTTTCGTGTGCATGCGGTGGGCGACGGCGTATTTTCTGGCCTCTCCGGTCAGGCGGATCCTGACGTCGGCGTATTTTTCCCAGCTGACGATGTTGTCGGAAGTCACCGAACGGATGATCTCCATGTCGGGGCGGAAAGTCTCCGGCAGGATCTCGGCCTCGCGGATCCGGCTGATGACGAAGGTCCGCAGATCTTTCCGCAGACGGCAGAAGGCCTTGATCCGCCACTCCCGCAGATACAGGAAAAGGACATGGGGTTCGACGATGCGCTCCGTGGGACCGTCGCCCTTCATGTCGTCGTAGACGATGCGCAGCAGACGGTGTTTCTGCCACGCCTCGAAGACGACGGGGAAGACCTCCGGCTCGTTCACCGCGCCGGACTGGGCGAACACCTTGAGCGAATGGACCAGTGTGGTGTCGAGGAAATCCGGATTGTTGGCCTTGAGGATCTCGTCCACGGCGGCGGCGATGCGGGACGTGACCGGTTCGGGAAACACGTCTTCGGCGATGCGGGCCCCCAGGACGAGGGCCAGCATCGCGGACTCCGACAGCTGCGCCGGGCAGTTGAACTCCCAGCTGTGATCGGTGAGGTAGTAGCCTTTGGCGGCGCGGTCGTAGGCGATCGGGCAGTGAAAGTCGTTTTTGAGGGAGTCGATATCCCGGTAGACGGTCCGCAGGCTGTATTTCGCCCGGATGAGCTGGTTCTCCTCGAATTCGAGTTTTTCATACTCTTCGAGCAGAGTTTCCGCGCCGGGCATCCTGTTCTTTTTGAGCAGGGAAACGATGCGCGCCATGCGGAAAACCTGCATCCGCGAGGGTTTGGCCCGGTTCTCCGGGGAAGAAGATCTTTCCATTTTTCACCCAGTTTCCCGCCCGGCCGGCAATCGCGGGGGACCGCCGGATCTCCCGCCGCCGGACGACGCTATTTGAAAAACGTGTAGATCGAGCGGCGCAGCAGAGCATGGCTGCGGCGGAGATCCACGGTTTTCTCGTCGGGATTTTCGACGAAATGATAGCTGGAGGTCTTCTGTACGGGCAGGTATTCGACCCAGGGCACGGGGACAGCGTGGAAGCGGCCGTCGCCGCCGTAGACGCTGACGTGGTCAACCCGGTCCTCCCCGCGGAACCCCGAGGCGGTGACCTCCACGGTGCCCGCACCGGCGTCGTCGCGGGAGACGCACCTGGTTTTGAGAATGTTCTGCGTGATGCTCTGGGGATGGGCGAAACACTTCCCCCCGTAATAGTTGGCGATGGCCTCGTGTTCCCAGAAGGTGGAGCGCTTCTTCTCCTCCTCGCCGTAAATGGCCTGCCGGGTCCGGATCTGCTGGTACAGGGGAACGATGAGCAGCGGCGCCAGAGCGAAATAGAGCGATTTGAAGACCGCTTCGTTGAACGTCTGAAAATTCTTCCGCATGCTTTCGAGATCATAGCCGCAGAACTGCTCCGGGTCGTCGCTGAAACTCGTCCCGTCCAGGTGGGAGGCCATGATGAAATTGATCTTCTTACGCTTGATGAAGCGGAAATCGTCGCCGAATCCGACCTCCGCGTCGTTGAGCAGATCGACCATCTGCTGCTGGGCCAGCGGCGTGAAGAGCAGACGGAAACCGACCTCGTCGCTCCGGTCCTTGGCGTGGAACAGCACCTCGAATTCCTCGTTGCTCATCATGGTGAAATTGGACTCGTCGTCCAGATTTCTGGCGTAGCGTTTGAGTTCGTTCAGCCGGGACTTGCGTTCGAGGGAGTTGAAGAAGCCCTTGCCCCCGGCGACGCCGGAGGGTTCGCGGGAGAACACGAGATCGGGCGCGGCGTCGTTGCCGAAGATCAGCATCTTGTCGGTCGGGTAGACGGGCGCGGGTTTCTCCACGTGGGCGGTCAGGGTCTGGTACCGCCGGACGGTCCGGGTCTTGCCGTCGGAATCGCGGACGGTCTCGGTCCAGGATATCTCCAGATGCCCCGTGTAGCGCTTCATCTCCCAGTCCTGACGGAGCAGTTCCGCGAAGACGAAGGGGTTGTCGTTGATGACGCCGCTGTGGGCATTGACCACGGAATAACGTTCGTTGAACTTGTCGTCCCAGCCGAAGGACTCCCTGAGATCCCGCAGCCGGGCCTCGGTGAAGAAGGGATCGAACTCGATGCGGGGCACGGTCCGGGTGATGAGATCGGCCGTGATCCGCCAGTCGAACAATTCGTTGAGGGGAGCCATCTGACGCCAGGCCTCCTCGGTCTTCTCCCTGACGATCTGCTCCAGTTCCTTTGCCTTTTCATCCGCCTGCCGGTAGCGGGGGACCGTCAGCTTGATCATGAGAAGAAGAAAGACGACGGCACCGGCGATCCCCCCCGCGACGAGTCCGATCAGAAGCTCCTGCCGGAGCTCGGCGCGCTTGACGATGCCGTAGATCGCCGCCCCGACGCCGCCCGCGGTCAGAAGAACCGCGAGGGCGGTGAGGAACCCCCACAGGGTGCGCCTGGACTTGACTTCCTCCAGAGCGGCCGTATTTTTTTCGATCTCCGCGACGAGGGCGGCGTTGGCGGACGCGTCCACGCGGGACTCTTTTTCGAGCTCATTGAACTTCTCCGCCGTCAGGCGGGAAAACTTCTCCCGGAATTCATCCCGGTAGCGGGAGAGAGGCTCGTAAATGTCCTCGATCAAAAGAAGACCTCACGGGCTTTGGCTTTGGTCTCGGCCGATGCCGTGAAGGGGATGCGCGTGGTATAGCCGGCCTTGGCGGCGACGATCATCTTGGTCGGCCAGTCGAAGAGGTCGGAGTTCCACTGATTGACCGTGTCGTTGTAGAGGGCGCGGGCGGCGGTGATCTCACGCTGGAGATAATTGTTCTGCTGCATGGCGTCGGCGATGGCGGCGTGGGCCTTGAGTTCGGGATAGGCCTCCACCTGGGGGAAGAGCCGTCCGAAGGCGCCGTCGATGCTCCGGGCCACGGCATTGCGGTCAGCGTCGGGCAGGGAGCCTCCCCGGAAGGCCGCAACGGACTTCATGACGTCCTTGTCCAGATCGATGGCCTTGGCCACCAGCGGCGCGACGTTCTGGAGGATCTGCACCCGCTGTTCGAGATAGTTGTCGATCTGGGAGGCATCGGCCTGGATCTTCTGCTGGAGCTTCCGGAAATAATTGGCCGCGCCGATCTTCATGAAGAGGAAGATGAGGCCCGGCAGGATGCCGCAGACCCACAGCATGATCTCGAAGAGCGTGGAGCCGAAGCCGACCTTGACGGGCAGCTGTTTTTCGATGACATTGATGTCACGCCCCGCCTCGTTGACGGGACCGGTCATTTCATCCAGTTCGTTGGGCATGGTTTTATCGATCCTTGATTTGATGGATTGACATTCACGGAGAACCTGCATTACTTTACAGCCAAAGTCCGTTTTTTCAAATCGACTTGAGGATTTTTCCCGAATATTTTCTTCCGCCGGGGGAAATTTTCTTGAAAAAGAGGCCGATGTGTGATATTTTCTGTGCCGTTCCGGGACCGGAACGGTCCCGGGGAAAGGGTCTGTCTTCATGGGTTCGGTCAGGATCGCCATTCTCGACTACGGCGCGGGCAATCTCACCAGCGTGGATCTCGCCTTCCGGCGCATCGGCGCGCGGGCGCAGGTCACCGCGGACGCCCCTGCGGCCGCCCTGGCCGACGCGCTGGTCTTTCCCGGCGTCGGGTCCGCCGCAAGCGGCATGGCCGGACTGCGGCGTTCGGAACTGGATAAAGTCCTGCTGGAGGGCGTCCGGGCGGGGAAGCCCGTCCTGGCCGTCTGCCTCGGCATGCAGATGCTTCTTTCGCGCAGCGCCGAGGACGGCGGCGTGGAGGGGCTGGGGCTCATTCCCGGGGACGTGCGGCTTTTCACCTTCCCCCCCGCGGCGCGGATCAAGGTGCCGCACATGGGGTGGAACACCGTGGCGCATCCCGAAAAACACCCGGTCTTCGCGGGGATCCCCTCGGGAGAAGCCTTTTATTTCGTCCACTCCTATTACGCCGCGGTCGGGTCTCCCGAAAACGTGTTCGGGACCAGCGAATACGGCGGGCGGGAATTCGTCTGCGCCGCGGGACGGGACAACATCTTTGCGACGCAGTTCCACCCGGAGCGCAGCGGCGAGGCCGGACTGCAGATGCTCGAAAACTTTTCGAAATGGGACGGACGGACATGCTGCTGAAACGACTGATCGTCTGCCTCGATGTCCGGGACCGCCGGGTGACCAAGGGCGTGCGCTTCATGGACAACCGGGATATCGGCGACCCCGTGGAACTGGCCGAAAAATACTGCCGCGACGGCGCGGACGAGCTGGTCTTCTACGACATCACTGCCAGCGCCGAACACCGGCCCACGGATCTGGAGATGGTGCGCCGCGTGGCGGAAAAGGTCTTCATCCCCTTCTCGGTGGGCGGAGGCGTGCGGTCGGCCGCCGACATGCGGCAGGTGCTGCTCGCCGGGGCGGACAAGGTGTCGCTCAACTCCCTCGCCGTCCAGCATCCGGAGATCCTGAGCGAAGGCGCCCGGTCCTTCGGGCGGCAGTGCGTCGTGCTGGGCATGGACGTGCGCTTCGCGGGAGTCTCCGCTTCCCTGCCTTCGGGCTACGAAGTCGTCATCGAAGGCGGCCGCAGGAGTATGGGGCTGGACGCCGTCGCCTGGGCGCGCCGGGCCGTCGAGCTGGGGGCGGGGGAGATCTGTCTCAACGCCATCGACACGGACGGCGTGCGCTCGGGTTACGAACTGGACATCACCCGCATGATCTCCGAAAGCGTCCCCGTTCCCGTCATCGCCTCGGGAGGGGCGGGCGCGCTCTCCCACGTGGCCGACGCCTTCCTGCGGGGAAAGGCCGACGCCGCACTGGTGGCCTCCATGGTCCACAGCGGGGAGTTCACCTGCGGGCAGATCAAAAATCATATGATCGAAAACAACATTCCGGCGCGGCGGCAGTTCGTCCGGAAGAAAAAGTGAATACATAACCAGAGAAGAGGGAAATTCCTCATGGAAACGTCTCCGGAAAAGATCATCGTTCTCGATTTCGGCTCCCAGTACAGTCAGCTCATCGCCCGCAGGATCCGCGAGTGTCACGTCTACAGCCGGATCATGCCCTTTTCGACAAGCGCCGAGGCGCTCAGATCGGAAAATCCGAAGGGCATCATCCTCTCCGGCGGCCCGGCCAGCGTCTACGCCCCCGGCGCCCCCAAGTGCGATCCGGCGATATTCGATCTGGGGATCCCCGTCCTGGGCATCTGCTACGGGCTCCAGCTCACGATCCACACCCTGGGCGGCGGCATCGAACGGGGCGCGGCCCGCGAGTACGGCAAGGCCGTGCTCCAGGTAAAGACGGACTCCCCCCTCTTTGCCGGACTGCCCGGTACCCTCGAAGTCTGGATGAGCCACGGCGACAAGGTTTCCCGGCTCCCCGAGTCCGGCGTGGAGGTCCTCGGCTCCAGCGGCAACACCGAATACTGCGCCGTGAAGCTCCGCGGGAAGGACATCTACGGCATCCAGTTCCACCCCGAAGTGGCCCACACGCCCCGGGGCCGGGAGATCATCGCCAACTTCTGCCTCAAGATCTGCGGCTGCGCCGGCAACTGGACCATGAGCTCCTTCATCGACACCTCGGTCCGCGAGATCCGGGAGAAGGTGGGGGATTCCAACGTCATCCTCGGCCTTTCCGGCGGCGTGGATTCCAGCGTGGCCGCGGCCCTCATCCACCGGGCCGTGGGACGGCAGCTCCACTGCATCTTCGTCGACAACGGCCTGCTGCGCAAGAACGAAGCCGCCCGCGTCCGGGAGCTCTTCGGCAGGAACTTCAACATGAAGCTCATCTCCATCGACGCCTCCGAGCGCTTCCTCTCGAAACTCGCCGGCGTGGCCGATCCCGAGACCAAACGCAAGATCATCGGCCGCGAGTTTGTCGAGGTCTTCGACGCCGCCGCGGAAAAAATCGAGAACGCCGGGTTCCTCGCCCAAGGGACGACCTATCCCGACGTGATCGAGAGCATCTCCATCGACGGCAATCCCGCGGCGCTCATCAAGAGCCACCACAACGTGGGCGGACTCCCCGAAAAGATGAAACTCAAACTGCTGGAACCCCTGAACCGCCTCTTCAAGGATGAGGTCCGGGAACTGGGCCGGGAACTGGGCCTGCCCGAGGACGTGGTCATGCGCCAACCCTTCCCCGGACCCGGTCTGGCCGTCCGCCACCTGGGCCCCGTGACGAAGGAGACCCTGGAAATTTTGCGCAGCGCCGACGAGATCGTCACCCGCGAAATAAAGAAGGCCGGCTTCTACTGCCGCCTCTGGCAGTCCTTCGCCGTGTTCCTGCCGGTGCGCAGCGTCGGCGTCATGGGCGACGAACGCAGCTACGACTACTGCATCGCCCTGCGGGTGGTGGAGAGCTCCGACGGCATGACCGCCGACTGGGCCGACCTGCCCGCGGACCTCGTCCGCCGCATCTCCGGAGGCATCACCAACGAAGTCCCCGGCGTCAACCGCGTGGTCTACGACGTCACCAGCAAACCCCCCGCCACCATCGAGTGGGAGTAAGCCTTTTGCGGTAAAAGTCTGTTGATCCGGGGGAAGGGAAAAACTTTTTTTCACGTGAAAAAAAGTTTTTCCCTT
>JAFSTC010000078.1 GCA_017450705.1 Lentisphaeria bacterium | reverse complement strand
TCCCTGAAGCAGAAGTTCCCCTACCCGGAATGGATCATGAAATTCCGGACAGGCAATTTCCCGCAGTTCATTGCGAGAACAAAAGCGGGCCGTCTGGTGCGTGTCTCCATGAAAAAGATCCCGCAGGCGAACTGGACGCTGATCCGGGTCGTGCCTCCGGGGGCGGCGGACCGTGTGGATATGGACCTTGACCGGCGCAACCGTCAGGACATCGAGCAGGACATCTTCATGGAACGCGAACTCTTTCGGTGGTGACGGGATTTACAAAGAGAAGCGTCTGCCACAGACCGACAGAAACGCAAAAAGGCGGCAGGATTTCTCCTGCCGCCAGTTCGTGGTGAGGTGTTACCGCACCGGGAAGCCGTAGAGCCGCCGCTGCTCGTTCCAGTCCTCCGGGATTGGCTGCACGGTCCGTTTTCGTCTCACTCATGATTCCGCCTGCCCGCCGTCTTACTTCGTGCGGCTCCGGTATGCCGCGATGCGCTTTGCCACGTTATCCTTGATGTTGTTGTAATAGAACGTGTAGTCGTCTTCGTGGAAGCTCTGCGGTCCGAAGAATTCGGCGGCCGCGGGGTGGTCCCATCTGGCGTTCGTCACGATCACGCCGCGGGAAAGGACGACTTGGGCGTCCGCGCCGATATCGGTGATCTCGTAGCGGCGGGCTTTCATGTTCGGCATGAACGAGCCCAGATTCCGGCTTGCCGGAGCGTATGTTTCGTCACGTTTCCAGTTGAGAGGGGTGATGCTGATCGCGCCGGGCAGCACCACGGCGTTCGGTGCGTTCTCCTTCACGTTCCGGGGACCCTCGGTGTTCCAGCTGACGATGACGCCCGTGTCGGTCTCGCCGGCCGCGAACTTGAGATGCGGGTATTTCTCAAGGTCGTCCTTCGTGACGGAGAAGCCGATGACGTAGGCGGCCACCATGCGCCGATAGTATTCGGGATGCGCTTTGAAGTAGTGCTTCAGCACGTACTTGACCATGGACGCCCCCTGGCTGTGGCCCGCGATGATGAAGGGACGGCCCTTGTTGCAGTTCTCGAAGTAATAGTCGAGCGCGGCGCGTACGTCGTCGTAGGGGATGCCGGAAATCGCCGCGTCGATGTTTCCGGTCTTCCTCCGGATCTCCCCCGCGTACCGCATGCCGGCCTGACGGTAGTACGGCACGAACACGTTGGTGGCGCTCTCGTACACGCCGGCATTGGTCACATATTCGCCCTGCACGCCCGAAATCATCTCGGGATCGTCGAGCGGCGCGTGATCGGGGGCGCCCTTTTTGAAGCTCGACTCGAAGTACGCCGTCGAATAGACGTAGAACGTGTCGACATCCTTTGTGATTTCCGGGAACTTGTACCAGCAGTCCCTTCGGGAATAGTCGGGCGCCCTCCCGGCCCCCGCGGCGGCCGGTGCGCCGGCGCAGCCGGAGAGACCGAGCACCACGGCGGCAAACACCGCCAATGCCGGAACGATCTTCTTCATCCTTTTTCTCCGTTTCCGATTGATTGTTTCATGACAGAACCGTCGGACACGCCGGCGCAAAAACAGGGATCCGGCGGGTCCGGGAGTTTCCCGGAAGCGCCATGTTTTCTGCGGACGGCCGCACTTTCACTCCGCGCAGATCCTGCTCAACGTCTCCTGCGCCCGGCGGATCGTCTCCACCAGCGCCGTGCAGTCCTGCCGTGTATGTGCGCGCAGCAGCTCCGTGAGTTCGGCAACGGGAGCAAAGATCGGAGTCAGGGCCAGATTGCCCGAAGCGCCTTTGAGGGCATGGGCAGCGGCAAAAGCGGCGTCCTGATCCCCCGTTTTCATGGCATCGTAAAGTTTTTGAAAATTGGCATCTCCGGGCATCTTCTTCACCATGCGGAGATAAAAATCCTCATTGTTCAGACACCGTTTCAACCCTTCCTGCGTGTCCGCTCCGAAATCAATCAGATCGCCGATCGTCATGGTTTTGCATTCTCCTTTCGCAATTTTTTCCGGGAAGCGGATCAGAGACATCCGCTCCCGTCCGTATCACCGATGAATTCATGCCGATTTGTCATGGCAGAAAAGCGCCGCGTCCGGTCAGGTCGACGGACGCCCCATGTCTTCGATTTTCAGAATGCGCACAAAGACAAAGCGCAAAAATCTGTCCAGAAGTTTTTCCTTTCCCGCAGAGAGGGACGACCCGGCCATGTACCGGCGGACATCTTCCGCAAGCGCCTCCGCAGTCTGATAACGGTCTTCGGGCCTGTAGGCGGTCGCCTTGCGGATGATGTGCCGGAGGGCTTTGTCGATTTTCCATTTGAACCGGTGCACGACCGGTTCGATGTCCGCCTCAAGACAACGGTTGATGATATCTTTTTCATTGGCGCCGGTAATGGCGTATTGGAGCGTGGCGATCTCCTGGAGGATCAGACCGAGGGTAAAGATGTCCGACCGGAAGTCGAGCGGTTCGCCGAGCAGCACCTCGGGCGGGAAATAACGGGGCGTCCCGGCGACCTTCTTCCCGGCGGCGGGGCAATTTTCTCCCGGACGGATCACCCGGGCAAGCCCCCAGTCCATCACAAAGACCTCCATGAATTCTCCGATCATGATATTTTCCGGCTTCAAATCGCGGTGTATCACCCCCCGGTGGTGGGCGTAGCCGATCGTGTCGCAGACCCGCAGAAATATCTCCAGCCGCTTTCTCAGCTGCATATTTTCATCGAATGCGTCGATGCCCCGGATGCGGTAGTTCATCACGGTGTTCCGCAGATATTCGCGCAGGGTCTTCCCGTTGACCAATTTCATGACCAGATGGATGCCGTTGTCGGCATCGCGGGACAACCCGTAGATGGGAATGACGCCGGGGTGATCCAGCTGCGCCGTCACTTTCGCTTCGGTCACGAACGCATCCAGCAGTTCCGCAATGTTCGGCGAGTCCATTTTCAGGGACTTGACGGCGACGAGCCGCTTCAGATTCCGGTCGCGTGCGATGGAGAGCGTCGCCGTCCCTCCCCGGGCGAACGCCGACAGCCTGCGGTACCTGGCATCGACGGCGTCCAGCGCGGATTCCAGTTCGGGGGACACGTCAAGCTCCAGATCGATGTAGGGATTGACATTCACCCCCCGGACAATATCTTCGAGGTCCTTCCTGCGTTCGGGAACGCAATTGCCGCGTCCCGGGACCCGGTCACCCGACGGCCACGAGCGGGGCTTGGCAAGAAGGACAGTCCGCTCGGTGGCTGTTGCGGCTTTATTGCCGGGCATTCCGTCCCCGCGGGGACGATCATCTGACACGTTACTCATCAAACAAAAATCGTTGTCGGAAAATCGGGGTTCATTTTCAAAGGGAAAAACGATTCCGGAACACTCACGTCCCTATTTCATCAGGACGGCTCCCAGTTTCTGCTTCAACACGGTTATATCGATCGGTTTCGCGATATGCGCCTGCATCCCGGCCGCCTCGGCAGCCTTGATGTCCTCGGGGAAAGCGTTGGCGGTCATCGCCAGAATGGGAACGGCTGCCCGTTTCGGATCTTTCAGCGAACGGATCTCTTTTGTCGCCGCATATCCGTCCATGACGGGCATCTGGATATCCATCAGCACGGCGTCGTAGTGCCCCGGGGGCGAAGCGCTGATCTTTTCCACGGCGACCCTGCCGTTTTCCGCCGTCTCGACCTGAAGTCCCATCTGCTCCAGGAGCATTTGCGCGATCTCGAGGTTGACGACGTTGTCTTCCACAAGCAGCAGGCGTCTGCCGGAGAAGTCGAACATCCCGCTGTCGAACTCCCTCTCGTTGTCGAATTCCCGCTTCATGTCCTTTGCGCTGGCGATCCGGAATCTGACGCGGATAACGATCTCCGTGCCCTTGCCCTGCGACGTGAACACCTCGATGTCTCCGCCCATCAGATCGACGATGCGCCTGGTGATGGCAAGACCGAGACCGGTGCCCTCCATGCCGCTGGCGGTGGAGGTCCGTTCCCGTTCGAACGCGGTGAACATCTTATCGACAAACTCTTTTGTCATGCCGATGCCGTTATCCTTGAAACGCAGCTCGTATGTCCCGTAGCCGTCTCCTCCGCTGTCCTTTTCACTGGCGGAAACCGAGACGGTCCCGCCCTCCGGCGTGAATTTGTAGGAGTTGGAAATCAGATTCAGGAGGACACGGTTGAGATTTTTTCTGTCACACCACACATACCGGTTGCGGATCTGTGAGGTGTGCACGGAAAAATTCAGCCGCTTCTGTTCCATCTGTGTCGAAAAGAGTTCATTCATCTCCTCGAGACACAGGCACAGATCCGTGGGATTGTATTCCAGTTCCAGCTGACCGTTCTCAAGGCGGCTCATTTCCAGGATATCGTTGATGAGCGCCAGCAGCTGCTGACTGGATCTCTCGATTTTGATCAGATAATTCCGCAGCATGTCCGGCGGTTCTTTGAGGGCGAGGGTCGTATAACCGATGATGGCGTTCATCGGCGTGCGTATGTCGTGAGACATATTGAACAGGAACTGGCTTCTGACAAGACTGCTTTCCGCCATGCGGATCTTTTCCCGCTCCGCGGATTCGTGCATTTTCCTCACCAGATTCTGGACATACAGCAGGACGATCATCCCGACGAAGATGATGAGGACCGAAACGACACCGCCCGTGATCAGAGCCTCCCGCATGTCTTCCAGGCTCTTCTGGCGCATCTGCAGCTTTCCGAGCCACATCAGCGCGGTATAAACGAGAAGCGCGAACAGCACGAACCCGGAGACGGCCATGCTGCTGTATTCCGCCAGAGAACTCCGTTTGACGGTATGCCAGTAGAACACGAATCCGAGCAGGCACCAGCAGGACAGGAGCAGGAACGCTTCACAGTTCATGGCGTCCAGCGCCACCAGACACGGGACGATCTGGGCGATCCCGAACAACACGGATATCACCACGCCGATCAGACCTGTCGCCATGATCCTGTAATCGGCTTCCGTCTTGGCGATCTTGTAAGATGCCGCGGATGTGTAGCCGTAGGCGACGATGGCGCCGAAAGCGGTCAGATCGATAAACCAGTTGAGCGTATTTCTGCCCAAAAGCGAGATGAGGACGGAAAGTATGATGATGAAGAAGATGCAGTACTCCGACTTGGAAAATTTATCCGAGATGATTTTATCCTCCGCCATCGCCGTGAGCAGATTCACGATGGCACGGTATGCGCCGATGATGCCGGTCAAAATGGCGGCAAACGCGGTTATGCAGATGATGACGAGGCCGGATGTCCCCATCGCTTTCCGGGCGGCATAAAACGTCGGCATGGAAATGATCCCCTTCAGGTTGTCGAGGTCGGCAATGTATGCGGGCCACGAGGCATACCCGTCCGGGATCGCGGAGACGCTGACGACGGCCATGGCGGCATACGCAAAGGCCGCAACAGTGATGGCGCAGAAGAGGATCCGCTTCGTCTTGCGCAGGGGGAAACCGAAGTTGGCCGTTTCGAAGCACGGCACCTCGAATCCAACGAAGGCCCACGGAGCAAGGATGACCAGACTGAAAATGGCAAATCCCCTGTTCACGTTCTGATAACCGAAGGAGCAGAGGATGTCGTGCCAGTCGACATGCGGGAGGCAGAAGACGGTCGTGGCGGCCAGTCCGGCAAGGAGAAGCACGCCGAGCGCGGTGGCGAGCCACCTCAACACCGACTTCATCAGCAGGAAAAGGGATCCGACCCCGGTCAGCGCGCCGATGGAAAGGAGCACCTCGTAAAGATAGACCGGCTTGCCCGCGATGGTGTAATGATATCCCCGATGCACGGCATCCCCCAGCAGCACCTGGACGACGAGAAACAGGGCGGTCCCGTTCAGGAACACGATCGTCAGATAGGAAAGGCAGAGAAACCAGGAACAGAGGAAAGCATGATCCCGCCCCAGCGCGGTCCGGGTATAGGAATAAATCCCGCCGACGCCCGGGGAATGTGTCATCAGGAAGGAGACGCTGGAGCCGACGATCAGCATGATGACCAGTCCGATCGCCATGGAGATGATGGTCCCCGCCGGTCCCGCCACGGGCAGGAAGGTCGAACCGGGCATGACGAATGCGCCCCAGCCGACCATACAGCCGAAGGCCAGCGCCCAAACGTCGAGCGGAGAGAATGATTTCCCTTTTGTGTCCCTTTGTTCCGTCATGATGATTCACCGTGCGTTCAGTGTGTTGTTTTCTTTTTCCCAGATGATCTCCTCCAGTGTCCGGAAAAGATGTTCCGGATCCACCGGCTTGGAAAGATGAGCGTTCATCCCTGCCTGAAGGGAACTTTGCACATCCTCGTCGAAGGCATTCGCGGTCATGGCGATGACGGGAACGGTCCGGGCATCCGGACGATCCATGCCGCGGATCGCGGAAGTCGCCTCGAGTCCATCCATTTCCGGCATGCGGACATCCATGAGGATCGCATCGTAGTACCCCGGTTCGCTTCGGGCGAACATTTCCGTGACAAGCCTGCCGTTTTCGGCGTGATCGATCTCCGCTCCCTGCGAATGGATGAGCTCCTTGACGATCTCCGCATTGATCAGGATATCCTCCGCCAGCAGGATGCGCCTGCCCTTGAGGTCGGCGCGCTTCTTTTCGGACAGCTCCTTCATGCTGCTGCGCTTGGCGATCCTCGTGAATTCCTCGATCACCTTGGCTGCGGACAGCGGCTTGGCGAGAAAACTGTCGATGCCGGCATGCAGCGCCTCGTCCATGATCTCGTCCCAATTGTATGCGGTGAGGATGATGACTGTCGTCTCGCTGCTGTAACGCTTGCGGATCTCCTTTGCGACGGCCACGCCGTCCATTTCCGGCATTTTCCAGTCGAGCAGAACGAGATTGTACGGATCGTGCTTGGCATGCCGGACTTCGAGCATGTCCAGCGCCGTTTTGCCGCACAGCGCCGTGTCGGCGCGGATGCCGGCCTCATCCATGACGATGGAAGCGTGCTCGCAGACGATGGGGTCGTTGTCCACGATCAGGACGTGCATGTCTTCAGGGCTGACGGTATGAAGCGAGGCATCCGGCGCATCGCTTCTTTTCAGCGTGACAGTCACGATGAATTCGGACCCGACGCCCTTTTCGGACTTGACCTGGATCATGCCGTTCATGAGTTCGACGATATTTTTCGTGATGGCCATGCCGAGCCCGGTGCTGCCGTACTTGTTGTTCCGGTTGCTGTCTTCCTGGGTGAACGGTTCGAAGATCCTGGGAATGAAATCTTCGGCGATGCCGATGCCCGTGTCGCGGATCGAAAACCGGAGCGTGACCTGATCCCCGTAAACGTTGACCTGTTCGATGTTCAGCGAGACGCTCCCCGGCGCCTGGGTGAATTTGATGGCGTTCGAGAGGATGTTGATCAGCACCTGTTTGAGTTTCGTGTCGTCGCCGATGTAGCGGTCTTCCACCGGACCGTCGATGCGGCAGGTGAAGGAGAGGCCCTTTTCGCGGCACTGGGCCACGACCAGGGTGTTGATCTGCTCGAGGAGCCCGTTGAGGGAAAAGTGCTCCTTGCGCAGGACCAGCCGCCCGGATTCGATGCGGCTCATGTCGAGGATATCGTTGATGAGTCCCAGCAGATGCTTTGCGCTTCCGGTGATCTGCTGCAGGTACCCGCGGGTCGTCTCCGAAAGCGTTCCGTCCCTCAGCGCCAGACTGTTCAGCCCGATGATCGCATTCATCGGCGTGCGGATCTCGTGGCTCATGTTGGAGAGAAAGGTGGTTTTCGCCTTGTTGGCGGACTCCGCTGCGGCAAGCGCCGTCTGCAGCACTTCCCGGTTCCGGGCCAGCTCCTCTTTCTGCCCCTGTTCGCGCTGCAGCGATTCCTCCAGCTCATTGCGGTATTCTTCCTTCTCGTCTTCGACGACGAAACTGTGCAGCAGACAAGTCCCGACCATGCATCCCATGGCGTAAAACGGCCACAGCGGGTAAAGGAGCTGGAGAACGATCAGGGCGATCATCGAGGAGCCGAACAACCCGATGGCGAGATTCCTCCGCCAGACTTTCCCCCTGGTCTTCCGGGTTATGCCGAACGTGTACAGCGATGTCAGCAGAAACAT
The DNA here is from genome assembly GCA_017450705.1 of Lentisphaeria bacterium. Taxonomy (GTDB): domain Bacteria; phylum Verrucomicrobiota; class Lentisphaeria; order Victivallales; family Victivallaceae; genus UBA1784. The sequence goes on along the minus strand of JAFSTC010000078.1, from coordinate 26,053 downwards.
CAGTATCTGCACGTAGAGCGTGGTATGCCGCAAAACCGCCGTATGATAAGTCCCCGATTCGTCGAACCAGAACATGACGGGGTAAAACAGATTCGATATGATGACGATGATTTCGAATCCGAAAAAAGCCCATCCGCCGTACCACAGCATGGTGTCGAACGAGGTGTTGCCTTCCAGATAGGCTATGACGTACCGCGTCCACAGCAGGACCAGCACCGCCATCGCCGCGAAATACAGCGTCGTGTCGAGAAACTGAAGAGATGTGAGGCGATGGGCATCCAGAATGCCCCACAGGGCATCGGTGATGTAGTAAGCCAGAACGGCAAAGAGGAAACTGCGGTATTTTCGCAGGATCTGTGAAGACCCGGAACTTCCCGTCAGCCACAGGACGTCCCGATTCGTGATGACCAGAATGATCCCCGCCAGTATCCCGATGATCGAGTAAGTCATGCCGCACCCCTCATTTTCCGCCGGAGAAAATCCGGCAAGGGAAGCGTCCGTTCGTCCGATTCGAAGCCTTTTTCAAACATTTGCCCCGTTCCTGCTCTTCTCTGCCGTCCGGGAATGAAATGCCGGACTTGCGATCGGATATGCTCCCCCCTTCGGATCGCCGGGGTATCCCGTGATATGCGGCGAGGAGCCCGACCCCTGCACAATATAGCACTTCCCGGCAATTTTTCAATATGGGGCGGGAAATGCACGAGGTCCGACGTCCGGCACAAATCGTTCCTGAGGGGAAAAGATGCCCGGTCTCCCGGCGGCCGGGTCGGCCGCATTTCAGGGGGTCCCGCGGGGCGGCTCCGGCACGGGCGGGGGGAAACCCTCGCAGAGAGATCTCGCCATCAGCGCGGTCACGAGGAACGACGGGATCGTGCAGACCATCACCCAGAGGAAGAAGATCCGGTAACAGGCCAGCCGGTCGAGTCCGGGGAAGAGCAGCGCGGGGACTTTCAGCAGGTATCCGGCGACGCTCCCCGGGGCCATGACGCCGAAGAGGGAGATCGCGGTGAAGAGGGCGAAACGGGTCGTTTCGCAGCCCCCCTCCCCCCGGGCCATCAGCACCATGCCGAGGGTCAGCAGCGTGAAGCCGAATCCGTAGCCGAACTGCTCGATGAAAACGCATCCGCCGATCACCCAGAGCGACGCGGGCCGCACCCAGGCGAGGTAGACGTAGACGAGGTCTGGCACGTTGATCGCCAGTGCCATGGGCCAGAGCCAGCGGCGCATCCCCTGCCGCGAGACGGCGTAACCGGAGAGGATCCCGCCCGCGATCAGCGCCAGCGCGCCGCAGGTGCCGTAGAGGAAGCCCTGTTCCACGACGGCAAGCTCCATGCCGCCGTCGGCCCGTTTGGCCAGCAGAAAGGGGACCGCGACCCGCAGCTGGGACTCCGCCAAACGGAAGAGAAGCAGAAAGGCGAGCGCCCTTCCGAATCCCGGCGCGCGCACCGCGTGCCAGTAGGGAGCGAAAAAGGCGAGCAGGGATCCTTTCCGCGCGGCGGATCCCTCCCCTCCGGCGGCGGGGCGGGGCGGTTTCGGCATCATCGCCAGATGGTAGAAGGCGAGCAGCGCCATCCCCGCTCCGGCGGCGGCGTAAACCCAGCCCCAGGAGCTTTCGACGGAGAGCCCGAGTCCGGTGCAGAGCCAGCCGCCGAGCATGGTCAGGAGCCCCTGACCGACCACGGTCCCGGCCTTGTAGACTGCGCTGCGGATCCCGGAGAATCCCGCCTGAGCCGACGCGTCGAGGGCGATGATGTAGAAGCCGTCGGCGGCGGCGTCATGGGTCGCGGAGGCGGCCGCGGCCGCAAGGAAACAGCAGGCGATCGCGGGAAGCCACGCGCCGAAGGCGACGGCGGCGCCCGCTGCGGCGAAGAGACCGCCCATCACCATCTGCAGCGCGACCGCCCAGCCGCGGGGCGTGCCGACCCGGTCGATCACCGGGACCCACAGCGGGCGGAGCATCCACGGAAGCGAAAAGAGACCGGTCCAGAAGAGCACCTGTTCCGGAGAGATCCGGTCGACGAAACGTTCGGAGAGCGCGAGACTGGAAAACACCACCAGCGAAACCGTGGTGATGAGCGCGGCGGGAAGCCCTTCGGCAAAGTAGAGCGTCGGCACCCAGAACCAGCCGTTCCGGGAATCGCGGGGATGCCGTTCCATGGTCGTCATCAGGCTGTTTTTCCTCGGGACGGAGGAGTCCTTTCATTTTCTCAAGCGGCAGTCCGCCGCCATTTTTTCAAATTTACCCATCGGTCCCTCCTCCGCGGCGCCGCACGTTTTTTTTCTGCGGACGGTCCGCTTCAGACGACCGCTCCCGGGCGTAATATACCCGTCCGCACCGTCTTTTGCAAACCGGGACCGGAGATCCCGCGAAGTGTCCTTTCCGCGGCTTTCCGAACGGCCCTCCCGAAAAACTTTCGCCGAAGTTCATTTTGCGTTTGCTTTTTGATATGGTTTGAGGTATAATATGCGGTGTCGCTTCGTAAAAATCAATAGGATCGATGGTCGCCATGGTGAAGAAACTGCTGTCGGGATCCCGCAAAAAAAGGCGCAACATCTTGGAAAATAATATTTTGCTGTCACACACAATACCGTCCTGCTTCGGCCCGGAACGCCCTGCCGCGAAAAGTCTGCGCAAATCTCTCGCGGGCTTTTTGTGCGCGGTCATGACCGTTGCCCTTATCCTCCCCGCGACCGTCTCCGCCGACGGACGGGACACCGTCAGGGTCGGCTACTACGAGAACGAGATCTTTCAGGAGGGCGCCCGTGAAGACGCCATGAAAAGCGGGTATGCCTATGAGTACTACCAGAAACTGTCGGAGTACACCGGCTGGAAATACGAATACGTCTACGGGGAATACGCCAAGTTGTACAAAATGCTCCTCGACGGCAAGATCGACCTGCTGGCCGGTCTGGCGAAGAAACCGGAACGTCTGGGCCTGATCGGATACCCCGAGGCTCCCATGGGGAGCGAATCATACAACCTCGTGAAACACAGCAGCGACGACAGCATCACCGGCAATCCGGAGACACTGGAAGGAAAAACCATCGGCGTGCTGGACAGCGCCCTGCTGGACGCCCTGAACCGCTTTCTGGCGAGAAACCGCGTCACCGCCAAGGTCGAGGTCTTCAAGGACTACCCGCTGCTCTTCGCCGCGTTCGACTCGGGCAAACTCGATGTCCTGGCCGCCGAAGGCAACGGCGCCTACGGACGCAGCAATACCGAGGTCCTCGTGCCGTTCGGCGGTTCCAGTTATTTCGTCTGCGTCAACATCAGGCGGCCCGATCTGCTGGCCAAGCTCAACGAAGCCCAGTCGGTGCTGGCGGTGGAGGAACCGAGTTTCATCCCCGGCCTGAACACGAAATATTATCCGAAGAGCATCCTGACGCGCGCCCTCTCCCGGAGCGAAAAACAATGGCTGAGGACGCACCGCACCCTCAGGGTCGGATTTCTGGAGAATTACATGCCCTACAGCGGGAAAGATCCGAACGGCCAGGTGACGGGCGTCGTCAAGGACATCCTCCGGGAGATCCTCGCCCAGCTGGCGATCTCGCGTCTGGAGGTCATCTACTCGGGTTACGAGAGTTACGACACTATGATCGCCGACATGGCGGCGGGCCGGATCGACGTGGCGTTCCCCGTGGGCGGCGGATTGTATTTCTCGGAAAAAAACGGGCTGTACCAATCGATCCCCGTGACCTCCATGGCCTCGGAACTGGTGTATAAAGGCGCCTATTCGGAGAAGACGGCAAGCCATTTCGCGGTCAACAAAAACAACCGCATGCAGTATTACTTCGTCGCCAAAAACTTTCCGAAGGCCAAGGTGACGCAGTACCCCTCCATCGAAGCCTGTCTCGAGGCGGTGCTCGCAGGCGAAGTCACCTGCACCATTTTGAACGGCCTGCGCGCCCACGATATCCTGAAAAACAGAAAATACGACACACTCTCCCTGCACCATCTTGCCCAGAAAGACGAACGCTGCTTCGGCGTGGGGATCGGTGAAAAAGGTCTCCTGAAACTTCTGAACCGCGGTCTCGGCGTGATCGGAAGGGACTATGTGCAGAAAAAGTCGCACCGCTACACGCACATGCTGTATTCCTACCGGCTGACGGACGTGTTCTTCGACCATCTGGGTCTGTTTTCTTCGGTATTCCTCGCGGGCTCGGCCGTCATCATCGCCCTCCTCGTGAGGGATGCCAGGCGCACGAGACGCCGGATGGCCGAGAAAGAGGCCGCAGGCGTCCGGCTTGAGGAAACGAACCGGCAGCTGGTGGAGTATACCAGGACCATCGAAAATCAGAGACAGCAGGAGTCCGAACTGAGGGAGCAGCTGGAAAAGAAGCAGAACGAACTCGAGGAGGCCCTGCAGATGACGCAGGCCGCCAACCGGGCCAAAACGATGTTCCTGAGCAATATGTCCCATGACATCCGCACGCCGATGAATGCGATCATCGGGTTCACGGGTCTCGCGGAAAACCATATCGACGACACGGAACGGGTCAAGGACAGTCTGGCAACCATCAAACAGTCCTCGGAACACCTCCTTTCGCTGATCAACGACGTGCTGGACATGAGCCGCATCGAATCCGGCAAGATCACGCTGAACGAAAAAGTCGAGTCCCTGGCGGACATCCTGCACGGGATCCGGGACATCGTCCTTGCGGACGTCCGGGCGAAACGGCAGAATTTCCTCATCGACGCGGCAAACGTCCGGGACGAGCTCGTCTACTGCGACAGACTGTACCTGAACAGGGTGCTGCTCAATTTGATCTCCAACGCCGTCAAATACACGCCCCAGGGCGGCACGATCTCGGTGCGGATCGAACAGAAACCCTCCGCAGCTCCGGGCCGCGGCGCGTTCGAATTCAGGGTGAAGGACAACGGCATCGGCATGAGCGAAGAGTTTGCCGCGAGAGTCTTCGATCCCTTCGCGCGGGAGGAGAACGCGGCCGTTTCCGACACCCAGGGCACGGGACTGGGAATGACGATCACCAAGAACATCGTGGAAACGATGGGCGGCAGGATATCCGTCGTCACGAAGAAGGGTGAAGGGAGCGAATTCATCGTTTCGCTGGATCTCCGGCTGCCTGCCGGAAAATCCTCCGATCCGGCGATCCCGGAACTGAAGGGCGTGCGCGCCCTGGTCGTGAACGGCAAAGCCGACGCCTGTCAGCGCATCGCCGACATGCTCCGGAAGCTCGGTCTGCGCAGCGAATGGCGCGTTTCGTGCAAGGATGCCGTCTCTTACACGGAGGATGCCCTGCGGCAGGGCGACCCCTTCGCAGTCTACGTCGTGGACCGGCCGCTGGAGGATATCGACGGGATCGAAACGGCCCGCCGCATACGCAAATGCGCCGGCCCGGATGCGTCCGTTTTCATCCTGACCGAACAGAGCGGCGACGACATCAGGGAAGAGGCCCGGGAGGCGGGCGCCACGGGAACGATCCCGGACACGTTCTTCCCGTCGGATCTGAAAAAGGTGCTCCTGCAGTCCCTCGGGAAAGCGGATTCCGGTCAGACGGACCGGGAGGAGCGGCTCTCCGCGTTGAGGGGCAAAAAGGTCCTGATGGTCGACGACAGCAAACTCAATCTCAAGATCGGCGTGCTGCTGCTCCAGGAACAGGGCATGATCGTCGATACCGCGCAGAACGGCCAGATCGCCGTCGACACGATCCGTGAGCAGGGAGTCGGCGCTTACGATCTCATCCTGATGGATGTGCAGATGCCTGTGATGAACGGTTACGAGGCGACGGCGCTCCTCAGAAAACTCCCCGGCGGAGACAAACTCAAGATCATCGCATTCTCCGCCAACGCCTTCGCGGAAGACAGGGAAAAGTCCTTGAAGGCCGGCATGAACGGACACATCAACAAGCCGTTGAAGATCGATGAACTTGCGGATACGTTCATCCGCGTCTCGGCCGTCGCCTGACGATACCGGCAGGAGCGATCCGAAGATCGGGCAGCCGATCGGCTTTTTGATTTGAAAAGCGGCCCTCCCCGGGGATCGCGCCCGGCCGTCGGGGGGCGGCCGGATATCCGGACCTACTTGCGGACGACCGGCCGGATCTGCGCGGCGTCACAGCCCGAAAGCTGTCTTTCGCCTCCGACGACACAGGCCGTTGCGGAAGACGGGAGCGTCTCCAGCAGTTCCGCGAAGCGCAGCAGATCCGCCTTCGTCGTGGCCAGGACCTCGCGCCGGATGCGTTCTTCATCCTCCGGGGTCCGTTCATCCATGTACAGATCGGCAAAAAGGAAGGCCGCGTCAGCCGGCGGGCGATACGGTTCCAGAGAGGCCGCGGTCGCCACCACGAAACGGTCAATGTCTGCGCCCGACCCGACGAACGTGCGGAGCGCAGGACCGATCCCGGCCATCTTCTCCAGACTCCCGAACGGGCGGGGATCCCGGTAAGACGTGCACTCGACGAGCCCGTTCGGGGTCACGCGCATGTGCACGCCGTAAGCCCCCCCGATCTCACGGATTTCGCGGTGGAGATACCCGAGGGAAAGGATCCGCGACGCCACGTGCATCGCCCCGGTCACCGGCATGCCGCCGGGCAGCGGGACGACCCGGGCGGAAAATCCCGTGTCCCCGTCGATCAGAAAAGCCCGCGGGCAGTCGGCCGCCGCCGGGATGCGCACCGGGGCGCCCCGTTTCCCGGGATCCAGCGCCGCCAGCAGCGGATCGAGGAGTCCCTCCGGGAGATTCTCCGTCCGGGAGACGATCAGCCCCTCCCGTTTCAAGAGGCGGCCGGGCATGTCCCCGAACCGGCCGATGAGCCCGTCATCGGTTTTCTGCGCCTGCAGCCAGCGCAGCTGCCGTTCGCCGTACAGGATGTCGGCCGCCGCCCAACGTTCGGCGAACCCGCGCCGCGCCGCGCGCAGGGCCAGGGCCCGCCCGTCGTTCGAGACTTCGCGCTCCGCGGAGATCTGCTTCTGGCGCAGAATCTTTTCGATCTCCCCGGCATCGTCGAACCGCGTTTCGAAGAGCACTTCCTTCACCAGTTCCAGAGCCGCCGCCGCCTTTCCGGCGAGCGCCGCGACGGAGACCTTGAAATACCGCCCCCGCTTCGTGGAAACCGTCGAACAGACAAGTCTCCCGGTATTCGCCGCGATGAGCGTCTGCAGCTCCAGGGCGGAACGGCGGGATGTCCCGAGCCTGCCGGGAAGCCGCGCGAAAAGCGGCAGCTCGACAAGATCTCCGGCCGGGAGATCGTCGACGGGGAAGTAAAGCTCCAGATAGAAAATCCCGGCCGCCGTCGGCCGGGATACGATCCGCGTCACGCCGGCCGCCGTCTCCACGGTCCCCTCCGCGGGCGAGCCCGCGGGGGACAGATCCCCGGGATCGATCCCGGGGATCTTTGCGATATCCTCCGGGAGATCGTCCCTGCCCTGCCAGGCCTTCAGCGCCGAAACCTCCCCGGCGATCGCACGCAATTCGTCCGGGGACAACTTCCGCCGCCGGGACTCCATTTCGGCCCTGTCCTCGGCGGCCATCCGCCCGGCGAGGGCCGGATCGGGAATGAAACCGATCTCGGCGCGATGGCCGTTTTCGAGGATCCGTTCGCGGATGATGCCCTCGAAAAGTCCCCTTTCCGCGCCGGAACGCAGCCGCCCGTATATCCCGGTCGTATCCAGCGCGGCAGCAGGCTCCCCGCCGTAGAGCCACTGCCGAAGAACGCGGGAGAAGTAGGCAAGCCCCGCCGGACGGCTCGAATTCATTTCGCGCGCGGCAAACTCGTCCCGGTCTATGAGGGACAAGATCCGCGGGCGGTCGACCCCGCTGCGGCAGATCTGTTCGAGCGTCTCACAGACGATCCTGCGGATCGCGCCGAAGTTTTCCTCCGACGTGTCCTTCAGGACCAGGAAAAGCGGGATCTGCCGGTAGTCGTAACAGCCCATCGAGGCGTCTTTGCAGACCCCCTGCCCGAGCAGAGCTTTTTTGAGCGGGGCCTCGTTCGACCCGCAAAGGTAATCGGCGAGGATATCCACGGCATGGGCGTGCGATGCGTCCTCCATCGTTCCCGCAGACCATCCGAAGGCCAGGATCGCCTTGTCTTCCACCGCGGCGGAAGCATAGGGGATCCGCAGGCGGGTCTCCAGGGGCGCCTGCAGTCCGATCTCCGCCCGGCTCTCCTGCCGCTCGAAGGGCGAGAGGAACGCATCCAGCTTTCCGAGCACATCGGCGATGTTCACGCTGCCGTCGAGAAAGATCCGCGCGTTGGACGGGTGATAGAAGCGCCTGTGGAAGTCTCTGAATCTCCCGTAGGTCAGTTCGGGGATCTTCCCGGGACGGCCCCCCGAATCATGACCGTAGACGGTGTCGGGGTAAAGCGCGCCCGTCACTTCCCGGCAAATGGGAGAGCTCCCCATTCCGGCTGCGGGTGAACATGTTCCGCCCCGATCTGCCCCGCATCTTTTTAGTGTAATTGCGGTTCACCCGTTTGTCAAGGCAGAATTTCCCGAGGTCACAAAACGGGCCTCGGACCGAACACAAACCGGTAAGTGCGGTCTGCACGTTCCTTCGTTTCCCGGGAGATCAGCGGTCGGAAAATTCCAGCTTGTCGTTCCAGAAAAATTTCCAGCCGTCGTGACGGCGGACCGCCAGAAAATATTGCCCCAGCACGGGCTGTCCCAGCAGCGCGGGGAATTTGCTTTTGTCGCTGCCGATGTAGATGTAATAATTTTCCTGTGAATGGGTGATATCACGATCCCAGCCCGGATCATTGGAGATGAAAGCCGCCCCGGGGATCTGGTTTTCGACGGGAATTTTGACGGCACACCCGAACCCCGAATCCAACTGCCGGAGCAGCCCGTCGGACGGCAGGACATACGAAACATCGCCCCACCGGACCACCAGAATATCACCTGCCCTGCGGACCGATACCGGCCAAGCCGGATCGATCGGATCGTCGGGACGGGGAATACGGAAATCCCGGTTGCCGTACTGCACGGCGTGCCGGATGCGGTCCGGGGAAACGGCAAAAAGAACATTTTGCGAAATCAGATCCGGATAACCGTTTTTCAGCAGAGGATTCCCCCGGCCGACGATCATCAAAGTCCGCTGTCCGGCCGGACGCTCCAGAAGGATCCTGACGACTCGGCCGCGGTCGGTGAAGGAGAAACTGCTCCGCAGGTCTCCGCTCTCCGCATCCAGTACCGCGGCATGGGCGCTTCCCTGCGTGAAGTCGGCGGAAACAGCCTCGCCGGCCAGCTCGATCGGCGGCTTTCTGCGGGAAGAATAATAGAAATACCGGCCGTCGCGATGAAGGATACAGGATCTGCGATCGCCGTGGAACGGGAAAAAATCCACCGTCCTCTTTCCCTTCCGGTCCGTCTGGATGCGCATGACCGAGGAACGGTCCTCTTCGGCGGCCGCCAGTTCCGCGTGGAACGGGGAATCGGGAGGAACGATCAGCGTGGATCCCGGGGACGAGATCATGTTCCGGAGTTCCCTGACGGCTTCCCTGTCGCCGAGGTCATGCCGGGAGACCGTCTCCCGCCCGTCCGCATGAGGCCGGAAGGCAACGGCCCGGAGCGGGAAAAACGCGCCGTTGACGGAGAAAAGCGGCAGCGTCCAGCCCCGTTTCCGCAGACGGAAGTTGACGCCGCTCAGCTCCATGTCGGCCGCCGCGGCACGCGGGGGCGGCAGATCGAAGTTTTTGATTTTCAGTCTGCGGAGCTTCCGGGCGGTCGCCGATTTGACCCAGCCGGACTGCAGGGCGCACAGAAGATACCGGCTCCGGCCGCGGATATCCAGTATGGCGTGGAGGATGCTGTGCGGCTTCGCCGCCAGAAAGCGGATCAGGTCGCGATCCCGCCAGGGGGTTTGGAAAAAAGCCGTCATATCGGCACGGAAAGAAAATTCAAGAGTCTTCTCCCTGTTTTTGCGGGGGATCTCCACGCCGATGGTCCCTTTGTGATGATCGAACGCGAGAAGCGGGACGCTCAGATCCCCCAGCTGCAGCCGGGGCGCGGTCCGATTCCCCGCGAGGACGGCGTCGCGCGCGTCCAGCGGAGCGGCATACCGCGCCTTGCCGTCCCGTTTGCTGCGCAGATAGACAGTCAGGTGTTCCCGGGAAAAGCCGCCGCGCGGAAAATCGTCTTTTTCCTTCAGGATGTTGACGCCGGAGGGAAAGACGTAATTGTGCCGGACGCCCATCTGATCCAGCAGGACCGGCGCAATGTCCACCGTCCAGCACGGCTGCTCCACGACCCCGCTTTGCGCGCCGTTGAGCATGAAACACAGTACGTTGTTCCGCTTCCGGCGGGCGAGCAGACTCTGTACGGTTTCGCCGGCATCGAAGGGGTTCTGCATGACCAGATGGTCGCCGGACACGGCGATGACGGTGTCCGCGCCGGCCGGACTGTTCCGGATGTGCTCGATGAACTTGCCCATGGCCGCGTCGGTGGTGTGGACGGCGGAAAGCAGAGGAAATTCCCGTCCGTCCGGCAGACGGTAGGTCAGCGATCTCCTGCCGAGGACGCCGTTCGGCGCATGGCCGTCCACGGTGAGCACCGTGAAGATGAACGGCTCCCGGCCGGCGGCCAGCCGGTCGAATTCCTTCTCCGCGAAGGCAAACAGGTCATAGTCCCGAAATCCCCACGCGCCGATCTCCTTGACGGTCTGCCGGATCTCCGGGGCGTCACAGTCGAGCATCCGCTGATATTGGACCTGCCGGAGAAATCCCCTCGTGTTGGAAAAGTCCAGCGAACAGGCCTTCAGAAAACTGGACCGGTATCCCGCTTTTTGGAGGATCAGGCTCAGGGACGGCAGTTTGCCGGCTTCCTGCGGGGAAAACACGCTCTCCATGTGCGTTCCCATGTGAGATTTGTAAAGGAAGTCGAAGGTGTTGCTCGAGTCGCTGCGCATGGATTGGAAATACAGCGCGTCCTTGCTTCCCAGCAGCTTTTCCATACAGGGCATCAGGCCGGGAAACCTTTGGGGGTCGAGATAATTCTGCTCCAGGGACTCGACGATGATGAACACGAGATTCCTGCCCCGTTCGGCTTTCAGGTCGCGGATGCCGACGGCGCAGGGATGGATGCCGTTCTGCCGGAGAACTTCGTCCGAACAGGCCGCCGGACCGACCGGTACGACATGGCAGTTGTTCCAGATCAGCGAGATCAGGATGACGACCGGAGACTGCGGCACGAACCAGAGCGCAAATCCCGCCGCCGCCAGCAGGGCGTTTTTCAGGACACGTTCCGGAACGGTCAAGGACGCGGAGACTTTCCATACGGCAAATCCGGCCGCGGCCAGAAAAAGAACGCCGGGCACGGCAAATACTCCCATATCGGACTTGAGCCCCACCGTCAGGACCTTCAGCGAAAAATGCATCAAAAACGCTTCGTTGAAGGATTTGCCGGTAAAGCACAACTGGAAACACTCCAGAAGGATGAAGACCTGGACCCCCAGCCACAGCAGGACTGCGGCGACCTGCCGGACCGTCCGGCGGCGGAAAAGCGATACGAGTCCGCAGATCAGCGCGGCGGCACTCAGCGGAAAGAGCACGCGGCCGCACCAGAAAAGAGGCCCGTCCTTCAGCGGCGCGAGCCCGAGGCGCAGCACCGCCAGCAGATAGGGCAGCAGAAAAAGCGCCGTCAGCAGCAGAAAAAATCGCCGCCCGCAGTCCTTTTTGTTTCCCGTCGCATTCGGGGCCGCCCCGTTCGTCATATCCGTCCTCCAAAGATCAGGGAATGAAAAATTCCGGTTCGTCGTTCCAGAAAAAACGCCAGCCGCCGTAACGGCGGACCGCCAGAAAATATTTACCAAGCACGGGCTGTCCCAGCAACGCGGGGAACTTGCTCCGGTCGCTGCCGAGGTAGACGAAATGCGCCTTTTCCGATGTCGCGATGTCCTGGTCCCAGGCCGGATCCCGGGAAACGAACGCGGCCAGCGGGATCAGATCATTTCCGAAGACCTTGATGACGTAACCGGCCCCCCCCGCCAGCAAAGGCCGCAGACTGTCGAAACGGTCGATATACGAAACATCGCCCCAGCGGGTCACAAGATATTCCCCCGCCCTGCGGACCGATACCGGCCAGCCCGGGTCGATGGGATCGGCGGGCCTGGGGATCCGGAAATCCCCGTTGCGGTACTGCACGGCGTGCCGGATGTTTTTCGAAGAGATGACGAAAAGGACGGACCGCATCGCCAGATCGGGATAGAATTTCTTCAGCAGCGGATCCTTTTTTCCGAAAAAGATCAGCGTCCGCAATCCGGACGACCGGTTCTTCAGCATATCGAGGGACCACTCCGGACGCGCGTAGGAGAAACCGTCCCGGATCCTTCCCGTCGCTTCGTCGATCTTGACGACATGGGCCAGCTCGTTGGCGAACTGGGCATCCGGAGCCTCCCCCTTCAGCAGGATAGGCGTTTTCCCGAAAACATGATAAAGATACCGCCGGTCATCGCGCAGGATGCCCGGCTCCCGTCTGCCGTGGAACGGAAAGAAATCCATGCTCCGCTTTCCTTTGGCATCCACCCGGACCCGCATGGCGGCGGACCGGTTGCCGGCAGCGATCTGCAGAATCTCATGCACCGGAGAATCCGGCGGGGCAAGCAGAGTGAACTCATCGGACGCCATCATGTTCCGAATTTCCCGTGTTTCCCCGGGATCGTTCATATCGATCCGGAGGACCTTTTCCCCGCCGTCCGCACGGGGCAGAAAAATCACACAGGAAGACATGACCGCGCCGTTGGCGGCAAACAGCGGCATCATCCAGCCGTTTCCCCGCAAAAAGAACATTTTTCCCCGCATCTCCCATTCGGCTTCCGCCGCGCGGGGGAGAGGGGGATCCGCGAAATCGACGCGCAGTCCGGCAAGCGAGGCGGCGCTTGCGCAGCGGACCCAGCCGGACCGCAGAACGCACAGAAGATAACGGTCCCGTTCGGGGACGCCCAGCAGGGTATGGAGCACGCTGTCCGGCCTTGCCGCCAGGAAACGAACGGCGTCCGGATCCAGCCGCGACGTTTGAAACAGCGAAGCCATGTCGGAAGAAAATGAAAACGAGGAACTCCTGTCACGATCATGTCGGGAGACCTCGGCTCCGACAACGTCAAATCGATTGAGCGGGAGCAGCGGCAAAGTCATGTCGCCGATCCGCAGCACGGGCGCGTTCCGGGAACCGGAGAGGGAGACGGACTGCGCGCTCAGCGGGCGCCGGCCGCTCCGTGCGGCTTCCCGCCGATCCAGGTGATCGTGCAGGGACTCCGGAAGGGTTTTTCCGGCGAAGCACAACAGGAAACACTCCAGCAGGACGATGCTCTGGACGCCCAGCCACAGCAGGACCGCGACGATCCGCCGCGCGATCCGGCGGCGAAAAAGCGATACAAGTCCGCAGATCAGTGCGGCCGCGGGTACCGGAAAGATCAGACGGCCGCACCAGAAAACCGGATCGTCGGCCACCATGTCGAAACCGAGCCGCAGGAGCGCCGCCAGGTACGGCAGCAGAAAAAGCCCTGTCAGCAGCAGAAAAAAACACCATGATCGGCGTTTGTCTTCCAGACAAAGTCCGTTCGCCAAATCAAACCTCCGGGAAATATCCATACTATAACGCCGACGGCACGAAAAGTCAACTGAAATACAGCCCAAATCTGCTTTTATTCAAGCCCGGGGGCCGTCCGCGCCCGCGGGGACGGCGGTATATTTAGAAAAAAAGAAAAGCAAGAGGCCCCGGACCGTCCGCGCCCGCGGGGACGGCGGACATCCGGAACTTTCCCGATGCACAGGCCCCCCAAAGCCGTTTCCGCACTTGCCTTTTCGGAGACAGCATGTTATATTAGCCGGCGGGTCGTTATGATATCACAGGTTTGTTGGAGGGGACCATGCCCGGCGATGTTCCCAAAATGACGCGGCTGATGAAACTGGTGGCGATGCTGCGGAAAAACAGTTATCCCAACCACCGGAAGCTGGAACGGGCCCTGAAAAACCTGGACTTGACCGGTACGTATTCCGTTTCGCAGAAGACCATCCAGCGGGACGTGCAGTATCTGCGCGACGTTTACGGCGCCCCCATCGTCTTCGACAACGGCCGCCGGGGGTATCGTCTGACCGATCAAAACTGGAGATTCGAGATCCCGCAGCTGGAAGCGGACGAAATGCGCGCCGTGACCCTCGGCGCCCGCCTCGCCGAAACCATCATGCCGGAGCCGGTCGCTTCGGAGATCCAGAGCGCGGCGGAAACGCTTCTGTGCGACAATCCGTCCGGGATGGATGCCAACGCCGCGCTGATCGCGCTGGTTGCGCAAGGCGCGAGGATCCCGGTCAAACCGGAGATCTTCCGCGAAGTCTTCGAAGCGTGGCAGACCCGGCGCGGACTCTCGGTCAAATACCAGAAGGGAATGACCGGCGCGGTCATGGATTATGTGCTGGAACCGCAGGTGCTCTCCTTTTATGACGGATTATGGTATGTGAAGGCGGTCATCGTTTCGTGCGACAGAGAAACCCAGCCGGAGCGGACGATCCGCACCCTCGCACTGAACCGGTTCAAGACCGCCGCGATCTACCCGGGGCGCTTCGAGTCGGATCCGCGGCTGATCGAAGAGGTCAACGAGGGGAAATTGTTCAACTTCCCGACCATCGACGAAGTGGTGCTGCGCTTCACGGACTGCGCGATCCCTTACGCGAAAGAGAATTACGATCCATCGCAGATCGAGGAGCAGCCCGACGGCTCGCTTCTGGTGACGATTTACGATGCCATCGACTTCAAAATCGTCAACCTCGTGCTGAACGAAGGCGGCGCGGTGCAGGTGGTGAGTCCGCCGGAACTGGCGGAGAAGGTGGCGGCGCAGGCAAAAAAGGTGATTAAAAAGCAAGAGGAAATTAATGAGAATATTAGGTGTTGATCCGGCATGGACTTGGGAGAAACCTTCGGGAATTGCGTTGATTGAGCAGGAAGGCAATGATTGGAAGCTTGAGGATATTGCACCATCTTTCGACTTGTTTTATTCAGACAAAAACATTCAGGAAAGATTTCAGGGGAAAATCGTTGGGGGGCGGTTTGATCTAAAAAAAACACTCGAAAAAAGTGGTCCTGTCGATTGCATAGTTGTCGATATGCCGATTTCAGCAAAACCGTTTTTCGGAAGGCGAAAGGCGGACAATGCCATAACGGAAGAATTTGGCAAAGCATGGTGTGCTACACATACACCAACCGCGGCGATATCAAAATTTGGCGTCGAATTTGTGTTAAAGGCAAAAGAATGTGGTTACATCTTGAATACCAATCTCATTGAAACCTATCCGCATCCTGCAATTTTGTCACTCATTCCTGAGCTGGATAAAAGACTTCCTTACAAGGTCGGAAAACGAAAGCGATACTGGCCGGAAGCGACTCCGGAAGAGAGACGTGATAATCTGTATGAGAATTTGCAAAGATTGCGTAATGCATTAAGTTCTCATATTCGCCTCCCCGAAGAATATAATCTACAAAAAGATGCTTCGTTTACACAGCTGAAGCGTTTTGAAGATACTTTAGATGCCTTGGTCTGCGCTTGGGTAGGTATAAAGTTCAAGAACGGCCTGTTTCGGAAATTCGGAGATGAATTTTCATACATTATGATACCAGAGTAAGACACCCCGGTCGCCTTTTGTCCACCCGCACCTCCTATATTATCCCATAAACACGAACCACGGGAGGTGCAGCGATGGCCACTTTTACCGAAAATTTTGATCTTGGCTCTTTGCGGCAGATTTACGACATCCACGGGGTGAAATCGCTTGCCGAATTTCTGCTTCCCGGACATTTTCTCTGCATCATCCACGATCCGGAATGGCGGGAGTTTCGGGAGCGGGAGCGCATTGGCGGGCGGGTGCGGCTCATTACGGTCAGAGGACACAATCTCCACGACGAACCGGATGAACTTCTGCTGGGGATCTGCGGCCCGGAGGATCAGGGATACTATCGGCACAAACTGGATCAAAATCTGAAATCGCCTTTCCTTTTTGCCGCTTGGAAACGCGGAGCTCATGGATTCAGACTGATCCAAGAACAGCAGACGACCGCATGCTTTCCCGACCTCGAGACGGCGCTCGCGGCATATTTCCCCGATGGTTTCATCCCGGAATGTTCCCTGGAAGAAAAGGCTTTGGACAACAAGGACATTTTCGACCCCGATGGACTCGAAATCGGAGATGGCGGGATTGAATAGGCCTCCCCACAGGACGCCTTTTGCCCCAAGTGCCCTCTGCCTATCCGGCCTATTCGGCCTATCCGTTGCCTGAAAAATCCCTGCTCTGCAACCGGCAGACATCTTTTGTCCATCCATTGGGGATATTTTATAGACAGTAACCAACAAGGAGGACAAGATGGGCAAGAACGAAAAACCTTTTTACCTGGGCTGTTTCGACCACATTCGGAAACTGCAGACGACCGACCCGGAGAAGGCGCGCCAAAAACTGCGCGTGGACGGCATTTGGCTGTTTTATGAGGCGGTCGAAGCGAATGACCTCAAGACCGCGCATCAGGTGCTGGACTGGGGCGTGTTCAAGGACTTCGATGAAAAGCGGCGGCCGGAACACTGGCTGCACGATGCGTGGTATCACTTCCCATACTCCAATGAGGTGCAAAAGCGGACGAATTTTATCGCCGAACTGCAAAAAATGGAATCATGCATGCGTTTTTCAAAACACTGGGACGCCATGCTTGGCTTTGCGGTCGCGCTGCAGGACAAAAACTTGGCGTGGAAGTATGCTCAAAAGGGCGGCCGCGTCCGGCAGTGGGGCAAACCGGGAGAAAAATGGACGTTCCACCAACTTTTGCAATCCACCGAGTGGGAGGACGTCCGCAACTCCTACCGCGCCCGTTGCTTCTTCGACGACTGGGGGTTCGAATACGAGATCATGCTCGCGGAACTGGTCTATGACGCCATGAAACGCCTTGCCCCGCTGACCGCCGATGTGGAACGGGACGAATTTCAACTGATCTATACCAGCGCCGATGCGGAACTGGTTTTCCGTCCGATCATGGATGATGCCGACCACCAGGTGTGGCTGGAATGTTCCTATTACGGGGCAAGTGCCTGCCCTTTCACCGGGCCGGTCTGCACCGGTCCTTCGTGGGAACGTATCCTCGGCATGAAGGTTGATTCCGATTTCGCTGGGATGTTCATGCCGGGGGAATTGATCGGTCCGGCACTTGCGGATTACGCTTCTGAGTTCTTCGGCTTCGGTTCCTGCGAGATCTGCGACAAAAAAATCCGCCGCAGTTTCGCCGCCCGGCTTGGGCATTTGTACAGAAAGCATCCCCGGCCCCCGAAACCGGTTTCCGAAGAAGCGTAAAAAGATAATACAACAACAAAGGAGTCGGGAAAATGGATTTCAGACGGTTCTGGTGCAATTATGTTACAGGCAAAGTGGTCGAAGTCACAGATTTTGCGGACGGTGCGCGCGCTCATGCGGACGAACTGGACATCCCCGCTGAAGTGCAGGCGAAGTTCGCGGAATACACGCCGCTTCGGAGCCGAGGTCTCTGTGAACTTCTCTTCCTGAGTACGCCGCTCGGCCGCTGGCAGTGGGGACCGTATGATCTGCGGGCGGAGTTCTGCGCCGAAGACGACGCACCGTTTCTCCGGTGCGTGGCGACGTTTGCCCGGAAAGAACAGTTCGAGCCGGACTTCATGCTTCACCTCATCAACGATTACAAACTTCAGCGACGCCATTGCCGGTGGCGCGACTTTCCGGGAGAAGTGCGATGAAGGAGATTTTTACGACCATCGGGTATTATCTTTTGGCACTGATCGTCCTGCCGCTGGAAGGGATCTTTTATCTGCTTCTGTGGATCTTCATCGGAGTACCGCTCCGGCTGTGGGAAAAGTGGAGCTATACTGCGCAATGCCTGCGTTATCCCCCGCCGCCCGGCGGGATGTGGGGAAATATGGCGCGGGAGCATAGGAACAGGCCGAATAAGCAATAACCCTTTGCCTATTGGGCCTATTGGGTCTATCCGGCCTCTTCCTCAAAATCACAGGAGCAAATGGTGACAGACCTTCACGTAGAAAATTCTGAGCGGGACGACGATATTTACATGGTGGAGCCGCAGGAAGCGCTCTGGGAGGAACGCTTCCGCAGCAGCGAAGGCGTCTGCCTGATTGCCGACCCGGTGTGGAAAACCGCGCCTCGGGTGAACTTGTACAAACTCGACGGCATGGACCGCCGCGGCAGCCGGACGGAAATCTTCGTCGCCGAAAACCGCAACGGCAATCCCGGCTTCGCCAAGAACGAGCTGGATCAGACGCTTGCTTCGCCGTACCTCCTGCTTTCTTCGAGGCCGCGCATCATGCAGTCCGGGCGGGTCATCCTCCGCAGTGACAGCATGGCTTCGGCGGTCGAATCCTATCTTCCGCAGGGCTTCCTGCCCATCGTGACCAGACGCCAGCAGAAGCTCCGACAGGTGCTCGAAAGACTGAAAACCCGCCGGGATCGCCTTTGCGACCGCGTGATCGACGAGGAGATCCTCCATATGGAATTCGTCCTCGTGCCCGACTGGCTGTTGTGGCGTGTGGAGGACACCGCGGAGGGCATGTTCGCTCCGCTCATGGCAAAACTGCTTCGCATCGGCTATGGGTTCCGATACCTTCCGGGCGGAGCGGCCATTGTCGCCAACATCAGTGACGATCCGGATTTTTTTGCGAAGGTCGCCGATTTTGCCCGCATCGCCGGAGCACCGATGCTGCTGCTCAAACGGAAAGATTGCAGTGGAGCGGAAAAACTCGATCTCGCAAGCGGAAAAAGTCATGTGGTCCAGGGCAACAGTTTTCTCCACTATATCGCCCAGTGCATCAATCATCGGGATGGTCGCGTTTTCCTGCGGGACAAATCCCTCTGCGACCGTCGTCTGGCGGTGGCAAGAACGCTGGGCCTTGAGTTGTTTTGCTGGAAAAATATGTTCGGCAAGATGGGCGTCGACCACAATGCAAAAAAGTTCGACGCCCGTTACGCGGAATACAAGGCACACAAAGACAAAAATGATCCGCATTCGGGAGAAGAATCATGAAGGAAGGCTTCTGGGGAAATTATGAGATCGGGATCTGGTTTCAGATCGACGAACACGAAAGGTGGCTGCGGCGTGAGAACAACGCGGAGAAACTCGGCGTGCCAAAAGATGTCATTGCCGAGTTCCCGCATTTTGCAGACCGCGATACGCTGCTGCCCTTCGTTTACCGCCATGTGCCGGTCATGCGCTGGCGCTGTCACGGGGAGAGCGTGACCTTCGAATTTTATGCGGAGGATTGGACCAAGCCGCTGGAACTCATCCGGAAATGGTGTATATTATCCGCCGGTGATTTCCTCTTCCTGCGCATGGTCAATTTCAACGGCATGGAAGCAAGAGAAACGCTCTGGAAAGATTGGAAACAAGATAGAGGTGTGAAATGAAAGTCGTAAAAAACAAAACTGAAGTAAGCGCACTGGTCCGCACGATCCTGGATTCTGCGGACAAAACTCGTAAAAAACTGCAAAATATGAGTGCGGAGGATTTCCTTTTTAAAGGGAAATTCGGCTTTCTTGGTACCAAGTGGGATAGTCCCGATCAAGATGATGATTTGGGCGAACAGATCCAACAAAGTATGACCATGCTGATGACGTGCTATGCCATAGATTGGTTTTATTTTGACCTTGTGGATTTCAACAATACTTCAAGTGATGGTACTTTTACAATCAATGATGGAGATAAAAACGGAGTGGATCTGTCTTTTAAGGGCAAGAGTGATTTATTTACTTTAGAAGACCATTTTACGGATAAGCGAAAGCTGGATCATAGAAAATATATGCAGGACCAAAAAGCACTATGTGAAATTTTTACAGCAAAGAACCCGTATAACAATAACAAAATATTTCACGATTTGCGGGTGCTTACCGAAAGATCCGCCGGAGAAAACCTTTGCATGCGCTTTATTTTCTTTTGCTCTCCTGAAAAATTGAGAGATACCAGACGCAAATGCAAACAGGAGAATATTGAAATTACCGAGATTAAGAGTTACCCGCATATTTCCTACGGCAAACACGTGTATCAAAAGGGAAAAGATGGTTTTAAATTGGTCAGCGGTAAATTCGACCCGATTACCGCAGAGGTTTTCAGAATATCGTACAAAATTGATGATCTGCAAAACCGAGCGCATATTATCCAAATTACGCCTGAATCTTTGCTGGCGTGGGCAAAGGGAGTTGCATCAGATTGGAAATAGTTTATGGCATATCCCATCGAAGAAAAACTGGTGATCGCAGTCGCCTCCAGCGCGCTCTTTGCGCTGGACGAGGCCGACGCGGTCTTCCGTAAAGAGGGCGTGCGCGCCTACCGCAAGTATCAGCGGGAACATGAAAGCAATGTTCTCGCACCAGGGATCGCGTTTCCCTTTGTCCGGAGATTTCTGGAACTCAACGCCGTTTTTCCCGAACGCCAGCCGGTCGAGGTCGTGCTGCTTTCGCGCAACGATTCCGACACCGGGATGCGGGTCTTCAACAGCATCGAGCACTACAACCTCGGGATCATCCGGGCGGCGTTCACCCGCGGCAATTCGCCCTTCCGCTACATCCCGGCCTACAATGTTTCGCTCTTTCTCTCCGCCAACAGCTCCGACGTGACCGAAGCCCTCGGCAACGGCTATCCGGCGGGGCTGGTCCTGCCCAGCGCGGCCGATGATGACGCGGCGGACGCCGAACTGCGGGTCGCTTTCGACTTCGACGGCGTGATTGCCGACGACAGCGCGGAGAAAATTTATCAGACGGAAGGGATCAAGGCGTTTTACGATTCCGAGACCGCCCATGCGGAGACGGCGATTTCGCCGGGACCGCTCGGCGATCTTTTCCGCAAACTCGGAAACTTGCGGATCCTTGAGGACGAACGGGAAGAACTGGATGCGAACTATCGGCGTTTTCTGAAGACTGCCATCATCACTGCCCGGAGCGCCCCGGCGCACCGCCGGGTGGTCAACACGCTGCGGAGCTGGAACATCACTGTCGACGAAACCCATTTTCTCGGTGGTATGGACAAGGGACGGATTCTTGAGACGCTGAAGCCGCACATTTTCTTCGACGATCAGCAGCATCCCCATCTCGACGCCGCGCAGAACTTCACGCCGTCGGTACACATCCCCTTCGGCATTGCGGCGAAAGGGAAAGACGCCGCCGAGTGACCGCCGCCCGATCCCGTCAGAGCCCGCGGAATTTCTCCCGGACGACCGCCGCGGCCAGCTTGGGACGGCGGTAAGAATCGTAGACGCCGGCCAGATTCTGGGACAGGGGCTTGCAGCGGATGTTCGCCCCCGTCCTGTGATAGCTTTTCGCGTCGTTGAGCTGCCACAGGAGCAGTCCCGCGATCTCGGGGCGGGCTTTCACGGCGTCGATGACGCATGAGAGATATCCCGCCTGAAACTCTTCCGTCCACTGGGCGGCGGCGGGGAGAAGCGGGGCGGCTCAGGGCATCGGCAAAAAAAGCTCCGGATGGGACAAACATCCGGAGCGGTCGCCAAAGACGGAGGGCAGTCCAGTCTCTCGTGGCTGGAACTGAATATACTCCGTCTTCACGGAAAAATCAACCCCGAAAAGGACGGAGCCCGTGACACCCGGGGGAGGACCCAGCAGGAAATATTTCAGGCTTTCCATTGAATGGGATGGAAATTCGACGCGGAGACGGATATATTGGGGGACATAGCCACAGATCGCAGGGAAAATCAAATGAACGATCAAATTGAGACTTTCGAGCTGTTGCCGACATTGTCTGACGAGGAGTTTTCTGAAATTCAAGGATGGGCGCTCAACAAAGACAATCGTTTTTTTGAGATTCGTCCCTTTTACAGGCGGCATTCTGCCGTGTACATTGCAGGGCAATATTATGACAGGATCGACAAAGAAATACACAAAAAGATATACGCCGCCGTTTTCAGCAATCTTCCCGATGATGAAAAAAGCAGAAGGCTCGACATAATTTGGGAGTATATGAAATCAAAATACCCGCAGCTACGGACGTTTTAGCTTGCAATCGACTTGCAATATTGACGTTTGGCCGCACCTCCGGTCCACGGAGGTGCGGGCTTGAACTCGGGGCGTGATGTCGGCGGCGGGAACCGGGGATACCGCCGCCGGGCGAAAAAACCGCGGGGCGGGAGAAGCGGGGGAGACGGGGAACTGGGAATGCTGGGAATACTGGGAATACTATGAATACTGCGGGGAAAAGACCGAAGCGATCCACGGAGGGCCCGGAGGGGGCCCTCCCTCTCTGGCGGCGGCAGACGCGAAGCGCCGCCAAAAAACCCTTTTCGGGGGAGAAAACAAAACCAAGGTGAATTGCGGGGCTTGGGGGGGGAGTCCAGAGGGGGCCCTCCCACTCTGGCGGCGGCAGACGCGCAGCGTCGCCCCAAAAGCCTTTTCAGGGGAGAAAACAAAACCGAGGTAAACTGCGGGGCTTGGGGGGAGTCCAGAGGGGGCCCTCCCCCTCTGGCGGCGGCAGACGCGAAGCGTCGCCCCGCTATCTCGCTTTTCTTTGCTTACTTTCTTTTCACGGGGAAAAGAAAGTAAGTGGAGCCAACGGTCGGAATCGAACCGACGACCTATTCATTACGAGTGAATTGCTCTACCGACTGAGCTACGTTGGCATCCGTCGGGCAAATAATATATACGCGGAAAGCGGTTTTGTCAAAGGGGGGAAAGAAAAAAATTTTTTCAGGTGTCGGGGAGGAAAAAGGGAGCTCCGGTCGGTGGAAAAAAGGGGCAAGGCGCGCTATATTAAGAACAAAGACGCGAAAAAAGAAAACAACACCTCCCGGGGGAGAAACCGGGGGGAGGAGGAAATATCATGGCGGAAGCGGAAAAAACTGCGGCAGAGGCGCCGCTGGATTTCATTCGGGCGATCGTGTCGGAGGAGGTCAAGGCGGGGAAGAACGGCGGACGGGTGATGACGCGTTTCCCGCCGGAGCCGAACGGGTATCTGCACATCGGGCATGCGAAGGCGATCTGCCTGGATTTCGGGATCGCGTCGGAGTTCGGCGGGGTCTGCAATCTGCGGATGGACGACACGAATCCGACGAAGGAGACATACGAGTACGTCAATGCGATCATCGAGGACGTGAAGTGGCTTGGGTTCGATCCGGAGGAGCGGATCTACTTTGCCAGCGATTACTTCGAACGGATGTACGAGTGCGCGGAAGAATTGATCCGGCGGGGGAAGGCGTATGTCTGCGACATCTCTCCGGAGGAGTGGGAAAAGTACAAGGGCAATCTGCGGGAGCCGGGGAAGGAGTCGCCGAACCGGAACCGGAGCGTGGAGGAAAACCTGGATCTTTTCCGCCGGATGCGGGCGGGGGAGTTCGCGGACGGGGCGATGGTGCTGCGGGCGAAGATCGACATGGCCAGTCCCAACATCAATCTGCGTGATCCGGTGATCTACAGGATCCGGCGTGCGCATCATTTCCGTCACGGGGACAAGTGGTGCATCTACCCGCTGTATGATTTCGCGCACCCGCTGGAGGATGCGTTCGAGGGGGTGACGCACTCGCTGTGCACGCTGGAGTTCGAGATCCACCGGCCGTTCTACGA
Source organism: Lentisphaeria bacterium (assembly GCA_017450705.1). Classification (GTDB taxonomy): domain Bacteria; phylum Verrucomicrobiota; class Lentisphaeria; order Victivallales; family Victivallaceae; genus UBA1784. Next base: position 2,524 of record JAFSTC010000078.1, on the reverse strand, counting down.
CTGGCTGCTGGAGGCGCTGGACTATCCGCACAGGCCGCGGCAGATCGAGTTTTCGCGGCTGAACCTCAACTACACGGTGATGAGCAAGCGCAAGCTGCTGCAGCTGGTGAAGGAGCATCACGTGAGCGGGTGGGACGATCCGCGGATGCCGACGATCAGCGGACTGCGGCGGCGCGGGGTCCCGGCGGCGGCGGTGAGGAACTTCATCAAGGGGGTAGGCATCACCAAGTTCGACGGTGTGACGGACATGGCACGGTTGGAGTACAGCATCCGGGAGGAATTGAACGCGACGGCGCCGCGTTTTCTGGCGGTGCTGGATCCGCTGCCGGTCGAGATCGTGAATTTCCCGGAAACGGGGGTGCCGCCGCTGGACGCTGTGAACAATCCGGAGGATCCGGAGGCCGGGAGCCGGAAGCTGGATTTCGGCCGGGAGCTCTACATCGACCGCAATGACTTCATGGTGGATCCGCCCAAGGGATATTTCCGCCTGGCGCCGGGGCGGGAGGTGCGCCTGCGCTACGGGTATTACATCAAGTGCGAGTCCTATGAGACGGACGCGGCGGGGAACGTGACGAAAGTGCTGTGCACCTTCGATCCCGAGACCCGGGGCGGGAATTCGCCGGACGGGCGCAAGGTGAAGGGGACGATCCACTGGCTGAACGCGCGGACGGCGGTGCCGGCGGAGATGCGTCTTTACGACCGGCTGTTCACGGCGGAATTCCCGGGGGCGGACGGGGAAGATTTCCTGACGCAGCTCAATCCGGACTCGGTCAAGACGGCGCAGGGCTTCGTGGAGCCGTCGGCGGCGGCGCTTCCCGCGGGGAGCGTGATGCAGTTCGAGCGGACGGGCTACTTCGCCGTCGATCCGGACAGCCAAAGCGACCGCCCCGTCTTCAACCGGACGGTGAGTCTCAAGGACTCCTGGAGCAAAAAGAACTGAAAAGGCCGCAGGGGGGAAAAACATGTTCGACGACATCCTGAGACCGCTCCGCTTCGGAGCGCGGGTCATCATTTTGAGCGCAAAACGCTACGGTGCGGACCAGAACAAACAGCGGGCGGTGGCGCTCACGTTTTACACGCTCTTCGCCATCGTGCCGATCGCGGCGCTGATGTTCGGCATCGCCAAGGGATTTTCCATGGATGAGAAACTGCGGCTCGTGCTGAACGAAAAACTGGCCCAGCACAAGGAGCTTCTGGAATACGTCTACCAGTTCGCGGATACGACGCTGAGGCAGGCCAGCGGCGGCCTGGTGGCGGGCGTGGGCGTCGTCGCGCTGATCTGGACCGTCATGTGGCTGGCCAACAGCATAGAATCGGCCTTCAACGCCGTCTGGGGACTTCCGCCGAGGAAAAATCTGCTGCGGAAATTCAGCGATTATCTGGCGATCATGCTCCTCATCCCGATCATGCTGGTGGTGCTGAGCAGCGCCGGAGTTTTCCTGCGGATGTTCTTCGACCGCCTGGCGGGGAATCTGAACTTCCTCGGCGGTGCTCCGGCCTACGTGCTGAGCCTGCTGGGAACGATCATCCCCGTGCTGCTGGTGATCGTCGTCTTTTCGGCGATCTACTTCGCCGCGCCGAACACCAAGGTGCGCCTGGGCCCGGCGATCTTCGCCGGCGTCATCGCGGGACTGGCCTTTCAGATACTGCAGGACGGTTTCGTCTATCTGCAGGGATCCATCTACCGCTACAACCGGATCTACGGGAGCTTCGCCGCGCTGCCGCTGTTCCTCATGTGGATGCAGTGGTCGTGGCAGATCGCCCTCTTCGGCGCGGAGATCGGCTTCGTGGCCCAGCATCTGGACTCGGGGCTTTTCGACGACCAGGGTTCGGCGCTTCCCCTGCGGCGGCACAGGATCCTCCAGCTGGCGGTGACCGCGCTGATCTACAAAAAGTTCGTGGAGGGCCGCGGCGCAACGGGAAAAGAGGAGCTTCTCGAAGGGCTCCATTGCTCGCCCATGCGCCTTGCCGGGGAACTGCGGGCGCTTCTGGACGCGGGTCTGATCCTCCGGGCCGAGGGAGACGAGGAAAAGGCTTACGTCCCCGCCCTGCCCCCGGAGAGCACCACCGCCGCCGACTGCTGCCGGAAACTGGACCTGTCGGGCGCGGAAACCGGGGAGGAGGACAAGGACGTGCTCCTCGCCGCCCGGGAGACGCTGGAAAACTTTTCCGATGCGGAAGCGCAAACCGCCGCAAACCGGAAAATTTTCGAGCTTTGCCCTTGACAAAACCCCTTTTCCCGGCAATATTATACAGACACAAACGTGGCCCGGTAGCTCAGTGGATAGAGCATCTGCCTTCTAAGCAGGTGGTCGCGGGTTCGATCCTCGCCCGGGCTACCATTTTTTGGTCCCGATAAAGATTGGTGGATCCCCGGGGGAAGGGAAAAACTTTTTTTCACGTGAAAAAATGTTTTTCCCTTCCCCCGGGGATCCACCAATCTTTATCGGGACCAAAATATGGTAGCCCGGGCGAGGATCGAACCCGCGACCACCTGCTTAGAAGGCAGATGCTCTATCCACTG